>DATMNI010000481.1:0-11031 GCA_035570275.1 Candidatus Acidiferrales bacterium | reverse complement strand
CCTGCGGCGGATTGGCAATCCGCCTGTCGCATCTTGACGAGCACTTTCAGGGAAGGCGCAAACGCTTGCTGCCGCATCGCGCGGGCGGATTAACAATCCGCCGCAGATTAACAATCTGCCCCACAAGCAAAGCGCCCGCGTGGCGCGGGTCCATACCGGAGAGGAACTTGGCCGGGTCTCTGACGGCGAAATTATTCAGCAAAGCCATTTTTGGACTCTCGTATTATCAATAACTTGCAGCGAGTTCCTTAGGAGAGGTTTCGTGTCCAGCATCCCTCGCGGGCTTCGCTATACTTCCAATTAGTGCGCTCATTCACCGGCTGTCTCCTGTTTTTGGTTCTGCTCGCGTCGTCTCTGGGCGCGCAGACCGCGATCTTACGGGGCGTGGTCAGCGATGAAAGCGGTGCGGTGGTGCCGGCTGCCAAGGTCCTCCTGACCGGACCCGGCAGCCAAACAAAGAGCACCATCAGCGATGGCGCCGGGGCCTACTCCTTCACCGGCCTGGCTCCCGGCAATTACACCGTGTTGGCATCGGCGCCGCAACTGGCCCTGGCTGCACCCGCACGAATCGCCATCAAGGCAGGCGTCCAGGTTCTGAACCTGCAGTTGAGTATCGCGGCCGTGCAGGAACGCGTGACGGTGCAGGACGACTCCGGCCCCAGTGTCAGCACCGCATCCGCCAACAATGCCAGCGCCCTGGTGCTGCAGGGCTCCGACCTCGACGCCCTCTCGGATAACCCGGACGATCTGCTGGTTGACCTGCAAGCGCTGGCCGGGCCTGCGGCGGGACCGAACGGCGGCTCCATCTTCATTGATGGATTCAGCGGCGGCGAACTACCCGCCAAGGAATCGATTCGCGAGATCCGCATCAACCAGAATCCCTTCTCGCCGGAGTACGATAAGCTGGGTTACGGCCGCATCGAAATCTTCACCAAACCGGGCACCGACAAATACCGCGGCACGGTGGATTACAACCTGGGCACGCAGGCCTGGAACTCGCGCAATCCCTATTCGCCGGACAAGGCGCATTTTCTGCTCAACGAATTCGAGGGCAACGCCAGCGGGCCGCTGGGCAAGCGCGCGTCCTTCACCCTGGATGCGCAGCGCAATACGGTGGACAACGGCGCCATCACCAATGCGGTGGCGCTCGACCCGCAGTCGCTGGCGGTCACGCCATTTGCCAGCGTGCTGGTCATCCCGGGCCGTTTCACGCGCGTCAGCCCGCGCGTGGACTACCAGTTGAACCCCAACAACACCCTGATGCTGCGCTATAGCGTGACGCGCGCCGGCGCGCAGAACGTGGGGGTGGGAAGCTTCGACCAGATTTCCCGCGGCTACCGCAATCAGTTTCTGAATCAGACTTTACAAGCAGCCGAAACGGCTGTCTTTGGAACCACCATCAACGAGACGCGATTCCAGTATTACCGCAGCGCTGCCCAAATGACCGCGAACAACGCCAGCACGGCCGTGATGGTGCTGGGTTCCTTCAACGGCGGCGGCGCCACGGTGGGCCGCTCCGCTGACACCCAGAATACCTTCGAGTTGCAGAACTACACGTCGATGTTGCGCGGCAAGCACTCCTGGAAGTTCGGCGTGCGCCTGCGCGCCCAACTGGATGACAGCGTTTCCCCGCAAGACTTCAACGGCACCTTCACGTTCGGTGGCGGCGGGCTGGCTCCGGTGCTGAACGCTGCCAACGCGCCGACGCAGGATGCCTCGGGACAGCCCGTGCTGGCGCCTATCACGTCGATCGAACGCTACCGCCGGACCGTGGTGTTCCAGCAACTCGGTTACCCGGCCGCGGAAATCCGCGCGCTGGGCGGCGGCGCCACGCAGTTCAGCATTAACGGCGGCAATCCCGAACTGGCGGTACATCAGGTGGACGCCGGCATCTTCGGCGGCGACGAGTGGCGGGTACGGCCCAACCTGACCTTGAACCTGGGCTTCCGCTACGAAACCCAAACCAACATTCACGACTGGCGCGATTTTGCGCCGCGCATCGCCGCGGCCTGGGCGCCGGGCGGGTCGGGCAAGACCCGCGCCAAAACGGTTCTGCGCGCCGGCTTCGGCATGTTTTACGACCGCTTCAGCCTGGGCGGCACGCTGACGTCACTGCGCTTCAACGGCGTCAACCAGCAGCAATACGTGGTGTCCAATCCCGATTTCTTCCCGGTGGTCCCGCCGCTCGGTTCGCTGGCCGGGTTCCAATCCACCCAGACTATCCAGGAAGTGAGTGCGCGGCTGCGCGCGCCCTATATCATGCAGACCGCGGTAACGCTGGAGCGCCAGTTGCCGCGGAACACCACGCTGGCGGTGACTTATACCAACTCCCATGGGCTGCACATTCTCCGTTCGAATGACATCAACGCGCCGCTGCCCGGAACATACGACCCGAACGTGCGCGGCAGCGGCGTGTTTCCGGCAGGGCGCGCGGGGCCGATCCTGCTGATGGAATCGGCGGGCCTGTACAACCAGAACCAGGTGATTGCCAACGTCAACGCCAAGGTCAATTCCGGCCTGTCGCTATTCAGCTTTTATGCGTTCAACAAGGCCATGAGCAACAGCGATGGCCTGGGCACCTTTCCGGCGAATCCATACAACGCCGCGGGCGAATACGGGCGGGCGTCCACGGACATTCGCCATCGCGTAACCGCGGGCGGCTCGATCAACCTGAAGGGGAACGTGCGCATCAGCCCGTTCGCGGTGGCGCAAACGGGAGCGCCCTTCGACATCACGGCGGGCAGCGATCTGTTCGGCACCACGCTGTTCAATGGGCGGCCCGGTATCCCCGCGACGATCCCCGCTAACCCGGCGAAGAGCGGGCTCATCCCGACGCCGTATGGCTTGCTCGATCCGAATCCCACACCCGGCGAGGCGCTGCTGCCGCGCAACTTCGGGCGCTCGCCCGGCCAGATCAACATGAACCTGCGGGTGGCCAAGACGATTGGATTCGGCAAGGAGCGCGGCCGGGCCGCCGGTGCGGACCCGCGGCCAACGTCCGGTGGAGGCGGGGGGGCGCCGGTTGCAGGAACAGGCGGCGGATTACGTAACGTCATCGGCAGCCCAACTACCAGCAGGCGTTTCAACCTGGTGATTTCGATGTCGATTCGCAATTTGCTGAACCACACCAACCCTGGTCCCATTATCGGCAACATCACGTCGCCGTTGTTCGGCCGCGCCAACCAGGTGGCGGGAGGGCCGAATGGCGAGGGATTCTACGAGACCGCCAATAACCGGCGGCTGGAATCACAAATCCGGTTTACGTTTTAAGAGCTTTCAGCGATCAGCCTTCAGCTTCGGATCGCGCGCCTTCGGCGCGGTTTGGGACTAGCTCTGAAAGCTGAAAGCGGGACTCTCGCAAAGCCCAATCTTCATTTACAGTAACCTGCAAAGGCTACTGCGTCGGAGAATACTTTGCCGATATCCTCGTCGAAGATGTGCTGGTGGTCGAGCTGAAATGTGTCGAGCGCCTGCCTAACGAACACACCGCGCAATGTCTCAACTATTTGCGAGCCTCCGGCCGGACTCTTTGTCTACTCGTCAATTTCCAGAAGCCCAAAGTCGAATGGAAGCGTATCGTCCTCGGGTTTCCGCCCACGGGCTGACAATATTGAGCCGCGGATGAACGCAGATGAAAACTCGGTGTGTGTTTTATCCGCGTTTGTCTTATCCGCGTTTATCGGCGGCCAATTCTGTTTTTTCCACGACACTGGCTACCCTGATTCACTTTGCGGGGGTAGGTTGACCGCAAGCGTCCGAGCCCTGCTTTTCCGCGCTATCGGAGCACTCGCGGTGACGCTGGCACCTATCGCTCCCGCCTCATCTATTCCTTCATTTCATCTAACGATGTATCGGCGCGCGTCTGACGCGTACCCTTGGTTGACGGGCCTGTGGGCCTCTCCGCCGGCCCCCGAGCCTCTCAAACTTGCGAAAGTTCCGCTAGATCGGCACACTCACCTGGAAATTCGTCTCGCCCGGCCTCGTCTCCACGCGAACATGGCCGTGATGCTGCATCACAATCCGATTGACTGTGTCCAGACCCAGCCCCGTTCCCTCGCCCACTCCCTTGGTGGTGAAGAAGGGCTCGAAAAGATGGGCCTTCACTTCGGGCGGAATACCGGGGCCGTTGTCGATGATCTCCACCTGCACGCAGTTCCCGGCGCGCGACGTGCGAATGCGCAGTTCGCCTTTGCCGCCCATGGCGTCCACCGCGTTGTCGATCAGGTTGGTCCACACCTGGTTGAGCTCGCTGCCGTGCGCGCAGATGCGCGGCAGTGTGCGGTCGTACTCGCGAATCACGGTGACGCCCTGCTTCAACCGGTGGTGCAGAATCAGCAGTGTGTTGTCCAGGCCTTCGTGGATGTCCACCTCCTGCTGCGAACCCTGATCCATGAAGGAGTACTCTTTTACGGCCTTCACCAGGGCGGAAATCCGGCGCGTGCTGTCTTCAATCTGGTCTACCAGGGCGCCCACCTGCAGCGCGGCGCTGATGCGGCAAAGCGCGTCGCCGATGGCCGCGGTGGGAAGCATGTCCGGAAGCCGTTCCATATGGGCAACGCTGGCGCCGGCATCGGCCATGGTGGATGCCAGCGTCCAGGCGTTGGCGATGCCGTGCTCCTCCAGCCAGTCGCCCAAAGCCTGTTCGCGGTCGCTGCGCTCCAAAGGGTCGTCTTCCTGGTGGCGGGCGGCAAAAGCCAGCACGCGCTCCTCCAGGTCGGCCAGAGTGCTGCGCTGCGCGGCGGAAAGCGCCAGCCGGTCCAGCCGGAGATTGGCGGTCCGCAAAGCCGTCACGGATTCGCGCAGGCTTTCGGCGGCGCGCGCGGCCGCCGCTGCCGGGTTGTTCAGTTCATGCGCCAGACCGGCGGAGATCTTGCCCAACGCCGCCAGCTTTTCGCGACGCTGCTCGTCGCGTGCCACGTAGCGGATCCGGTCGGCCATTACGGCCACCAGCCGCGCCCCCAGTTCCGGAATGCGCTGCAGCATCTCCGGAAAAAGATCTTTGGACAGGGTGGCGATGCGGCTTCGCATGGCCGCGCGCGAGGCCATCGGAAATACCGTCAGCCGGGAATAGGGAAGCATGCCGGTGACCTCCCCTGCGTGCGCTACGAAGACCCGCCCGTCCGAGCCGCCTTCGGACTGGTTGCGCAACTCACCTTCGAGAATGATCATCATGCGATCGGCCGGCGACCCCGCGGGAAAGAAGATTTGCCCGGGCTCCAGGTGCACCACTTGCATGTGCGAGGCCAGCCACTCCAGCGCGTCGTCCGGCAAGTCCGCGAAATGGCTGATTCCGCGCAACTCCGCCACCAGGGAATCCGGATGGGATTGAGAAGCCGCGCCGCTCATGCCGACACCTTCTTCAGACTCATGCCGACACCGTCGCCAGATGACGACACCTTGGCCAGATACTGGTGCACAAACTGGATGGCGATGGAGCCTTCGCCCACCCCGGAAGCCACGCGTTTCACCGAGCCGTGCCGCACATCGCCCACCGCAAACACCCCCGGCACACTGGTTTCCAGCAGGCTGGGATCGCGGTCCAGCGGCCAACCCTTGGGCCGCTGCCCGTTCTTCAGCAGATCCTGACCGGTGAGCAGAAAGCCGCGTTCGTCACGCTCCACGAAGCCATCCAGCCAGTCCGTGCTGGGCGCGGCGCCGATGAAAATGAACAGGGCGCTGGCCGGAACCCGGTCAACCGTTCCGGTGGCGTCGCAGCCGATGGAAATCGCCTCCAGACGGTCCTCACCGTGAACCTCAACCACGCGCGTGCCCGTCAGCACTTCGATGTTGGGGGTCTGCGCAATCTCGTCGATGAGGTACTGAGACATGGACGCCCCCAGACTCGAGCCGCGCACCAGCATGATGACGCGCCGTGCGTATCGCGAGAAATTCATGGCTGCCTGGCCCGCCGAGTTGGCGCCGCCCACGATGTAGACCTCTTCATCGCGGCACGAAATGGCCTCGGCCGGGCCGGCCCCATAGTAGACCCCCGCGCCCTGTAGCCTCACCATTCCCGGAAGGTCCAGCTTGCGCCACTGCACCCCGGTGGCAACCATCAGGGCGTGGCAGGAGAGTTCCGAATCGTCGCCCAGCTTCACAATCCGGTACGGCCCTTCGGAGCGCACGCTCACGGTATGTTGCGGCGCCAGAATCTCGGTCCCGAACCGCTTCGCCTGTGCCACGGCGCGCCGCGTAAGATCGGCCCCGCTCAATCCGGATGGAAAGCCCAGGTAGTTCTCAATTCGCGAACTCAAACCCGCCTGTCCGCCCGGAGCGTCGCGCTCCACAATCACCGTGCTCAGCCCCTCCGAAGCCCCATACACCGCGGCGGCCAATCCGGCCGGGCCTCCGCCCACGATCACCAGGTCGTAAAACTTGTTGTCGGCGCGTGTGCGCAAACCGATGCGCTCGGCCAATTCGGCCTGCCCCGGCTGGTGCAGAAAGCCGCCATCCTGGAACATCACCACGGGGAACTGGCATCCTTCGCTTCGCGCCTTGTCCACCAGGCGCTGCACCTCGGGATCGCTGCTGGCCGTGTCCACGTCCAGCCATTGATACGGCACCGCGTTGCGGGCCAGAAACTCACGCAGCTCATACGTTTTCGGCGACCAGCGCGAGCCCAGGACGCGCAGCCCTTCAA
Organism: Candidatus Acidiferrales bacterium; assembly: GCA_035570275.1. Taxonomy (GTDB): domain Bacteria; phylum Acidobacteriota; class Terriglobia; order Bryobacterales; family Bryobacteraceae; genus DATMNI01. The sequence goes on along the minus strand of DATMNI010000481.1, from coordinate 4,391 downwards.
ACGGCGGCCGGAAGGCCGAGTGCCAGTCTGCGAGCAGATCGTCCAGAACCGGATACAGGTTCTGCTCCGGCGGGTCCCAGGGCTTCAACAGATAATGGTTAAGCTTGATCTGATTGATGGCGCGGATGGCGGCATCGGTATCGGCATAGGCCGTGAGCAGCACGCGCTTGGCGTCGCCGTGGCGTTCCAGGGTTTGGGACAAGAACGCGATGCCGGTCATTTGCGGCATGCGGTAGTCCACCAGAAACAGCGCCACGGGTTCGTTTCGCTGGTCGATTTTGTGCAGCAATTCCAGCGCCGCCTGCCCGGATGCCGCGGACATGATGCGGTACTGGGGCCCATACCGCTTTCGCAGATCCCGTTCCACGGCGCGCAACACCGGCACGTCGTCATCCACGGTCAAAATTACCGGCTTGGTCGGCATTCTCCCTCCATATTCTATTCTCGATGCTTCTGGCCCCTCTATAGTTGCACGGGGGGCTGCAAAGGGGGATGCAGGCTGTCCCAGGCATCGACCCCGCCTTTGAGCGGACGCACTCGGGTGATTCCCTGCTTTCTGAGAAGCAGCGCCGCACGGGCGCTGGAAGCTTCGTTTGGTCAACTGCAAAACAGCACGATGTCGCGGTCCCGCGGGATGTCGAGATGGCGCTCGATCAACTCTTCGACCGGGATTTTCAGCGCCCCGGGAATTCCTTGGCTGCCGTTTTCCAGGCTGCTGCGCAGGTCTAGAATCATAACCTGCTCCCCCGCCTCCAACATGCGGCTCAACTCCTCCACTGTGATGCGCGCCACGGAAAGCTTGCGCAGGAAGCGCCGGCGCTGTATGAATTTCCACGAAATCCAGGCGCCAAGCACACCGGCTACCAGCAGGCCCATCCAGGAGCCCATCCGCTCAAGATACTGAAAGGCCGTCTCCAACTGGCCGGCGAACAAATAACCGGCCAGCGTGTAGGACGAGATCCAGATCAGCGCTCCCAGGCTATCGAAAACCAGAAATCGCCCCAGGCTCATTCCGGAGATACCAGCCAGTGGCGTTGCCGCCGCGTTGAGGCCCGGAACGAACTTGGATACCAGCAGGGAGCGGCTGCCGTACCGCAGAAACACGCCCTCGGTGCGCCGCACGCAGGAATCCGGCTCCAGGGAGATGCGGCACAGAAAACGCAGCACCGCGGTGCCGCGCCGCCGGCCGAGTTGGAACCAAACGTTGTCCGCCAGAAGGCTGGCCGCCACACCCAGGGAAACGATCGCCGCCGGGTTCATACGGCCGTCCCGCGCCAGCGCGCCGCAAGCCAGCAAAAGGGGAATGGATGGAAGCGGCAGCGCCCCCTGCTCGGCGAAGATCCAGAGGAACAACAGCGCGTAGCCGTGGCGTAAGACGAACTCGATGGTCTGGTGCATGGGCGCGGTCTACTACAAATCGTTACACAGTTTGGGCCGTGATATCATCGGCGGATGCCTGAGAAACGGTGGCCGGTGGCCGGTGGCCGGTGGCCGGTTAAGTGTGCGACGCGGTCCTACCGGGCACTGGCATCCGGCATCTGGCATCTGATTCTTCCGCCGCTCTTCGCGGTCGCCTGCCTGGCGCAAAGCCCGGCGGAATTGCTGAACAACCCGGCCGTTGGCGCCGCCATGGAGGCTGCCAAACGCAACGAATCGAAGACTTTGGAAACCCAGGTGCGCTTGTGCGAGATTCCGGCGCCGCCGTTCCATGAGGAAGTTCGCGGCCGTGAGTTGCAGCGGCTGTTTGGCGAACTGGGCCTGAAGGACGTGCGCACCGACCGCGCCGGCAACGTGATCGGCGTCAGACCGGGCCGCGCCGCGCATCCCAACCTAGTCTTCAGCGCGCACCTGGATACGGTCTTCCCCGAAGGCACCGACGTCAAAGTGAAGCTCGATGGCGAAGTGCTGAAAGGCCCGGGCATCGGCGATGACTGCCGCGGGCTGGCGGTGATGCTGGCCGTCATCGGCGCCCTCAATGACGGCCATGTGGAAACGCCGGGCACCATCACGTTCGTCGCCGATGTGGGCGAGGAGGGCCTGGGCGACTTGCGCGGCATGAAGAGCCTGTTCTACGAAAGCCTGAAGGGGCAGATCGACAAGTTCATTTCAGTGGACGGCACCGGCCTCGGGATCACCCATATCGGCGTCGGCAGCAACCGCTACCGGGTCACATTTAAGGGGCCGGGCGGCCACAGTTTCGGCGCCTTCGGCATGGCCAATCCCATTCAGGCGATGGGCCGCGCCATCGCCAAGATCGACGCCTTCGAAGTCCCCAAGCAGCCCAAGACCACGTTCAACGTCGGGCGCGTGGGCGGCGGCACCTCGGTCAACGCGATTCCCTTCGAGGCCTGGATGGAAGTGGACATGCGCTCCTCAGACCCCGCCTCATTGAAGGCCTTGGACGACAAGTTCAATGCCGCGGTAAAGCAGGCCGTGGCGGAAGAGAATCAGCGCTGGGGCAACCGCGGACCGGTGACGGCCGCCGCGGAATTGGTCGGCGTCCGCCCAGCCGGCCAGACGCCGAAAAACAGCCCGATTGTGCAAACCGCGCTGAGTGTTTCCCGTGCCATGCAAATCGAGGAAGCGTTGCGCGAAGGCTCAACGGACTCGAACGTCCCCATGAACCTGGGAATTCCCGCCATCACCATCAGCGGCGGTGGCAACGGCACCGGCGCTCACTCGTTGAACGAGGCCTTCGACCCGAAAGATTCGTGGCGCGGCACCCAGCGCGCGTTGGTGCTGGCAATCGCACTGGCGCGGTAGGTTGAGCGCGGAGAGCGCGGACAGCGACCGGGATGTACGTCCCGGCCGGCCGTCAGTCCCCTCGCAGCGCCTGCATCACATCGACGCGTGCGGCGCGTACCGCCGGCAGTACCGAGGCGAACACCGCGGCCCCCAGCAGTACCGCCGCCGAGCCCACCACCGGCACCGCGCCCGGCATCCGCACGGCCTCGAAATAGCCGCCTGCCAGCTTCGCCAGCGCGTACCCGCATGCGGCCCCTGCGATGACGCCCACCGCCGCCATCAGGGCGCCCTCCGTCACAACACCTGTCAGGACATGCCGTGGCTGCGATCCAATCGCCAGCCGGATGCCGAATTCGCGCGTCCGCGCGCTGACCGAGAACGCCAGCACACCGGCGACACCGACCACCGCGATCAACAGCGCGACGGCCGCGAAGCCGCCGAACACCAAAGTGTTCAGCCGATCGGGCGTGAGCACTTCCGCGCGGATGTCTTCCAGGGTGGCGGCGCGCTCCACTGGCTGGTCGGCGGACAGGCCGTGGATGATTCGCGTGATCGGCTGCACCAGTTTATAAGGATCCGTGCGCGCGTGAACGAAGAGGCGGCCTGCAAAGAGCGGCGACTGCTCGAAAGACTGATAGACGCTGATGGCCGGGCCCGGCACCACGTTCTCGTCATCCACGTCGGCCGCCACGCCGATGATGCGCCGCGGCGCCGTGCTGATGTCGACGAACTTCATCACCGGATCGGTCCACATCATGTGGCGGTTGACGGCATCCTGATTGGGGAACATGCGCTGCGCCAGGCTCTGGCTCACGATCACGACGGGCTCGTGGTCCCGGCGGTCGGCGTCGCTGAAATCGCGCCCGGCGATCATCCGGACGCCGAGCGACGCGAAAAATCCAGGCGAGACGATGCGGAATCGCGCGCGCGGATCCTCTTCGCCGTCGGCGCGGACGTGGCCGTCCGCCGAGAACTGGAACCCCGGACCGAAGGTGCCGGCATCGCGCCAGGGCACCATGGTGCCGAGAGCGACGCCATCCACGCCCGGCAGCTCCGTAATGCGCCGCATCGATTCCTTGTAGAAACCAACAACCTGATCGGGCGTCCTTCCGTACGACATCGGCGGCACGTTCAACGCGAGTACGCGATGGGTATCGAATCCGGTCTGCGCCGATTGCAGCGCCAGCAGCGTCTTCAGCAGCATGCCGGCGCCGGCCAGCAGCACGAAGGACGCCGCAATCTGTGTCACCGCGAAGGCCCGAAGCCGGCGATTGGTGCCGCCGGTGATCCGCACGCTGCCGCTCGACAGACCGAATCCATGCGAAGTGTCAGACGATGGCAGGCGCGGGACAAACGCCAGCAGCACCGCCGCCACCAGGGCCAGTGCCGCCCCGACCCACAGCACGGTGGAATCGACCGTCAGATCGAGCGCGCGAACCGAGAAGCGCGCGGCGTAACGGGCCAGCAGGGCGACCATTGGCCGCGCGCTCAGCACGCCCAGTGCCGCGCCGGTGCCGCAGAGCAGGACGCTTTCGGCCAGCAGCGTCCGGCGCAGGGACAATGTGCTTGCGCCGAGCGCCGCACGGATCGCCAGCTCGCCTTCGCGGCGAACCGTCCGTGTGAGAATGAGGTTGGCAACGTTGGAA
>DATMNI010000480.1:0-33840 GCA_035570275.1 Candidatus Acidiferrales bacterium | reverse complement strand
CCGCCATACTGGAGGGGGTGCGCTTACTGACAAAAGAGCATGACGTAAACTTGAGCTGGCGCAAGTCAACACCATTGATGATGGCTGTTGGCCACGCTGCTCACTTTCGCCTTGCTGATGAGCTCTTGAAAGCGGGCGCTGACCCAAATGCCGGCTCTTCCATTCTGCACGCGAGTTGTGAGTGGCACTTCGAACACCTTGTTGCAGCACTGCGCTACCTTGCGCAAGTCGGATGGAACGTGGATTCGCGCGATTCCACCGGGCAGACGGCGCTTCACAAGGCTGCGTTTCTTGGCTACGCAGCAGCCGTTCGAGTACTCTTGGACAATGATGCAGATCCTGGCGCTAGGGATTCCTCGGGACTTACGCCACTTGACGTGGCCCGTCAATGCAAGAAGGCTGCGGCTGTCAAAGCGCTGGCTCAAGAAGCATAGGTCCTCCCTGGTCGCGAACGGGCGAGTGATCCGATGGGGTTCGCCTTTCCGGCCTGGGCAGCCGGCCAACTCGCCCCTACGCCGTCAGGAGGGATCGGCGAGGGACCTTTGATCGCCCTCAACGCGATGGCGGTCCGGAGCGGGGCCATTTCAATTGAGTGGGGCACACGTGGCAGCGCGGGTGGGGCAGGTGCGATGCGTTGGAACAATGGATGCTCCTTGCCATCGGATTTCGGAAGCACCTCGGGAGGTTTCGGGAAAAGGATCCTCCACCGGCGGCGAAGTTCGTTTCCGTACGTAGTACCTTCCAAATCAAACGCTTCGCCACCCAGCATCAATTTGTCCCGCTGTCCGAGGTACAAGTAGGCATCGGATACCTGCTCCCATGTCCCCACCTTCGTCTTGACAGCGGCGATGGCGGGATAGCCAATCACCGGTGACTCCTGCCAACGGGGCCGCGCTATACAATAAGTATCGCCCGTCGGGGGACCAACTGTTCAGAACCTTGGGCGTGCCGGATTGCAACAGCAGTTCCTGCTTTCCAGTGCCGCTGCAATCCTTCTGGTGGTCAGCCAAGGGCCCATACAGATCAAAAGAAGTCGGTGACCCCCTGGGCGTGGAGAAGTTGTGCCTGATTATTCACGTCGATTGTACTTTATCTGTACTGTATCTGGCGGACACTCAACTACCGCTGGGTACTAAGTGGGTACGTGTTGGTTAATAATATCAATAACTTGCGCCTCCAGATACATTATTGGATGGTTTGTGGTTCCGGTGGCCAAGGGTTCGAACCCCTTCACCCACCCCGCACGAAAAGAAATGGTTGACTCGTTTATCCTCCTGAGTGCATTCTTCGCAAGCCCGCCCAGGATCTCCTTGGCCTAACCGGAAATCCGCGAGTGTGTGGGAGCGAGTTTCTACGGGCGGCAAATGTGGCAGATCGATTGCTCGAATTGGACGGGAAGGGAAAACCGGCCACGGCAGAGGGCGCGGTAGCGAAGCGGGATTCGAGCATCGCGGGACTGGCCATGCCAAGCCGGTTGTTAGTGTCAGTGTGAGCGAAAATCGCCATTCGCGCCTGCGAACTCTGCCTGGCCCCTGGCTAGACTGGTGTTCCGCCGTCCGTTCACTCCATTTTGGATCGCATGGATAATCGCCCGAATCGTGGTCCTGGCGCAAGATATTTGGGCGATGGACTATGCCACTTCGAAGTTTGGGCGCCACATGCGGACAGCCTCGGAGTATGGCTCCAACACAATGGCGAAAGTCTCGTGCCCATGGCCCGCGATCAAGATGGGTACTATCGGTTACTGGTCCCGGAAGTTGCCCCGGGGACTCGCTACCGCTACCTTTTGAACGGAAGCAAAAGCCGTCCCGACCCCGCATCCCGGTTTCAGCCGGACGGGGTGCACGGTCCCTCGGAGGTGGTCGATCCGTCATTTCCGTGGACCGATCAGGCCTGGGTCAATCCGCCTTTGGCGGAATACGTTTTCTACGAACTGCACGCCGGCGCCTGTTCGGCGGAAGGGACGCTGGCGGCCATCATCCAACGCCTGCCCTACCTGAAGGACCTGGGCGTGACGGCCATCGAGTTGATGCCGGTGGCACAATTCCCCGGCAGCCGGAACTGGGGCTATGACGGCGTGTTTCCATTCGCGGTCCAGAATTCGTACGGTGGGCCGCTGGCCCTCAAGCAACTGGCAAACGCCGCCCATCGCAAGGGTCTGGCAGTCGTGTTGGACGTTGTTTACAATCACCTGGGGCCGGAGGGGAACTATTTGCGCGATTTTGGTCCCTATTTTACCGACCACTACAAAACTCCGTGGGGCGAGGCTCTGAACTTCGATGGCCCGGATAGCGACGAAGTGCGTCGATTCTTCATCGAAAACGCGCTTTATTGGGTGACGGAGTTTCATGTGGATGCGTTGCGCCTGGACGCGGTTCATGCAATTGTTGACTCGTCGGCGCGGCCATTCGTGCAAGAGTTGACACAGGCCGTGCACGAACAGGCGCGCGCGGTCAACCGCTCCGTTTACGTCATTGCCGAGAGCGATCTCAACGATGTTCGGGTTGTTCGACCCGGGGCGCACGGCGGTTTGGGCTGCGATGCCCTGTGGAGTGACAATTTCCATCATGCGCTGCACGGTATTCTGACCGGAGAGCGCGATGGCTACTATCGGGACTTCGGGACGGTGGCTCATCTGGCCACAGCCTATTCAAAGGGCTTCGTGTATTCCGGCCAATATTCGCCTTTTCGCCGCCGGCACTATGGCAACTCCGCGCTCGGAACTCCAGGCGAGCGTTTCGTGGTCTGCATTCAGAACCATGACCAGACAGGCAACCGGGCGCAAGGGGAGCGCCTGAGCGTGCTGCTTGACTTTGAATCGCTCAAGCTGGCGGCGGGCGCGATGGTGCTCTCACCCTATCTGCCGCTCCTCTTTATGGGCGAGGAGTACGGAGAGACCGCTCCGTTTCTGTACTTCACGAGTCATAGCGACCCCGCCACCATTGATGCCGTGAGGCGCGGGCGGAGAGAGGAATTCGCCGCGTTCTCCGGCAACGGAAACGTACCCGATCCACAGGATGAGAGTACGTTCTCGCGGAGCCGGCTCACGGCCGGGCACTTGCGGAACCAGTCCCAACAATTGTTACTCGATTTTTATCGGGAACTGTTTCGCCTGCGTAAGAAAACGCCTGCGCTGTCGCATCTGGCGATGGAAAGGTGTCAGGCGCTTCCCTTGGACGAGCAAACGTTGTTCGTCAGGCGCACGTTTGGCACTAGCGATATTGCGCTGTTACTCCACTTTTCCGGCCGCAGGACGGATTTCGCCGTCCCCTTTCCACCGGGCGCTTGGACCAAGGTGCTCGACTCCTCGGAGCCTCGCTGGTGTGTACCCGGCTGGAGCGGACCCGGCGGTATGCCAGCAGCTTTGAGTGTCTCGGCGGGCGAATTTCGCATCGTGCTAAACCCGAGATCGATCGTGGCGTACGAGCGATTAGCCGGAGAGGCTCTTGTGAACGAACCGCTCTCATGAAAGAACAGGCTCTTCGTAAAGGAGGCTCTTCGTGAAAGAGGCTCTTCGTGAAAGAACACACCTCGAAGGCTTGAATTTCCGAACACGGCACACCTTACCTTGCAGGCTGGAAGTGAAATCAACCGAATGGCCTTGCAGTTGCACGAAGCGGTGACCGGGCATGGGATATATTTGCATCCACGGTCACTTTTACCAACCGCCCCGCGAGAACCCCTGGCTGGAGGCGGTAGAATTGCAGGATTCCGCGTACCCCTATCACGACTGGAACGAGCGCATCACGGCTGAATGCTACGCCCCGAATAGCGCCTCGCGTATCATGAATCCTGAGGGCCGCATCGCTCAGGTTGTCAACAACTATGCCAGGATCAGTTTCAACTTTGGCCCTACACTGATGTCCTGGCTCAAGACGACCGACCGCGACACGCATCGGTCTATTTTGGAGGGCGACAAAGAGAGCGCTACACGCTTCTCCGGCCATGGTTCGGCGATAGCGCAGGCATATTCCCACATGATTATGCCGCTGGCCAACAGCAGAGACAAACTTACTCAGATAGTGTGGGGCATCCAGGATTTTCGACACCATTTCGGCCGGGCTCCGGAAGGTATGTGGCTGCCGGAGACTGCTGTCGACCTGGAATCGCTCGATCTCATGGCGCAGCAGGGAATCAAATTCACGATTCTGAGTCCCAACCAGGCGGCTCGGGTCCGCCGCATCAGCACCCGGCAGTGGCAAGACGTGGGCGGGGGCCGGATTGACCCTACCATGCCGTACCGCGTCCGGCTGCGGTCGCAGCGGTCTATCGCTGTCTTCTTTTATGATGGACCGATCGCGCATGGGGTGGCGTTCGAGGGCCTTCTTGACAACGGCGAGCGCTTCGCACAGCGGCTGGCGGAGGGATTCTCCGACAAGCGGTCATGGCCCGAGATTGTGAATATAGCGACGGACGGCGAGACGTATGGCCACCACCACCACTATGGCGAGATGGCGCTCACTTATGCCCTGGATTACATTCAGTCCAAAGAGCTGGCTGAGGTTACCAACTATGGCCGCTATCTTGAGATGCACCCGCCGACGCACGACGTGGAGATCTTTGAGAATACTTCCTGGAGCTGCGTCCATGGCATTGAGCGGTGGCGATCGGATTGTGGCTGCAATTCCGGGCGGGCCGGCTGGAATCAGGCCTGGCGCGCGCCGCTGCGTGAAGCCATGGACCGGGTCCGCGACTCGCTGGCCATACATTTCGAAGAGTCGGCGGGCAAACTTCTCAGGGACCCCTGGGCGGCGCGCAACGACTATGTGCAAGTTTTGCTCGACCGGTCCGAGCCCAGCGTCTGCCGGTTCCTGCGACGGCACGCCACCCACGAACTGACCCAGCCCGAAGCGACCGCGGCCTTGAAACTCCTGGAACTGCAGCGTCACGCCATGCTCATGTACACCAGTTGCGGCTGGTTTTTCGACGAAATCTCCGGTCTCGAAACAGTACAAGTGATCCAGTACGCAGGGCGCGCCATCCAACTGGCTCAAGAACTCTGGGGCGACGGGGTGAAGGATGCCTTTCTGGAAGGGTTATCGAAGGCGAAAAGCAATCTCCCGGAGCATGGGAACGGCAAGGCGATTTATGAAAAATGGGTAAAGCCGACGATCTTGACGCTGGACAAAGTCGCCGCGCACTACGGCATCAGTTCCCTGTTTAAGCCGCATGTCAATCCCCAGCGGGTTTATTGTTACACGATTGACGCCGCGGACTATCGCAGCTTCGAGGCGGGAAGGAGCAAGCTAGCGTTGGCCCGCATCACGGTTTCCTCGGAGATTACGCGGGAATCCGAGTGCTTCGTCTTATGCGCCTTGCACCTTGGCGATCACAATCTGAGCTGTGGCGTTCGCGCCTGCGGCGACCGCGATGAATACGAGGCCATGGCGCAGAGAACCGCGCAGGTGTTTTCCCAGGCAGACATTGCCGAGACCATCCGCGCCCTTGACAGGGAGCTTGGCCCCAGTAACTATTCGATGAAGTCGTTGTTCCGGGACGACCAGCGCGTGGTGTTGCGGCACATTTTCGATGCCACTCTGGCGGATAACGAAGCCACTTACCGCCAGATTTACGAGCATCACGCGGCTCTGATCCAGTTCCTGCGCGAACTGGGCGTGCCCTTGCCGAAGCCTATAGCGACGGCGGCGGAATTCGCCTTAAATGGATTGTTGCGGCGGGAACTCGCGGCGGAGCCGATGGACGCCGAGCGAATTCACAACCTTCTGGACCAGGTTCGTACGGCCAACGTAGCCCTGGACACCACCACTCTGGAATTCACCGTGCGAACGGCCTTCGAGAGGCTGTGGGAGCAGTTCGTTGACAACCCGGAGGATTTAGGCCTTCTCGGCCGGATTGAAGCGCGGGCGGCGCTGGCGCGTTCTTTGCCCTTTGAGGTAGTCTTTTGGAAGCCGCAGAACGTCTGGTTCGCAATGCACCGCGCTTTGTTCGAGGGGTTCGCCGGCCGGGCTGCCGCGGGGGATGCGGAGGCGGCCGTCTGGGTCGAACGGTTCCGCCGTGTGGGAGAAAACCTGGCGGCACAAGTGAACTGAATTGAGGATACCGCTCTCCACTTACCGGTTGCAGTTTGGCCGCGGCTTCGGCTTTAATGAAGCGCGCAGCGTGGTGCCTTATTTGAACCGGCTTGGGATCAGCGATGTGTACGCATCGCCGATTTTCCGCGCCCACTCCGACACGGCCAGCGGCTACGATATCATCGATCCGACCAGCCTGAGCCCGAGCCTGGGTTCGCGGGACGAATTCATTGCGTTCTGCACCGCGTTGAAGCAGCATGAGATGGGACTGGTGCTGGATATCGTGCCGAACCATATGGCCGCCCACACCTCGAACCGCTGGTGGAGAGACGTCCTCGAGAATGGCCCTGCTTCACCCTACGCTAATTATTTCGACATCGAGTGGGACCCACCTTCGCGGGCGCGCAGCGCGAGAATTCTCTGGCCGATTCTGGGGGCTGCTTACGCCGAAGTGCTGGAAGGCCGGGAACTCGTCCTGACGTTTTCCGAAGTGGGCTTTGCGGTCCAGTACTTCGACCGGTCGCTGCCCATCGATCCGGCCACTTATGGGACCATTGTCTCCCGGGTCCAAACTGGGGTGGTGCAAACTGGACAGATGCAAGCCGGAGTGGTGCAATCTGGCGTGCCGCAAGCTGGAATCCCCAACGGCGGCGAGACGTGCGGCCCCATGCTGGCGGAACTCTCGGCTCTCGGCAGCCTGATTCAGTCGCTACCGCCCAGCACTGCCACGGACGCCCAGGAGGTTGCCCGGCGCTACCGCGAAAAAGAGGAGGTGAAAAGCCGTTTATGGAACCTTTACACCACCAACGCCTGCTTTCATTCGAGTCTGGACAAGGTGATTCGGGTATTCAACGGCGAAGCCGGCGACCCGCGCAGTTTCGACCTGCTCGACGAACTAATGGGGCATCAACCCTACGTCCTGTCGTTTTGGCAGGTGGCTCGGGAAAAGGTCAATTACCGGCGTTTCTTCGACATTACGGGACTGGTAGGGGTTAACGTTGAAGAAGAAGAGGTATTCGCGGCAACGCACGAACTGGTGTTTGAACTGGCCGACCAAGGGTGGGTCACGGGGCTGCGGATCGATCACATTGACGGCCTTTATGACCCCGCGGACTACCTGCGCCGCCTGCGCGAAAGGTTGCCCGACACTTACATCGTCGTGGAAAAAGTGCTGGAACCGACAGAAACCCTGAGCCCTGAATGGCCGGTTTCCGGCACCACCGGGTACGATTTTATCGATGCCTTGGGCAGTGTGATGGTCGATTCCAAAGGCCTGGATCGCATCACCGGGACCTATCGCCAGATGGTCGGCGCAGAGGCGAGTTTCGACGATGTGATCTACCAACAGAAGAAGCGCGTAATTGAGGATTTGTTCGCGGGCGAAGCGTTGTCTCTCAGCCTGCACCTGAACCTGCTGGCCGAGATGGATCGCTATGCCAAGGATGCCAGCCCGCAGGCGCTCTACGCGGCGCTGGTGGAAGTGACTGCCTGTTTGCCGGTGTACCGGACCTATACGCGCTCGTTCCAGATTCGTGCGCAGGACCTGGTCCAAATCGAAAGCGCTTTTCTGGAGGCGCGGCGGCGCAATCGTCAAGTGAGCGAGACGATCTGGAATTTTGTCCGGCGCGTACTCCTGCTCGACTGCCCATCCTCGCTTTCCTCCGAGCAACGGTCCCGCTGGAAGCAATTCGTCCAGCGCTGGCAGCAGTTCTGCGGACCGTCGATGGCGAAGGGAAAGGAAGATACTGCTTTTTACACCTATAACCGGTTGATTTCCATGAACGAAGTCGGCGGACACAACCAGGCGCGGCCGCTGGAGGACTTCCACCGCTTCGCGGAGACCAGGGCCAGAAGCTGGCCCCATTCGCTAAATGCCGGATCTACCCACGATACCAAGAGAGGCGAGGACGTCCGCGCCAGAATCGACGTGCTGGCCGAAGAGTCGGAAGCCTGGACGCTCCACTTGAAGCGTTGGCAGCAATGGAACGCGCGTTGCAAGCGGGTCCTGAAGGGCACGTCCGTTCCGTGTGCCAACGAGGAGTATTTCATTTACCAGACCATGGCTGGCGCATGGCCGCTGAACCCTGCCGAGATGCCCACGTTCCAGGAGCGGCTGCAGGCCTGCCTCATCAAGGCGTGGCGGGAAGCCAAGTTGCACACCAGTTGGTCCAATCCCGACAAGGAGTACGAAGGTGCGGTGGCCGACTTTGTAGCCACCATTCTGGCGCCCGGTTCCGATAACCATTTCTTGCCCGACTTCGCGGCATTCCAGCAACGCATTGCGTCGTACGGCGCTTTCAACTCCTTGTCGCAGACGCTCCTCCGCCTGGTTACCCCTGGCGTACCCGACATCTACCAGGGTTCCGAACTCTGGGACCTTTCTTTGGTGGACCCGGACAACCGGCGTCGCGTGGACTTTGTTAGGCTGCAGACGCTGCTGGAAGAACTGACGAACTGTGAGATTGGGGACCTGCTCCAAGATTGGCGCACCGGCCGGATGAAACAATACATCATTCACAAAACGCTGGTTTGGCAGCGCGAGAATGCGGCAGTTTGCCGCGACGGCGAATATATCCCTTTAGATGCGCAGGGAAAGCGCGCCGACCACGTGATCTCCTGTGCCCGGCACGCCGGAATGGCGTGGATCATCGCGGTGGCTCCCCGTTTTCCCGCCGCCCTCTCCAAGTCCGCGGGACCGCCAATAGGCCGGGGTGCGTGGGCCGACACGGAATTGAGCTTTCCAGCGACGGCTCCTCGTAACTGGTCGAATCTCTTCACCGGCGAAAATCTGGAATTGCCGGAGACCGGGCGCGCACCGCTGGCGGCAATTCTGCGCAGTTTTCCAGTCGCACTCTTGACCGCGCTTCCGGATCGAGATCCCGGGCTGCTGCCAAGAGTCTGGTCTTTTGTCAGCTCCATCGGAACGGCGGGAGGCAAGTAATGGAGGGCCCGAGCCGCGTGGTGGTGGAGCGGGTTCGCCCGGAAATTGACTGTGGCGCGTTCGCCATCAAGCGATTGGCAGGGGAAACGCTGGTGGTGGAGGCCGACATTCTGGTGGATGGCCACGACGCCCTATCCGGCGAAGTTCTGTATCGTCACGTACCGGAAGAAAATTGGCTAAGCGCGCCGATGAAGGCGCTTGGCAACGATCGCTGGCGCGGCGAGTTTCGCGCTACCGAACCCGGTCAGTACGAGTACACAGTGCAAGGCTGGATTGACCGCTTCGGAACCTGGCGGCGGGAAATGATCAGGAGGGTGGCATCGGAACAGGATGTCCACGTAGAATGCCTGTCAGGCGCCAACCTGATTGAAGATGCGGCTTCGCGGGCGGCCGGTGAGGATGCGTCCAAGCTTCGCGACTTGGCTCGCATGCTGCGCGACCAGACGGACGGCGGGCGCGGCGCCGGGATGGCTCTGACAGAAGAGGTAGCCACCCTGGTTCAACAATATCCGGACCGCCGGTTCGCAGGCCGGCACGCCAAACCACTGCGCCTGGTGGTTGACCGCGAAAGGGCGGGGTTTTCCGCCTGGTACGAGATATTTCCGCGCTCGTGCTCATCCGAATCGGGACGTCACGGCACGCTGCGGGATTGCGAGGCTCGCCTCCCTTATATCGCTTCGATGGGCTTCGACGTATTGTATCTGCCGCCGGTTCATCCCATTGGGCACACGTTTCGAAAAGGCAGAAACAACGAGACTGCGGCGGCTGCTGGCGATGTGGGCAGCCCTTGGGCCATCGGGTCCGAGGACGGTGGCCATACCAGCATCCATCCGGACCTGGGGACTATGGACGATTTCAAGCGGCTGATCTCCAAGGCCAAAGAATATGGACTCGAAATCGCGCTTGACCTGGCGTTTCAGTGTTCGCCCGATCATCCTTATGTGCGGCAACATCCGGAGTGGTTCCGGCACCGTCCGGACGGAACCATTCAGTATGCGGAGAATCCACCCAAGAAATACCAGGACATCTTTCCCCTGGATTTCGAGAGCCCGGAGTGGTGGGAGTTGTGGCAGGAGTTGAAGCGCGTCATTGTGTTCTGGATCGATCACGGCGTGGCGATTCTCCGGGTGGACAACCCGCACACCAAGGCGCTCCCATTTTGGGAGTGGGTCATCGCCGAAATCAAGCAGGAACATCCGGAAGTTTTGTTCCTGGCTGAGGCGTTTACTCGTCCCAGGCTCATGTACCGTCTGGCCAAGCTCGGGTTTTCCCAATCCTATACCTACTTCACCTGGCGCAACACCAAGGAGGAACTAACCAGGTATTTCCGGGAATTGACCGAGACCGAAGTAAGGGAATTTTTCCGGCCGAACCTTTGGCCGAACACGCCCGACATTCTGCCCGAATTTCTGCAGGTGGGGGGCCGTGCCGCGTTCATGATGCGTTTGGTTCTTGCCGCCACCCTGGGGGCCAACTACGGCATCTACGGCCCGGCTTTCGAACTCTGCGAGAACGCTCCCCGGGAGCAGGGCGGGGAAGAGTACATCAACTCGGAAAAGTACGAGCTGAAGCGATGGGATTTGAGCAGCGCATGGAGCTTGAAGGATTTTATCGCGCGCGTCAACCGCATTCGCCGGGAGAATCCAGCCCTTCACCGCGACGCCAATCTGCGATTTCACGAGACCGACAATCCGGCGGTGATCTGTTACAGCAAAGCCACCGACGATCTTTCGGACATCATTATCGTAATCTGCAACCTGGACGCGGCCCACACCCAGGCGGGCTGGGTGACGCTGGATCTGGGCGCGCTGGGCCTGGATGCCACACGCACGTTCCAGGCGCACGATCTGCTGGGCGATGGTCGCTATCTGTGGCATGGCTCCCATAACTACTTTGAGCTGGTTCCGGGAAGTCTTCCGGCGCACGTCATGAAAGTGCGCAAATGGGTTCGGACGGAGAGGGATTTCGACTATTACCTGTAGGCAAAGTCATGGGATCTTCAACACAGAACCTGTGGTTAACCGACTACGATCTATACCTGTTCGGCGAGGGGACCCACCACCGCGCCTATGAGAAACTGGGCGCCCATCCCGGTGAAGTGGACGGCCATCGCGGAGTGCATTTCGCGGTGTGGGCCCCCAACGCCGGGCAGGTAACGGTCATCGGCGACTTCAACGGCTGGAATCCGCAAGCCAATCCGATGAACCTCTGGCCGGAAGCGGGGCTATGGGAGACATTCACACCGGGAATCGAAAACGGAAGCGTCTACAAGTATCACATCGTCTCGCGCGGCAGCGGCTACCAGGTCGATAAAGCCGACCCGTACGGCTTCGCCGCGGAAATCACGCCGCGCACGGCCTCGCGAGTGTGGGACCTGGCAGGCTATTCTTGGACTGATAACGAGTGGATGGCGAACCGGGCCGGCAGGAACTCCCTGAACTCGCCCATTTCCATATACGAAGTGCATCCGGGTTCCTGGAGGCGAGTACCCGAGGACGGAAATCGCTGGCTCACTTACCGGGAGATGGCCGTGCAGTTGGCGGACTATGTGCATGACGCGGGCTTCACCCATGTGGAATTCCTGCCGCTTACAGAGCACCCGTTCGACGGCTCCTGGGGTTACCAGACGATCGGTTACTTCGCCCCGACCAGCCGTTTTGGAACGCCGTCGGATTTCATGTTCCTGGTGGATTACCTGCATAGGCGCGGAATCGGGGTCATTCTGGACTGGGTTCCGGCACATTTCCCAAAAGACGAGGCGGGTCTGGGCTATTTCGACGGTACCCACCTTTATGAACACGCCGACCCGCGGCAGGGAGAGCAGCCGGATTGGAACACGTTGGTTTTCAACTACGGCCGCGCGGAGGTGCAGAGCTTTCTGATCGGCAATGCGCTGTTTTGGCTCGACCGGTACCACGCCGACGGTCTGCGCGTGGATGCCGTAGCCTCCATGTTGTATCTCGACTATGGAAGACGGCAGGACGAATGGATACCGAATCGTTATGGCGGCAAGGAAAACGTCGAAGCCTTGAATTTTCTGCGGCGGGTGAACGAGCAGGTTTACGCCGCATTTCCGGATACCATGATGATTGCCGAGGAATCCACGGCGTGGCCCATGGTGTCGCGGCCGGCCCACCTGGGCGGCCTCGGGTTCGGTTTCAAATGGAACATGGGCTGGATGCACGATACGTTGGACTACATGTCGAAGGACCCCGTCTTCCGCGCCTATTCCCAGAGCAAGATGACCTTCGGACTGGAATACGCCTTCTCGGAAAACTTCATCCTGCCTTATTCCCACGATGAAGTGGTATACGGTAAAGGTTCGCTGATCGCCAAGATGCCGGGCGACGAATGGCGGAAGTTCGCCAACCTGCGGCTGCTTTACGGCTTCATGTTCGGCCATCCGGGAAAGAAGCTCCTGTTCATGGGCGGGGAGTTCGGACAGTGGCGGGAGTGGAACCACGACACCAGTCTGGATTGGCACCTCTTGCAGCATGCCCCTCATGCGGGCCTGCTGCGCTGGGTCCGCGATCTGAATACGTTTTATCGCGGGCAGCCCTCGCTATTCGAAATCGATTTCGATCCATCCGGTTTCGAGTGGGTGGACGGGAGCGATTTCCAGCGCAGCGTGGTCTGCTTCCTCAGAAAAGGAAAGAGCCCTCGGGACATGACGCTATTCGCATGCAACTTTACGCCGGTTCCGCGGTACAATTATCGCGTCGGCGTGCCGCTGGACTGCCATTGGCGGGAAATGCTGAATTCTGACGCTCCGCTTTACGGTGGCAGCGGACAGGGAAACATCGGCGGCGTGACTGCCAGCCCTTTGCCAGTTCATGGCCGCCCGTACTCATTGAATCTGACGCTACCGCCGCTTGGTATTGTGGTATTCCAGCCTGAGGATGGAGATGGTTCGTAAGTTCGGAAGCGCCAGGGACCCGCTCTGGTTCAAAGATGCGGTAATCTACGAACTCCACGTCCGCGCATTCTTCGACAGCAATGCCGATGGCGTCGGGGACTTCGCGGGCCTGATCCAGAAACTCGATTATCTCGAGGATTTGGGCGTGACGTGCCTGTGGCTGCTGCCGTTTTTCCCATCCCCCCTCAAAGATGACGGCTACGATATTGCCGACTACCTGAGCGTCCATCCCTCGTATGGAACCATCGAGGACTTTCATGCCTTTCTGGCCGCGGCCCACGAACGCAAACTGCAGGTAATGATCGAGCTGGTAATGAATCATACCTCCGACCAGCATCCGTGGTTTCAACGAGCGCGCCAGGCGCCGAAGGGTTCGGTGGAGCGCGACTACTACGTCTGGAGTGACAGCGATCAGAACTATCCAGGCGTCCGAATCATCTTTTCGGACACGGAAAAATCGAACTGGACGTGGGATCCCGTGGCCCAGGCATATTTCTGGCACCGGTTTTTCTCACACCAGCCAGACCTGAACTACGACAACCCAAAGGTTGTCGAGGAAATGTTCAATGTGGTGCGCTACTGGTTGGACCTTGGGGTAGACGCGTTGCGGATCGACGCCATCCCATACCTGGTGGAGCGCGAGGGCACCAATTGTGAAAACCTGCCGGAGACTCACGCCATCGTCAAAAGGCTGCGTCGCCAGATCGACGAGGGCTATGCGAGCCGCGTGATCCTGGCCGAAGCCAACCAGTGGCCCAGCGATGTGCGCCCGTATTTCGGGGATGGGGATGAATGCCACATGGCGTTTCACTTCCCGTTGATGCCGCGGATCTACATGGCGCTCCGCCAGGAAGACCGGCTGCCGATCACCGACATCATGGCGCAGACTCCGGAGATTCCCGATACGTGCCAATGGGCCCTGTTCCTGCGGAATCACGACGAGTTGACGCTGGAGATGGTAACCAGTGACGAGCGCGACTACATGTATCTGGCCTACAGCGCGGACTCCCGGATGCGCATTAATCTTGGCATCCGACGGCGTCTGGCAACGCTGATGGATAACAATCGACGCCGCATCGAGCTTCTGAACAGCATTCTGTTTTCATTTCCCGGGACGCCGATTCTTTACTATGGCGACGAAATCGGCATGGGAGACAACATTTACCTGGGCGACCGCAACGGCGTGCGGACGCCCATGCAATGGAATGCGGACCGGAATGCCGGTTTTTCACGGGCGACCCCCGCCAAGCTGTACAGCCCTGTGATTATGGACCCGGTCTGGGGCTATGAAGCGGTGAATGTAGAGGCGCAACAGGCAGATTCGTCATCGCTTCTGAGCTGGGCGCGCAATATGATTGCGTTGCGCAAACTGTTTCCGGTGTTTGGACGAGGCACGCTGGAATTCCTCAACCCGGCCAACCGCAAGGTGCTCGCCTATCTCCGGCGGGACGACGAACAGCAGGTCCTCTGTGTCGCCAATCTCTCCCGATTTGCCCAGCCCGTGGATCTCGAGTTGCCGGGGCTCGATGGTATGATCCCTGTCGAGATGCTGGGATATGTGGACTTCCCGCCGATCGGCAAGCAGCCATACCGCCTCACGCTGGGTCCGTATGGTTTCTTTTGGCTGGAGTTGCACCGCCAGCCCGAGCAGCTTGGAACGGCGAGCGGGATCGAGAGTTCTCCATTAATGGCCGACAGTTGGGATACCGTGCTGGAAGGGGCCGGTCGAATTCGGATGGAAACGATGGTGCTTCCGGAATACTTGCCGAAGCAGCGCTGGTTCGGCAGTAAGGCGCGCTCTATTCGAACCACACGGATTGCAGACTGGGTCCCCCTACCGGATTCAAGATCCGTTCTGGCTCTGGTGGAGATACAGTACGAGAGAGGAGACCCGGAAAATTACCTTCTGCCGCTGGCGGTAACTCTTGGAAGAGGCGCGGATCAGTTGCGGGAGACGGCTCCGAATTCCATCCTCTGTCAGACCATTTCGCGAGAGGGACCGGGCTTCCTGTGCGACGCCGTCCTCGATAACTCCACCTGCGCGGCAATGCTCTCCTTCATCGAGAACGCCAGACAGGCGCCGGCGCAAAATGGGCTTATCCGGGGAGTGCCGGGCAATCGGTTCGAGGCGATCCGAGGGCCGGTGGATGCCCCGTTAGCGGTGCGCCGCAGTGGGGGCGAGCAAAGCAATAGCTCGGTGTTTTACGGGGACCGGCTTATCTTAAAGGTGTTTCGCCGCCTGCAGTCCGGGCTGAATCCGGATTGCGAGATTGGCAGGTTCCTGACAGAGCAGGCGCGCTTCGACGGCGTGCCGCCGTTTGCCGGCGCCATCGAGTATGTGCCCGTGGATGGCGAGCCGGCGACCATGGCGATGCTGCAAGGCTTCGTGGCCAACCAGGGCGACGGCTGGAACCTGACTCTGGAAGAACTGGCGCGATACTACGAAAACTGCGCTTCACTGGCAATTCCGGAAGGCGCGGGCGACGGGACCGTTGACTTGATGGAACTCTCCGCCCGGGCGCCCTCTCAGTTGGCCCAGGACCACGTCGGCATCGCGCTCGATTCGGCCGCCAGGCTGGGCCGGCGCACCGCGGAACTGCATCTGGCGCTGGCCTCGCCCACAGGCGACGCCGCATTCTCGCCGGAACCGCTCGGCGGCGACGATGTGCAACCCCTGTTGGCCGACCTGCGCGGGGAGGCCGCTCGCGTTTTCGACCTTCTGAAAGACAGCGTGGCGGGACTGCCGGACGAGGTGGTCGATCTGGCCGGCATGGTTCTGGGAAGACGGCGGCACATTCTGGACCGGTTCCGGGTTCTGTCCGGAAATCCCATGGACGCCCAGCGTATCCGCATTCACGGCGATTACCATCTCGGTCAGGTGCTGCGGGCAAAAACGGATTACGTCATCATCGACTTCGAAGGCGAGCCTGCCCGTCCCATCGCCAGCCGCCGCACTAAGCTATCTCCGCTTAAGGATGTTGCCGGCATGCTCCGATCCTTAAGTTACGCGGCCTATGCCAGCCTGATCGTCTATACGGCGCGCCGGCCCGAGGACATCGAGAGCCTGGAGCCTTGGGCACGCCTGTGGGAGCGCTCCACGGGAGCGGCGTTTCTCAGAACCTACCGCGAAGCGGCCGCGGGAGCCCGGTTTCTGCCGTCCGACGAAGGCAACTTCCGGAAACTGCTGGCTACTTACTTGTTGGACAAGGCGCTATATGAGCTCTCCTATGAATTAAACAACCGTCCCGCATGGGTGCGCATTCCTTTGATGGGAATCCTGTCGATTCCGATTGAGGCGGATTGAGCCGGGAAGCGCAGCACTCAGAGCCGCAACCGTAAGGGAGCGTTCCCCCCGTCGCGCTATGTGGGGCAGGTTGTTAACCTGCGGCGGATTGGCAATCCGCCCGCCGGGAGTTGGCGCCCAGCCGAACTTCCACAAGCGACTTTCGAGAGTGCGTCGGATTGGGCAATCCGCCTGTCGCGCTCGGACAAGCCCCTCCTGGAACGGTCGCCGCGCACCGCGACCACGGATTAGCAATCCGCCGCAGCTTGAGCTGCCCCACGCCGCAGCTTAAGCTGCCTCACGCCG
The DNA here is from genome assembly GCA_035570275.1 of Candidatus Acidiferrales bacterium. Lineage (GTDB taxonomy): Bacteria > Acidobacteriota > Terriglobia > Bryobacterales > Bryobacteraceae > DATMNI01. The sequence continues at coordinate 17,362 of DATMNI010000480.1, read as the reverse complement.
CAGCTTAAGCTGCCCCACGAGGCAGTGTAGAATGGCAGTTGGATCAGACCGATGCGATTCACCGCGGTGCCGTCGAGGCGCTGCAGCGTTGCTGTAGCCCGGGTGGCCTGAAGGCGTCCGGCCAGCGCTTGGGACATGACCAGGTCTGGGCGCGCGACAGCATGATCGCTGCATTGGGTGCTCGCCTGGTGCCGGACGAGGAGATTCAAAGCGCGATCCGGGCGAGTCTTTTTCTGCTGAGAGACAAACGGTCATCCACTGGGGCAGTTCCGAACAACGTCAACCGTGGCACCGGGCGCGCCAATTTTCGAGCCTACGCCGACGGAGGCCTATGGTGGGTCATCGGCAGTACGATCCTGGCGCCCGATCCGGAAACAGTCCGAGAGGTTCTGCGCTGGTATGAGTACCAGGACGTGGACCAGAGCGGGTTGTTGAGTATGCAGGAGGGTTCGGACTGGCAGGACCTGTTCTGCACGCGCGGCCAGGGTTTGTATCTCAATTGCCTTTATGTGCTCGCGTTGCGCGCCGCGGCGAAGCTATTCGGCCCCGAGGAAGGCGAGCGCTATCTCCGCCGGGCTGCCGCCACCGCGGAGCTTGTCAACGCGCGTTTCTGGTATGCCGGCGATGGGAACCTGCTGCGCCACATTTCGCATCGGTTCAGCACCGAGGGAATGGCCCAGCAAGACTCATTGGGGCGCCCGCGCTGGCTGCCCGAGAAACGGTATCTGACCGATGAGCGATACTACCTGCCGTACCTTGGGTTTCGCGAGGTGGGCGAGTGGTTCGATTCGCTCGGGAACCTTTTGGCGATTCTGGCCGGGATCGCCAATGCGCAACAGTCCGGCATCATTCTGGATTTGATTGCCCGCCATGCGCTGGATACCTGGCCGCTTCGCAGCTTGACACCGGTGGTTCGGCCGGGGGACCGGGACTGGCGCGACTATTATTCAGCGCTCAACGTTCCTTACCATTACCACAATGCCGGCGTGTGGCCCTTCATCGGCGGATTTTACGTGGCCGCCCTAACGAAGGCTGGCCGGCACGACGCGGCTGCCAAGGCGTTGCGAGATCTTGCCCGGTTGAACCAGCGGGGACAATTCAACGAGTGGCATGATGGCGAAACCGGCGAACCGATGGGCGTCCAGGATCAAGCCTGGTCGGCGGGAATGTATCTCTTCGCTTGCGACTGCGTCCGTCATGGCCGGGTTGAACTGCCCTGACCCGGCCGTAAATCCGCCGCGTCATTGCGATTGCGGTTTGACGGTGACTTGCAAGTTGTTGGTGACTCGAACCACCTTGGGGATGCCTTTGACGACGGTTTCTGCTTTGGCCTTCAGGTCGCCCGAATCCACCTGGCCGGCCAGAGTGACCACGCCGTTGGTGGAGTCGACTGAAATGTTTGTCACAGTCGCCGCTCCTATTTCCGAAGCGAGCTTGGATTTTGCCTGAGCTACGATCTGCAGATCGTCCACTTGCGCTTCCGGGGATTCGTTGGTTCTACATCCAACCAGAAATGCACCCAACAGTGCCAGCGGTAGAAGAATTCTCATACTGTGCCCTCCCCCGAGGAACCGAGCAATTGCATCCCCACTGCAACGACGCGTTCTCCCGGCAACACGCCATCCTCGATGATCCACATGGCGCAGGTGCGTTCGTCAACCCTGACCGTCCGGATGCTTACAGGGTTCTGCGGGTCCACCACAGCAACCTGATGACTGCCTTGCCGCGGCGAGTTGCGCCTCGGCCTGGGCCAGTTGCGCCGTGGCTTGTGCCAATTGACCGCTAGGGTGCATCATCGTGAGTTCTGGGACGGCGCCGCCGCGCGAGCCCGCCGAATCCCCAGCTTTTCCATGCGGGCCTGCAGCGTACTCCGCTTCAACCCCAGCGATCCGGCGGCGCCATTCGGCCCGCTGATCACCCAGTCCGAAGCATCCAGCGCGTCCATGATGTGCCGGCGCTCCGACTCTTCCAGGGTCTCGATTTTCCTGGCCGCGGCTGGCGCGGGCTGAGCCTGCAGGTCATGGAGAGGCACTTTCAGGACCGGGCCGGTCGACAGGATCACGGCGCGCTCCACCAGGTTTTGCAGCTCGCGGATGTTTCCCGGCCAATGGTAGCGGATGAGGACGTTCATGGTTTCGGTAGGTATGGTATCCACCGTCCGGCTCATGCGCCGCGCGAATTGCTGAACAAAATGGCGGACCAGCAGCGGGATATCGTCCTGGCGCTCCCGCAGCGGGGGAACGTGCACCGGAAAAACATTCAACCGGTAGAAAAGATCGGCGCGAAACTTCTGTTCGTCGACCATGGCCCCCAGATCGCGATTGGTCGCCGCAATCAGACGCGCGTCCGTGCGCAGCGTGTGCGAGCTTCCTAACCGTTCAAACTCCCGTTCCTGCAAGACGCGAAGCAGTTTGGGCTGCAGTTCCAGCGGAATCTCCCCGATTTCGTCCAGAAACACCGTCCCGTGATGGGCCAGCTCAAAGCGTCCGATGCGCTGCGCGACTGCGCCTGTGAAGGCGCCTTTTTCATGCCCGAACATCTCGCTTTCAAGCAGTCCCGTGGGGATGGCGGCGCAGTTCAGCTTGACGAAGGAGTTCTTGCCGCGGGCGCTCAGATTGTGGATGGCGCGCGCGATCAGTTCCTTCCCGGTTCCGGTCTCCCCATAGATCAGTACGGTGGAATCGGTCGGCGCCACGGTCTCAATCTGCTGCAGCAGCCTCCGCAGGGAGGGGCTCCGGCCGACAATCTCCTCGAAGTTCAACTCGCTTCGGATCTCGTCTTCCAGGTAGACTTTTTCCTGCGCCAGCCGGTCCTTCAACTCGGCGATCTCATGGTAGGCAAGCGCGTTCTCTACCGCGATCGCCACCTGGTTGCCAACCAGGGTCAGAAACTCCAGGTCCCGCGGCGAAAAAGGAACGGGAGCCAATCGGGCTAGGCTCAACAGCCCCAGGGTACGGTTCCGGCTGATGAGCGGGATGTGACACAGCGACTGCACACCTTGCGATTCCGCCAGCGGGTCGACGCGATCCAATTCGCCGCGTAGGATACTCACCGGCTTGCCCGTTCGGAATACCAGGGCGCCGGGGGAGTCGTCACTAGTGGCAATCAGGATTTCTTTCGGAATCGGCCCTTTGCTGTTCGGAAAATCGAGCGCGTAGACGCGCAACTGCTTGCTTTCGCGGTCCGGCAGCGCCACGCCCACACCATCGCATTGCATGACGGAACGCAGGCTTGCCGAGATGGCCCTCAGAAGATCGCGCAGCTCCAGATTCGAAACGATGGTATTGTTCACTTCCAGCAGCAGCTTGAGGCGATCGTTCTTGTGCTGCAACGCGGTTTGCGCGATTTGGGAGGCCTGGAAATTCAGCGCATCGTCAACGGCCAGCGCCGCCTGGTCGGCCACCAGCGAGAGAAAACGCACCTCTTCCGTACTGTAGGCGTCGGCACGCTTGCTGGCGACGGCGATACTGCCAATCGGGCGGTGGACAGTGGTCAGTGGAAGAGCGCATACCGATTGAAATCCCTTCTCCCTGAGAAACGCAACCATGCGTGGGAACCGGGTTTCCCGGTCGAGCGAGGGAATCACCAGCGGTTCCTGGCGTTCATAGACCCACTTGGTGATGGTTTCGTCGGCGGGAATGTCGGGCGGCGAGACAGGGCCCTGCTGGCTGCAGACCTCGCACGCGTTCCACAGGATCTCGTTGGACTTTTCGTCGTACTGGGCGACCACGATGCCGTCAAACTGAACGACCCGGTGCAGTTCGGTTGCCATGGCCCGGAAGAGGTCTTTAGGTTCGCGGTGCGCGCCGATAGCTTGCGATACGCGGATCAAGGCTTCGTACCGTTCGGACAACAGATACTCTGACGGCGCCCCGGAAAGTGAAGTCATGCGGATACTCGGAGTTGCTACCATTGTCCCCTCCCCCAATTGATGCCCGGCTGCATTCGGGCGATGCATAAACCGGATATCGTTTCACAAGTAGCATTCCTGGAGCCATCCGCGCGAGCGTTCTATATAACTGAATCTGAAAACCGAAATGACCTGCGGTGCCGGCACGCATCGACGGCCGCTGCCGATATCCCGGCAAACTGCCAAAATGGCGTCACCGCTCGATGGGCGCCGGAGGCCCTGAAACAGGCTCCCTCACGGTCACGGCCCCAATCAGGGGCGAATTCGGAGGCCCATCGCAGTTGTCATGGAGCGCCGAGCCATCGCCCGCCCCTCCCGCCCTCGCGAGGAGCAATGGCTCGGCCTCCCGAACCGGTTCACGCTTAGAACCGGTAGCCAAACCCGATGGAAGGCTCGGCGCGGTGGGTTACGCGATCCGTGCCGAACGCCGGGGTCAGGTCGAAAGTCGGACTGTTGTAAACCAGGCCGCGATACTCGGCCCGAACGAAGACGCGCTTGGCGATGTTGAAATCGGCGCCACCGCCGTACAGAAACGCAGCCCGGGCCTGTGTTGTGGCTGCCGGCGTGTCCTTGGGATCGAACACCAGGCCGCCCACGCCGGCCTCAACAAAGGGCGTGAAGTGCCGCAGAGGATGCCGGTAGACATAAGCCGCCGTTATTTCATGCTGGTTTGACTTCACTCCCAGCGGGCCGTCCGCCAAACCATAAGTTTGGCTGTTGCGCGAATAACCGTAATTCACTTCCACGCCGTGGTTGTTCGAGAAGAAGAAACGATAGCTCGCCAGCACGCCGCCGCTATTGGTGGCGCCCTGCTGCACTCCATTTTCGGTTGTACTCTTCACGAAGCTTCCGAATGCCTGAACGGAGACTTCGGACCGGCCGGTCTCCTGGGAAAACGCCGGCAGCGCTGCCAGCGCCCCTCCCAAAAGAATCGCCGCGAAACCAGTGGTTCTGAACATTGTATGAACTCCCTATTCCTTGAAGTGAGCCGCCGCGAAGCTTGCAGGCCGCTTGGCAACCCCGCTGCCTAAGAAAGCAGGTAACATGCCAGGAACAATGGACTAGGTTATTGCAAGTAACACAACCACTTAGCAACCTGCGAGGCTACTATACACTCGGGAGCTGCCACCGGAAGCTTGGCAAATGCCCGCATTCCGGCAGCGCCACCGCTCCCCAAGGCAACGCCACCGCTCCCTTACGGTCGCGGCTCTGTTAGGGGGGGCGCGGCTCAGTAACACCCGAATCTCCAGAGCCGCGCACGTCAGTAAGCGGTGTTTTTGAATTTAAATTTAAACGGGGGACAGGCTCAGAGGAGAGGCAGCGTGAGCCATGAATCGAGGTAGTAAAGAAGCAGAACACATTCGGTGGCTGCCAGCACCAGAGCAGCCCAGAGCACACCGGCGACAACGCTATGCCTGCGAAGCCAGTTCCGCATCTACGGCTCCGCAATGTTCAGCGCAGGCGGGTTATCCGCAGCGGCGCAGGGGCGTTCCTGGATGGTCAGTTCGGCGCGTCCAACCAACCACGTGTCCACCGACAAATGCGTAAAACGCATTTCGGCAATTCCATCGCGTAGTGATGTCTCCCGGGTAACATCGACGCGCTTCACGAATATCGACGGTTTCTTGACTAAGTGGCCGGACTGGCGCACGACAGTACCAGTTTCGCCGTCGAGCCACAATTCGCCTTGGATGAGGCCCGCGCGCTTATGGCGCGGTGTGATGAGAAACGCATAGGCGACGGTCTCACCAGTCGGCACGGAGCCTTTGTAGCGAAACTTGTAATTCGCCGGAGTAATCGCAACCGAGGAGGCCGGAATTGCCGCGGCCTCCACCTCGGCGGAGAGGTAACGGACGATCACCTGTTGCCTGACGGTCCGATCGCCGGCGATTTCGAGCACCTTGTATTCCGGCTTGCCAAACGGCAATAGATGGCGGATGGCGCGCAGCCGCCCGTGCTTCTCAAGTTTCGGCAGCGAAGCATCAATCTCAACGGTTTCGAGACTCCAGGGGCTCGCCTGTTCCAGGCCGGCGATGTAACGCGCGAAGGCCATGCTGGCGGGCGCGGTGGATTCCACCATGGGTGCGTCGGCGGCCCGAACGGTTGAAGCCAGCAGGAGCGCCAGCATGATGACCAGCGGCGGTAAGGCGGATCGGAAGGATGGAACGCGCGCCGGGCGGATTTGCGCCGGGGCTGTAAAGTGGGCGCCATTCGGCCTGTCCGGCGCCGCCGCAACCTGGTCTCCGGTCCACGGCACGGGGTAATGCCGTCCGCAGGTGCGGCATTGGTATTGGCCGTGAATCGGCCACATGGGCGAGTCGTGCATAAAGTCGCACCAGAGGGCGCCGAAATTCGGCTTCGTCGTTTCAGGCATGCTGCACCTCACTCGGGAGTACGTATGACTTGACGGCAGTGGATGTCGAACCCTGCATCCTGGCCGCGTTTCGGGCCGGCCTGCGGGCGCGGAAGGCCAGCCGGTAAAGGTCCGCCGCGCGCTGGTTCGCCTGCTCTACTGGTTGCATTCCGGCTGCTCCATAATCTGTTCGAGAATGTCCTGAACGGCGAGTCCGGCCCGGAGGAAGCCTACCCCATGGCTGTGCATCGACTGCAGCAGTCGCCGGCCGTCCCGGTCGATACACGTGACGCTCTTCAGGTCAACCGAGATCTTCCGGTTCGGCCGGTCGGCACGGGCAGCCTGCCAGCAGGTTTCGAGCTCGGGCACAAAGGCCCCGGCCAATCGCCCTTCGACCTGCAGTATCAACTGCTCGTCGAGTTCTTGAGATTGAATTTTCATCATTGGTTTTACGGACATCGTCTGAGTTACCTGGACGGCGCCGCCTCCAAACGTAGGTTCTTCATACCTGGACATGCAAGAGCAGGTCCCGCGCCAACTGCAAAATCCGGGTAACCGATTGAAACGCTTCGGCCTGCTTCCATGGCAGGGCGGGAGAATGGCTGCCCCGCTGCCTGGATACAGGCATTTGCCGAACGGCTGGCACCCCTGCTGTGTCGCGGCGCTGGGTCGCTGCGCTGTGTCGCTGCCAGCCACCGCCCAGCGCCTTGTAAAGCTGCACCAACCTCGGGCGCCAAACCGATCGCGGTCGGCATCCAGCGCATTCATGAGCGTGTCCACTCCGCCGCGATACCGCACCTACGCCAGCCGTCCGGTCCTGCAGGACCGCCACCAGCACTTCCCGCTGCGAGCCTGCCTTAGGGGACGGGCCGGCAGCCGCGGATACGTCGTCTGTTCGGGGCGTGAAATGGCCGGCTCGACTCAGCGTTCCATTTCAGGAATACGCCGGCGTCTCTGGAAACCGCTTGTGGCTCCGATCAGAGCCGCGACTTGTCGCACGACCGTTAGGGAGCGTTTTCGTCGAAATACGCGACTGTATTTATGAAACGGTGTGCTAAGCGGGCCCGGGTACAAAAGCAGCGGTCCTGCGGAGTTGCAACCGTTGCGGGCAGGGGCTCAAAACGGCAAAGGCTCAAAACCCCGCTCAAACTCGCCTCAAAACCGGAACTTCGCCGAGAATTGCAAGCTCCGCGCCGGGAACTGGTTCGTGATGCCCACCAGGGGCGTGCCGAAACCCGCGCCGGCGGTGGCGCCGTTGCCGTAGGTGCCGCTGTAGCCGGCGAAGTTCGGGTGGTTGAACACGTTGAAAGCCTCGGCCCGCAGGTCCAGCCGCACGCTCTCCCCGCGCTTCGCAAACGGCAGCGCAAACGGCCGCTCGATGAATGGCGCGAAGTCGTAGATCCCGTACCCGCGGCCGGTGTTGCGGCCAATCACCACGCCGTTGATCACCGGGCGGTCCGCGGTGGCGCCCGTATCGCCGCTATTGGTGGTGCCGGTGGTAATGTTATACGGCAGCCCGGTAGCCAGCGTCGCCACACCCCCGATATGCACCTGGAACGGCGCTACCCACACGCCGCTCAGCACGAACCGCTGGCGTTGGTCGTAGATGGCGTTGCCGTTCTCCACCTTGCCGGTGAAGTTCGGGTCGTTGGGGTTCTGGCCGGGGATGTCGGGGTCCACGTTGTCGATGGCGTGCGACCAGGTGTAGCTGGCCAGCATGGAGAGGTGGTTGCTGAAACGGTGGGTGAGGTTCACATCCAGCGCGTCGTAATACGCGTAGCCGTTGTTGACGTCGCTAGTGATCGTGGAATATGGGGGCTGCGGGTTGGTGGCAGCGGCGGTGTTGCAAACGGTGCCCTGTTGCTGGTAAAAGGCGATCCAATACGGCCGCGTGCAGTTGGCGGCCTGGGCGGTGCGGATTTGGCCGGGCGCGGTGCGGGGGAATGGCGTGGGCGGGTCCACATCCAACGGGCGGTTGATCTTGAGCGTGTGGGAGCCTACGTAGTCCACCGCCAGCACCCAATCCGTCGCCAGGCGGCGCTCTATGCCGAAGCTCCACTGCTCCGAGTAGGGGTTCATCAGCTTGTCCTGGTACCCCATCAGCGTTGAGGTCGGGAAGAACCGGTTGAGATTGGCGCTGTCGCCGGGCCGCACGTAGAGACTGCGCAGCGGCACCGGCGCGCCCGCGGGGAAGACCGGCAGCGGCACCGCGGCCACGGAACCGGGGAAGCCGACCTGGCCGGGAGCCGCCGTGTAGTTGAACACGCCGGTGGGTCCGGTGAGGGCCCAATTGGCCGCGGAGTTATCCACAATTTGCGAGTAGTAGATGCCGAAGCCGCCGCGGATCACGGTCTTGCCATCGCCGCGCACGTTGTAGGAGAAGCCCACCCGCGGCGCGAAATCCCGGCGCGAATCGGCGAAGGTCTGCTGCTCGTAGCGCAGCCCGATGTTGACCGTGAGGTCCGGGCGCAGACGGATATCGTCCTGAACGAAGAGCGACCACAGGGTGTCGTCCACCGTGTAATTGGCGTTGCCGTAGCTCTGCGTGTAGGTTCTCACGTTGGCGATATTGTTCAGGTAGGCCGGGCCTTCACAAGCCGCCAGACTCAGGGTGCAAGTGTTGTAGACGAACTGGCCCAGGTAGATGGGGCCGCCGAATTCCTTGCTGTTGCCGCCGGTGTGGGCCAGAATCATATCGACGCCGAACTTCACCTGGTGGCGGCCCCAAACGGCCGAAAGGGTGTCGTTCACCTGGTATTGCCGGTTCATCAACAGGGCCGATTGCGAGGTGCCCGTGGTGAACGTGCCACCGGCGGAAATGGGAACCTGATACTGCGTGCCGAAGATCACCGGGTCAAACTCCGTGATCGGCGAAGCCAGTTGGAACTGCACGCGGGCATTGTTGATGATGTTGGATGTCAACACGGCGGTCTCGCCCAGTTCCGCCGAGTACGTCCGGCGGCGGAAAATACGGTCCACCGAGGGCAGGTTGTTTCCGCCCACCGCGCCGTTGGGATTGGTGTCGTGGAAGCCATCCATGTTGCCGCGGAAAAACAGGTTGTGATTGTCGTTGATCTGATGGTCGATGCGCGCGTCCCCCAGCCAGCCGCGATAATGGCCGACAAATGCTCCCGGCGCCACCGGCGAAATGATCGGCGACGACTTATTCTCGCGGCTGAATTCGCCGGCCAGAAAAAAATGAGTGCGGCCGCCGCCAGTTCCCAGGGGGCCGGAAAGCGACGCGGCCGATTGGCCCAGCGTGTCATACGTGAGGTCGTTGCCGCTGGCGGCGTTGGTGGAGGTGAAGCCCGAAAGCGCCGCCGCCGTGGCGGAGGGGCGCCAGAGTTCCATCAACTCGCCATGCAGTTGGCTGCCGCCGGTCTTGGTGACAATGTTCACCACGCTGCCGGTGCTGCCGCCATATTCCGCGGTGAATGCGTTGGTGAGCACCGCCATTTCTTGCAGGGCAGCCACCGGAATGTTGCTGAAGATGGTCTGCCGCCCCCAGCTATCGTTGCCGGTTGTGCCATCCACTTCAAACCAGGCCTGGCGGCGGCCGGCGCCGTTCGAAGTGAACAGGTTCTGGTTCATAAACACGTCGCCCTGGTTGATGGCCGGACGGTTGGCGGCGTTCAACATCGGCAGGAATGTGATGCGGCGGCTGAGAAGCGGCGTTTCTTCTATTTGGGTGGCGTCCAAAAGCGTGCCCAACTGCGGCGCGTCCGTCCGGATTTCGCCCATCACCCCGGTGACCGTGATCTGCGACTGGCCGCTGGCCACGTTGAGTTGCAGGTTGAAATCGGCGGTGGTGCCGCCGGCCAGGGTGACGCCTTTCAACTGCGCATCGGCGAATCCGGTCTTGGTGGCCGTGATATCGTAGGCGCCGGCCACCGGCAGACCGGCCAGTGAGAAGTTGCCGGCGGCGTCGGTTTGAGTGGTTCGCTCCAGGCCGGTCTGCGTGTTCTTTACCGTGACCGCCACACCGGAAACGCCGGCGCGGCTTTGATCCAGCACCTGGCCGTGGACCAGGGCGGTGTCGGGAGTCTGGCCGTGAATCACCGAAAGGCAGAGCAAAAACGCCACTGGCAACACGTTGTATCGAGACATTGGACCTCTTGAAGTACCAAACAGCTTACAGTAAGGCTGCCGCTACTACCATCGGTCGTAGATGGCGGGAGATGGCCGGAGATCGCGGCCGCGGGTAGCTGCCGCCGTTCACAGTGAGGCGGCTGGCCGGTCAGCAGGCATTTCCACTCGTTGGCGGTGCGCTGAGGGTCGCAGTGCCGGGCTCGAATGCCTCCGCATCATCCCGGTTCCGGATGATCCGGTATTGATCGTCGAGGCCGCATGAAAACAGACGAATCAACCGCGACATGCTGTAGCATACGTGAACGGCGAGTGCCACACCAACGGCTGCGAGAACTTTTGGAGCCTGTTGAAGCAAGGATTGAAAGGGACCTACGCGTCCGTGAACCCTTCCACTTCTTCCGGTATCTCGATGAGCAGGTGTTTCGCTATAATCACTGGAAGGCCAACGACGGCCAACGGTTCGATCTTCCTGTGCGCAATGTTGTGGGAAGTGGTTGACGTGGGACCAACTCACCGCCAAGGAAACGGCGTCTCGACTGCAAATTGATTGAGAACGAACGCAGAGGCAAGGCCGCGGCGGGCAAAAGAACACATGAAAACAAAATCGCAAACAAAGACTAAAGCCAAACTTCTAAAGCCTATTAGCAAGCCCCTGCGGTATCCGCCGCTTTCTGAAGTGGTCTTCGAAATTAGCTTTCCGCGATCTTTTGCTGTGGAGAATCGCATCGCTGACTATCAGGAGCAGGTGTCCAAAGTCTATCCCAATCCCGGCGATGAATTTGTGCTCTATCTTCCGCCGGCCGTCGCTTTCGGAAAACCTCCAAAATCGGAGGGTTCCGGCTTGACTCCGGTCCGGACTTTTGTGTTCCAGAATTCAGAGGCTTCTCGGGTCGTGCGAGTTTCCGTTGTGCACTTGAGCTTGCTGGTCTCAGACTATCTGCATTTTGAGGATTACAAGGTCGCTCTCATGGCCGCGCTCGAACCGGCCATAAAGATCTTCCAGTTGAGCAGCCTGGAGCGAGTAGGACTGCGGTACGTCAACAAAATCCCCGTTCCAGTTCAGCCTGGAGAACTCCGTTACCAGGATTATATACATGCCCCCATTGATCCCAGCGTCTTCTTGCCTCATCAGTTGAGCGGCTTTCTAACCGAGGTTTCTCTGGACCTGGACAGCAGAAAAAAACTGACTATCCGAAATGGACTATTGCCTCGCCGGGCTGAGCAGCCTACACTCACGTATTTGCTTGATCTCGATTGTTCTTCATCCGAGAGCGTTTCAGCCTCGGGGCAGGAACTGGCAAACTTGCTCAACGAGTACCACGAAGTAATCGAAGGCGAATTCCAGCGTGCCATGACCGACAGGTATTGGAACTATATGACGAACGGGGTACCGATGTGAGCCCGGCCATCCCGTCTGGCCTGACGCTATCCACAGATCTGGCACTTCACACTCATGCGACCGGTGAAGTTCTGCCCATGAGGATGCCCACATTTCAGCCCGCTGGCAATCCGATGGAAGTTTATCGAATAGCTGCGGGATTTTACTGTAGCGGCGACAGCAACGCTTGGATCGTGCCAGCCCAGCAGTTTGGGCAGTTCATGGAGATTCAGGCTAGCGGTCATTTCCCCTTAGGGCTTCTGCAGATCTTTTCTACGCATGAAACAGCATCGCTCCATCCGGTAAAGGACGCACTTCTTGAGCGTATCCGAGCACGAAGAGATGCAATCAAGTCCCGAAAAGGAATTCTGTCGGCAAGCTATCCTTTGATCCGCGAAGATCGCGAAGACAGATAAAGCTTCATGCTGAAAGTCGTTGATGCAAGTCTCGCAGTGAAGTGGTTTATTCCGGAGCCGGACAGCGACAAGGCAATTAATCTTCTGGAAAACTTCCGCAATAAGAGTGCAATTCTGACAGCACCGGATCACATCGTCTCAGAAATCGGTAGCGCTTTGTGGAAGCGGAGCACCCTGAGAAAGGAAATATCCGTGTTGGAGGCCCTAGAGAGCCTCAAGGATTTTTTGGCGCTCGGACTTCAGCTTCACCCCACTCCTCGGCTTGTCGAGGCAGCGCTAGAACTCGCTGGTCAAGAGCATCACTCGCCGTACGACATGCTATACGTGGTGCTGGCGGCACAACTCGGTTGTGAGTTTATTACTGCCGACCGGACGCTCTTTATTAGACTGAGTACGAAGTTCCCGTTCGTTCGCTGGCTGGGCAGTCTATGATATGAAGCAACGGGCGTTAAGCGTTATTAGGTAAGGCGATGAAGCGATTAACTTGCCCAAACCAGGGCAACTGGTAGTAGGCTTGTTGCGCCCGGAAGGCAAATGGAAATTCTGAGTAAAGAGGAGGCAACATCATGTTAGGGGATTTGATCGGTGAGACCACAGGAAAAAGAATCGTGAGGAGAGTGCTCTCCAGTGATCCTCTCAAGGTAGAGGTCTCGTTCGAGGAGAGCGGAACCATGCTGGGGACACCCGTCATGGGATTTGGAACCTATTCGTCCGTTGTCAGGGCCGATGGCAGCATCTACGGGGAGGGCGAAGGGGCTATGGCTACCGCGGATGGCGAATTGGTCTCCTGGAAAGGCTCGGGCCTGGGTAAATTCGGGGCCGGCGGCGCGGTCAGCTATCGGGGCATTCTGTACTATCGGACGGCATCCCAGAAACTGGCGCTGTTGAACACCGTGGCCGGCGTGTTTGAATACGAAGTCGACGCTGACGGGAAAACGCAGACCAAAGTCTGGGAGTGGAAGTAGGCGTTTACCGCCACCTTGCAACTCAAGTAGGACAGACCATCGTTTTTTGTGGTCTGTTGGGATGGGCGTTCCGCCCGCGAAACTTCATGAAAAACCACGCCGGGCTCCGGGAGATTCCGGATGGGCGGGGTGGTTTTTCGACCCTGTCGCCTCGGGGCTTCGTGAAATCGAATGGTGGCCCGGCGGGTCGAAGAAGCACCTCAATCATCGGGGAATCTCGTCGGCCTGCCCGGGCTTTTCATGAGAATTTCGCGGGCCGAAGGGCCATCCCAACAGGCCACAAAAAACGATGGCCCGTCCCACCTCGGGCGTTGCTTCAACTCTAATCTTAAGTGAACAGTTCCTCGGCTAGCCCTCGTTTTCAGGGGAGCTCTTCGGGTTGGTGAGCATTCCAAGCGGACCGGCGTCCATCAGGACGATCAAGCCCAGGGGAAGAGTTTGTAGCCGCGCATTCAATCTGCACCGCGCATTCTGGGCCAGCGTGGCCCGGAAAAAATATTGACATCTGTTGAAAACAGGGACGTTAGCTGTCGGATTTCCAGGCCACGGTGGCCCAGATACTTCCAAGCGCCGATTTGGCGGGGAAGTTATGCAGGGATTGGCGCCGATATCCGCGTGGCGCATCTGCTTCGAGCGAGTGCTCAAAATTCGACATACCGCCGAGCCCACAGTACTGGCAACCATACCGCTCCCGTTCCAGGACGCGGCCTCCCTGGTCTCACTTTCCCGGAACTCTCCCCGCCCTTCCGTATATAATTGTGTTGACCACCCCCAAACGGAGTCTGACGCAAAGGAGTCTGTTGTTCATGCAATCCCGCCGTAATTTCATCGGCAAAGTGGCTACCGGGCTGGCGGGCACCTTGGCTGCTTCCAACGTGCTCGGCGCCAGCGACCGCATCCGCCTCGGCATCATCGGGCCCGGCGACCGCGGCACCGAAATCCTCCGCGAAGCGCTGGGCTGCGAAAACACCGAGCTCGCGGGCGCCGCGGACATCTACACCAAGCGTCTCGACGACGTCCGGAAGATCGCGCCCAATACCAAGACCTATCTCGACTATCACCGCATGCTGGAGGACAAGGATATCGACGCCGTCCTCATCGCCACGCCCCAGCACCTCCACCAGGAATGTTTCGTGGCGGCGCTCGATGCCGGCAAACACGTCTATCAGGAAAAGACCATGGCCTTCACGGTGGACCACGCAAAGAAGATGCGTGCCGCGTTTTTGCGGGCCGGCGGGCCCGGCGGCAAACGCGTAGTGCAGATCGGCCACCAGGGCGTTTCCTCCGGCGCCACCGTCGACGCCACTAGTTTCCTCACTGCCGAGCTTATGGGCAAGGTCACCGCCATCCACGCCCATATGTACCGCAACACGCCGCACGGCAAGCCGCAGTGGGCGCGGCCCATCTATCCGGATATGACGCCGGAGCACATCATCTGGAAATCTTTCCAGGGCGACGGCAAGCCCCACGATTTCGACGCCAACCGCTACATCAACTGGCGCTTCTTCTGGGATTACTCCGGCGGCAACGTCTATGAGAACATGTGCCACCAGCTCGCCTTCTGGTACAAGGTGATGGATCTCAAAATTCCCAAAGCCGTCACCATGACGGGCGGCATCTACCTGTGGAAGGACGGCCGCGAAGTCCCCGACACCATGAACGTTGCCATGGAACATCCCGAGGAGTTGCTCTACACCTGGGACTCCGGTTTCGGCAACGACCAGTTGCGCGTCACCGAAGACGTGCTGGGCGACAACGGCACCATCTCGCACGGCCAGCAGATCAAGTACACGCCGCAGAAAATGAACCGCCGCGACGGCAACGAAATGGCCGGCACCACGCGCAGCGAGCCGCGCGCCCACATGCAGAACTTCCTGGATTGCGTCCGCACCGGCAAGCAGCCGAACTGCCCGTTCGAGCTCGGCTTCCGCGTTTCCATCGCCTGCCGCATGGCCGTGGAAAGCTACCGCCAGCAGCGCACCATGCGCTGGGATCCGGTCAAGGAAGAGATCGTCTAAAGCAACCTCATTTAAGGCAAACCCCTTTAAAGGCAAACCAATTTAAGGCGAACGCATCGTGGATTTCGAGTACACGCCGGAACAGATACACCTGCGCAAGGCAGTGCGCGAATTCGCCGAAGCGGAGATCGCGCCGCACGTCATGGAGTGGGATGAGGCGCAGATCTTCCCGCACGAAGTGATCCGCAAACTCGGGACTCTCGGTTACATGGGCTCCATCTTCCCGGAGGAACTGGGCGGCGCGGGGATGGGATACATCGAGTACTCCATCATCATTGAGGAACTGTCGCGCGTGGATGGATCGGTTGGAATCATCCTCGCCGCCCATACTTCGCTCTGCTCGAACCACATTTACAAAATGGGCAGTCCGGAGCAGCGCCTCCGCTACCTTCCCAAGCTGGCGTCGGGCGAGTTCCTCGGCTGTTGGTCGCTCACCGAACCAGAGGCCGGTTCCGACGCCGCCGGTACGCGCACCAAAGCCGTGCTGGAAGATGGCTGCTGGCTGCTCAACGGCGCCAAGACTTTCACCACCAACGCGCATTACGCCGATGTCTGCGTGGCCATGGCGCTCACCGACCGCGCCGCCGCGCAGCACGGAGTCTCGGCCTTCCTGATCGAAAAAGGCACGCCCGGCTTCCGCTGCGGGAAGAAGGAAAACAAGCTCGGTCTGCGCGCCAGCGCCACCGGCGAAGTGATCTTCGAAGACTGCCGCCTCCCGCCCACGCAATTGCTCGGCAAGGTCAACGAGGGCTTCGTGGACAGCCTCAAGGTGCTGGATGGCGGCCGCATCTCCATCGCCGCGCTTTCCATCGGGATGGCGCAGGGCGCTTACGATGCCGCGCTCCGCTACTCCAAGCTTCGCAAGCAATTCGGCCGGCCCATTTCGGAGTTCCAGGCGATCCAGCACAAGCTGGTGGATATGGCGGTGGACCTGGATGCCTCACGCCTGCTCAACTACCGCGCCGCATGGATGCTGGACCACGGCCAGCGCGTCACCCGCGAATCGGCGATGGCCAAGCTCTTCGCCTCGGAGGCGGCGGTGCGCATTGCCAACGAGGCGGTGCAGATCCACGGCGGCTACGGCTTCATCAAGGACTATCCGGTGGAGAAGTTTTATCGCGACGTCAAACTCTGCACCATCGGCGAAGGCACCAGCGAAATCCAGAGACTGGTGATCGCCCGCCAGCTCCTCAAGAGCTGATGAACGAAGGGGAGCCGATGAACGACCTGGCCCGAAAAATCCGGGAGGGGGACGCCCGCGCGCTGGCCCGCACCGCCACAGGCGTGGAGAATCGCGATCCGCAGGCGCTCCAAACCCTGCGCGACCTGGCGCCCTTCGCCGGCCACGCCCGCATCGTCGGCATCACCGGCCCGCCTGGCGCGGGCAAAAGCACCCTGGTGGACGCACTGGCGGCGGCCATCCGTCAGCAGGGCAAAACCGTCGCCATCGTGGCGGTGGACCCTACCAGCCGCATGACCGGCGGCGCCATTCTGGGCGACCGCATCCGCATGCAGCAGCACCATGCCGATCCCGGAATCTTCATCCGCTCCATGGCCACCCGCGGCGGCACCGGCGGCCTGGCCCGCGCCACCGCCGGCCTGGCATGCCTGATGGATGCGGCGGGCAGGGACTTCGTCATCATTGAAACCGTGGGCGTCGGCCAGGATGAAATCGACATCTCGGGCGTTGCCCAAGTGACCGTGGTGGTTCTGGTCCCGGGCATGGGCGACGATGTGCAGGCGATCAAAGCCGGCATTATGGAGATCGCCGACATTTTCGTAATCAACAAATCCGACCAGCCCGGCGCCGAGCGCGTAGAGCAGGAATTGCTCGGCATGCTGAGCCTGGCAGATGGGCGGCAGCCTCCCATCGTACGCACAGTGGCAACGGAAGGCACGGGCATCGCCGAACTTCTGCACGCACTAGAGAGCCACGTTCCCCCGGCCCCTGGCCCCCGGCCCCTGGCCCCAGTCCACCGGCCACCGCCTTCTGTTTCCCTAGATCACGTAGGCATCGCCGTCCGCTCGCTGGACGAATCCATCGCCTTCTACGAAACCCTCGGCCTCGCGGTGGCCCATCGCGAAACCGTCGCGCGGGAAAAGGTCCACGTCGCCATGCTGCCCACCGCCGATTCCCGCATCGAGTTGCTGCAGCCCTCGGCCCCGGATTCCCCCGTCTCGAAATTCCTGGAAACCCGCGGCCCCGGCTTGCATCACGTGGCTCTCCGGGTTC
>DATMNI010000479.1:0-34431 GCA_035570275.1 Candidatus Acidiferrales bacterium | reverse complement strand
CC
Source organism: Candidatus Acidiferrales bacterium (assembly GCA_035570275.1). Lineage (GTDB taxonomy): Bacteria > Acidobacteriota > Terriglobia > Bryobacterales > Bryobacteraceae > DATMNI01. The sequence goes on along the minus strand of DATMNI010000479.1, from coordinate 34,429 downwards.
CCCGCCCCCGACCCCCGCTACAATGTCTCCATGCGCGCATGGTTAATGGATTCCTTTTCCGGTGTCGAAAACCTCCGTCTGGCAGAAGTCGCGGACCCAAAGCCCGGTCCCGGCGAGGTGATGCTGCGAATGCGGTTCGCCGCTCTGAACCCGGCCGATGCCTTCCTGGCGCAGGCCATGTACCCGGCCAAACCGCCGCTGCCCCACATCCTCGGGCGCGACGGCGTGGGCGATGTGGTTGCCGTCGGCACCGGCGTGGAAGCGGTTCGGCCAGGCGACACGGTAGGCATCCTGCGCTGCCATGCGGGCGTCACGACCTGGGGCACGCTGGCCGATCTCACCGTGGTGCATGCCGCCAGCGTGGCGCCCGTTCCCCAAGGCTGGTCCATCGAAGACATGGCCGGCGCGCCCCTGGTATTCCTCACGGCCTTCCAGGCACTGACGCAATGGAGCCACCCGCCATCGCCACCCAGCGCCGGTTCGGTCCTCTTGGTGACCGGCGCATCCGGCGGCGTCGGCGTGGCGTCGGTGCTGCTCGGCAAATCGATGGGCATGACCGTGGTGGCCTTGTCGCGTAGCGCGCAGAAGGGCGCAAAGCTCAAGGAACTCGGCGCCGATTTCGTCTTCGACCCCGCGGACCCTAATATGCGCAAAAACGCGGCCAAGGCCATCGAGCCCAGGAAAGTGGACCTCGTGGTCGACAACGTCGGCGGCCCGCTCTTCAACCAGGTAATCGCGCTTCTAGGTTACGGCGGCAAGATCAGCGTGGTTGGCCGCAGCGCTGGCGCGGTGCCCGATTTCAATACGGCGGCGCTGTTTTTCCGGCGCAACCGCATCGGCGGTGTGGCGGTGGGTGATTACACTGCGGAGTCCGCGCAGTTGGCTTGGAAGGAAATCGTCGGCCGGCTGGAACGAACCGGCCAACGGCCCGTGATGGATTCGGTTTGGCCTTTCGAAGAGGTGAAGGCCGCCTTCGCCCGGCTGGATCAGGGCCCGATGGGCAAGGTGCTGGTGAAGGTGCAGTAGCCCGCCAGCAGTTCCTGCAGCCGCGGCGTTTCCGGATAGGGATGGCCCCGGTATTGGCGAAAGCCCTCGGCGAATTCTACTCCGGCGCGCTGGCCGCTGGCGCGGGTCCACCGTTCCATCTGCCCCAGATAGTCGTCCATGCCGTGGTGCCGGGCCAGCCAGGTGCGCTGGCTCTCGTGTTCGGCCAGCATCGCCCGTTTGGTGGCGAAAGTACCGCCGATATCCACGTAGAAATCGGCCTCCGTGCCGCCCAGCGGGCTCACAAAGTACAAATGTGGAATGGCGGGCAGCGGGGCCGCCCCCAGTTCGGCCCCCGGTTGGGCGCCCGATTCGGCGCCCGGTTCGCCGCCCGTGCGGTAATTGGGCGCCGGCGCACCGAAGCAGGCGTCGCGCACCAACTGGCTGGTAGCCTCGTGATCGCACATATAATCCACCGGCGGCGCGGTAAGGATGATGCTGGGCCGGGTGGCTCGTAAGATCTCCGTGACCCGCCGCCGCGACGTGTCGTCGCTGAAGATCGCCAGATCGCGAAACTCGGCGCAGCGGTAGACGGCCCCGATATGGGCGGCCGCGCGCGCAGCCTCCCGGCGGCGGATTCGGGCGGTCTCCTCCGGGCCGTGCTCGTGGGAGCCGCAATCTCCCGGCGTCATGGTGACAATTGTGATGCGGTGGCCGGCAGCCGAGAGCAGCGCCAGCGTGCCCGCGCACAGGATCTCCACGTCGTCAGGATGCGCGTGAATGGCGAGGATGGTTTCCAGGTCTTCCATACTATACGAGTGACCTGGTATCGCGTCATCGGAGGCTCTTGCCAAAGTGACGCCGGCTCGCGCGGTCCAGTCTCCAGCCCGTGTTTGATTCCAACTTCCCAGAACGGACTTGGGGACCACGGAAGACCACCAGACACTGGTATGCCGGCCGAAGAAGCTCCAGGCCGCGCTGGGAGGCGGCCGCTGTGTTTTGGCTAGCAACTGCTTGCGCCGAAGCCGATGCTAGACCAGAGGTGGTGAGTGCGACGAGAATGACGAACAATCCCGTCCTCAGAAGACGGGCGTTGTGAGCATGGGCGGAAATCCTTTCGGAAAGTATTATCCTCCATGGGGCGTTTTGGGAAGCACGATACGCATCTTGCTCGTAATTATTTTTGCTCGCGATGACTTCAGCTTGGAGTGGTCGGCGCGACTAGGAAAATTCCGGCAGGCTACAAGCGTTTCTTCCGCGCCTTGGGTCATCGCATCCGCTCCTACCGAACGGAGCGCACTGAGCCAGGAGGACATGATTTCCTACGGTTCAGTGTACGCCACTGGCAGATGATCGAGGCCGGACGCCCCTCGACCCGGTTCACGTTGCTGCGGATTTGCGAGGCCTTCGACATTCAGCCCGAGCAGCTCGTGGCTGGGCTTTTTCGCAAGCGCAAGAAAGAGTGACCGCTTCCCTGCCCTATGGCCGAGCCTCTTGAGCGACCGTTTCCGCGCGATGCACGCGCACTTTGACATTGACGCGCGAGCCGAGCCGGTTGATGATCGACATAAGACGATCCACAGTGAACCGCCCGAGGTCAGCATTGCGGATGCGTGAGAAATCAGCCGCCGCAATGCCCGTTCGATCATGCGCCGCGCGCACCGTCAGGTGTTCCCGGTCGAGCGCCTTGATGATTTCGGCGGCCAGGATACCCTTGAATTGCTCGGCGTCCGCGTTCTTGTGTCCCAGGTCACGGAACACGTTGCCGCTTCCCCGCACCACTTCCAGCTTGCCGCTCTTCATCGCAGCACCTCCTTCAGTCTCTTTAGGCGGTCCTTTATCAGGTCGATTTCGCGTTGCGGCGTTTTGATACCCCGCGTCGATTTCTTCTGGAACGCATGGGCCACCCAGATTTCATCGGCGAGCTGTACCGCGTAGACCACGCGGAACGCATCGCCCTTGAACGGCAAAGCGATCTCGAACACGCCCGATCCCAGGCCGTGCATCGGCTTCGCAACGTCGGCCTTGCCGCCCTCCGCTGCAATGGTCAGGGCCGCCAGGCAGATCGACCTCGCCCCTTCCGGGAAGGTCTCGAATTCCTTCAGTGCTTCCTTGATCCATGAAACGGCCCGTGTCCTTCGGGTCATTGGCCGTTAGCTACTCCGGTCCCCTACAATCATGTTGTCATATATGACAACAGTTGTCAAGAAAGCCCGTAGCGACGGCGCGGAAAGGAGTTGGCTATAGCCATGCTGGATGGCGGACCTGTCCTCCGGCCGGCGCGCAGGCCCGACATGGAGGTGACCGATCGCTACGAGCTCAAGGGATCGGTGCTGGTCATTTTCACGCGAACCGCAGCGCTGGCGCGCGCTACCGCGAGGAACGTTGCCTCATCGCAGACGGCGTCGGGGCCCAATTGCGGATCGATGGAGAGGAGGGGTAGAACGAGGTCCGAGCCTGTTCCCTGGCTGACCAGGTGCAAGGCTTCCAGGTAGATGCCCGGGACGCTCAGAAAGTGGAGCTCGTAATCCTGACTCTGCATAGCGTCCAGACCTTGAGCCTGGGCGATCCGCGCGAAGGCCACTGCAACAGATTCGCCGGTCGTGAAATTGCGGAATTGGGCATTCCCGTAAAGGGTGGGATCGGTCATTTCGGATGAGGTCCAGGTTGCATCGGCCCAAGACGCCAGGAAACGACACCCGGAGGGAACGACGTCGTGGAGCGTTGCGCCGGCGGCTAGTTCCGCCAGCCCTAGCGTGCCCACGGGCAGGTGATAGGTTTGGACTGCCGGAGCGTGCGGCCCCATGAAATCGAGCAACGATTGCTGGTAGGTGCTCAAGACATGGGGTGGCGGTGGGACGAATTTCATCGGCATGGGGATGCCGCCTCGTTGGCTACCAGGAATGAGGCGACCCACACGCCGCGGCCGTCGCGGTAGCCGCCCTTGCCGTCGATTAGCTGTTCGAAGACGACCTCGGAGGAACCGAACCACGGGTCCGTGACGGACACGAACTGTTTTAGCGCCGGCGTCACGCGATATCCACTGAGAGCGATGAAGTGGCCACGGTCCGTCACCTGGCCCTGATTGTCCAGCCATTTAATCAGGACGCAGACGGGCCGCCCGGCATCGATTTCGGTGCGCACGCGGTCGAAAGACAGCGGCTTCACAATGGGATCGGCCGCCAGCAGATGAAACCGGCCGAGCACGGGGTGCAGGGCATGCGGCGCGTTGCAGGAATCCGATTGCGCCGGCTGACCACCCTTGCAGCACGGCAGATTGAGCGCGGAGCCGGCGATCTCACATTGCGAATGCGTGGAATCGGGGCGAAAAAAGCGATCGACGCTGACCGACACGGCCGCCCAACACCATTCGGACTTCTCCTGTCGCTGCACTTTGAGCGAAAGGGCGCGAGTTGCGGTGCCGGGGCTCATTTCTTTTTCTTCGCGGCGGGTTTCTTGATCTTGCCGCCGCCTGTTGGACCGCCGCCGCCTTTGAGCTCGGAACCGGAGGTCCCGTCACCGCTACCACCGCCGCTGAGATTGATCTTGCTCGCCTTCTTCGTGACCGCCTTCTTCTTTGTAGCCATTCTGGTTCGTCGCCTTTCACCGAACTGAAAAATACAGAGTCGCTATATCCCAACATAGGCTTGTCAGCAAGTCAAGAGTTTTCGTGGCGCCAGGTCAGTGTTGTCCGCCTGGCGCCGACGACAGTTGGGAAAAGCCCTGGTCACTGGTCAATGCGGCTGCTTCCGGCCAACGATGCATATCTTCCATAAGGGACCGCGGTGCGGACTCCAGCGTTTTGAGGGCGGCGGCCCGGTTGCCGATGCGTTCGTAGGTTAGTGTAGCCATCCAGATTGTGTCGTTGTGGTGGGGGGCGAGTTGGACCGCTTGCGCAGCCTCCATGCCGGCACGCTCGGTTTGGCCCGTTTGAGCGCAAAAGTAGGCCAGACTCGCATGGTAATAGCCGCTCCGCGGCACTTGCACCACCTCGTGCTCGGCGATGGTGAGCCCTTTTTGAAATGCTCTTCGCGAATCGGCAGTGCGGCCCGTGCGTTGGCTCGCAAGGCCGAGGCAGAGCCACGTGAAGGAGATCTGATCGCCCAGCTTGGCAGCCTCTGAGAGCAGCCCGATGGCTTCCTCGTCCCTTTTCTGGTACATGAGGACGTGGCCGAGCGCTCTCAGGTTGTCCGCTGAGCGTTCCTGAGCGAGGACGGTACGGAGGGAGGACTCCGCCTCGGCGAACTGTCCCTGGTCTTGATAGGCAAGGGCAAGCAATCTGCGAAAATGTGGGCGATCCGGGGCAAGTTCCACCGCTCTTTGCAGGGCTTTGGAAGCTTCGGCGAAATTGGATTGCACACTATACACGTGGGCCAGTTCCTCGTAAATCCGTGTATCCCCAGGCGCAATACTCTGGGCTTTGAGATAAGCCTGGAGAGCCTCCGGAAGCTGTCCCTTCTGTTGATAGAGTGCGCCCAGGCGACGGTAGGCATCGCGGTGTGGAGGCTGGAATTCGGTAGCGCGGCGCATGCGGGCGAGAGCTTGCTCCGGATGGTTGTGATCGTATTCCAGCAGGCCGGCGATACGATGCACCTCGGCGCTATCGGGATTTCGCAGCTCCGCCTGCTGCCAGGCCGCCATCGCTGCATCCTCCCATGACTGGACCTCTGTCAGAAAATACTTGCGCCGTTGGACCTCGGCCAGACCGGCCAGTGGCAGCGCCGAATCGGGATCGAGCGCGGCGGCGGACTGGAAGGCGACGAGAGCCTCATCCAACTTCCGGTCATCGGGCATGATGGCGAGGCCTTGTTGATAAGTAGCTGCCGCCGATGCGTTGACAGTGGCATAAGTGGTGAGCGCCGGAAGATGGAAGGTGCTGCTGACCACGCCGGCCAGCGCCACGGGGGCGTAGCGCAATTGCGCCGGCTCATAATCCGCCGCCCACTCCGTCACCGGAGCGCCGGAGCGGAGATCGCTCAACACGGCGTGCAGCCTCAGCTTGCCGGCCTTCGGGGTGACATCGGCCGACAGGCGATGAGTAGCTCGCGACGCGTTCACGAAAAACGCGATCAGCGGGCTGTTTTTAAGTTGCGCCATCTGCTGGCGGACCTTCACCGCGAGTTGGGGCGAGCCCTGCACTGCGTCGACATCGAGCCGCACGGTTTGGGCCGGCGCCGTGGACTTCCAGTAGGTCAGCAGGGCTGCGACGGCAGCCAGCACCACCGCGCCGGCCAGAATCAACACGCGGCGGCGCGCTACCGAGGGACCCAGCGCCAGCCGAACCTGGTCCACTGTTTCGTATCGCAGCTTCGGGTCGGTCTGCAGGCACCTCTTGAGAATCGGATCCCACCGTGAGCGCAGCGGGGGCGGAGGCGCCTGGCTCAGGTCGGCGAGCCGCCGGCGGTGGTCCAGTTTCACCGGAGGATCGGACGGGAGCAGCGTTGCTGTGCTGGCCGCCATGGCGACCCGCTCGTCGGGCCGGACGCCGCAGGCGAGTTCGTGCAGAATCACGCCGAGGGCGTAGATATCGGAGGCGACCGTGGTGGGCTGGCCGGCGTACAGTTCCGGCGCCATGTACCCCGGCGAGCCGCCCCGGATCCCGGAGGTGCGGGCGGCGCGGGCCAGGCCGAAATCGGTGATCACGGCGCGCGGTGTTCCGTCCGGATTCCTGGTCAGAATGACATTGGCGCTTTTCATATCGCCATGGATGACCTGGTGGCGGTGCGCCTCCGCCAGGCCGGCGCACAGATCGCGAGCGATGGCCTCGGCTTCCTTGCGGTCTATTCTGCCTTCTTCCAGGCGGCGGTACAGGGTGGGCCCTTCGAGGAACTCCATGGTGAAGAATTCCAGCGGCCCCGCGGGAGTTTGCGCGCTGTGGATTTCGTAGATCTTGCAAATGTTGGGATGGCTGACTTCGGTGGCCAGGCGGACTTCGGGGGACAGATGCCGGTCGTGCCCGCCGCGCGCACACTTCAGAGCGATGCGCCGGCCAAGTTTCTCGTCGAAGGCTTCGTAGACCACTCCCATGCCGCCCTGGGCGATGCGGCGCATGACGCGGAAGCGATCGGCGAGAAGCTGCCCGGGGGCGACCGGGTCGTCGGCGCGTTGGGCTGGCGGTGTGCCGGGCATGATAGCGGCGTCTATAGCGCGCCTTTCATTCTACGTGCTTTTTGCAGGGGGTCGTATCCCGCCCGCGAGACGGCGGCTACGCCGCCATAATGTGAGCGGATTGCGGCCGAGAACTATTTCGCATACAACCCTTCTAGCCAGAGCTCGTAACGGACCATCTGCCGCATTTCCTCATTCAGCCCAAGTACCCGAACCGTCGCACGTCCCACCGGTGTCAAGCCACGGATCTCGACACCGAGCGGGATAAGAGTGCCAATATGCGCAGAGAAATGTTCCAACCAGGAGTCCTTGCGGGGATGAAAGAGCGCCGCCATAAGCCCGGTCTCTGGATCGATACCAGACAAGTTGGGACCTTTCTTCAGATTGCAGCTCCAACAGGCGAATGCAAGGTTGTCAAGGCTAGTCGACCCACCGTGTTGCCTGGCCACGATGTGTTCCATGTGGAATCCTCGGCGGAACGCCGCTTGTGGCAGGCGGCAGTACTCGCAGCGATTGGCGGCGCGCCGCCGAACCGCCTCAGCCGGTTCACTCATGCTGGCTGCTGCAAGATCTGACGGGCCTTCGACTGCCAGTATGCGAGGAGATCATTGATATTGATGTACGCTTCCAGTTCAGCTTCTTCCTCGTCGGTGAGCTCACCTTCATTGGCTCGGACATTCAATTCTTCAATACGGGCTGCATCCACCTCGGGGAAGTCGAAGGCCAAAATGCTTTCAGCGAGCGCCGGAGTCATCCCACGTCTGGGTAAGTCGAACACCCTTAGCAACACCTCAGCGTGCGGTTTGGAGCTAAACCTGGACCTAGCCATCTTGCATTCATTCTACGCCTACGAGAAAGGCTTGGCGGCAGGGCCACCTTCCCCCAGGCAAGCCGCCCGGTTCGCAAATCCCCGGAACGATTGAGCACGGCCGCGACCAATGAGCCGCCAAGCCGAGGGCGGCCGGCATTCCGTTGTTATAATTTGACATCTGACATAATCCGATCTGGAAATTCGAGCTGAAATTCGGAAGGAGAAATCCCTATGCGTCGCAGCGCTTCATTCATTCTCGTGGCGGCCGTTCTTTCTTTGGCCTTGCCGGCTTTTACCCAGACTCTCCCTCAGGGCGTGCAAAAGGTGGCGTCCATTGAGGGCATCACGGAATACGCTTTTCCCAATGGCCTGCACCTTCTTTTGTTCCCCGACCCTTCGAAGCCCAAGGTCACGGTCAATGTCACTTATCTGGTCGGCTCGCGGCATGAAGGATACGGCGAAACCGGCATGGCGCATCTGCTGGAGCACCTCATGTTCCTCCAGACCACAACGCGCGCCAACATCAAGCAGGAATTGACCGAACACGGGGCGGCCATGAACGGTTCCACGTCCTGGGACCGGACGAATTATTTTGAAACCGTCAACGCCAGCGACGAAAACCTGCGCTGGGCGCTGGAACTGGAAGCCGACCGCATGGTCAACACGCGCATGGAGAAGGCCATTCTGGACAAGGAAATGACGGTGGTGCGCAACGAATTCGAATCGGGTGAGAACAACCCCACCAACGTCATGATCCAACGCATACTGGAAACTGCGTACCTGTGGCACAACTACGGCCACCTCCCCATTGGGAACCGCTCCGATATCGAGAACGTGCCCATCGACCGGTTGGCGGCGTTTTACCAGAAATATTATCAACCCGACGACGCGGTGTTGACCATCGCCGGCAAGCTCGACGAATCCAAGACCTTGCAGTGGGTGGCCGATACCATGGGCCACATTCCGCGCCCGTCCCGCAAACTGGAGAAGACTTACACGGTGGAGCCCACCCAGGATGGCGAGCGCACGGTCACGCTACGCCGGGTGGGCGACACTCAAACCCTGGCCGCGCTCTACCATGTGCCCGCTGCCACGCATCCCGACACGGCCGCCATCCAGGTGCTGGCGGGTGTGCTCGGCGATACCCCTTCGGGACGTCTGTACAAAGCCCTTGTGGACAATAAAAAAGCGGTCCAGGGAGTCATGATCAATTTCGAGTTGCGCGACCCGGGGGTCCTGATCGCCCTGGCGATCCTGCGCCAGGAGCAATCGCTGGACGATGCCCGGCAGACCATGTTGAAGACCGTGGAGGGGCTGGTCAATGAACCGCCGACGAAAGAAGAGGTGGATCGCGTCAAGACCCGCCTGCTCAAGCAGATCGACCTCGCGATGACCAATACGCAATCGGTTGCCCTGGCGCTCAGCGAGGTGATCTCCGAAGGCGATTGGCGTCTGATGTTCTATCAGCGCGACGAAGTGAAGAAGGTCACCCCGCAGGATGTGCTGCGCGTGGCCAAAGCTTACCTGCTGCCATCCAACCGCACCCTGGGCGAGTTCATCCCCACCAAGAGCCCCGAGCGCTCCGAGATTCCCTCGGCGCCCGACCTCACGGCGCTGCTCAAAGACTACAAGGGCGGCGAGGTGATCGCTCAAGGCGAGGCCTTCGATACCAGCCCGGCCAACATCGAAAGCCGCGTGATCCGCGCCAAGCTGGCTAACGGGATGAAACTGGTCCTGGTTTCGAAGAAGAATCGCGGCGGCATCGTAACAGCCCAGTTGGGCATTCGGTTTGGCGATCCCAAGTCCGTGTTCGGCAAATCGGCGGAAGCCCAGATGGCGGGCGCCCTCCTGATGCGGGGCACCAAGAACAAATCGCGCCAGCAGATTCAAGATGAGTCCGACCGCCTGAAGGCGCAGATCAACGTGAGCGGCAACGCCACGGGCGCCAACGCCAACATCCAGACAGTCGAAGCCAACCTGGCGGGCGCATTGCGGCTGGCGGCCGAACTGCTGCGGGAGCCGGCCTTCCCGGAGAATGAATTCGAACAGGTGCGCCAGCAACGGCTGGCCGGTATCGAGAATGCCCGGAGCGAGCCCCAGGTGCTTGGGTCCATCGAACTGGAGCGCCACCTCAGGCCGTACGAGCGCGGCGACACCCGGTACGTGAGCACGCTGGACGAGGAAATCGAGGAGATCAAGAATGTAAAGCTGGATGAAGCGCGCAAGTTCTACGCCCAGTTCTACGGCGCCTCCAATGCGGAACTGGTGATTGTGGGCCAGTTCGATCCGGCGGCCGTCCAGAAGCTCGCCGCCGAGCTGTTCGGACAATGGAAGAGCCCCAGCCGCTTTGAGCGCGTGACGCTGCCCTACTCCAAAGTGGGACCGATGGAACGGAAAATTGAGACCCCGGACAAGCAGAATGCCCAATTCCTGGCCGGCATGAACACGCGCCTGGCAATGGACGATCCGGACTACCCGGCGGTGATGCTGGCCAACCGGATCTTCGGCGGCACGTTTTCGGCGCGCCTGGTGCATCGCATTCGCGACAAAGACGGGCTGAGCTACGGCGTCAATTCCGGCTTCGGCGTGAATGCGAAAGATGACGGGGCCACGTTTACCATGTCCGCCATCTGCGCGCCGCAGAACCTGCCCAAGGTGGATGTAGCATTCCGGGAGGAGTTGGCCCGCGCGCTGAAGGATGGTTTCACCGCGGAGGAAGTGGCTGCCGAGAAGAAGGCGTGGCTGGAGCAACTGGGGGTTGGGCGCAGCACCGACGGTGCGCTGGCCGGCGTGCTGTTGACCCGCGAGCGCTTCGACCGCACCATGAAGTTTGACGCGGCCATGGAGGCCAAGATCGCCACCCTGACAGTGCCCGAGGTCAACGAAGCCTTCCGCCACCACGTCGATCCGGCCACGCTGAGCTTTGTGAAGGCCGGCGACTTCAAGAAAGCGGGCGTGCTGCAATAAAGCCGTCCAGTTGGTATCGCGATATCGGCCGCGACCAGTGGCGCGTCCTGGCTGCCGCCCAACTCGGCTGGATTCTGGATGCCATGGATGTGCTGTTGTACTCCTTCGCGCTCACCGCCATCCGCGCCGAATTCCAGTTAAGTGGAGCGGCGGCGGGCGCCCTGGCGGCGGCTCCGTTGGCCACGTCGGCCATCGGCGGAGTCCTGTTCGGCTACCTCTCCGACCGGTTCGGCAGGGCGCGCGCGTTGACTTGGTCCATCCTGGTGTTTTCCGTATTCACGGCATTCACGGCGACTTCGCGCACGGTAGCGGAACTGGTTTTCTGGCGCTCCGTGGTGGGCATCGGCTTGGGCGGCGAGTGGGCGGCCGGGTCTGTGCTGGTGGCCGAAACCTGGCCCGCGAAACATCGCGCCAAAGGCATCGGGCTGATGCAGTCGGGGTGGGCCATCGGCTACATCGCGGCGGCGATCCTGGCGGCGCTGGTGCTGCCGCGATGGGGATGGCGTCCGCTGTTCCTGTTGGGAGTTTTGCCGGCGTTTTTCACCTGGTGGATCAGGCGCAGCATTCCGGAACCGGCGGTTTGGCGGAAAGCCGCGCAGCCCGGCGCCGCCCCGATCGCCGCATTACTGCGCCCCCCACTCCGGAGGCGCGTGCTGCTGTTCGCCGCGCTGTGCTCCTGCCTGCTATTTGGCTACTGGGGCCTGTTCACCTGGATTCCGGCGTATCTTTCGAGCCCCGTGGAGCGCGGCGGCGCGGGCCTTGGAATTGTCAAAACGTCGGCTTGGATCGTGCCCATGCAGGTGGGCGCCTTTTTCGGTTACGTGCTGTTCGGTTTTATCGCCGACCGCTTCGGCCGGCGTCCGGCGTTCCTGACCTTCGTGTTGACCACCGCCGCGCTCATCCCCGTCTACGGACTGCTCGGCAAGTACGCCACCGTCCTTCTGGTTGCCGGTCCGCTGATAGGCTTTTTCGGCCACGGTTATTTCAGTGCCTTGGGAGTGATGGCGGCGGAGATGTTCCCACCCATCGCGCGCACCACCGCCCAGGGTTTCTGTTACAACACGGGCCGTGCCCTGAGCGCGCTGGCGCCGGCCACCGTGGGAGCGCTCGCCGACCGCTACGGAATGGGAGCGGCTCTGGGCGTAACATCGGTCTTCTTCGTGTGCGGCGCCGGAGTCATGTGGCTCTTGCCTGGTGAACCGCCGGAAGTGTGAGCGCTGTGTAGGCCGCCTCACGCCTTGGCGAAAGCCACCGTCACCGGGCTGGCGTTCTGAACCACCTGACCGGTGGGCGTCAGGCCGCCAGTTGCTGAATCCACGCGGAAGGCTACGATAGTGTCGCTCTGTTCGTTGGTGGCGTACAGGAACCGATGCGAGGGATCGAACCCAATGAAGCGCGGGCTCTTGCCTTGGGTGGGTACCCATCCAACCGATGCCAGCATCCCGGTCTTGGGATGAGTGGAATAAATGGCGATGCTATCGTGGCCGCGGTTCGAGCAGTAAACGAACCGGCCCTCGGGTGCGACCGCAATCTCGGCCGCGGTGTTCTCGCCTTGGAAATCGGGTGGCAGCGTGGGCAGCGTCTGCACCGGCTGCAGACTGCCGTGCCGCGGGTCCCACTCGTAAGTGGTGACGGAGCTCGCGAGTTCGTTGACTACCCAGGCGATGGGCCGCGAAGGGTGAAAGGCTGCGTGGCGGGGACCGGACCCGGCGCTCGACTTTGTTGACGCCGAGTCGGCCGGGCTCAGCTTACCGCTGGCCGCATCGAAACGGAAAACGAACACGCGGTCGAAGCCTTTGTCCGGCGCCAGCACGAAGCGGCCGGAGGGATCGAAGACGATGTGATGCGGGTGCGAACTGGTCTGCTCCTTCGGGTTCGGCCCCGGCTGGCCCTGCAGGCCGATCGACTGAATCTGGTTCGCCAGCCGTCCGTCCGGCCGGACCGGGAGTACCGCGACGCTGCCCGCGGCATAGTTGGCGACCACCATAAACCGGTCGCCCGGGTCCGCCGCCAGGTGCACGCCATTGGCGCCGCCAGTATCGGCCTGGTTCAGCATAGTCAGGAATCCGGATCCCGCGTCCACCGCGAACGCCGTGGCATAGGCTTCATCGCCGTGGACGGAGTAGAGAAAACGCTGATCCCGGCTGACAATCAAAAAGGAAGGATTGACCAGGTTACCAACGTGCTGAATGTGGGTCCAGGCGCCCGTCTGCCGGTCCATGCGGTAGACGTGGATACCGTCGCCGTGCGCGTGCCGTTGTGCGGTGGTGTAGCAGCCGGCGTAGGCGAAAACCTGGCCGCTGGTTTGCGAAAACAGGGGCGTGGCCAGAGCGCCTGTCAGCATGGTGCGGCGGGTCACTTCTCGGCTTTCCTCGGCGGCGTTCGGGCCGCGGTGGAGGGCGGAACGATTCCGCTGATTCGGAGATACCCCACTACGTTTCCGTAGATCTCGTTGTTGTGCACGATGACGTGCAGCAGCGCGTTGGTGGTTTGCGGGGTGGCGAGTACCTTTTGATCGTTAGCCCCTTCGATGGCCGCGGCGCAATAAGCGAACGAGTCCCTCAGGGCCTTGGCGACGTCGGCCTTCTCTTTCAGACTGGTTAACTGGTGCTGGGCTTCCGGGGCAGACTCCGATTTCAGCACGGCGCAGTCGGTGTAGTTGCGGTCGGCGGAGTGCATGAGCCACTCGGCAAAGGTCATCTGTTCGGCGGTAAGCCGGAAGCTGTACTTTTCGGCGGGCATGGCGTCGGCAGCGGCTTCCAGGTTCCGGCGAACTCCGTTGAAATAGCGCTGGGTGGCGGTGGTGGTCAGATTGTTCTGCGCCGCCAGCGAGCCAAGCGCCGCGCAAAGGCAAACCAGGAGTCTTCTTCGCATCCTTGTATTCTCCCTCAGTAACCACGGCCGCGGCCGCGGTCCCTGGTTTTGTGGGGCAGATTGTTAATCTGGATGCGTCGGGATAAACCGCACCCGAAGCGTTGGACAGAGCCAGGCGGGTATATTCCCCCAAAAGAGGTTCCCCACAAAGCGGTTAGTACTCGCGTTGATATCGCCGCCCGCGGAGCCGAAGATTTGTTGTAGACTGCGGAACGGTAGGAGGTTTTCCCGATTGCCGAAACCAACCGTTCTCGCATCCGCCGTCGCAGCCGGCCTGCTCTGCCTCACCGCCGCCGCTCAGCCTCAGCGCGCGCCGCGCACACCTACGCCGAATGACACCCTGGTCTCGCCAGACGTGGCGTCCGATCACCGCGCCACCTTCCGCATCTATGCGCCCAAAGCGTCCGAAGTGACCCTGGGCGGCGACTTCCTGACCGGCCGCGCCACCCTGGAAAAGGACGATAAGGGTGTCTGGTCATTCACTACCGAGCCGCTGACGCCGGATTTTTACAGCTATTCCTTTACGGTTGACGGCGTAAGGACGCTGGATCCGAAGAACCCTCAAATCAAGCCCGGCATTACGAGCAACGACAACATGTTCGAAGTCCCCGGCCGGGAAGCCGCCTTCGAAGACACATTGCCGGTGCCGCACGGCGATGTGCGCATCGTCTGGTACCAGTCCTCCACCCTGGACACCATACGCAGCATGCATATCTACACCCCGCCGGGGTATGACGGCGGCAACACGCGCTATCCGGTGCTGTACCTGCTCCATGGAAGCGGCGACGACGATGCCGGCTGGAGCACCATGGGCCGAGCCGGCTTCATCATGGACAACCTGCTGGCGGCAAAGAAGGCCAAGCCGATGCTGGTGGTGATGCCCAATGGCAGCATGCCGCGCCCGGCAGTGCCGCCGTCAACCGAGGTTGCTTCCGCGGCACCGGGCGCCAGCGCGCAGGACAAGTTCGCCGACGAACTGCTCAAGAACATCGTGCCGTACGTGGAGAAAAACTATCGTGTGCTGGCCAATCAACAGAGCCGCGCCATCGCCGGCCTCTCCATGGGTGGCGGTCAGACGCTGCGTGTGGCGCCGCGCAATCCGGATCTGTTCGCGTACATCGGCGTCTGGAGTTCCGGTGTCAACCCGCAGACCACGGCGGGCTTCGAGCAACTCAACGCGGCCTTTCTGGACCACGCCGATAAGACGAACAAGACGGTGAAAGTCTTCTGGGTGGGCGTAGGCGAAAAAGATACCGGCGCCAATGCGAGCGCCAAAAACCTGGTGGCGGTGCTCAATAAGCATGGAGTCAAGAACGAATTCCACGAAAGTACCGGCGCTCACACGTGGATCAACTGGCGCCACTACCTGAACGACTACGCACCCCTGCTATTTCGATGAAAATCGCGCCCGTTCTCCGGTTGGCGTTCCGGCTGGTGGCGTTCCTGCTGGCGGCCTCCGTGCTGGCGGCGTGCCTGCTGGCGGCCGGCGATGCCCCCGAACCGCGATGGCGCGTGCTCAACCATAGCGCCCGCGAAGCCATCGAGGCCAAGGACTACGCCAGGCTTCGCGGCTTGCTGCTCGAAATTCGGCCGCTGTTGCCCGGCAACCCGCGGATTGCGTACAACCTGGCGGCATCCGAAGCCAGGCTCGGCAATTCGGCCGCCGCGCTGGCCGCGTTGCGCGACTGGGCCGGCATGCGGCTGGTCTATGACCTGGCGGCGGACGATGACTTCTCCTCGCTCCGCTCCACCACCGAATTCGCCGCCATCCTCAAACAGATTGACGACAGCAAGAAGCCGGTATCTCATGCCGTTCCCGCGTTCACGCTTCCGGCCCGCGACATCATCCCCGAAGACATTACCTACGATCCGAAAACGCGCCGCTTCTTCATCAGCAGCGTGCGCAAGGGGACCATCGTCACCGCTGACGGCCACGTCTTCGCCAAGTCCGACTGGTCCATTCTGGCGCTTCGCGTGGACGCCGGCCGCCGCACCCTGTGGGCCGCCACCGGATGGATTCCGCACTGCGAGAGTTGCGTGGAAGCCGACAAGGACAAGACCGCGCTGCTGGCCTTCAATCTGGAAACGGGCGCCTTGCGGCAGCGCATCGAATCGCCGGTCAAGGGCCTTCTGGGCGACATGACCATCAGCCGCCGTGGCGACCTCTACATCTCGGAAGGCCTCTACGGCGCCGTCTTCCAGCTTCCCGCCGGAGCCAGGGAATTGGTTCGTCTGGACGCCCCCGGCGAGTTTCCATCCCCGCAAACGCCGGCTCTTTCGGCCGATGAGAAAACGTTATACATCCCCGACTACGTCCGCGGGATCGCCGCCATGGATTTGGCCGCGCGATCCGTGAAATGGCTTCAGCCGGCCCGGGATATCGCGCTCAGCGGCATCGACGGGCTCTATGTATACCGCGATGGGTTCCTGGCTGTGCAGAACGGCACCTCGCCGCCGCGCATTATGCGGTTCTCGCTGGACCTGCAGCGGCAGGCGGTGCTGGAAGCCAATTCGCCGGGTTTGGGCGAGCCCACCCACGGTACCGTCGTGGGAACGGATTTCTACTTTCTGGCTTCGACGGGCTGGAACGATTACGACGACAAGGGCAAGAAGAAGGAAGGCACGGCGCCGGTGGAATCGTACGTGCGCAAGATCTCGCTGAAGTAGCGAAGAAGCTATCAGCTTTCAGCCTGTCAGCTATCAGCTTCCGACCGGCGGGCACCTATCGGCCGGGCGCAGTTTGACCAGCGCGCCGAAGGCGCATTCCGGAGCTGCAGGCTGATAGCTGATAGCTGATAGCTTTCCTGTAAGCTTGAATCATGGAGATGACCGGGCGGCGCAAATCGATTGCCTTCTTTATCGCTCTCAGCGTCGGCCTGATCTCGGTTCTGCTGGTCCTCTACATCGGGTGGATTCTGCTGAAGTGGCGCACCGGTTTCCTGCTGCTTCTCGGGCTGCTGATGCTGGCCTTGATCATTTGCGGCATCCTGCTCAACACCGTCTTCCTGGTGCGCGAAATCCGGCGCAATGAGCAGCACGACGCCTTCATCAACGCCGTCACCCACGAACTCAAGACGCCCGTCGCCTCCATTCGTCTTTACCTGGAGACCTTGCAGAAGCGCCCGGTGGACGAAGAGAAGCGCCAGGAGTTCTACCGTATCATGCTGGAAGATAGCGACCGCCTGATCTCCACCATTGAGCAAGTCCTGCAGACGGGCCGCGTAGGCGCTACCGGCCACAGGCTCAACTTGTCGCGCATCGCCATTGGCGAACTGGTGGAGGCCTGCGTGGCGCGCGCGCGGACCATGCACCATGCCTCGCCGGACGCCCTGCAGTACCATGCCGGACCAGCCTTAACCGTGTTCGGCGACGTGGACGACGTGCGCGCGGCGGTCCTGAACCTCATCGACAATGCCGTGAAGTATTCCGGGAACGCCGTGCAGGTTACCGTGGAGACGGCCCAGGCCGACGAGAAACACGTGCTGGTCCGCGTGAAGGACCGCGGCGCCGGCATTCCCAAAGACGAACTGAAGCACGTCTTCAAACGCTTTTACCGCGTTCCGGGCCCCCTGGCTTCGCGCGTGAAGGGCACCGGGCTGGGGCTTTACATTGTGCGCTCCGTGGCCAAGCGTCACGCCGGCCGCGTCTGGGCGGAAAGCGAGGGACCGGGCAGGGGCAGCACCTTCATACTGCAACTCCCGATCGCCAAATGAGCCGAATCCTGATCGTGGAAGACGAGCAGCACCTGGCCGATGGGCTGCGATTCAACCTGGAGGCCGAGGGCTACCAGGTGCAGGTGTCCGACACGGGTGAAAACGCCCTCGAAATCCTGGCCAAAGACCCGGCCTTTGACGTGGTGGTGCTGGACGTCATGCTGCCGGGCAAAGACGGCTTCACCGTGATGTCCGAATTGCGTCAAAGCGGCCAGTTCATTCCCACCCTGATGCTTACCGCGCGCGGCCATCCCGACGATGTGCTGCGCGGCTTCGCCGCCGGCGCCGACGACTACCTCACCAAACCCTTCGAACTAGCCATCCTCATCGCCCGCATCAGCGGTCTGCTGCGCCGCCGCGAATGGCTGCGCGCCTCCATGAACCACATCGAAACCCGACTGGAGATCGAAACCCGGCCGGAGCCGCGCGACATGTTCACGTTCGGCGACAAGTCGGTACACTTCGATCTGCTGGAACTGCGCGTGCGAGACCAGGTATTTCCGTTGACGCTGATGGAAGTGAACCTGCTCCGGTACCTGATTCAGCATGAGGGCAAGCCGGTCTCGCGGAAAGCCATGCTGGAAGAAGTGTGGGGGCTGCACGAAGACACCGACACGCGCGCCATCGACAACTTCATTGTGCGCCTGCGCCGCTACATTGAGGAAGACCCGACCCGTCCGCGGCACTTGCTGACGGTCCGTGGCGTGGGCTACCGGTTCATCGCGGCGCCGCCGGTAGTGGGCAAGACGGAGGGCTGATGGGGCCAGGCGGGACCTGCAGTTCCCACCGTGTTTTTTCGCCGTTGAAAACAGGCGAGTTAACTGTGGCAGGGCCAGCATCCGAGACATGGCAGGTCCCAGGAACAGGCCGACCGGGCATCGGGCGTTAAAATAAGGCCGTTGTCAAAATGACCTCGGCGCGCGCGATTCAGTCTCGGGCTTGGGCTTGGGCTCGGCGTTTGGAGCTACCGCGCCGTGGTCTATCTCGCCATCGTTGTCCTTAAGTCACTCATCCTGCCGCGGCCATGACCGAATTGGTCGTTTTTCAAAAAGCGGCTTAAAATGCGTCTTCCGCCACATTCTCGCGCAGAGCCTATTGTTCAAAACCCCGTATGTATGGGATGACCGGCGGCCGCGGCTCCCTCTCAAAGAGCGGTCCCCGTGTCGAGCGGTAGCTTATGTTCATGAACGGCGTCTCGATGCGCCGTCCGATGTCATAGTGACGGCCGTTCTCCCAGTTGGAATCCATGTTGTACGAGACAATCCCTGTGGACAGAAGCAGTCGCTCCGCATTGTATGGTTCCTTTCTGGTCAGCATCATCTCGATGAGCCAATGCTCGTAGGCGTTCGCGGCGTGGTACTGGGAGTAGGGCCCGGGCCAGCCAAGCATCGAGATGATCGTCGGGGCCTTACGCCCGTCCATGTTGCCGGCGTAGGTCCACCCCACACCCCGGACCGAATATATCGCCCCTTTCGTCCCGTCACGATACTCCACGACAGAGACGCTTGGCTGGCGGGTGGTCTCCTGAAATTGTCCCGCCTTCAGGTTAAAGCTGGTCCGCACTGCCTCAAGCAGATTGCCCGCCCAAGGATTGCGGTCGGTCCACTTCCATGTTTCCGGCCCTTGAATGCACTGCACCGCCGCGATGCCTGTCTCACCGCCCTTGCGGCGTTCTGCAAAGCACTGGAGCACATCGACACAATGGAAAAGGCTTCCCTCATCTTCAGCGCTTCCAGCCACGATCGATGCTTTGATGGGCGTATCGATATCGAGTTCGATCTCGGGCTTGCGGAAGTAGAACGGTATGGAGGAACCGCCGTACAAAGGAAAGTTCAGCTCACGAGATTTGTCAAACATCCACTTGGCTTCGTCCCAACTGGTGGAGAGGTGCTTGTCGTTAAAGACTGGCACCGAGCGCTTGCTCTGCTCGAAAACCCGGATAATCTGCTGGTAGAGCCACCAGCGCGGATAGTATTTCTGTCCTTTCAGATTGCCATGATAAATCCCGTGTTCTCCCACCAGGACCACACCATCCACTCCAAGTTCCTTCCCCCCGAGCGTGAGGGCTTCACTTACGGTGTTAAAGATCGGAATGCCTTTCGCTTTGCACACTTTCTGGCCCAATCCGCTTTCCTGAAACTGATGGATGTAAACGGACACCACGTCCACCCGCGAAGGAGTATGGGCGCCCTTCCACCAATAACCGTCCAACAGCTTGGTTATGATCCAGTCCGCATGTGATCCCGGCGCAGCCCAATAGGTGACGACACAGGCGATACGAGGCCGTATTTCCGCAGCCTGCGAAACCGTACCGGCTGCGATGCCGGCCAATGCCGCCTCGCCGGACACTCCCAGTATTTTACGCCGGGTGAGGAGTGGGTTCGACCCCATACGGTGATTTTCAGTCATGTAAAAACTCCTGGTCTTGCGGCTTGGCAGGTCATTGAAGGCTAAATTGTACCGCTGCGCGATAGCTGTCGGGAACAACCGATGTCACTCGCTATAGCCCCGGACCTCAGTAGGCCTTGATGCGAGCCGATTTGGAGCCGCTCGGCGGCCGTTCCAGAGCCTCCAAGGCTTGCCCGCAAGCCGCCAGATCCGGTGTAACGGCGTAAGGGCGGCTTGGCCAGTCGCCGAGGACCGATGAGGGGGTCCAAAAGGGGGATTACTCGCCCCTTTGCGCGCCCACTGCGGGTCTATTCAAGCACAACCAATATCATGTTAGGCATGGGTAGTGATCTCAACCTAACCTGTAAGGCCGCACCCGGGCACCCCTGCCCGGCCTGTCCTACTCGTACCTGAGCGCCACCAGCGGGTCCACGCGCGCGGCCTTTCGCGCCGGCACCCAGCCCGCCACCCCTGCCACCGCCGCCAGCAGCAGCGTCACGCCGCCCAATACCGCGGGGTCCGTCGGGCTGACTTCAAACAGCAGGTTCGTCATGACGCGGGTCAGCGCGAATGCCCCGGCCAGGCCCAGCGCCACGCCAACCGCCACGGGCCGTAACGATTGCCGCATCACCATGCCGAGCACGTCGGATTGCTTCGCGCCCAGCGCCATGCGGATGCCAATCTCCTGGGTCCGCCCCGCCACCACGTACGACATGACGGCGTAGATGCCGATGGTGGCCAGCAGCAGCGCCAGGCCGGCGAAGCCCGAGAGCAGCGCCATCGACAGCCTGGGCTGCCACACTGCGCCCGTCACCACTTCCTCCATTTCCAGCATCGACGTCACCGGCACGTTGCGGTCCAGAGCCCAGATCTGATCGCGAATCTGCCGCGCGATGGCACCGGGGGGCGTCGCCGAGCGCACCACCAGCGTCATGGTGAGGAACGACATCCGGTTATGCAGGTAGTCCGGCGCCTGCAGATACGGAATGTACATTTCGTTTTCCGCACGCGCCGCCCAGTCGTGCTGTTTGGCATCCTTGATGACCCCGGCAACGGTCATCCAGGGCGTGTACCCGTTCACTACGTTCATGCGCACGCGCTGGCCCAGGGCGCTGGAGAGGCTGCCATTCCGGCCGGGCCAATAGCGGCTCGCCATCGTCTGGTTCACCACCACCACACGTGGCGTGGCTTCATTATCGCGATCGTCAAAATCGCGGCCGGCCAGCATCTGCATCCCGATGGTTTCGAAATAGCGCGGCAGCGCCACCCGGTACACGGCCTTGGGTTCGTCGCCTGGTTGGGGCGCCGGCTGGCCTTCGATCTCTACGCCCAGGGTAAACACATCGCCCGCCAGCGGAACGTGGTTCACCGCGCTGGCCGCCTGCATGCCCGGAATGGCGCGCAACCGGTCGACGGCTTCGCGGTAGAAGTTGGCGCGCCGGTCCGGGTCGGCATGGTCAGACCCCGCCACCGCCACGTTGATGGCCAGCACGTTGTGCCCACGGAAGCCGGCATCCAGGTCCTGCAGTTTGCGGAAACTCTGGATCATCAAGCCCGCGCCCGCCAGCAGCATCAACGCCAACGCGATTTCCGAAACTACCAGCGCGCCGCGGATGCGTTGTCCCGAACGGCCGGCCGTGGAACTTCTGCCCGTCTCTTTCAGCGACTGGTTCAGATCGCGGCGCGATAGTTGGACGGCCGGCGGCAGGCCGAACACCAGGCCCGTCAGCAGGCAGACGGCGAAGTTGAAGGCGATCGCCACGCCGCCCAGCCCAATCTCGTTCTGCCGCGGCATTCGGAAGTTGACGCCATCCGGTATTCCCGCCACGAAGCTGTTCACTGCCCACGCCGCCAGCAGGATGCCCAGCGCGCCCCCGGCCAGCGAAATCAAGAAGCTCTCCGTCAGGAACTGGCGCACCAGCGCCAGGCGTCCGGCCCCCATCGCCTGGCGGATGGCAATCTCCTTGTGCCGGGCCGTGGCGCGCGTCAGAAACAGGTTGGCCAGGTTGGCGCACGCGATCAGCAGCGTGCACCCCACCGCACCCAGCAGGATCAACAGCGCGGTCTGCACGTTGCCCACCGACATTTCGTGCAGGGACGTGACCACCGCGGTCTGTTCGGCGTTGCTGCGCGGGTAGTCCTGCGCCAGGCGGCGCGCAATCCCCCGCACGTCCGCCCGGGCCTGCGAGATGGTCACTCCGGGTTTGAGACGGCCGAAGGTGCGCAGCGTGCTGATGCGGCGGTCCTGCGCCTTAGCCGGGGTGAAGGCCAGCGGCACGTAGATCTCGGCCTTGCTGGCCCAGAAGGGCGGGAAATAAAATCCTTCGGGCATGACGCCAACCACGGTGTAAGCTTCGTGGTTCAGAGTGATGGTGCGGCCGATCAGCCCGCGGTCGCCGCCGAACCGCCGTTTCCATAGCCCGGCGCCCAGCACCGCCACGTGCGACGATTCCGGCCGGTCATCCTCCGCCACAAACGCCCGGCCCAGCGCGGCCTGCACGCCGAGCACCTGAAACAGAGAAGCCGAAGCGTGCAGGCCATGCAGTTCCTCCGGCTCGCCGCTGCCGGTCAGGCTCGGCGACCATACCTCAGCCGCGGCCATGTCCGTAAAGCTGCGGTTGCGGCCGCGAAAATCCAGGAAGTCGGCGGGCGGCATGGAGAAATTGCCGCCGCGCTTTTCGCTGCTGCCCATGATCACCGCCAGGCGGCCCGGTTGCTGATAGGGCAGCGGCCGCAGCAGCACCGAGTAAACCAGTGCGAACATGGCGGAGTTAGCCCCGATACCGAGCGCCAGCACCAGAATGGCGGTCGCGGTGAAGCGGGGCGAGTGGAACAGGACACGGATCGCGTAGCGGACATCGCGCAGCATGGGGGTATGACGCCGATCAGGCGGCCGCGGTTAGCAGTAGCCGTGGTCGCGACCCTCTGGGTCGCGACCGCTGGTGCAGGTCTCTCATATTTAGAGTCCGGGGATCCCGCACGAGCCCAGAAACTCCGCAGTTTCATCAAAACGCCTGGCGTCGAGCGTCCCATCCGCTGTTGAACCAGGTGGAATCCAAGCGGGCGTCGTTTCCTCTATGGAGACCGAAAGCGCTCTGCGGCTACGCATAACGGCGTCGTGCCAGATGACTTCGGAGGCCAGCTACCGGGTACATCGCGGGACGCGGTGAGCGGGCTCTGGAAAGTTGTTGGGAATGGGGAGAAGTTCGTTGACCATGCCCGTGGAATGACGGCACGTCAGGGAACCCGGCGAAACCTGGGGTGATCCACGTTATACTTTGGCGAGTTATCCTTTGCGGGGTTGCCGCGACGCCACTTTTGGATAATAATATGCATTTTGCAGGCGCGCCGCCCGACCCGGCGGCAGCCCGGAGGAATCGTGAATCTACTTCTTATCGGTGCGGATCTGGCGGCTGGGTGGTGTACCTGGTCGCTGGCCCACAATCTTGGACATCGCTGGTGGCATGATGAAATGCGCCAGGGCAAGCAGACGGTTTATGCCCATGGCGAGCGGGAACATCACCGCGTTTACGACAACCATGGGCAGCGCGACCTCCATATCGCCGAGGATCCCAAGGAACTGTTCATCAGTTTTCCATTTTTTGCGGTGGCGCCGGTCGCGCTCCTGCTGGTGGCGGCGTACGGCTGGCTACGCGGCTGGATGCATAGCGTCCCGTTCGGTACCGCCATGTACGCCTGCATGTTCGCGGATCACCGGCTCCATATCCTCTTTCACAAATCTCCCAAGCTCGGCGGAATTCTCGGACGGTTCCAACAAATGCACATGATTCACCACCGCACCCACCGCCACAACTACTTCTTTTTCTCGGGCTTCCTCTGGGACGCGCTCTTTCGGACTGCCCGAACGAAACTGGACGCAAACCTGATCGGCGGCACTGATGGTGGCTTCGGCAGCTCCAGCGCGGACTTTACGCAGACTGGACCAACTCTGGTTCGCTGAACGGCGGCCTGGCACGCCCAGCCTGACACGCCCAGGTCACGATTTCCGGCGCGGCAGGCGTTGCGTCAAGGTGGCTTGGGGTGAATTGGGTAGCGGCGCTGTGGACGGCGGATTTCGCGGGTCCAGCAGGCCATGAAGCCCGTGCGAGCGATTTCCGCGAGATGAAGATGAACCGGTCCTGCTGCCCGGCGGATTGGCGGAGATCTTCCCAGACGCGCTCGAGGCGTTCCAGAGCGGGCACGTTTTCGGCGGGTTGGTCTGCAACTCATCTTTCGACTGAACCCATTCGCGCCGCTTAATTAACTCCGGGTCCGGTTGGGAATGCGGAGCGTGTTTGGATGCGGTGAGCGGACCATGCTACAGTTTGGTTGTGGCGTCGGGCGCTTAGCTCAGTTGGTTAGAGCGTCTGCCTTACAAGCAGAAGGTCCGCGGTTCGAGCCCGCGAGCGCCCACCAAGCATTTTCCAACTACTTTAGCGATTTGTTTCGATTGCCGAACTGGCCTGTCTTTAGTCGGCGCAGCCGGACCTTCGCAAAGCCACTGATGTTTTCTTCGTCTTGTAGCCTTAATCATTGGGCCGGATCCGCGCCAAGTGCTTGATGAATGAGTGCAGGCCAGAAAACGCACGTCTGGCCCTTTTGCCGCATAATTCCAGGCTTGTTTGTCTTTATCGGCCTTCATCCGCGTTCATCGGCGGCTTATAATCCGCGTTTATCCGCTCCGGACGTGGCTGTAGCGCTCGACCATGGCTTGGCTCATATGACCCAGCAGCGCCTTCACCACGTCAACCGAACTCGTTCCCGTCGTAGAGCAGTCCCCGGCCGAGATCCTCGCGCTCGCCTCCGATGGGGCCCGGTCTTATGCCGCCAATGCGAAGGCCGCGGGCCCCCGTCGAGGGTACGCTTCGGACAGCGAACGTGGTATCTGTGTTTGCTCAGGCCCGGCTTGGAGGGGGTAATTGGACTGGGTAAGCCCACAGCCCCGCTTGTTAGGCGGAGTCAAACAATAAGCTGGACAGTTTGCGTCTAGCGTAAGGGGAATCGGCTTGGAGCGTGGGATTCAAAAAGGCAAGATTTCACGCAAAGCCACAAGGGCGCAAAGAAGCTCGGCCACCGGCGGGGCCGGATTGAACGGGCCTGTGACTTAGCAGAGCAAGACGGTGCCGTTGAGTACGAATCGAGGGAAGTCACAGACCAGGCTACTCGCCGAGTCCGTTAGCGACGCATGATGCCGTCCTTGATCAGGGCCACTTTGAGGTCTATCGGTATGCCCAAAAACGCTTGTTGGCTGGCCGCAGATGGGCGTCCTGCCCGAAATCCCACTTCAATGTGAACACCGTGATACACCAGGGGAACCAGGTGCTGACGAATCGTGAGCAGCCCGCGGTGTTCCAGCTCGGATGCCAGGACCGATTCATAGACCGACTCCAGCAGGCCCGGCTCCAGAGTGGTATGGACTCGATAGGCTGCATCCACAATCTGTTTCGCCAGTGGATTCCCGGGTCACGTTGACTTCGATTATCCCTCTTCCTTTGGGGCTTCTTTGCGGCTTCGCGGCTTTGCGTGAGATCCCGTCTTTTTCTTGTTCGCCTGGCTCAAATGTCCAATTTACTATTTAACTCCCCCCAAAGCGCCGAGAACGCCGCCATGGACCCGTATCGGAAGGATGCCCCCCTGGTGGGGGTATTTCCCGTGCTGTACTGGGGGAAAACTCAGTGGAGGGTAATGGCTCAAAAGGGCTACAACTGGAAGCAGGGGGAATACGATATGAGAGAGGCGACTTCAGCGGATACAGTCCCGGCCATCAGTATGACTGCAGAACTGGAACAGAAAACAGGGTTCAGCCTGGGTGGCTTAATTGTGGTGCTGGCTTCGACCGCATTCCTGGGGCTATTCATCTATGGCGCCCTCCGATTCGCCCTCTGGGCAATATATCGATGAACCCATGGAGGGGAGGCGGGAGGGAGGGCCGGCTGCGGCGATTGGCGGCAATTTCGCCTAATGGAACGGGGCCGATCAGTCCGGTTTCCCACATTTGGTGCTCCCGCAACACTACCCTCTGGCACCATTGGAACCCGATGGATGGCAAACCGATTCACGCCACATTGCCGCCCGCATCCCATTACGCCAACCATCGCGCCCGCTTTATGCCACAATGGTAAAGAATCACCCCATGTCCAATCCAAGCATGCTGGATCGGGACCGCAGTACCGGTCCTGTGTCCCCAACCCCCAACGAGCCCAACGAGTCCTTTGGCGACATCCTTTCGCAGTACGAGCAGTCCCATTCCCATCGCACCGACGAGGGCCAGAAAGGACTGGAAGGCACCGTCATCGCCATCACCAGCGTATCGGTGTTCCTGGACATCGGCTTTAAGACAGAGGGCATCATCCCGGTCGCGGAATTCGAGGCGGCCGGCGAATCGCTGAAGGCCGGCGATAAGATCCCTGTGTCCATCAAGGGCCGCGACCCGGAGGGCTACTACGAGCTCTCGCGCATCCACGTGGAACGGCCTAAGGATTGGTCGTCGCTGGAAAAGGCGTTCGCCGATAAAGCGGCCATTGCGGGTACGGTGACGGCGGTGATCAAGGGCGGGGTCAGCGTGGATGTCGGCATGCGCGCCTTCATGCCGGCTTCCCGGTCCGGCGCCCGCGACGCGGCCGAGATGGAAAAGCTCATCGGCACGGAAATCCGCTGCCGCATCATCAAACTCGATATCGCCGACGAAGACGTGGTGGTGGACCGCCGCGTGGTCCTGGAAGAAGAAGAACGGGCCGGCAAGGAAAAACGCTACTCCGAAGTGAAGGAAGGCGAGATTGTGCACGGCACCGTCCGCAGCCTCACCGATTATGGCGCTTTCGTCGATATCGGCGGCGTGGATGCGCTGCTGCACGTGGCCGATATTTCCTGGGGCCGCGTCAATAAGCCGGCCGACGTAATCACCGTGGGCCAGCAGATCGAGGCCAAGGTGCTCAAGGTTGACCCGGCCAAGCGCCGCATTTCGCTCGGCATGAAACAACTGCAGCCGCACCCGTGGGATCTGGTGAACGAAAAGTTCAAGACCGGCGACCGCGTCAAGGGCTCGGTCACCCGCGTGGCCGATTTCGGCGCCTTCGTGGAACTGGAAAAGGGCATCGAAGGACTGATTCACCTCTCGGAAATGTCCTGGTCCAAGAAGGTCCGCAAACCCGCCGACGTGGTTAACGCCGGCGATCAGGTGGACGTGGTGATCCTGGGAGTGAACCAGGCCGACCGGCGCATTTCCCTGGGTCTGAAACAAGCCCTGGGCGACCCTTGGGCCGAGGTGGCGCAGAAGTACCCGGTGGGGTCGGTGGTGGAAGGGCCGGTCACCAGCATTCAGAAGTTCGGCGCCTTCGTACAGATCGCCGAGGGCGTGGAAGGCATGGTCCACATCGGCGACATCAGCGCGGACAAACGTCTCAATCATCCGCAGGAAATCATCAAGATGGGCCAGGTGATCAAGGCCCAGGTGCTGGAAGCCGACGTTGAAAAGCGCCGCATGCGTCTGGGCATGAAGCAACTCATCCCCACCAGCCTGGACGAATATATCGCCGAACACAAAGAGGGCGATGTGGTAACCGGCCGCATGACGGACGTCTCGGGCGGCCGGGCCAAGGTGGAGTTGGGCGAAGGCGTGGGCGCCGCCTGCCGGCTGAGCGCCGACGCCCCCGGGCAGGAAGCCCGGGCAGGCGACTCGAAGGTGGATCTTTCATCGTTGAGTTCCATGCTGGAAGCCCGCTGGAAAGGCGGCCAGGGTGGCGGCGGCGGCGCCAAGCAGGAGCCCGTGCGCACCGGTCAGGTGCGCAGTTTCCGCATCCTGAAACTCGACGCCGCAACCAAGAAGATCGAACTGGAGCTGGCCTGAGTGCCAACGATGCCGGGTGCTCGCTACGCTCGGATGCCGGATGCTCGCTACGCTCGGATATCCGTGGCCGGTGAACACAGCCACCAACAACCAACCACCGGCCACCAACCACCGGCCACCGGCATCCGTTATCCGGCATCCGGCTCGTGCGGAAGGTACCAATGAAAACGCGCCAACAGGCATCCGAAAATGACATGGCCGAACAACGTAGGCCGTTCGGAGTGCAACCGCGTAACCAGCGGCATCGCGGTCTTGCCAATGGTCTGGAACCAGAGGTAATACCAACAGACTGCGAACAGAATGCCCACCAGCAGGCTTCCCCAACCGGTCAGCCTGTCGCCGGCGGCGGTGGCAAACAACCCGCCCAGCAGGCTGTAGACGATCAGGAAGACGGCCAGGCCGGACACGGTGCTGAAAGCGAAACCGTTGCGGATGGCGGCCTCGCCGTAGAAGACGCTCGCCATCAGATTCTCCGACATCCAGAAGCTGCGGTGCTGCCAAAGGGCGCTGGCTGCCAGCCAGGCCAGCATGCCCGAAACGCCGATCATGCCCGCCTGCAGACCCGCCAGAAACATCAAGGCAGTAGACGGGGACCGGCTCTCCGTGGCATCATCCATAGGATTCAGCCTATACTGGCGGGAAGACCAAAGGCAAAATAAATTAATGCGTCGAGTGGCAATCACAGGAATGGGCGCAGTCAGCCCGAATGGAATCGGCCGTGAGCAATTCTGGGAGGCCACCAGGAATGGTGTGAGCGGGGTTCGACGGATCACGCGTTTCGATCCGGCGGGCTATCAGGTGCAGGTGGCGGGCCAGATTCCCGACGAATTCGATGAGAAGCAGTACGTCGAGATCAAGGACCGGCCTCACGTCTCCCGCGCCGTGCCGCTGGCTGCGGCGGCGGTGGCCGAAGCTGTGTGCGACGCCGGGCTGGATGTCCACAGCATGACGCGCGACCAGCTTCGCGGCATCGGCGTGATCGTCGGCTCCGGCGGCGGCAGCCAGGACTTCACCGAAGAACAGTACCGCCTCTATTACGCCGGCCTCATCAAGCAGTGCAGCGTCTACACCGTTCCCACCGGCACCATTGGCACGCTGGCCAGCGAAGTTTCCATGCGGTTCGGCTTCCGCGGCCTCAGCCACATTGTTTCCACGGGCTGCACTTCTTCCACCGATGCCATGGGATACGCCTACCGCAATATTCAGGCGGGCGTTCTGAACACCGTGGTGGCGGGCGGCGTGGATTCGCCCATCGCTCCGCTGATCCTGCGCGGCTTCCAATTGATGCGCATCATGTCCACGCGCTGGAATCAGGAGCCGGAGCGCGCATCCCGCCCCTTCTCGCGCGACCGCGATGGATTCGTGATCGCCGAGGGCGCCTGGTTCTTCATCCTCGAAGAGATGGAACAGGCCAAGGACCGCGGGGCGAAAATCTACGGCGAAATCGCGGGCTACGGTTCCACTTGCGAAGCCTATCACCGGGTGCGCCTGGAAGAGTGCGGCGAAGAACCGGCGCGCGCTATCGGCATGGCGCTGGACGAAGCCGGCATTCCGCCCTGCGAAGTGCAGTACATCCACTACCATGGCACCTCCACGGAACTGAACGACCGCATTGAGACCCGCGCCGTGAAACTGGCCTTCAACGGCCATGCCTACAAGCTGGCCGGTTCCTCGTTGAAGAGCATGATCGGGCACCCGCAAGGCGCCTGCGGAGCGGCCGGTATCGCCGCCACGCTGCTTTCCATGCGCGACGGCGTGGTGCCCCCCACCATCAACGTGGACGAACCCGACCCGCTATGCGACCTGGACTATGTTCCCGACGCCGGACGCAAATTGCAAATCGAGCACGCCGTGGCCAACTGTATCGCCTTCGGCAGCAAGAACTCCGCCATGGTCCTGCGCCGCGTCTGAAGTTGGGCGACACTAGGTGAGAGGAAACCATCGCCGTGTCGACTGGAACCACCGTGGAGAAACTGGTGACGCTCAGTGAATACCTGGCGACCAGCTACCGTCCCGATTGCGAATACCTGGATGGCGAGCTGTTGGAGCGAAACGTGGGGGAGTGGGATCATATCCGTCTGCAGACACTCCTGACCCGTTATCTGGGCAATCGGGAAAAGCAGTGGGGCATCCTTGCAGTGGTCGAGCAGCGGGTGCAAGTGAAGGCGACTCGCTTCCGTGTGCCGGATATCTCAGTATTGGTCGGCCCTCCGCCCGACGGCGGGATCATCGTGGAGCCTCCTTTCCTGTGCATCGAGATCCTGTCTCCTTCCGACCGCATGAAAGAGATGCAGGAGCGGATTGACGACTACCTCAACTTCGGCGTCCGCTATGTCTGGCTGCTGCACCCGCGTACACGTCGCGCGTTTGTCTACACGGCGGAAGCCGTAAGGGAAGTGAAAGACGGCATGCTCCGGACTGACGATCCGGATATTTGCGTTCCACCGGCTGAGCTGGATTAGGGCGGCCGGACCGTTTTGCGGGGGAGTTTCGAGACCGCCGCTTACGCCGCCCTCAAACTACTGCCCCTCAGGTCGCGACGGCGTGCCGTGTGAGGCGAAGCGCCCCTCATTCGGATCTCCTACCCGGCAGCCGGCCGGCCACTCTCCCATGGACCAAGCACAGCTCAGCTTGATCGCCGACTTCATCTGCAACATCGCCGACGATGTTCTCCGCGACGTTTACGTCCGCGGCAAATACCGCGACGTCATTCTCCCGATGACCGTCCTGCGCCGATGTGTTTTCGCTCCAGCGCGGCCTCACACTCGGGTAGCGGTCACTTCCAGGTACTCCGCCCGAATCAGCGTACGCCCATCGCTGCTTGTGTCTGGAACGCCGGCTTCATTGTATTCCCGCCAAAGGCTCTCCAAGTCTGCCGCGTACGCCGCCTGCCCGGCGGCATCCAGCTTCGAGAACGCGACCCGGGTCGGCCCGAATAATCGCGAAAAAGCTGCACCACCGCCTGCGGCTCGAACGGATAGTCGAACCTCATCAGGCGCGGAACCACCTGGACCTGCGACACCTGCTCGCCGAAGCGCTGGCGAACCACGGCCGCATCGCCCCACAGCACCGGAGCGAGGAGGCGCGGGCAGGGCGGGATGGAATGGGAACAACAGGCAAGAATGCCGGTGCTACGGCAAGAATGGCTGTGCCACGTGATAGCTTTGATGTTATGACTTCTGACCAAGCTGCATTTCTTCTGAACGAGATCTATCTGCCGCAGATCCAGAATGAGCACAAGACGACACGGCGCGTGATCGGCGCCATTCCCGCCGAACAAGGGGACTACAGGCCCGATCCGAAGTCCATGTCCGCCATGGAACTGGCCTGGCATCTGGTCTCTAGCGAGCCGTTCTTCCTCAACGGAATCGTGGCCGGGAAGTATGAACGGGGCGGCGGCGCGAGACCGGAGTCGGTGAAGACGCCGGCGGACGTGCTGCAATGGGACGACGAAAACTTCGAGAAGGCCGTGGCACAACTGTCGGCACTCAAACCCGAGGATCTGGCGCGCCCCGTCGACTTCTTCGGGTTCATGACCCTCCCCGCCCTCAACTTTGCGGGGATAATGTGCAGCCACTCCGTCCATCACCGCGGCCAGCTTTCCAGCTACCTGCGCCCGATGGGGGCGAAGGTCCCGAGGATTTACGGTCCCAGCGGAGACGAGCCGATGTAGACGCCATGGGCGGAGCGGTCCATCACCCGGAGCACCTCCTGATCGGCGCCAAGCTCTACGACGCGGTGCGCCAAGCCACGCGCGACGGCTTCAACCCCGGCGCCATGCGGCCGGAGCCGGGCCGAAAAGGCGCTGATCCTGCTAACGGACGGTGTGGACTACGGCAGCCGGAGCTCTCTTGCGAAAGCGGTGGAGCAGGCCCAACGCGCCGACACGCTGGTGTATGCCATTCTCTACTTTGACCCGCGCGGATACATATGCGCGCGGAGCGACCGCAGTGGTCTCCCGATCCCGATGGCCCGGGCGCGGCCGCCCGACGTTGCAGCGGCTCTCGGGCGAGACCGGAGACCGGTCTACGACCGCATTCAAGACGAACTGCGCAACCAGTACAGCCTGGGCTATACGCCGGACCGTCCCGGTGCTGGCGGCGGATACCGGAGAATCCGGCTCACGGTACGCAACAGAGGCCTGACGGTGCTGACGCGGGATGGGTATTACCCGGAGTGAGGTAGTACGGGCATCCCTGCCTGTGTCCTTTGGCTCGGAAGCGTCAAAATGGGTTTCGAAATGTCCTTCGCAGAACCGTTCCTCGGACAGAGCAAGGATGTTGCCAGAGCGGCCGGCGGTTCGCTTTTTCGATCTGGCTGGGTTATGTTGAAAGACGTCATGAACAGGGAAATCAGCTTGGCCCTTCCTCTCGGATTCTGGCTCGCCTGCGGCATGGTACACGCGGCGAGCACGCCGGCGAACGCGCTGCTGGTGCTCGCCAAGAGCGACAATACGCTCGCCATTGTCGATCCCGCCACGATGAAGGTGGTGGCGCGTATGCCCTCCGGGCCGGACCCGCATGAGGTCATTGCGTCGGCCGATGGAAAGTTCGCCTACGTATCGAACTACGGCGGTGGAGCGTACAACACGATTACCGTGATCGATCTGGTGGCGCAGAAAACATTGACGCCCATCGATCTCGGTCCGTTGCGCGGGCCGCACGGGCTGGTCTTCGCAGGCGGAAAACTTTGGTTTACGGCGGAAGCCGCGAAGGTGATCGGCAGCTACGATCCGGCGACGCAGAAGGTCGATCTGGTGATCGGCACCGGGCAGAACCGGACCCACATGATCTTCGTGTCGGACGACCTGAAGCGGATTGTCACCTCGAATGTCAGCTCGGCCACCATGACCATCATCGAAAAGCGCGCGGGTGGCGGGCGTGGACCTGGGCCGGGCGGTCCTGGACCGGGCGGCGCCGGCGGTACGCCTCCGGGTGGGCAGGGTGGCCGCGGCCCGGGAGGTCCAGGCGGCCGTGGCGGTCCGATGGGGCCGCCGGGCGGCGATTGGGATGAGACCGTGGTGGCGGTCGGCAGAGGCGCCGAAGGTTTTGACGTCTCGCCGGACGGCAAGGAAATCTGGGCGGCGAATGCCCAGGACGGCACCGTGTCGATCGTCGATGTTGACAGCAAGAAGGTGAGCCAGACGCTTAACGCGGACGTCGTCAGCGCGAACCGCTTGAAGTTCACGCCCGACGGGAAGTTTGTGCTGGTTTCGACGCTTGGGGGCTCGAATCTGTCGATTCTGGACGCCGCCGCGCGAAAGGTGGTCAAGCGAGTGAACATCGGACACGGCGCCGCCGGCATCCTGATGCAGCCCGACGGCTTGCGAGCCTATGTGGCTTGCACGCCCGACAATTACGTCGCCCTGATCGATTTGAAGTCGATGGAAGTGACCGGCCACCTGGATGCGGGCAAGCAACCCGATGGACTTGCCTGGGCGGCCGCCCGCTAAGGGAGGCGGCGGGTTGCCAACCCGCCGCAGCTTAACAAACTGCCCCGCAAAGAGCTACCGCGTCGCGTAGCTGTTCAGCACCTGGACGCTGCCGGTGATCGTCAGGTGGGCCTTCACGCTGCCGTAGATCAGGGCGACCCAGTGCAGGCGGAGCAGCCGAACACCAGCTTTCAGAACTGAAAACGCCCGCCCAACTGGAACGCCCGGGGGCCGCCGGAGCCGAAGACCTGCCCGGCGCGGCTGGTTGGCTGCCCGAACGAGTAGGTCTGGTTCGTCGGCGTCACCTGGTCGAGGTTGAAACTGTAGCCGCCGAGGTTGGCGATGTTGAAGACGTTGAAGCCTTCGGCGAACAGCGAGAGCTTGTAGCGCTCCTTATAAGTGAACGTCTTGGTGAGGCGCACGTCCTGCGAGTTGAAGCCGTCACCCAACGAGTAGTTCTGCGGCAGAGCCACGGCGGGAATGGTCTTGCCGAGGGCATCCTTCTTGCCCGCGTAGTTTTGATTCCACGAAGCGACCGCGGTCGCCAGGTCAGCTTTGCCGCAGCCGCTGTTGAGGCAGTTGAAGGCAAGACCCGGCAGCGGCGCGGAAGTCGAGCCGTCACCGGTCAGCGAGACGCCGGAAATCATGGGCATGATCGGCCCGCGGCTGCTCGATGAGGAGATCAACCCGAGCTGGAAGCCCCAGGGGAGGTCGACCACGCCCGAGATGTTGAGTATGTTCCTGGCGCCCTGCGGCCCCCAACTCTGGTTCCACTGGTCGAGGTTTACGATACCGTTGTAGCCGTGCTGGTCGGTAAGCGCGTAGGAAGCGGTGAACTGGTAGCGGTGGGCGAATCGCTTGTTGATCTTCACCAGCATCGCGTTATAAACGCTGCGGCCGCCCGGGGTCCAGAACGTGATCGGGCCGTTGGAGCACTCCACGCCAGGAGTGTTCTTCTGCGCCGCCGAACAAACCGGGATGACCGGCGTGCGCACGCCGTTGATGAAGCGGTTGTACCGGTTGTAATCGATCTCTCCCAGCAGGGTGTTGAGGTAGACGCGGCGGATGAAATCGACATCCACCACCAGGTCGCTGCGGATCTGCCGCTGCACGCCGATGTTGAAATGCAGGCCGTGCTGCACGGGATAGTCCCGGGGATAAAGTTGCGCGCCCGCCTTGTTGATATCGATGCTGGTGACCGAGAGGTCGTTGAGGTTCTTGGGTGCGAGCTGCGCGGAAATGATCGGGGCCTGCTGCTGCTGGATCTGGAGATATTGTCCCAGGGTCAGGTTGATGATGTGCCCCGA
>DATMNI010000478.1:0-10609 GCA_035570275.1 Candidatus Acidiferrales bacterium | reverse complement strand
GGTCCCCGGCCCCCGGCCCCCTGGACCTGGAAGAAGATTGCCCCCAAAGGGTTGGCCGACACGAAGCGTGCTACATGTCAAGTAACAATGACAGAGCTCAAAGAGTGGTCTTGCGACCTCGACGACTTGCCGCAGTTTCCGGCTATCGCAACCAAGTTATTGCGCGTCCTGTCACACGATGACGCCAGCGTTCAGGAAGTCGGGGGGTTGATCCGGGCCGACGCCGCGCTCGCCTCGGCAGTGCTGCGCATGGTCAACTCCGCCTTGTACGCCGTGCCCACGCCCGTCACCAGCATCGAGCGGGCGCTCGTCGTGCTGGGTTTTGACGAGTTGAAGCGCCTGGCCCTGGCGCTTTCGGTGAAGTCCTGCTTCCAAAATGCCATGCGGCTCGACCTGATGCGTGGCGTGTGGCGCCACTCGCTGGCGTGCGCCATGATCTGCGAGGACTTGTCAGTGGCCTGCTCGCCCACCCAAAGCCGCGACGACCGCACGTATACCGCCGGTCTTTTGCACGATATCGGACGCCTGGGAATATTTGCCGCCCACCCGCGCGAGTACGCGGAACTACTGACCGCCGCGGAGCCGGAGGCCGACATTCTGGAGCGCGAGCGGCAGGTGCTGGGAGCCGACCATTGCCAGGCCGGCGCCTGGTTAGCCGCGAAATGGGACCTGCCGGCGGAGATCCGCTCGGTAGCAGCCGGACATCATGAACCGCCGATACCCCAGGCGGGGGACGTGGAGAACCTGGTGCGGGTGGGCGCGCTGCTTACCGAGTGCCTGGGATTCGACATTCGTCCGCCCCGGCAGCCACGCACCATGCGTGAAATCCGCGCCTTGCTGCCACGGACGGCGCAGTTCCGTTTCGATCCGCCTCCGGACGAGTTGAAGGCCCGGATTACCGCGCGGCTCGACGCATGGGATTGAGACCCCCCAAGCGGTCCTGAGAAGGCTGGAGAGGTCTCGAGACTGAGCCTGGGACTTCGGGAGCGGTTGGTGGTACCTTTGCTTTGTGACCAGGCGTAATTTTGTCCAGACCGGCGCCGCCGTCGCCGCCGCCCTCCCAGCTCAGACTGGTTCCAGCGTGCCGTGGTACCGCCGCGTATACCGCTGGGGCCAGACCAACATCACCGAACGCGATCCCACCCGCTACGATATTCCGTGGTGGCGCGACTACTGGAAGCGCACCAGCGTCCAAGGCGTGATTGTCAACGCCGGCGGCATTGTGGCGTACTACCCCAGCAAGTTCCCGCTCCAGCACCAGGCCGAGTTCCTCAACGGCCGCGATCTCTACGGCGAACTCGCTAAGGCGGCGCACGACGACGGCATCGCGGTGCTGGCGCGCATGGACTGCAATCGCACCTCCGCCGATTTCTTCCGCGCCCACCCGGATTGGTTCGCCCGCCAGGCTTCGGGCGACCCCTACCGGGCCGCGGACCAGTACATCACCTGCATCAACAGTCCGTACTACGACGAGTACATCCCTTCCGTGCTGCAGGAGATCATCGAACGCAGCCACCCGGAGGGTTTCGGCGACAACAGTTGGAGCGGCATGCCGCGCGACAGCATCTGCTACTGCGACAACTGCACGCGCAAGTTCCGCGCCGCGGCGGGCAAACCGATTCCCGCGCGCAAGGACTGGAACGACCCCGTCTATCGCCAGTGGATTCAGTGGAACTACCAGCGCCGCCTGGAAGTCTGGGACCTTTTCAACAAGACCACGAAAGCCGCCGGCGGCCCGAATTGCCTTTACATTGGTATGAACAGCGGCTCCATCACCAGCCAGAGCCGCTCGTTCCGCGATTGCCTGGAGATCTGCAGCCGCGCCGAGTTCATGCTGCTCGACCACCAGGCGCGCGCCAACGAATCCGGCTTCCAGCAGAACGGCGATACGGGCAAGCTGGTGCACGGGCTGCTGGGGTGGGACAAGCTGGCGCCCGAGAGCATGGCCCAGTATCAGGCGGGCAGCCCCACCTTCCGCGTCGCCAGCAAGCCGACGCTGGAAGCGCGCATGTGGATGATCGAAGGCATCGCCGGCGGCATACAGCCCTGGTGGCACTTCATCGGCGCCTGGCACGAGGACAAGCGCATGTACCGCACGCCGGAGCCCATATTCCGATGGCATCAGGAGCATGAGCAGTATCTGGTGAACCGCCAGCCGGTGGCGGCTATCGGCGTGGTCTGGTCGCAGCGCAACACCGATTACTACGGCCGCGACGATGCCGCCGAACTGGTGGATGCGCCCTACCGGGGTGTCACCCAGGCGCTCATCCGCGCGCGCATTCCGTACCTGCCGGTGAACGCCGCCCACATCGAGCGCGATGCCGGGAAGTTTTCCGCGCTGGTGCTGCCCAATGTGGGCGCGCTTTCCGATGCCCACTGCCAGGCGGTGCGGCGCTTCGTGGAAAACGGCGGCGGCCTGGTGGCGACGGGAGCCACCAGCCTGTACGACGAATGGGGCGACCCCAGGCCGGATTTCGCGCTGGCCGACCTCTTCGGCGCTCACCCATCCGGCGCCCGCGCGGCTGCCGAAGGCTCACCCCAGCCGGACCCTGGAAGAAGAGGCGGCGGGCGCGGTGGGCTCGGTGGGCTCCACACCTATCTGCGGATCGCGCCCGGCGACCGCCACCCGGTGCTGCAGGGCTTCGACGAAACCGAGATCCTGCCGTTCGGCGGCACGCTGGAGCGGCTGCGCATCGACTCGGGAGCCACCGTTCCCCTGACTTTCATCCCGGCCTTCCCGGTCTACCCGCCGGAGACCTCCTGGATGCGCGAGCCCAAGACCGATATCCCCGGCATGGTTTTGAACATGCGCGGCGCGGCGCGGATCGCGTACCTGCCAGCCGACCTGGACCGCCGCTACGGCCGCGACAACCTGCCCGATCACGGCAACCTGCTGGCCAATACTTTCCGCTGGGCCGCCGCCGGACGCATTCCGCTCGAAGTCAAAGGGCCCGGTCTAATCGATTGCCACCTTTACCGCCAGCCCGGCCGCCTGATTCTGCACCTGGTCAATCTGAGCAACGAAGGCGCATGGCGCGCGCCATTGGATGAGACGATCCCCGTTGGCCCCATCGAAGTTCGCGTTAAGCTGCCGGACGACGTGCGCGGACACACGGCCCAGTATCTGGTCTCGGGCGCCAAGCCGGCGGTCGCGGTCCGTCAGGGCTGGGCGGCCTTCGAGGTGAAGTCGTTGGCCGAGCATGAGGTGGTGGTGTTGCTGTAAGATAGGCCTCCCGGCCTGTCCCTCCCCGCCTTTCGGGCGTTTTTCCCACTCCCACCCGCCGCTACGGCCGCGACAATCTGCCGGACCCGGGGTGATGGATTTTACACCTCCAGCATTACTGCGAGCTTACTCCTGGCCTGCAGGCGAACTGCCGAAAAGCCTTGTAAATCCCGTACCGAAGGCGCTCAGCCGGCGCTGAGATTATCCTCTGTGGAGCCGTCCATCTGTACCCGATCGCACTCACACTTTGTTTATAGTGCTCTAAATAGGATATCCTCCGATCATAGGGGGCAGTTTCAAAGTCACTAGCATCCAACATAGTTGCCATGAGCATTCGTCGCAGACTCGGCGTGGCTTTTCTAACTATGCTCCTGTTGTTTGCCGCTAACCTTGCAATCTACTTCTGGGGCAATCAGAAACGCCATTCCGCCTTCGAAGCGGTAAGACGGGGGGTAGCAGGCCAGCGCGCAATCGTCTCCATTAACCAGAATCTCAGCGACATCCGAAAGCATGTGACCATCCTCAGCGACATGGTGACGGATGCCGATGCCGGCAATCCTCTGCCCGACGAAACGGCTGCGTTCAACAAGCAGCTTGGAGTCATCGGCGGCCAGATTTCCGAGTTGCGGGAACTTTCGACCCTTGAGGAGCGCCCCAAAGTCGAGGCGCTGAGCCAGGGGTATCGGAACCTCGCCTCCGAATGGCTGATCGTCTATGAAAACTTTGGCGTCCACCACGCCAGAGCGATCGCGGAACTGGTGCTGCACGCCGAGCCGTTGAGCCGTGACCTTCTACTGCAGCTTCAGCATTTACAGCAGGATGAGGAAGACCGGCTGCAGGCAGCCATCGCCGAATTCTATAGCCTGGCGAGGCTCGTAGACCGCCTTGGGGTTCTCATATTCTTCACTTCCACCATGCTGAGCATTGCCTTGGCTTACTTCGTATCCCACCATCTTACACAGGGGCTCACCGAATTGAGTACCAAGGCGGCGTTGATCGGAAGCGGACGGCTGGATCAACGGATCATGATCAAGTCAGGCGATGAACTGGGGGAACTGGCTAAGGCGTTCAACGAAATGAGCGCGAAACTAGCGGAACGGGATAAGCAGCTTGGCGAGATCCGCGGCCAACTGGAAATACGAGTACAAGAACGGACGGCGGAACTGGCCAAGGTGAACGAGGCCCTGCGCGAAAGCGAAGCGCGGGCCCAGCATCAGTTCGTAGAACTGGAACAGCTCTATGAGACAGCTCCGGTTGGCTTGTGCTTCGTAAATAGGGAACTGCGTTACGTGCGCATCAACAAGCGATTGGCGGCTATCAACGGAGCACCCGTCTCGTACCACGTGGGCCGATCCATACGAGACATCATCCCCCTGGCTGCCCCTACCCTTGAGCCGCTCTTCCAGCAGGTGATTGAATCCGGCAAGCCCATTCTCGATCTGGAGATTTGCGATGTTGTCTCGGAGGTACCCGGCGTCGAGCGCAATTGGCTGGTAAGTTATTACCCCGTTAGAGGGCCTGAGGGGAACGTCGTCGGCGTGAACGCGGTGATGCAGGACATTGGGGAGCGCAAGCGCCTTGAATTCGCGCTGCGCCAGGCGCAGAAGATGGAAGCCATCGGCCGCCTGGCAGGCGGCGTTGCCCACGACTTCAACAATTTGCTGACGGTAATCAACGGTTACGCCGAGATGGTATTGGGGCTGATGTCGCTGCCGGCCTTCGCCCGCGATTGCGTGGGAGAGGTTCTGAACGCCGGCAACCGGGCCTCGGCGCTCACCAATCAGCTTCTGGCTTTTAGCCGTCGGCAGGTGCTCCAACCTAGAGCTGTGAGCCTCAACGACGTCGTGTCCAACCTTAGCAAGATGTTGCATCGGGTCATCGGTGAGCACATCGAACTGGTGAGCGTGCTGGCGCCCGGTCTTGGATGCGTGAGGGCCGACCCGAACCAAATGGAGCAGGTCCTTATGAATTTGGCGCTCAACGCCCGCGACGCCATGGCCGGTGGCGGCAGGATTACGCTGACGACTGCCGAGGTTGCGCCGGGTGAAGGCGGTGCTCCT
Organism: Candidatus Acidiferrales bacterium; assembly: GCA_035570275.1. Classification (GTDB taxonomy): domain Bacteria; phylum Acidobacteriota; class Terriglobia; order Bryobacterales; family Bryobacteraceae; genus DATMNI01. Next base: position 5,326 of record DATMNI010000478.1, on the reverse strand, counting down.
ATCCTGCCCGGAGGCGGGGCCGGCAACCTGGTGATGCTGATAGTTACCGACACGGGGCATGGCATGGATGCCGAGACCAAGAGGAATATATTCGAGCCCTTCTTCACGACCAAAGGGCAGGGTAAAGGAACGGGTTTGGGCTTGTCTACCGTTTATGGGATCGTCAAGCAAAGTGGCGGCGAGATCCAGGTATACAGCGAATCGGGAGAGGGTACGACATTCAGGCTCTATTTCCCGAAGATTGAGGAGGGGGCGGGGCCGGTCGGGCTTAAAACTGCCTTGGCTCGCCTTCCCCAGGGCACCGAAACAATCCTGCTGCTGGAAGACGATGTGGGGATCCGGCAGCTTGTTCGACAGATGTTAATGGGGCAGGGATATACGGTTTTGGAAGCGCAGGACTGGCGGGACGCGGTTCGGCTGTGCGAGGAACATCGAGGCCCTCTCCAACTCCTGCTCAGCGACGTGGTGATGCCCGAGATGAATGGCCCCGCGGTAGCCGAGCACCTCACGGTTCTGCGCCCGGAAATGCGTGTGCTTTTCATGTCGGGTTACACCAACAACGCCATCGGAGACCACGGAATTTTGAACCGGAGTGTAGCGTTTCTCCAAAAGCCTTTTACGCGTGACGAGCTGGTGCAAAAGGTGCAAGAGGTGCTTGGTTCGATCCATCGATGAATTGGATCCATCGGTGAATTCCATCAGTCGATGAACCTTGGGATGAACGGCTGTCTTTCCGCGCACCTCAGGCTCGCGGGTCCTGAGGCTGAGCGCCGCCCGGCGGATGGCCGGCGCGGGCGCGCAAGCATCCACAAATCGGCTCCTTCCACGCGCTTGAGCGCCCCTTCCCAGGGAGCCTGCACACCAGGCATCGAACTTCGTCTACCGTCAGGATTTGGGAAATGTTAACCTAATTCTGGTCTGGCTGGGCTTGTGCGCACATTGCAATTTTATTGCCGACATTATGTCAATTTAAATCATAAGCTTGTGGATCATGTCGTTTGGCGACTCTTCTAAATTCGCACGCAAGGGTCAGGCACCAAATGTGGGAGCACAGTTGGGTTCCTGGAAGATTCGTCTGATTGCCTCCCTTCATGTGGGCCTGCTGGCTCTCGCCATTTCCGCGCCCGCACCTAACGACGTGGCTGTGGTGGTGCATCCCGCGGTAACGGTAGACGATCTTACTTTTGGGGAGTTGCGCCAGATTTTTCTCGCGGATAAAATATTCTGGTCTTCCAAGTTGAGGGTGACAATCCTGATACCCGCGGGAAGAGAACGCATGGTGGTGCTTAAGACCGTATACCAGATGACCGAGGCGCAATTCAGGCAATTCTGGATCTCCAAACTCTTCCGCGCGGAAGCAGTGGCCAGCCCGAAAATCGTAGACACCGACGAGATGGCGATCGAACTGGTGACTGCCATTCCCGGCGCAATAGCCGTTGTCGACGCTGCCCATGTCCCCAGCCGTTTGAAAGTGCTCAGAATCGACGGGCGACGGCCGGGTGACAAGGGTTATCCCCTGCACTAGCAGCGGGCAAGGGTCGGGCCAGGCAAGCCTCGATTCAGAACACCGGCTTGGTTCAAAACACCGGCTTGGTTCAAAACCCCACCGTGGTTCAGAACACGAAGGAAAGCTGCGTCGTGACTCCATTAAACCCGCTTAAGGCGCGCCGGTCCGTTCGATCATACTGAATCTTGAAGGCCGCAAACTCACTGAAATCGTACCGAATGCCCAGGGACGGACCATATAGCAGCCCGATACCGGACAAGACGGGGTCGGTTGCGGGTACATTGAGGTATTGGTACCGGAAATAGGGTCGAACCTTGCCGAACTGGCGCGAGGCCTGGGTATAGAATGCCGTGGTGCGGACCACTCGATCCGTTTGTGCGTGACGGATCAGGATGCCCTCGTTAAGCAGTTCCCACTTCGGCGTCTGCCACACCGCATGGGCAGCCAGGATGGTTTCGCCGATTTTCGGCACGACGGGGGGCGTGAGCTCATCGCGATACACCGAGAATCCGGCCTGGAAACCTGGCACCCAGGCGGGCCGGGCCATAATAGCGAAATTGACCGCTTTGCCGTTGTTGTCGTCACGGATGTTCTGCACGGGTTCGTCCAGGGAATTCGACGCCAGCCCGTTGGCGATCTCCGCTACGTACCGCAGGCCGAGTGGCCCCGAGGGAATGTGGCCGCTGGCCGAGACGCCCACGTTGTGGATCGGCAGGATGCCGCCATCGTCTTCAAACGCAAACACCGTTGGCCGGTTGACGGCGGTCTGCAGCCACGTGCTGTGATGATAGGCGGTGTTATAGAAACCGATCGCCGTGTGGTACCGGCCAAAGGTCAGGTTGAGGTAATCGCTGGCTGCATATTGGAGTTGGAGCCGCTCCAGGTCAATGGTCTGTTGGTTGCTGACGTTGATTGGCCTGGGTCCCAGATTCTGCGATGCCGCCACCACGGCCTCGGCAAGAATGCTGACTCTCTCCGACAGTTTCGACGTGATAAACAGGTTGAATTCCCCCAGCGCAAAGGAATTGGTGGCGCCTTTCTTGTCATCGGCTGCGTACTGCAGGTCTCCAAACCCCCGAATCTGCATCGCAGGCAGACCGCTGGGCGCTTCGTGGGCCATCGCGTCCGGTGTTGCGGTGCTAAGTTGCGGGCGTGGATTCTCGGCCGGTTGGGCCTGTATTTCGGCTTTGACCACCGCGCCGGCCGATTTGGCGGAGTCGTCTGGTACAACAGGCGTTGCGGCCCGTTGCGCTCTGAGCTCACTGAGCTGCTCTTCCAGATATTGGACGCGCTTCAGAAGCTGCTGGATGGTCTCATGGTCTTCCGCTGACAAGGGACCTGACTGCTGTGACCTCGCGACCTGGGAGATCAGAAGAATCGAAAGCAGCGCTCCTTTCATTATCATCCACCTCGCGGTTCGAGAATAGCACGGCCCCTGGTGAAGTGCGTCAGCATTCGCAGCGCGCATAGTGAAAACCCGGCTTGGCCGCCGGCCATCTGGACGTGAACCGACTGCAGGAATAGGTTGTGTCCCTGGCTAGCCTCAAGCTGGTGCATGCTGTTGATGAGATGAACCCGGTCGGCTTGAGATGTGGTCTTCACCTCGATCTCACAGGAGCCGTAACGAAAATCGTGATTCTCGCTCGCCGGCCCGACCCAGAAGCCGATGGCCTCCGACCCCTGGCTCGTAAGCAGGCGTTCAAGCAACCATAACTCACCAATCAGGCCCAGTTCCTCCTCCTCGGAGAGTCCGGCCAATTTCTGGAGCAGCCGATTCCAACTCCGCACTGCGATCTCCAGTGCACTGAGCGGTGGCGTATGATTCAACTGCACCGTAGCGGACCGGCTGTTCGAGAAGCGAGCGGCGCAACTCGGATTCAAAGCCGGAAGCCGTGAGTACGCGGACCTGCATCGGGAAATGGTGCCTCCATACAAAGTGGGCTCCTTTCCGAACCGCTGGTGGAAGCTCCGGGCGGACGCCCCGGCTCGCACTCTAATGGCGCACATCGGCAAGGACACTTATTCCCACATCCACTATGATTCGGATCAGACACGCTGCATTTCGGTTCGCGAAGCCGCGCGGCTGCAGAGTTTCCCTGATGGGTTCGTGTTTGAAGGAACCATGAATCCAGCTTTTCGACAGATCGGCAACGCGGTGCCGCCACTGATGGCGAGGGCGATAGCCGAGGCGATGAAGGCATCTCTGAGCGCTGCTGTCAATGGGCGGATGGCAGAAACCCGCAGCGGAGCCTACATTGCGTCATCCGCGGCAGAGAACTCGATTCGCGTCTCCGGCTCGAACGGCAGTTCTTCCGGGTCGACCGAGAGGGTGTCCGGATTGACCGAGTCCGGAAGGCGATCCAGACAATCGAGCACCTCATTGGCGAATGCCTTGAAATCTCTGTCGATCCTGAGATAAGCTCCGCTCTCGTCCAGCCCGTAGATCCTGTATATGCAGTACGTCTCGTGCGAATCGGCAGCGTCTCGAAACTCGCTCAAAGAGATGTGTAAGGGGAGCCTAAAGGGGCCACGCGTCGAGGTCACCTTAATCTTCAGTCGCTGAGAGGAAGGTAGAACGACAACGAAATCATAAGGGAGGATCGCGTTCTGCTTCGAGACCCAATCCGCACCCGTGACAGTGCCCGCCGCCATCTGAGCACGAAGGTAACTGAAGACCAGTTCGGCGCCGAGTTCGGCGGTTCTGTCCGCGTCTTCCCTGGCACGAACAAGCTCGTGGCGGGTGAGCTTTGAACCCGACGAGCGCTTCAACAGATTGCGAATTCCGCGGTAGCCGCCGGCTGCCGCGTCTTCAAGAGAAGTGTCGAGCATCAACTCATTGAGGGGATGGTCGGAGGCCGGATCGGCAGAATCGATTGCGACCGTCAGTGCACGTTTGGATAATGCGGTCATGCTGCGGTCGCACAGAATCTCATTCAACCGCGCGCGGACCCCGGCATCACTAGGGAGATCGCTTGCGAGAAGAAACATCCTCAGGGAGGTGGGCTGGACCTCTCCTGCAAACTCCACGGCGAGGTCGCCCGGTAGAAGCACATTGAAACGCTCCGGATCACCCGCGGGGTTGAAAATGAACTCTCCATTGAGCCGCCAATGCTTGTAAGCCGCGCCTTTGATGATCTTCCTCGCCAGTGGCAACTCGGTCTTGACGCCGGGGCCGAAAATGCCGACGGAGACAGGCATCTCGTTGCCGTTCGTCAATGCGAGGCTCGGCACTGCCGGGTACAACTCATTGACGAACACGTCGGCGTTCAGGTTGATGGACTTCTGGTTGCCGGCGTTCCGGTTTCTGAAATGCCATTCAAAGATGGTCAGATCCGACTTGGTGAGCCGCTTCAGCGCGAGCTTCTTGACCGTCACACTCTATGCTTACACAATTCATTGGGTCCGGCCGCCGTCACTGCCACACGGAAGAGTTGACGGTCGCTTGAGGATTTCCAACCCCCGTCACAAGGAACCCACATTTCTTTCGCCCGTCCTTTCAGGCATTTCCAGACTTACATACCCGAAATCCCGCACGAGCCGTGCTACACCAAAGACAGGAGCCTGCCCTCATGGACCTTCACCCATCGCCGTTCGGACCCCGCGCCACCGCCACCCGCTCAAACCTTGTGACGCATCTTCGAAAAAAGCTCCTCAAGATCCGTCACCGTCACCAGACCCGTCTCCGCAACCCCCACCAACCAATCCATTTACGCATTGCGCAACAATCCCCGTGGAGTCTCGAAAGATGCGTCACAAACCGGCCACCAGCCACCGGCCACCAGCCACTGGCCACCGGCCACCGGCCACCAGCCACCGGCC
>DATMNI010000477.1:0-5375 GCA_035570275.1 Candidatus Acidiferrales bacterium | reverse complement strand
CCTGACGGTCGCGGCTCTGGGAGCGGCGGGTTACATTGCAGAGCGGCGGGTTGCACTGACGGCCTGCACAAACACCAATCGTCTGCCTGCCATGAAACGCTACTCAAGCCCCAACGCCCGCGCCGGATTCGTCTTCGACATCAGCTCGATGTCCGCCCGCGAAACGCCGGCTTTCTCCAGCCCCGCGAAGAAGGCCACCAGTCCGTCCGGGTGCAGCGGGTTGGCAGCCTGCCCCAGATCGCTCGACAGGATGCACGATTTCGCCCCCACCTCCCGTATCGCCTTGGCGTAATCGCTCATCTGGAAGCTCTTGTTCGGCCCGATCAGCGCGTTGTACACGAACTCCACGTAAGCCCCCAGTTGGGCCGCCTGCTTCATCTGCGCGATGTTCATCCCCACCGGCGCCAGCATGGCGTGGGTCACCACTACATGCTGCACGCCCTGGCGTTTGGCCTCGGAAACGAGCAGGAGGCACTCCTCCGCCGACGAGTGGCCGGTTTCGAGCAGCAGCCCATGTTTGGCCGCGAGCCCGATGACTTCCCTAACTTCCGGCAGCAGTTGTCCGGCCTGGGACACCGGAACAAACGGACGGTTCTCCCTGGAGTAGCGCACCTGGTTTTCGGCGTCGAAGGTCGGCATCCAGATCACCTTGCCCCAACCGCCCTTCACCAGCACCATGCGTTCGATGGCCGCGGGGTTGACGCCGCCCACGGCGCGGTTCAGGTCGATGCCGCCGAAGATCGCAATTCCCGGCACCTCCTTGCGCACCACGTAGGCCAGCGACGCCGTCGGCTCATAGTGGTTCTTCAGCACCAGGCCGCGCATGCCGCGGGCCTTGGCCAGGCGCGCCAGGTCGATGGCGTCGATGGACCGCGGCACCGAGTCCGGGTCCGAATGCACGTGGATATCGATGACGCCGCTGAGCGGCCCTTGCGCATACGCGACCGAAAGCAGCACAGCGGCGGCGGCTGTCAACCGGAGTCGGGTCATGGGCACTAGTGTCTCACCGTCTGTCTCAACTGTCTGTCTCACTGTCCGGTTCTGGACAGCGCCATCTTGAATCCGAACGCCTCCCGCCAGACGCCATGGTCAATGCACGGGCCGGGGCACGGGTTTGCAACAAGTTGCGAAGCGGCGTCTTCGGCCCGCGGCTTGCCTCTATCCAGCATCGATGCAGACACCCTGGCAGGATCTCCGCTTCTCCATCCGGCAGCTTCGCAAGAGCCCCGGTTTCGCGGTCACTACAATGTTAACGCTGGCCCTCGGAATCGGCGCTACCTCCGCCATCTTCAGCCTGGTGAATGCCGTCGTGCTTCGTCCGCTGGCATTTCCCGAATCCGACCGTCTGGTCTGGCTCACGCGCGCCGATCACGAACCCGGCGTCCCCGCAGGCGCCATGGAAACCCTCAGCTATCCCGACTTCTTCGACTGGCGTAAACAGAACCATTCCTTCACCGCGATCGCCGCCTACCACAATGACAGTGTCACGCTCACCGGCAACGGCCCGGCGCAGCACCTCAACTCGGCCACGGTCTCGGCCGAGTTCTTCCGCGTGCTCGGCGTCCGCCCGATTTTGGGCCGCGATCTGCTGGCCGACGACGAAGAGCCGGGCGTCCATGTGGCCATGCTGAGCTACCAGTTCTGGCAATCCGCGTTCGGCGGCGCTGGCGATATCGCCGGCCGCGCCATCACGCTGGACGCACACCGGTACACCGTCGCCGGCGTGATGCCCGCCGGGTTCACTTTTCCCATCGTGCAGAACCCGCCCTCGGTATGGACTACCCTCGCCGATGATGCCGTTGACGAGCACCCCATGACCGAACAGCGCGGCGCCAACATGCTCGACGTGGTCGGCCGGCTTCGGCCCGGAGTCTCGTTGGCCGGCGCCCGCGCCGAGATGAGCGGGATCAGCCGGCAGCTTGCCACGCAGTATCCGGACACCGACAAAGCTTACGACGAAGCCATCGCGCAGCCACTTCTGCGCCACTTGATCGGCGATTCGCGCGACGCTCTGCGCGTGCTGTTCGCGGCCGTCGGTCTGGTGCTGCTGATCGCCTGCGCCAATGTGGCCGGCCTGTTGCTGGCCCGGGTTGGGCGTCGCGGCCCGGAGATCGCCGTGCGCACCGCGCTGGGAGCGGGCCGCGGCGATATCGTTATGCAGAGCCTGGTGGAATCGCTGCTGCTGGCGTTGGGCGGCGGAGCGCTGGGGGTGATCCTTTCCACGTGGATCCTCGACGCTATCCTGCCCTTCCTGCCGGCGGGTCTGCCGCGGGCCGGGCAGATCTCGGTCGATGGCGCCGTGCTGGCGTTTGCCGTGGCTTGTTCCATCCTGAGCGGTCTGCTGTTCGGTGTGCTGCCGGCATGGCGCATGTCGCGCCAGGACCCGGCACGGGCGCTGCGGGAGGCCGCCCGCGGACTGAGCGGCGCGCGCGGCCATCACCGCCTGCAGAATTGGCTGGTGATAGCCGAGACCGCCATCGGGCTGGTGCTGCTGGTTGGTTCGGGGCTGTTGATCCGCAGCTTTGTGCAACTGCTGCGCGTGGACCCGGGTTACGATTCCCACAACGTGCTCACGGCCCGGCTCAGCCTGCCTGGCGAGCAGTATTCGAACATCCAGAAGGTGCAGTTCTATAGCCGGCTGCTGCCGCAATTGGCCGCGCTGCCGGGAGTGAAATCCGTAGCAGCGGGATGGCCGATGGCGATAGGCGACGGCAGTATCGGTATCTCGTTCCAGATCGAAGGCCGCGAAGTGCCGTCCAGTGACCAGCCCAGTTCGCAGCTCAGCGTCGTGACGCCCGAATACTTTCAGACCATGCGCATCCCCGTGCTTTCCGGCCGCGCCTTCACGCCGCGCGACGACTATCAACGGCCGCCGGTCATTATCGTCAATCGGCAATTTGCGCAGAAGTACTTTCCCGGCGAGAACCCCATCGGCAAGCGCATGCAGTCCGATCTGGGCGATGGTGTGCTCAAGCATCCGATGCGGGAGGTAGTCGGCGTGGTCGGCAACGTCAAGCGTCAAAGGCTTAGCGAGGAGCCCGAGGCCGCCTACTACCTGCCCTTCGCGCAGGCGGTGATCACGTCGCCCACGCTGGCGATCCGTACTTCCGGCGACCCGTGGCGACTGGCCAACGCGGTGCGCGAGCAGGTGGGGGCTTTGGATGACAGCGTTCCACTTTACCGCGTGGGCACGCTGGAGGAAGCGGTGTACAAGGCCGCCGGGCAGCCGCGGTTTCAAACGCTGCTGCTGGCCTGTTTTGCGGGGATGGCGCTGTTGCTTTCGGCGGTCGGGCTGTATGCGGTGCTGTCGTACCTGGTGGTGCAGCGCACCCGGGAGATCGGTCTGCGCATGGCGCTGGGAGCGCAGCGAACCAACGTGATGGGCTGGATTCTGCGGCGTGGCCTTGGCTTGTCATCGGCCGGCCTGGTGATCGGTCTGGCGGCGTCAGCGGTGCTCACGCGCTACTTGCAGAAGATGCTGTACCACGTGGAGCCGTTTGACCCGCTCACGCTGGCCGCCGTCACGGGGCTTCTGCTGGCGGTGTCGCTGACGGCGAGCGCTCTGCCGGCGCATCGGGCATCGCGGGTGGACCCGATGAACACGCTGCGCGAGCAGTAAGTGGGGCAGGTTGTTAACCTGCGGCGGATTGTTAATCCGCCTGCGCGATGCGGCAGCGAGCGTCCCCTCGTGTGCCCTACTCCACCACCTCGACGTGCGTGGCGATCTCTTCCCTGGGTAACAACGCCGACCAGTAGGCCACGATTTCCCGGACCGGCGGCCGGCCATCGCCGTAACCGGTGGCGCCGGGCGGGCCGTTCAGCACCAGCGGAATCAACTCGCGCGTGAAGCGGTCGACGGCCTTTTTGTCGGCGCCGCGCACGCCGATCCGGAGTTGCACCTCGGGCGGATCCGGATTGGCCGGCGCGGCCGAGCCGTGGCAGGCGTTCACGCCGAAGAACTCGGTGTAGATCTCGTCGAAGTGGAGACCCAGGTTGCGTACGCGCTCACGCACCACGCGGTCGGCGGCGCGGGCCTTCTCGAGCGCTTGCGGCCACGAATAGACCAGCGTGCCGATGGCCTTCCAGCCGTTGGTGTAGCTGATGGAAAGCTTCAGCGTGGGCGGGCGCTCGCCGCCGGAAATACCGGACACCCGCACGCGGTCCGGCCCCACATCTTCGAGGCGGATGCTGGTGAAGTCGGCCACGCAATCGGGCGTGATGTAGCGGGTGGGGTCGCCCAGTTCGTAGAGCAATTGCTCTTTGACCGTATGGGTGTTGACGCGGCCGCCGGCGGCGGTGTGTTTGGTCACGCAGAAGCTGCCATCCGGTTCGGCCTCGATAATCGGATAGCCGATGTTCGCCATATCCGGAATGGTCTGCCAGTCCACCTGGCAGTTGCCTCCGGTGCACTGGGCGCCGCACTCGATGATGTGGCCGGCGATGGTTCCCGCGGCCAGCTTGTCGAAATCGTCCGGCTTCCAGCCGTAGCGGTGAACCATCGGGGCCAGCGTCAGCGCGGTATCGGTGGACCGGCCCGCGATCACCACGTCGGCGCCGGTTGCGAGCGCTTCCGCCAGAGGAAAGGCGCCGATGTAGGCGTTGGCGCTCAGGATGCGGCTGCGGATTCCAGCGATGGGTTCGCCCGTGTCCATGTCGGGAAGTGCATAGCCTTTGGCGAGGAACTCGTCGAGCCGCGGAAACACGTCGTCGCCCAGCACCACGGCCACCTTCAGGCCGGGCGCCGTCCGCACCACTTCGCGCGCGCAGGCCACCGGATTGACGCCGCCGGCGTTGGCAATCACCTTGACGCCGCGGTCCCGGAGCAGCCTGGCGATGCGCGCAATCAGGGGCGGGAAGTCGCGCGCGTAACCGAGGTTGGGGTCGGCCTGCCGCTGCTTCTGCAGGATCGACATGGTGACCTCGGCCAGGTAGTCCAGCGCCAGATAGTCGATGGGCCCCTGCTCCACCAGGCGCACCGGCGCTTCCAGCCAGTCGCCCCAGAAGCCTTGTCCGTTAGCGATGCGTATCATGAGAGCTCCGCTTCGTTGCCGGTGGCCGGTGGCCGGTGGCCGGTGGAGGCGTCTGGATGCAGGCTTCCAACGTCAGCGCGAGAATATTGCGCGTCTCCCGCGGGTCGATCAACGCGTCGCAGTGGCCGCGGGCGGCGGCGTACTTGGCATCCAGCCACCGTTCGTAATCACCGCGGGTGCGCTCCACGGCCTCGCGGAGTTCTTCGGGCAGCGGGCCGCCCTTGCACTTTTCCAGTTCCGCCGAGTACAACGCCACCACCGCCGAATCGCCTTCCATCACGCCGATACGCGCCGTCGGCCAACTAAACGTAAAGTTCGGGTCGAAGCCCTGCCCGGCCATGGCGT
>DATMNI010000476.1:0-116849 GCA_035570275.1 Candidatus Acidiferrales bacterium | reverse complement strand
CTAAGGAACTCGCTGCAAGTTATTGATAATACGAGAGTCCAAAAATGGCTTTGCTGAATAATTTCGCCGACAGAGACCCGGCCAAGTTCCTCTCCGGTATGGACCCGCGCCACGCGGGCGCTTTGCTTGTGGGGCAGGTTGTTAACCTGCGGCGGATTGGCAATCCGCCCGCCGGGAGTTGGCGCGCAGCCGAACTTCGACAACCGACTTTCGAGAGTGCCCCACAAAATGACGCGAGCATTACGAAACCGCCATCTATTTGCTCTATTTGCCGGCGGAGTGCGAACTGGCGGCCGGCCGGTGTATACTTCCAAGCAAAACGTTTGTTACGACTGGAGGGAAGCGCCAAGTCCTATGCGTCCTCTGATACGAGTGAGTTGTTGCCTGGTTGCGCCCATGGCCCTGGGTTGGGCACAGCAGCAGCGCAATCCATTTAACACAGCCGAAGGTGTGGAACAGGGCGCCGCACTGTTTCAGACGCACTGCACGTACTGCCACGGAGCCCGCGGCGAAGGCGGCCGGGGGGCTGACCTTACCACCGGGCAATACCGTCATGGCGGCGCCGATTCGAATTTGTTTGCCACCGTACGCAACGGAATACCGGGAACGGAGATGCCGGCGGTGCGCGCCACCGACGATGAAGTGTGGAAGATGGTCGCGTTCGTCAAGAAGATCGGTTCCCTCACGCCTGGCGAAAAGGCGACTGGCGATCCCGTGGCGGGCAAGGCCGTTTACGACGGTAAAGGCGGATGCGCGGTCTGCCACGCGATCGGCCGTGAGGGCGGAAGCCTGGGCCCGGACTTGAGCGACGTCGGCCGGCGGCGGGATCTCAAGTATCTGGAAGAATCGCTCGTAACCCCGGAAGCCGATGTGCCAATCCGCTACCGCGCCGTGCAAGTGGTCACGAAATCCGGGCAGACCGTTACGGGCATACGGCTGAATGAAGACGACATCTCCATCCAGTTGCGGGACGCCCAGGACAACCTGCGATCGTTTCTGAAGGAAAATATCCGCGAGGTGCGGCATGACAAGCCGGCGTTGATGCCGGCCTACGGACGGACCCTGAGCCGGAAAGAAATCGAGGACGTGGTGGCCTACTTGAGTGGGTTAGGAGGTACGCAATGAGCAGGCAAGTGTTCCCGGTCCGTGTGTTCGCGGTCCGTCTATTCGCGATCCGTCTGTTCGCGATGTTGGCCGCATCGACGGTCCCGTTGCCTGGGCAGGGCTTGCCTGGGCAGGGCCTTCCGGTGACTTTCGAGCGGCTCTTGCAAGCCGATCGGGAGCCGGGCAACTGGCTGATGTATTCCAATTCATACAACAGTTGGCGCTTCAGCCGCCTGGATCAGATCAACACCCAAAACGTGAAGGACCTCCGTGTCAAGTGGCTGTTTCAAGGGCGTCATCAGGAGAAGTTCGAGTCTACGCCGCTGGTGGTGGATGGGATCATGTATCTCACCCGGCCGGAAAACGACGTGTTCGCGCTGGACGCGGAGACGGGGCGCGTGTTGTGGACCTACAGCCACAAGAATCCGGAGAAGACCTACAACTGCTGCGGCAGGGTGAACCGCGGCCTCGCCATCCTGGGCAATCGCCTGTTCATGAACACGCTGGACATGCACCTCATAGCCATCGACGCCAAGTCGGGCCGTGAGTTATGGAAGACCCAGATGTACGACTACACGGAGGCGGGCGGCTACGCCGCTACCGGCGCGCCGCTCGCCGTGAAGGATAAAGTGATCGTGGGGATGGCCGGCGGAGAGCATCCTATTTCCGGGTTTTTGGATGCGTACGATGCGGCGACCGGAAAGCTGGCCTGGCGATTCCACACCATTCCGCAGCCCGGCGAGCCGAACTTCGGCACCTGGGCCGGAGACTCCTGGAAGACGGGCGGCGTGTCCACGTGGAACAACGGCTCCTACGACGCCTCGACGAACACGGTATTCTGGGGCACCAGCAATCCGTGGCCGGACTATAACCGGGACTTTCGAGAGGGCGATAACTTGTACTCCTGCTCGGTCCTCGCCCTCGACGCCGACACTGGAAAGCTGAAGTGGCATTACCAGTTCACGCCGCATGATACGCATGACTGGGACGCCACTCAGATTCCGATCCTCCTGGACGCTCCCTTTCGCGGCCGCCAGAGGAAACTGATGGCGTGGGCCGCGCGCAATGGGTTTTACTACCTGTTGGACCGCGAAAGCGGCGAGTTCCTTTTGGCCAAGGCCTTTGTCCGCCAGACTTGGGTCAAGGGCTTCGATGACAAGGGCAGGCCCGAGATCATTCCCGGCAACGATCCGACGCCGGAAGGGATCGACACGGTGTTTCCGGGCGTCGATGGCGGGGCCAACTGGATGTCCCACAGCTACAGTCCGCTCACCAAATTGCTCTACGTCTTCGCGCGCGATGAGCGGCGGGTCTTTTCCAAGAACTCGGTCCGGCATGCGACCCCGGAAGAGGTCGCCGCCACAAGCACGGATGCCGGTGGCCGCGGCGGACGTGGAGTGGGTGGCAACTCACCCGGTAACGGCATGTTCGGCGCCGGCGGCAATCTTCCAGCCGCCGCTGCGACTGGCGGACGCGGCAGAGCCCGCTTTGCTCCCGAAGAGAGTTGGGGTAAGGTGGTAGCGATCGATCCGCTGGCAGGCACCATGCAATGGGAGTTCAAAGTGCTCACCCCGCCGTGGGGCGGCGTCATGTCCACGGCCGGAAACCTGGTCTTCGGCGGCACTCAGGAAGGCGTCGTCTTTGCGCTGAATGCCCGCACCGGTGAACGCCTGTGGTATTTCGCCGGTAATGAGCGCATCTACGCGTCGCCAATCAGCTTTCTCTCCAACGGCAAACAGTATGTGTCGCTGGCCGTTGGCGACGTACTGGTTACCTTCGGGCTTTGAATGTGGGCAGGTTGTTAACCTGTTCGGGATGTGCGCCGGGCGCACAGGAGGAAGGATGAATGTCGCCCGTGGCGCTATGTGGGGCAGCTTGGCAAGCTGCGGCGGATTGGCAATCCGCCCGCCGGGAGTTGGCGCGCAGCCGAACTTCCACGAGCGACTTTCGAGAGTGCGGCGGATCGGCAATCCGCCTGCCGGGGTTGAGAGGAGCCCACGCCGTTTGGGCCTGGCAGCTCTGTTAGTGCTGCCCGCCGTATTGATAGCACAAAGCAGCGCTGGTAAGGCGGTTTTTGAGGGCAAGGGCGGCTGCCTCAGGTGCCACTCGATCGCCGACCACGGTGGGGCGCTGGGGCCCGACCTGACCGAGATCGGACTAAAGCGCACGTTGGAGTCGCTTCGCCTCTCCATCACTGACCCGGATGCCGAAATCTATCGTGAATACCTCACGGTGGTGGTTACCACCAAACAGGGCCAACGGATCGAAGGTATCGGCCTGAACGAGGACGATCTTTCCATTCAACTGCGAGACCCGGAGGGAAATCCCCGGTCGTTCCTGAAAGAGAACCTGAAGGAAGTGCGGCGCGAAGAGCGTTCTTTGATGCCGTCGTACTCCGCCAAACTCTCCGCCCGGGAAATCGACAGCCTGGTCGAATACCTGCGTAGTCTCAGAGGGTCCGTCGAGGCCCTTCCGCAAACTCGCAAGGCTGGCCCCCTCACCCGGAATACGGATTGGTTGACCCGCGCCAACCGCGACGCCCAGGAGCGGCCTGAGATGCTCCTGGACAACTTGCAAATTTCGCCAGGAGACACCGTGGCGGACCTGGGAGCCGGCGCCGGCTATTTTACCTGGCGTCTGGCGCAGCGCGTGGGAGCGCGGGGGAAGGTGATTGCGGTGGACGTCCAGCCCACGATGCTGGAACTGGTCGCCAGGGATGTGAAGAGGCGCGGCCTTACCAACGTGGCGGTCGTGTTAGGCGGCGAGAGCGATCCCCGGCTGCCCGAGGCGGCCGTGGACTTGGTTTTCATCGCCAACGCCTACCATGAGTTTTCGCAGCCGGAGCCCATGATGGCGGCGGTCCGCCGCAGCCTGAAGCCGCACGGCCGGGTGGTGGTCATCGAATATGCGGAGGAAAATACCGACGATCCGGTGGCCGGCCTCTACACGATGAGCCTCCCCGAGATCCGGTCGGAGATGGAGGTCGCGGGTTTTCAACTGGACCGCGTGCTGGATTTTCTACCCATGCAGCACGGGCTCGTTTTCACCCCCAGGCCGCAAAATACCGGTGGAAAATAAGAATCCTGTTTTGTGCCGGTTGCGTTGCGTAACAAGCCGCAACATGCGCCTTGAAACTTGTGGACTTCGGCAAGAAAGTGGTCCACTATCAAAACAGGACATATTTCTGCCTAGGCAGGAGGGGAACAGCATGGCGCATTCAGCACGGAAATTGGCTTCGTTCCGCATAATTGTCGTTTTGGCACTCGCCATCCCGGCAGCCGCCCAACGGGATCCACTTTTCAAGACGGAAATCCTGCCGGTTCTGGAAAAGAACTGTGTCCAATGTCACGGTGAGAAGCAGAAGATGGCCAAGCTTGACCTGAGTTCCTTCACCGGAATGATGGATGGCAGCTCGAGCGGTCCGGTGATCGCGCCCGGCAAGCCGGAACGGAGCCTGATGTGGAAACTGATCGAAAACGACACGATGCCACAGGGTGGGAAGCTGACCACGGCTGAAAAGCAGCTCATTAAATCCTACATCCAGTACGGGCGGTTCCCCGCGGCGACGGCCGAAACGGCGGCCGCGATCCAGGCCCGTGAAGCCGCCAAAATCACCCCGGAAAACCGTAACTGGTGGTCGTTCCGGACGCCGGTGAAACCCCCAGTGCCGGCGCTGTCGAACCAAGTCAACCAAGCCGCCAACCGAGACCAGGTCCGGACCGCCATCGACGCCTTTGTCCTGGCTCAACTGGAACACCGGAGCTGGAAAATGCAGGCCGAGGCGGACCGGCCCACGCTGATCCGTCGGGCCTATTTCGACCTGATTGGCCTGCCGCCCACCCCCGCCGAAGTCCAGGCCTTTGTGGAAGACAAATCGCAAAATGCCTGGGAAAAGGTGATCGACCACCTGTTGGCATCGCCGCGCTATGGCGAGCAGTGGGGTCGGCACTGGCTGGACGTGGCGGGTTACTCCGATTCGCGGGGCGACGCCGGCGACAGCGATCGCGAAGTCTCCTGGAAGTACCGGGATTACGTGATCCATGCAATGAACAAGAACAAGCCGATCAACCAGTTCATTCTGGAGCAGGTGGCCGGCGACCAATTGGTTAATTACAAGCATCTGAGCCAGCCGACGCCGGACCAGATTGAGCCTCTGACGGCTACCGGCTTCTTGCGGACCACCGCGGACATCACCGATAACCAGACCATTTACGAGGTTGACAAGTATTTCGACGCCCAACAGAAGGCCATGGAGACCAGCCTCACGGCGTTGATGGGCGTGACGGTACAGTGCGCCCGCTGCCACGACCACAAGTTCGACCCGTTCCTGCAAAGGGACTACTACAAGCTGATGGCAGTTTTTCAGCCGGTATTCGATCCGGAAAACTGGCTTCCAGCCGATCTGAATCACGGGCCGTGGCCCAGCCGGGAAGTCCTGGACATGGAACCATCGGCGCGCGCGGAATGGATCAAGGATGTTACCAGCAATGACGCCAAGGCGCTTCGGCGGATGGATGACCTGCTGGAGGCGACGTATCAGAGATATCGCGCCGAGCTGAAAGGCGGCCGGGACATCTCCGACGAAGCCAAGCGGGCGCAAATACGCAAGGATATTGAGGCCGATCCCGACCTGGAAGTGGACCGTAACGCTCCCAAGGAATTCATTACCGATCAGGAACTCGACAAGCGTTTCGCCGAACTGCCGAAGTGGAAAGACGAGATTCAGGCGAAACGGTATGCGCGCCGCAACCAGTCCAAGGTTCCGCCCAACTATGTGGAGGCGGCATGGGACATTTCCAAGACGCCCTCGCCGACCTATATTTTGGCGCGTGGCAACTACCTGGCTCCGGGGGCGGAAGTGCAGCCTGGAATTCCGATGGTTCTCGACAACCCGCAAAAGCCACTGGAATTTCCCGATCCGGCGAAACATCCGGAATGGAACGGCACCAATCGCCGCCTGGTTCTGGCGAAATGGATGATCTCGCCCGAGAACCCGCTGGTCCCCCGTGTCTTCGTGAATCGCGTCTGGCAGTGGCACTTCGGGGAAGGAATTGTGCGGTCCGTGGACGATTTCGGTACCCAGGGTGCCAAGCCCAGCCATCCTGAGTTGTTGGACTATTTGACCGTGAGTTTTGAGGAACACAACTGGGACCTGAAGTGGTTGACCAAGGAAATCATGATGTCCCAGGTCTATCGCCAGGGTTCTTCGGAAGTGCCGCAATACCTCGCCGCGGATCCCTCGGATAAGCTGTTGTGGCGGAAAGCGCCGTTGCGTCTGGAAGCCGAGACCATCCGTGACTCCATGCTGAAGGTGAGCGGCCTGCTGAACGAGAGGATGTTCGGCAAGCAGGAGCCGATCAAGCGCGGGCCCGATGGCCAGTGGCTCGAAGACAACCAGGGCGCGGGCGCCACTCGCCGCAGCCTTTATTTGTCGCAAACGCGCACCCGCTCGGTGGCTTTCCTGCACGCGTTTGACTGCCCGGACATGACTTCCGACAATCAGCCGGAGCGGTTCCGCGCGTCGCTTCCGATACAGTCGCTGGCGATGATGAACAATCCGCTGGTGATGCGCACCTCCAAAGCCTTCGCCACGGAAGTGCTCGAAAAGAGCAAGAACAATTACGATGACGCGGTGAAGCTGGCATTCGATGAGGCTTACAACCGGCCGCCGACTCCGAAAG
Source organism: Candidatus Acidiferrales bacterium (assembly GCA_035570275.1). GTDB lineage: Bacteria > Acidobacteriota > Terriglobia > Bryobacterales > Bryobacteraceae > DATMNI01. The sequence goes on along the minus strand of DATMNI010000476.1, from coordinate 110,064 downwards.
AACAGGAGATCGCCAAGCAGTCTGTCGCATCGGAATCCAATCCGCAGGAGGGCCTCCGCCTGTTCATCCAGGCGATGTTTGGAGCCAACAACTTCCTGTATAGTTACTAGGTGCCGCTTGCTGACGCGGGGCTCTGATCGGAGCCACGACCGTTAGGGAGTGGTCTTGATGTTAGTAGAGGGGGCAAGCCATGAAGAGATTTTTGACGCGTAGACAAGCGTTGCAGGAAGCGGCAATCGGGTTCGGCGCAATGGCGGTGAACTCCATGTTGCAACAGGAAAGAATGTTTGCGGCCGAGGCGGCCAGCGCCAAGGAGCGGACGTACGATCTGCGGCCGAAGGTGCCGCATTTTGCCGCCAAGGCGAAGCGAGTCATCTTCATCTACATCGGCGGCGGGCCCAGCACGATCGATATGTTCGATCCCAAGCCCGCACTCCTGAAGTATGACGGCAAGCCGGCGCCGTTTGAGATCAAGGGCCGCGCGTTGAACGGCTCGCAGCAGATCATGGCCAGCCCCTGGAAATTCACCGACTGCGGCGATAGCGGACGCCAGGTTTCCGACCTGCTGCCGTATTTCCAGAAAGTGGTGGATAAGGTGACGTTCGTGAGGTCCATGACCACCGACCGTATCGACCATTCCACGGCGCAGTTCACTTTCGTCACCGGCCGCGGATTTACTGGATTCCCCGCCATCGGGTCGTGGGTCAGCTATGCCTTGGGCACCGAGAACCAGAATCTGCCGGCTTACATCGCGCTGGGCCAGGGAGCTACCATCGGCGATCGGGCGCATTCCTCGGCCTGGCTGCCTCCCATTTACAACGGCACTTCGATGCGCGCCGATCCAAAGACTCCGATCTTTGACATCAAGCGGCCGGAGAACATGAGCCTCGATCAGCAGCGCCGGCTTCTGAATATGGTTGAGGATCTGGATCGCCAGCAAAAAACTCTGTACCCGCTGGATCAGGATCTGGAATCGCGAATCGCCAACTACGAATTGGCGGCCCGGATGCAGGTGGAAGCCCTGAAGGTGGCCGACCTTGACCAGGAGAGCGAAGCCACCAAGAAGCTCTACGGGATCGACGCCAAGATCGGGGGTCCGTTCGGCAAGCTATGTCTCATGGCCCGGCGCCTGGCGGAAAAGGATGTGCGCTTCGTCCAGGTGTACGCGGGCGGCGGCGGCAACTGGGACACCCACAATAACATTGAGGGCCAGCTTCCCGGGCTGTGCGAATACATCGACCAGGGTATGTCGGGGCTGCTCGTCGACCTGGAGCAGCGCGGCATGCTGAAGGACACGCTGGTGGTATGGTCCGGCGAATTCGGCCGGCTGCCCACCATTGAGGCGAAAAATTCCAAACCTGGCCGCGATCACAATCCGTACGGATTCAGTATGTGGATGGCCGGCGCAGGGCTGAAGCCCGGATTCGATTATGGGCAAACGGACGAACTGGGATACTCGGCCTCCAGGGACTTCAAGTGCGGTCACAGTGACATCCATGCCACCGTGCAGCACTTGTTGGGGATCGACTACCAGAAGAATACCTTCCCGTATGAAGGCCGGAACGAGTCTCTGGTGGGCGTAACTCCTGCCCGCGTTTTGACCGACCTGTTCGCGTAAGGTCCAGTTCGTATAAGGGGAGCATCCATGCGTGTAAGTCGCTTCGCCGTGGCGTCTCTGGCGGTGTGTTCCGTATCCATTCTGGGGCTATTAGTGCGTGCCGCGCCTCAGGACGGATACGACCGCGACGCCTCTGCCCGTGAATACGTGCAGTTTCTCGTACTGCAACTCAATCAATGGAGTAAGGAGTTCCCTGATCGCTTCTACCGCGCCATGATGCAGCCGCCGGTGGATGCCGCTAAGTTGTCGCCGGCGGCCAAATCGGGGGCGGGCGAGCTTGGCGATGGGCTCCAACGGCTAGCTTCGCTGAGCAATGCCAAAGATCTCATGACCAATGCCGAGTTTCGGAGTCAACTGGACAAGGCTCTTGCTGCATCCAAAGAGTTGAACCAAGGCATGGCAAGCCAAAGATTCCCGGCACCCCTGCAAAGCGATTGGGACCAGATCCGGTCTACGCTGAACAATCTGGCTCGAGTTTACAAGTTGGATACGCTGGCCGTCCTGGAGGCTCCGGGCGGCGGCGGTGGTCGCGGTGGCCGCGGCGGGCGCGGCGCTGCTGCAGGTGGGCAGCAGGCAGCCGCCACAGTGCCAACGGGTCCGGTGGCCGGTGGCGTGGCGGGCTACATCGTGGATCTGTCCTGCGCCAAGCGGGGCAAGGGCATGTGGACCAATGCCGAGTGCGTCGCGCGGTGCGTACGGGACGGCGACAAAGTCGTGCTGGTGTCTGAGGATGGCAAGATCTACCAGATCTCGAACCAGGACAAGATTACGCCGGAGAGTTACGGTCAGGTGGTCACGCTGACGGGAAAGACGGAAGGCGAAACCATCACCGTGGAAAGTCTCAAGATGTAGGTGGGTGGCGCGGGTGGGTGGCGCGGCGGTCGGGGAAGCGTTCGCAGGGGTTGGTTTCCGTTCATAAATAAGTAGATGTGTTTGTCGGCTTGCACTGGCCCTACTATAAGGAGAACCAGGGCATGCGACGCTTCAATGGACTTTGTTGTCTGTTAGTGCTAATCGCCGGCGCTGTAAGTGTGTCCGGCCAGGAAGGTACCAGCACGATGGTCGGCGTGGTCTCTGACCCGGCTGACGCCATCGTTCCCAATGCAGCGCTCACGCTGACCGAACAGGCTACCGGAGCCGTTCGGCGGCTGGTGACACCCATCACCGGATTGTTCCGGTTCATCGACTTGCCCCCTGGGAAATACTCGCTTCGCGTGCAGGCCCAGGGCTTCAAGAGCTACGATCTGAACGGCATTGACCTTGCCAGTTCGGAAACGCGCGATCTTGGGAACCTGGTACTGCAAGTGGGCGCGGTAAACGAGTCGGTCATGGTAACCGCGCAGGCGACTCCGGTGCAGACGGCCTCCAGCGAACGCAGCGCCTCCGTCCTGCCGCAGCAGTTGCAGGACCTGTCCCTGAAAGGCCGCGACCCGTTTGGCATGATGCAATTGCTGCCCGGCGTGATCGATAACATGGTGGGGACGCGCGATCTGGAAAATGCCTATTCGATGGGCAACATCTCGATCAACGGCATGTCTCCCCAGTCCGTCAACGTGGCAGTCGATGGCGTCACCGAGATGGATGAGGGTGGAAACTACACGGCCTTCGTCACTCCCAATATGGATTCCATTGCGGAAATGCGCGTCCTGACCAACGGCTATCAGGCCGAATATGGTCGGCAGTCGGGCGGCACCATGAACGTGATCACCAAGGGGGGCGGCAAAGACTTCCATGGTTCGGGCCACTGGGACCATCGGCACGAAGACCTGAACGCCAACAACTTCTTCAACAACCGCCAGGGTATCCAGAGACCGCTGTACCGGTACATGATCGCCGGCTATAGCTTGGGCGGCCCGGTGTTCATTCCGCGCAAATGGAATTCCGACAAGCACCGGTTGTTCTTTTTCATTTCCCAGGAATTCACGCAGATCGCGCAGCCGACCAGCACGATCTCCGCCAATATGCCGACCGCCGCGGAACGCCTTGGCGACTTCTCCAACACGCGCAACGCGGCCGGGCAGATCATTCCCATTTTGAACCCGTCCACCGGCGCGCCTTTCCCGGGCAACATCGTTCCCAAGAACCTGATTGATCCCACCGGGTCGGCGATTCTCAACCTGCTTCCATTGCCCAACGGTTACGTGAATCCTTCCCCGGGCCAGCAATACACCGCCAACTTCATCGCTAATGCCACCCCACCCTACAATCGGCGCAACACCATGCTGCGCTTCGACTCCGCCCTCACCAGCAAGCTGTCGATGTATTACCGCTACGGCCAGGACGTGGACAATCAGTACTATGAATTTGTGGTGGCCCCGGGCGTGGGCACGAACGTCCGTTTCCTGCCGGGATACATTCACGGCATTCACCTCACCTACACCGCCACCCCGACCCTGGTGAATGAAATGCTGTTTGGCGTGGGCCACGATAACTATGGCTTCTACCACACCACTCCGGACTCGCAGTGGTTCCGGAGCAGCAGCCTGAATCCGCCGACGCTGCGGCCATTCCCCACCGGCCCGGGGTATGAGAACTACCTTCCCTGCGCCACGTTTTCCGGCGGCCAGGCCTCCAACCCGGCCTACTTTACTCCCGGCGGCCAGCAAAGTCCCGGTCCGGGTTGCAGCCTGACTCCGTACAAGAATTTCAACGATAACTATGTATTCCAGGACGATCTGACCAAGATCGTTGGCTCGCACAGCTTCAAGGCCGGCGCCTTTTGGGAATGGAATTCCAAGGTTGAGCCGTCGGCCGGCAGCACTTATTATGGGAGCTTCAACTTCGGCAGCACCACTAACAATCCGTTGGACACTAACTACGGTTATGCCAACGCGCTGCTGGGTGTCTACCAGACGTATCAGGAAGCCACCAACCGGGCAGTGCCGGGCGTGCATTGGACGGAGCTGGACTGGTACGTGCAAGATAGCTGGCGTGTGTCCAAGCGCCTGACCATCGACTACGGCTTGCGTTTCGTCCACGAAAGTACCGTGACTGACGATTCCAGGACCTACTCCGACTTCTATTCGCAGCTCTGGAATCCCGCCCAGAGGCCGGTGCTATACCAGCAAGGCTCGGCAGGCGGCAAATCGGCGGCCCTCAATCCGCTGACGGGCCAGACCACTTATGCGTCGTTAGTCGGCACCATCATTCCCGGCTCGGGGAGTCCGGTGGATGGCATGAATATCGATGGTCTCACAGGCAAGGGTGACTTTTACACGTTCCCGCGCGTGGTTCTGGCGCCCCGCCTGGGCTTCGCGTGGGACCCGACAGGCACGGGCAAGATGGCCATCCGCGCCTCGGCCGGCATCTTTTACAACCGCACCACCACCAGCGTCCCCGGCAGCGGCGCCGCGCCGGTTGTGTACACGCCAATCCTGTACTACAGCACCATCGCCGGTATTCCCCAGGCCGCTGCCTCCGCGGCGATTTCGCCCACCGCCGCCAGCGCCATCTACGGCCAGCAGCCCATCGAACGCACCCACCAGTTCAATATCACCATTCAGCGCGATATCGGCTTTCACACCGTCGTGGATGTCGGCTATGTGGGCAACTTCGACCGGCACGCCTCCGGCGCCGCCGTCCCTGGTTCCAACACCGCCTTCGCCACCCAGTTGAACCCTCTTGCGTACCAGGCCTATGCCAACCCGTCGGCTCTCTTTAACAACACCGAAATCAACGCCAACCTGTTACGAACAGCCTATCCCGGCATGGGCGCCATCAGTTACACTTCCTATGCTTACTCGGCCGTGAACTATAACAGTCTGCAGGCGTCGGCCCAGCACCGCTTGACTCAGGGCCTGGCGTTTGGAGTGGCTTACACCTTCTCCAAAGCGCTCGGCGTACAGGGCCTGGATCCCTACACGAATCAACGCCAGTGGTATTACGGTCCGCTGCAGCAGGATCGCACCCACTTGATGAGCTGGAACTTCGCTTACACCATTCCGAAGCCGGGCACGAACATGAAGGCGCTTCGGGCCGTATTGGGCAATTGGACGCTCTCAGGCATTGGCATGGTGACCACCGGCGCGCCCACCACGCCCACCTGCAGTTCGACGGCCGCCTTCCCGAACTCCGATCCTTCGCTGACGGGCATTGGGAGCAACAGCATTTCAGGCGTCCGCTGCCAGGCGGTGGCGAATCCCAAAAACTTCACTCAGGATTTCTATAACAACTTCAACACCGCGGCGTTCGGGCTGGCGCCCGTCGGCACCTTTGGAAACATAGGTGTAGGTATCCTTCGTCAGCCCACCTGGTGGAACTTCGATACCGCCCTGGACCGCAAGATCGCCATCAAGGAACGTCTCGCGCTTCGCTTGCGCTTCCAGGCGTTCAACGTCTTCAACCACACTGAGTTCAACCGGATCGGCACCACATACCAGTGGAACGCCGCCAACGTCAACCTGAATACCACCACCGGGCAGTTCACCGGCACTCAGCCGGCGCGCCAGATGGCGCTTACCGCCAGACTCGAATTCTGAGTGAGACAGGCCTGCTGACCGATCTTCCCGCTCATTGACACCCGGTGGGTCCGGGGACGCAGCCGGAATCGACATTGATGCTCTCGATCTTGATGGTGTCGCCGTCAAGAGCGCCTGTGATTTTGACCTTGTGTCCGGCGTGCTCCACGGCCTTTGCCTGGTCGTCGAGTTTATAGACCTTGGCGTCCGCAGTCAATAAGACGGCTGGCGAGCCCCCTTTGATGCACTTCCTCGCGCAGGCTTCGTTGCCTTTCATGGCTGGCTTTGAGGCGCAGGACTCGTCGATGACGTACCCGCTGAAGTCGGCGGCGATAATGCCGGACGAAAGCAGCAGCCCAAGCGCGAATAACGCGGTTCCCCTCTTCATGAAGTGGCCTCCCTCTGAGTGATCCTATCACGGACCAGTTGCCGGTACACGCGGCATCAAACAGAATGCGGCTGGCCGGGGCGGATGGGATACAATGATTACCGGAATTGTGATTGGCGAGCCTTGCAGGACTGCTGGAAGTGTTGCAGAATGGCTTAGCAAAGCTCTCCGAGCGGGCGGGTGGGATGCAGGCCAAGGGTTCAGCGCGAGGATCTGCAGGTAAACATGACGAACTGATCCGCCAGGTTGCGGACAGTGAAACCTTTCGGTCTGCGCCAACCATGCGCGCGCTGCTGCTCTACCTCTGGGAGCATCAGGCCGAGCCCATCGGCGAATACGCTATCGCCACCGAAGCGCTGGGGCGCAGTCCGGATTTCGATCCCAAACTGGACTCATCGGTTCGCGTTCAAGTAGCGCGTCTCCGCACCAAGCTGAAGGAGTTTTACGAATCGGGAGACGGTTCATTTCCTTTGCGTTTGTCCCTGCCGCTGGGCCGGCACGAACTGCATTGGGACTATCAGCCGCCCCAGAAACCTCCCGCGCCATCCTTCTGGTCAACCTGGCGCGCCCTTCCGAAGCGGTATTTGTGGGGCGTGGGCTTGTCGGAACTGGCAATGGTGATTTTGTGCGCGGTTCTCCTCGTCCAGATTCGCAGCCTAAAGGCGTCTCTGCCGGCCCCTGCTGCTCCGATGCCCCGATTCTGGAAGGCGTTTCTAATGGCCGGTAATCCAACGGCCATTGTGGTTCCGAGCCCCCTTTACTTCTTTTGGCCTTCACACCAGGTGTACATCCGGGATCTTCAGATCTCCGATTTTACGAATTGGCCCGCATCGCCCTTTCTCAAGGAGACGGCAGCAAAATGGGGAACGCCGGATCTGGCGCAATCCTATGTGGGGGCCATGGAGATGACGGCGGGCATCAGACTCCTGCAGTACCTGGAAAAGGACGGCCAACAGGTTCGATTGACCGAATCGCGCCGATTCCCAGCGGAGTCTTTCGCGGCACAGAACACGATATTCCTCGGAATGCCGCGTACCGCGGGCTATCTGAGCAAAATGCTGGAGAAGACCAACTTCTATATTGCCCAGGTCAGCCCCGACCTGGTCCGAAATCGCGACCCGAAACCAGGGGAGCCGGCGGAGTTTCGGGAGGAATTGTATTCCGCGGACCGGCGGCTTGCCCCGGCGCTGATCGTCCTTTTGCCTGCCCGGCCGGAGCATACGCGCATGCTGCTCCTGTTGGGCAGAAATCTTACGAGCTTAACCTCCGTGCTGGTGTCGCTGGAGGGGTTGAAAATCCTGGATGAAGTATGGGCTAAGAACGGATCCCCGGACGCCTGGGAAGTGGTGATCCAAGCCGATATCTACCGCGACACTATCCTGAAAACGACTCCAGTGGCTTTCCGGGCAATTCCCGCAACATTTTGGAAATAAGGGGTAACGGGCGTAACATACACCTTGACACTTGCCAGGCGCGCCCGCCTGACGGAGGGTCAAGCACGATGGCTGGAAGACGCTGGCAGGTAGAACTGGCGGCGGCGCCGGTAACCGGAAGAGTCGGCAAGGAGGAGCTCAGATGCTTACAGGAATTCGATTGAGGACGATGCGGTTGGCGGCCGTGGGGCTGACCTGCTGCATAATGCAAACGGCGCCTGTGTGGGGCCAGGTTCGCAAGCTGCATACCCGCGATCTGACTCGACTCAGTCAGGTTCAGGTGGCGGACCACCTGAAGCGCAGCGACGTTATCTTCATACCCGTCGGCGCGGTCGAAACCAATGGAATCATGCCCAGCGATCGCGATTACGTTTCGCCGCTGGCTTATGCGATGGCGATGGCCGACGAGTTGGACGCGTTGTATATGCCGGGACTGATTTGGTCTTACCCCGGCACTACCCTGATCGCCCAGGCGACGGTCAATATTTCGCCGACGCAGGGGCTTGATTTTCTAAGGGCCGTGTCGCAATCGCTTTTGCGGCAGGGCTTCCGCCGGCAGATCTACCTTTCGTCCGGCCAGGGGCCGGCGCCCTTGACGGCGGGCACGCTGGTCCGTGAATTCTATGACGAGCAGCACGTACCGCTGCTGTACATCGACATGGACGCTTATCTGCCGAAGCTGAAGCTTGCCCCGGACGCCCGCAGCAAGGCCCTGTACGGCGCGCATTACATAACCGGAAGGATTATCGACCTCCCCCTCAAGGGCGACTACGGCGAAGCCGAATCCAAGGCTGCCGGACCAGTTCCCGAAAACACCGGGCTCGCCGGGCTTGCCAAACTAGGCTACAGTGGCAGCCTGGCTCTGGGATCGTGGGTTCCCGACGTGATGGCACATGGCGGTGGCAGGGAGCCGGCCTTGCCCGCGACCGCGGCCGAGCGCGACGAGTGGGGAAAACAAGGACAAGCCCAGATCGTGGCCATCGTCAAGCAGATGCATCTTCAGGAAGCCATGGACGATTTGAAGAAACACGACGAGTTTACCAACCAGGTACTCGTCCCGAAATACGGAAAGATCCTGCCGGGCTCGCATTGAACCCCGGTAAACGCCGGTCTTGGCGCCGGCATTCGTGACCGCCGGTTCGTGACCGCGGTTCGTGGCCCCACGTCCGTGACCCCATTTCTGACCAGGGGCGGGCCGTCGCAGTGGCGCCTTTACAGCAACACGGTGTCGATGCGGTCTTCCACATGAGCCCGCTCCGGCCGGGCGCTGGCTGGGGCTGGCAGTTCGCGCAGAAATGCCGCCAACGCAGCCTCTGAACCGTCGAAGAAGCCGTCCACCAGTTCGCGAACGGCGGCGTGGCGCATGGCATTTTGCGACATCTCGGGCGAGTAGACAAATGCCCGGCCCACCTTGCGGCGCGTCAGCTTGCCTTTGCGCACCAGACGGTCCAGCACGGTCATGATGGTGGTGTAAGCCAGCGGCCGGGTTTGGACCACAATCTCCCGCACCGCCTTAACGTTGCCTTCCTCCAGCGACCAGAGCGCCTTGAGGCACAGCAATTCTAACGGCGGGGGAACGTCGCGCGCGGTCTTAGGCATCAGCCGTCCTGTTTGGTGCCCGCAGGCTGCAGTGCCTGTTTCAACTTGTTGGCGAACGCCGAGCCGGGCGGCGCGGCAAATAGCGGGTGGTCCGCTTTGGGCGGGTGGTCCGCTCTGAGCGCGCGTTCCGCCGGCACGGTTGGCTTGGGCGGCGTGACGGCTGGTTTTTCGACGGCGGGTTTTTCGGCGGCGCTTCCATTTGCAACGTCGCTTTGCTTTGCCGCTGCGGTTTCCGCAGTCGGGGGGCTACCGCTCCCTAACGGTCGAGCGACAAGTCGCGGCTCCGTATGAGGCTGCGCACTTACCGGCGCGTCGCTCAGGAAGCGCTCTTTCTTCAGCACCGTGCGCGAAATCGCGGTATTGTACGAGGTGAAGCAGCCATCCACCTGCCGGTCGTTTTCAAGCAGCGCCCGCATGCATTCCATCTTGGAATCCACGTCGTCCAGGTAGTGCAGTAACAGCGCCTCGGGAAACTGCGGCAGTTTGGGCGAACCGTATTCAAGCTGCCCGTGGTGGCTCAGAATCATGTGCTCCACCAGGGTACGCAACCGCGGGGGAAAATCGGGCAGGCCGCGCAGCCTGTCGCCCACCATCCGCATGGCAATCGAAATGTGGCCAATCAACTGGCCCTCGTTGGAATAGGAGAAGCCGCGCTCGTAGTTCAGCTCGTAGATCTTACCGATATCGTGCAGAATCACGCCGGTCACCAGCAGGTCGTAATCGACGATCGGGTAGTGGCCCGCGGTCAGACGGGCCAGCGCGCAGACCGAAAGCACGTGTTCGATCAACCCACCGAGAAACGCGTGGTGAATCTGCTTGGCGGCGGGCGCCCGGCGGTACCGGCGCGCCACATCCTCGTCACCCAGCATGGCTTCCAGCAGCGCTTTCAGGTGCGGGTTCCCCAAGCCGGCAACAATGCCGCGCAACTCGGCCCACATCTCGTCCGGATCGCGCTTGGAGGACGGAAAATAATCGGCGAAATCGATTTCGCTCTCGTCCATCCGACGGACTTTGTGGATGGTGAGCTGCGGCCGGTTGTGGAAGACCTGGATCATACCCTTGACCTTGACGAAATCGTCGCGGTCAAAGTCATCCAGCACTTCCTGCACGTTGTCCCACATCTTGGAGTCCAACTCGCCCGTGCGGTCGCCCAAGAGCAGCGAGAGGTAGAACTCACCGGTTTTTTTCTGACGAATCTCCTTCGAGTGGACCAGAAAACTGGTAGTGATCACCTTGTTCGGTTCAAGCTCGTTGACGTAAGGAGATTTCATTATTTGACTGGCGGAGCAGGCGGAACGGGCGTTTGAGTGGGAGGCGCCGGAGCGGACGCGCCCGTCTTGGTATTCTTGACGGTGCCGATCGGGATCACCCACAATAGCTTTTTCTTGCGGCGCGCGGCCACTTCTTCCTTGGTGACAGTTTGCGGCTTCAGCGTGGCGACGTCTTTCCAGCGCGTATCCTTGCCGGGCGCGGCGCCGCTATCGACATAGCCTTCCTTGATCTCAAGGAACGCGTCCTCGCGCAGCCGGGTGAGCAACTCGCGCACCTTAGGCTCCATTCTCGGCTGCACCATGCGGTCCTGGATGTCTGTCTTCACTTCGTCGAAGGAAGCCTGCCCGGCTTCGAAGCGCTCTTCCACCTTCAGGATCAGGATGCCTTGCGAGCGTTTGAAAGGCTCCGTAATATCGCCCTTCTTGGCCTTGAAGACCACATCTTCAATCGGCTTGTCCATCAGGCCCCGCTTCATGGCGCCCACGTAGCCGCCGTTCTTGGCGGTCTCGGGTTCGTCGGAATTGTCGCGCGCCAGGTCGCTGAACTTTTCTCCCTTGCGGGCGCGCGCCACGATGTCTTTGCACTTCTTCTCGGCGGCGGCCACCTGTTCAGGGGATTTGCCTTCCGTGGAGATCAGAATCTGGCTGAGGAAGACCTGCTCCTCGCGCACAAACTCCTTTTTGTGTTCCTCGTAATACTTCTGCATCTCCGCTTCGGGCACGTTAATCCTGCGCCCCACTTCCTCGCCGATCACACGCTGCGTCAGAAGCTGGTCCTTCATCTGCTGTTTGAAGTCCTCATACGTCATACCCGTCTGCTGGGAAAGGAACTCCTTGAACTTGTCCGGGTCGGGCTGCTTCTGCTGGACCTGGATCTCGGCCAGCCGGCGCGTCACCTCGGGGTCCACATTGATGTTCAGATCCTTGCCCTTTTGTACCAGCAGCAGGGTATCGATCTTCTCCCGAAGAGTATTGGATGCCTCCTCTTTCACCACCTCGGCCAGCCGGGCGCCCGTGATGCCCTGGCGCTTGGCCTCCGCTTCCACCTCCGCCCGCTTCTTCTCCAGGTCGCCGCGCGTGATGATATCGCCGTTTACTTTGGCGGCGATCTCTTCGACAACCTTGACGTTGACGTTGTCGGCAGCGGCGGCGTTGGGGGCAACGGCGACAGCCGAAACAGTGGCGGCGATGAGTACTACAAACTGGCGAAACATAATATGCGAGATCTCCATTTTAGCAGGTAACACAGTGGCCGTGACCCTATGGGTCGCGAGGCTTTTCCACGCGGCACTGGACACGAATACCTGAACACGCGACCCAGAGGGTCGCGGCCACTGGTCACTGGGCTAAACCCGCATCTGTTGCAATTTGTCCGCCAGAAACTTTAGGATGTCCCCGGCGGCCGTCTGGCCGTCCAGCGGCAGCACCAAAACCCCCGCGGGCGTAAACGAAGCGCCCCTGGTTTTGCTCACAATTCCCATAAGCCTCGCTGGGTCAACACGGGTCTGCTGGTGGAACTTTACGCTGACCACGGTGTGCCGGCGATCCACGGCCTCGATTCCGATTTGTTCCGCCAGGGTTTTCAGCGCCGAGTACTCCAGCAGGTTGCGTACGGCCTCAGGCACTGGGCCATATCGATCCTCCAGTTCCTTTTCGGCACGGTCGCGCGCTTCGGCATCGGCCGCATTAGCGATCTGCCGGTACGCGCGCAGGCGCTGGTTTTCCTCGACAATATAGTCGGGCGGGATACGGATATCCAGCCCCAGGTTGAGCGACGAGTGGATCTCCGGCACCACCTCTTCGCCCTTCAGCTCGCGGACCGTCTCCTCCAGCAATCGCGTATAGGTGTCGAAGCCCACCGAGTTGATGTGGCCGTGCTGCTCCCCGCCCAGGAGGTTGCCGGCGCCCCGCAGTTCCAGGTCGAGCGCCGCGATCTTGAAGCCCGCGCCCAGGTCGCTGAACTCCTTGAGCGCGGCCAGGCGCTTGCGAGCGATCTCCGTGAGCTCGGTATCCGGCGGAACCAGCAGGTAAGCGTAAGCGCGGCGATTGGATCGGCCCACCCGCCCCCGCAACTGGTAGAGTTCCGAGAGACCGTAGCGCTCGGCATTCTCAATCAGCATAGTGTTGGCCAGCGGGATGTCCAAGCCATTTTCGATAATTGTAGTACAAACCAGGATGTCGAACTCGTGCCGCATGAACTGGAGCATGGTCTTTTCCAATTCGGATTCACCCATCTGGCCATGACCAACGCCGATTTTGGCGGCCGGCGCCAATTCCTGCAGCATCGCAGCCCGCGCCCAAATGGAGTCGATCCGGTTATGCAGGAAGTACACCTGGCCGCCCCTGCCCAATTCCATTTCCAGCGCCGACCGGATCAACTCCGGCTGGAAGGGAGCCACCACGGTGTGAATGGACAGCCGGTCTTTGGGCGGCGTCTCAATTACCGACATGTCCCGCAATCCCAATAACGACATGTGTAGTGTCCTGGGGATGGGGGTGGCGCTCATGCTGAGCACATCCACCGCTTTTCTCAGGTGTTTGAGCCGCTCCTTGTGCTTCACGCCGAAGCGCTGCTCTTCATCCACCAGCACCAGCCCGAGATCCTTAAATATCACGTCTTCCGACAAGAGCCGGTGGGTGCCGATGGCGATATCCACTTTGCCTTCGGCCAGATCGGCCAGGGCCGCCTTGAGTTCCTTGGGCGAGCGGAAGCGGCTGAACATCTCCACGCGCACGGGAAAGGGCTGAAAACGCCGCTTAAACGTCTCGAAATGTTGAAATGTCAGAACTGTAGTAGGCGCCAGCAGAACCACCTGTTTTCCATCGCCCAGGGCCTTGAAAGTGGCGCGCATGGCCACCTCGGTCTTGCCGTAACCTACGTCGCCGCAAAGCAGCCGGTCCATGGGCTGTACGCTCTCCATGTCGCGCTTGATCTCCGCGACGGCCGAAAGCTGGTCTTTGGTGGGGGTAAACTCGAAGGCGTCCTCGAACTCGCGCTGCCAGTTGCTATCCAGAGAATAACTGAAGCCCTCGGTCATTTTGCGTGAGGCGTAGAGCTTCAGCAGCTCGTCGGCCATGTCGCGCATTTTCGTCTTGATCCGGGTTTTGGTGCGGGTCCAGGTGGCACCGCCCATGCGGTCCAGCGACGGCTTGGCCTCGCCGGCGCCGCGGAAGCGCTGCACCAGGTCGATGCGCGCCAGCGGCACGTAAAGTTTGGCGTCGGCGGCATATTCCAGCAGCATGTAGTCGCCCTTGGCGTCGCCCTGGCTGATTTCCCGCAGCCCCAGGTATTGGGCCACGCCATGCTCCGCGTGGACCACGAAATCGCCGGGCTTGAGATCGACGATATCGGCCGAGAAAGTCGCCAGCGCCGACTTCGAAGACGGGCCCCGCGACACCATTTCCGAAGTCTCAAACAGGTCTTCGGTGCCAAAAACTACAAGTTTAGGATCTTGAAAGGCAGTGCCGTGCCGGACCACTCCCTTCACCAGGTAAATGCTGGCGGCCGTGCCCGCCATATAAGCCCGCTCAGCCAGGTAGGCGGGGGTGGATTCGAACTGTTCCAGGCCGAGTTGGTAAGGCACGGCGTATTCGTTCAGAATGTCCGCCACGCGCTCTATCTCACCTGTGGAGGAAGCGAAAAAGACGACGCGGTTTCCCGATTCCACCAGGGTTCGGGCCTCCGCAATCGCCACCTGCATGTTGCCGCGGAAGCTGAGGGACGGCCTGGTGGCGATGTGGTGGCTGGCAGCGGCTTCGGCAGTGGACCAAGCGATGTCGAGCTCTTTGAACGAGCACTGGGCGCTCGACCCGGTATGGCGCTCCAGATCTTCCCAGCGGAAGTAAACCTTGTCGGGATCGTAGGCGGGCGATGTTTCGATCTGCTCCAATCGCGTCCAAAACCGCCGGGCCGCGGCGTGCACCTGCTCCGGCTCATCCCAGACGATAATCGGCCGTTCCAGCAGCGAAAAGACCGAGGACGCGCGCGGCCGCAGCATCGGCGAAATCAACTCCCAACCAGGGAACGTCTCGCCGGGCGGGGGCAGGTCGCGTCCGGGAAGGCCGGCCTCGCGGACCAGTTCGCCCAGTTCAGCCAGCAGGCTGTGCGACTTTTGATACTCGGTCAGCGGCAGCAGAGTGCAATCTTCCACCTTCAAAACGGAACGCTGCGATTCCACGTCGAAGCGGCGGATAGACTCCACCTGGTCGCCAAACAGGTCGATGCGCACCGGCTTGGCGGCTTCGGGCGAAAACACGTCGAGGATGCCGCCGCGGAGCGAATACTCCCCGACCATCTCCACCGGTTCGCGCCGCTGGTAGCCGATGCTCTCCAGGTGGGTAATCACCTCCTCCAGGGGCAACTCCTCGCCCACCCGCAGCTTGAGAGCGAGTTGGCGGTAGAAATCGGCGGCTTCGATGCGCAGCAGGGCTGAGGCCACCGGCATCACCGTGATGGGTGCGCGATGGGTGGCGAGACTCCACAGTCCAATGGCCCGCTGCTCGCAGATTTCGGCATGGGGCGACAGATTCTGGAGGGGCAGAACATCCAGAGCCGGAAGGAGTTGGGGGCTACTCCGGTCATCCGAAGCTAACAGCGAAAAGAAGGAATCGACAGCTTCGGAGAGGGCTTCGGCCTGTTTGTTACCATCTACTACAATTATCAGAGGACGGCCGGAGGACTGCCACAGCAGCACGGAATACACGGCTTTGGCGGTGGTAGTAAGGCCCGTCAGGGTAGCATTGCCACCGTTGACGAGGCGGCGCAACGCCTCCTGAAAGCCGGGGTTTCGCCCCAGGTCTAGAAACAGGTCTCGAACGGCAGGGTGAATCAAGGTTGGCTGAGAATTCTTTCGACAATGTTAGTAGTAGAGTATCCGGGTTCCAGCGCGACGGTCAGGACCTTACCACCGGCGGCCTCCACTTCTTCCCGGCCGGCGATGAAGTGCGACCAATCGGCGCCCTTGATGAGCACATCCGGCAAAACGAACCCAATTAATTCGCGCGGGGTATCTTCGTCAAACAGGGTGACGGCATCCACCGCTTCGAAAGCCAACGCCACCTCCGCCCGCTCGCCCTCCGCCAGGAACGGACGGGACGGCCCCTTCATCCGCCGAACACTGGCATCGGAGTTCAGGGCCAGGATGAGGACATCGCCCATGGACCGGGCCTGCTCCAGCAGCCGAACGTGGCCGGGGTGCAACAGATCGTAGCAGCCGTTGGTAAACACCACGGTCTTCCCTTCCCGTTTCCAGATAGCCCGCTGGTTTACCAACTCCGCACGGTTGTAGAATTGTGCCACTAAAACCAGTGTAGCAGCCTTAAAAAAGCTCTCAGCCTTCAGCTATCAGCGACGGGCCTGCCAGCATCTGAGCCGCGTCCGCGGTGTTGACGTCAATCGGGTCATGGTCCCTGCAAATAGGGGTTTTCGGTCCCACCGTCACCGAGTGCGTGATTCGGGTGCGCCGCGCAAGAACTCGAGCACGACTTCGGTCATCGCGCGCATCCCAAGCGGAATCGCGGAGTCGCCGGCCTGAAAAATTGGTCGCGTGGTTTATGCCGGAAAAGGGCACACTGGAGCACGTGTTTCTTCACGATGTGCTACCTTCCTCCATAGGTAATGTTGAGTAGCTTCATCAGCGGTGTTCAAGATGCCGGTGGTTGCGGAGACCAACTCGGGATCCTGAGCCTTCCACTCAGCCAATTCGAAGAGATCCTCCTCGGATTCTCCGCTACCTGGCCCGCTCCCGTAAATGAGCCCACTTCTCCCGGGGAAGCCGATCCCATTGGATCTTCGGCATGCCTCAACGGCCAAGAATCAGAGCGCGGAAGTCGTCAACCAGTCGATCCTCCTGCTTCGGGTCATCACTGGCGAGATTCGTCTTCAATCGTTTAAAGAACTCTCGCTTCCTATTCTCCTGGCTTTCCAATCCGATGCGTACCAGTGCAGTAATCGCCTTACTCATGCTGGTGTCAACCACCTTGGCGTAC
This sequence comes from Candidatus Acidiferrales bacterium, assembly GCA_035570275.1. Classification (GTDB taxonomy): domain Bacteria; phylum Acidobacteriota; class Terriglobia; order Bryobacterales; family Bryobacteraceae; genus DATMNI01. The sequence continues at coordinate 93,310 of DATMNI010000476.1, read as the reverse complement.
CGCTCCACTTCACGCGCCACCCCGGCTGGAAGACCGACACTGTACCGGGGAGCTAGATTGATACGGCGACCAGTCTTGGGTTTGCGCCCACCGGCATCTCGTCCCCGCTTGTCCCTGTTTGCATCTGACTGAGGCATCTTCATACAGCATGCCTCAAGATGCATCACAAACGCAATTTCTAGTCGCTGACCGAACCGAAACGGGCACCGCCGCCGGGCATCCGCAGAGACCGCACCATTGGCACATTGGTTTTTCGGCACCAGGCCGGGGCGGCGGACGGCTTAGCATCTCCAGGCGCGTCCAGGGTCATGCAGGACTCTCAGGAGGGGCCGGCGTTCTGGGCTGCCAACCACCAGTAGCAATCGACATTGGTCCAGCAAGCTGGCCAATTCCCGAGTGAACGTGGCAATCTCGCGACGGCAGGCATCCCACACGTCTTCGCCCACCTGCGGCTGCGCCAGCTTGATCTTGACGTTTGGATTCGCGGCGACCACGGCCTATGGTGGCATCCACAATGGGTTTGTGCCGCCTTGACATGGCCTGCCCGGCGACGCCAAAATGAAACCGGCCATGGCCACATACTTTCAGCAGTTCTATCTGGGTTGCCTGTCTCACGCATCCTACGCGATCGGCTCCGGCGGCTTGGCGGCCGTGGTCGACCCTCAGCGCGACGTTGGCATCTATATCCAGGACGCGCTCCAGAACGGTTTGCAGATCCGGTATGTCATTGAAACCCATTTGCACGCCGATTTCATTTCCGGCCACCGCGAACTGGCGGCCCTCACCGGCGCCGAAATCTATCTGGGCGCCCGGGCCGGCGCCGGGTTTCCCCATGTGCCCGTGCACGATGGCGATGAACTCGGTTTCGGCGACTGCGTTCTGCGATTCCTGGAGACCCCGGGCCATACCTTGGAGAGCATCTCGATTGTGGTGACCGACACGGAAAAGAGCCGCGAGCCCTTCGCGGTCCTGACCGGCGACACGCTGTTCATCGGTGACGTGGGCCGTCCCGATCTTTCTGGCGACTATACGCCGCAGCAGTTGGCGGCGATGCTCTACGATAGCCTGCACAACAAGCTGTTGAGTCTGCCCGATGGCGTGGAGGTCTACCCGGCACACGGGGCCGGATCGCTCTGTGGCCGGCAGATGAGTTCGGAGCGCTCCTCCACTATCGGCAAACAGCGCCTGGAGAACTTCGCGCTGCAGGCCAGGAGCCGGGAGGAATTTGTCCGCCTGCTTACCGCCGAACTGCCCGAGCGCCCCGGCTATTTTTCACTCGATGCCGAGATCAACCGCACCGGCCCCACGCCGCTGGCCGACTTGCCAATCCCCGATGGCCTGACTGCGAAAGACGTGGCGGCCCGCCAGCGTGAAGGCGCCCTGGTGCTGGACACCCGGCCCACGAACGAGTTTGGCGGAGCCCACATCCCCGGCGCCATCCACATCGGGCTTTCCGGCCAGTACGCTTCCTGGGCCGGCCGCCTGATCGGGATGAACCAGCAGATCATCCTGGTGGCCGAAGACCGCGACATCATGTTGGAAGCCCGGGTCCGGCTGGCCCGCGTCGGCATGGAGCAGGTGATCGGCTACCTGGAGGGCGGCATGACGGCCTGGTTCCGCGAGGGGCTGCCCGCCGCCACGGTTCCGCAGATCACGGTGCAGGATCTGAACCGGGAACTCACTGCCGATCCCGGCCACATCCAGGTGGTCGACGTGCGGCAACCCGCCGAATTCGAGCAAGGACACATTCCGCAAGCGGTGTCGAAGCCGCTGCCGAAGCTGGCATCTGTGTTGGACGATTTGGACCGGTCGCGCCCGGTGGCGGTGAATTGCAAGAGCGGCTACCGCAGTTCCATCGCCACCAGCCTGCTGCTGCGTGCGGGTTTCGGCGGCGTGATGAACGTGATTGGCGGCTTCGATGCCTGGAAAGCCTGCGGCCTTGGTGGGCCGGACGGTTAGCGGAGGAAGCGCTTCCTAACGGTCGCGGCTCTGATCGGAGCCGGTCCGCTTCCTAACGGTCGAGCGACAAGTCGCGGCTCTGATCGGAGCGGGTTCGCGGCTCTGATCGGAGCCGCGCGCGTAAGCAAGCGGTTTCCCGGATAGGTTAGGGAACTTCTGAAACGGTGCACTAAGCGGCAATGCGCCGGTTTCGCATCAAACCTCCACCCACCAAAGGCAGTATATGAGACGGCGGAATCCTTGTTGTAATCTGGGTTGCCTACAGACCCCAGACAACAATGAGCCAACCTAAAGCTATAACTCTGCTAAGTGCCCTCCTGGCAGTTATGCTTGTGCCAGCCCTGATGGCGGATACGGGACTGATCACAACCATTGCCGGCGGTGGCAGCGGAGGGGTGGGCGGACCGGCGACGAGCGCCCAGCTTACGACGCCCGGCGGCATCGCCATCGATAGCGCCGACAATCTTTACGTCGCCGACAGTGGGAACAATCGCGTGGTGCGAGTGGACGCCGCCACCGGGATTCTCACCCTGGTGGCAGGCAACGGCGCGGCTTCGTCCAGCGGAGACGGCGGCCCGGCCGCGCAGGCGTCTGTCAACCGTCCCTACGGCGTGGCACTGGATGCCGCGGGCAACCTGTTCATTGTCGAATTCTCCAGCAACCTGATTCGCCGCGTGGATGCCACGACCGGGATCATCACCACTGTGGCCGGTAACGGCACGGCGGCGTTCAGCGGCGATGGCGGACCGGCCGCCACGGCCGGGCTGCGGCTTCCCACGGCTTTGGCGTTTGACTCCACGGGCAACATGTTCATCGCCGACTCCGGCAACGCGCGCATCCGCCGCGTGGATGCGCAGTCCGGCATCATCACCACAGTGGCCGGCAATGGCACCTTCGGTGTCACCGCCGACGGCACGCTGGCGACCGCCGCCAGCTTTTCGCCGCCTCTGAGCGTGAGCCTCGACCGTTCCGGCAACCTGCTCATCAGCGAGATCGGCAGCGCCAGTATCCGGCGAGTGGACGCCGTTACGGGTATTCTCAGCACCTTCGCCGGCAATGGCAGCGCAAGCTTCACCGGCGACGGCGTTCCGGCCACCAGCGCCGGCATCGGAAAGTACATGACTAACGTGGCCATGGATTCGGCCGGCAACTACTTCTTCGCCGATGGCACCGGGCGCATTCGCCGCGTGGACGGAACCACCGGCGTGATCACCACTGTGGCCGGAAACGGAACCGGCGCGCAGAACCAGCTCAGCTCGGGCGGCGGGGGCGGGGGGTCCTCCTGCGCCAACACAGTCGGCGACAACGGCCCGGCCAGCATCGCGACAGTCGATGGCGCGGTCAGCGTGGTTCTCACGCGCAACGGCAACCTGATATTTTCGGACTGGATCGATTGCCGCGTGCGGCGCGTCTACCTGCCCTCGCCCTATCCTTACACCAACACCACCGTCACCGCCAGCGCGGCCAGCGTGCAGCAAGGCCAGACCGTTACTTTCACGGCGACGGTGACGCCCATCGGCGCCAGCGGGGTTCCCACCGGCTCCATTACGTTTGCGAATGCACTTTCATACGGGGTTCAGGTGGGGCTCGGCAGGGTGCCGCTAAGCAACGGCAGCGCGTCCTTGTCGCTCAGCACGCTCACCCAGGGCGCCTACCAGATTGTGGCTTACTACGGCGGAGACGCTTTGTTTAACGGCTCCGGTTCGCCGGCGGTCCCACTGTCTGTAACCTCTCTGCCATTGCCAACGGTGACCCTATCATCCAGTCAGAACCCGACCCGGTTAAACACGCCAACCACATTCAGTGTCACGGTGGCGGCTCCTGCCGGCGCCAGCACCCAGCCCACCGGCTCCGTACAACTCTGGACTGGATCCAACTGGCTGCCGGCAGCCACGCTGGTCAACGGCGCCGCACAGTTTTCGATTTCGTTCACTTCGCCCGGAACTTACGCGATGAGCGCATTTTATGCGGGTGACAGCAACTATGCCAGCGTTTCCGCACCACTGAACCAGACTGTAATTCCTAACGGGAGCGTACTGCTGACTTCGAACTTGAACCCTGCCGCCCTGGCTGCCGCCATCACATTCACAGCCTTCGTCCCGCCTTCGTCGGCTACCGGATCGGTCCAGTTCCTGGATGGCGCCACCAGTCTAGGCACCGCAACTCTGGCCAGTGGCGCGGCGAGTCTGGCGGTTTCGAACCTCGCCACCGGCAGCCATTCCATTCAGGCAGTATATAGCGGCGATGGCACAGTACCGGGCGCCACGTCATCCGTTCTGACTCAGACAGTGCTGGCTGCGCCGGGCACGACGTTGACCTCAAACGCGACACTGTCGACCTATGGACACGCGGTTTTGTTCACTGCGCGGCTCACACCCAGTTCCGCGACGGGACAGGTACTCTTCAAAGATGGCAGCACATTCTTAGGCGCGGCCATAGTTGCCAACGGGACCGCCGCGCTGGCAGTTAGCACTCTGGGCGCCGGCAGCCACTCAATCGTAGCCGCCTATCAAGGCGATGCGACCAACGCGCCAACCACGTCTTCAGCCTTGGCGCAGAGTGTGACCCAGGCCGCCCCAACCTTCACTCTTACGTCTTCCTCAAACCCATCCCTGTCCGGACTGTCCGTGACTTACACTGCCAACATCACGCCGATTTCGAGCGCCGGCGTTCTGTCTATTCAGGATTCACTACCGCCGGGAAGCGCCACCAGCGTATGGGGAATCCCAGGCCAAGCCACCTTGACCAGTTCGGTGCTGGCGAACGGCACACATTCGGTCACCGCGGTTTGGAGCGGCGATGCTAACGTGGCCGCCGGCAGTTCGGCGGTGCTGATCCAGACAGTGCGAGCGGGGTCCCTGCCACCGATAGCCGCGGGCTTTATTGCAACCGTGGCTGGGGGCGGAAGCGGGGGCGTGGGCGGAGCGGCGACGGGCGCCGCGCTGATTGGGCCCATGGGACTCTGGGCGGATGCCTCAGGCAATGTTTTCATTGCCGATGCATCTCGGGTAGTGCGGGTGGATGCGTTCAGCGGGACAATGAGTCTGGTGGCCGGCAGCGGCCCGGGCGGCATATACAGCGGCGATGGCGGCCCGGCCTATTTTGCCACCTTCTACAACGCGGTTGCCGTCGCGGTGGACGGCGCCGGCAATGTTTTTATCTCGGATAGCGGCGCCCACCGCATTCGACGGGTGGATGCGCAGAGCGGAATCATCACCACGTTTGCCGGTAGTGGAACGGTTAGTTCGTCCGGCGACGGCGGACCTGCCTTAGCAGCCGGTATCGGCAACCCGCTAGGCCTGGCGTTCGATCGGGCAGGCAATCTATATATCGCCGACGGACAGGCCGGCATCCGCCGCGTGGATGTCATTACGGGAATCATCACCACCGTAGCGGGAAACGGTGTCTATGGATTTTCGGGCGACGGAGGCCCGGCCACGGCCGCCAGTTTCGCGCCAGTCGGCCTGGCGTTCGACCGTTCCGGCAACATGTTCATCGCGGACGGGAGTAACTACCGCATCCGCCGCGTGGACGCCGCCACCGGCGTGGTCACCACGGTCGCCGGCAACGGTGCGGCCAGTTTTTCGGGAGACGGTGGACCCGCTACCAGCACCGGGATCGGCTATCCATCGCCACCGGCCGTAGACTCGGCGGGCAATCTGTTTTTTGGCATGCTCTCGGGAGCCCGCGTGCTGCGGGTGGACGCAACTACCGGCCTGATCGCAACCGTGGCCGGCACGGGGGGCGACTCCGGAACCCAAGGCGATAACATCCTCGCCACCAGCGCCACCGTGTTATACCCGACCTGGGTCGCGGTCACTGCCAATGACAACATCGTTTTCTCCGATCTGACGGCGCTCCGCGTCCGCCGCATCAATCTGCCGTCCCCGTATGCGTACACCGCCACCACGACGACCGGCACCAACGGGGGTCAGACCGTGAACCTAACGGCAGTCGTGTCCCCCATCGGGGCGGGCGGCATGCCCAGCGGGTCGGTTCAGTTTTTTGACGGCTATGCGACGCCGTTGGGCTCGGCTCCGCTGATCAATGGCACGGCGTCGCTGGCCTTCACGTATCCTGCGGGGATTACCGGAAGCCATAACATCATTGTGGCCGGCTATAGCGGCGATGGCGTATTCTCGACCTCCACCTCATTGCCAGGCACGGCTGCAACCAGCTCGGTGAGCACCACCATCACGCTGTCATCCTCGCAGAATCCGACCCTCCCCACAACGGCCATTTCGTATACCGTCACGGTCACGCCAGCTTCCAGCTCCGGCAACCAACCGACCGGCACGGTGCAGATTCTAGAAGGGGGCAACACCGTCGGATCGGGCATCTTGAGCAGCGGAAGCGTCCAGATCGCGGTTACGCTGCCCACTCTGGGCAACCACTCCCTGACCGCGACTTACTTCGGTGACGCCACCTTCCAGGGATCCACATCGGCGGTTTTGGTGGAGGCCGTCAAGTCCAATCCGAACCTCACCATCACATCGGACACGAATCCCTCCACGGTGGGACAAACCGTGACTATCACAGCAGACATATCTCAGACCACCGCCGCGGGCACGATGCAATTCGCGGACTACGGACCGGGGACAAGCAGCTATGCGACTATCGGCTCCTCGCCGGTCGTCAACGGCAGGGCGACGCTAGCCATTTCCAGCCTCTCCGCGGGAACTCACAACATCAGCGCCTTTTACAGCGGAGATGCAAACTTCGTGGGCGGTGCCAGTTCGCTCTTACCACAAGTAGTGAGAATTGCGACCACTACTACCACCAGCCTGACCGCCAATGCCGCTTCCAGTATCTACGGTCAAGCCGTGCAGCTTACGGCGGCAGTCTCACCCGGCGCCGCCACGGGAACGGTTCAGTTTCTGGATGGCACAGCCGTGCTGGGGACGGCCACGCTGAGTAACGGAACGGCCGCGTTGCCGGTTTCTTCGCTATCCACTGGAACGCACTCGATCACGGCCACATATAGCGGCGATTCGGTTAATGCCGGAAGCGCCTCCGGTGCGTGGACACAAACCGTGGCCCAGGCTTCGACGACCACGGCGGCCGCCGCTTCATCGCCGAATCCGGCGAACGCCGGCCAGTCCATCACGTTCGGCACGACGGTTACTCCGAGCTCGGCTACGGGCAGCGTTCAGTTCCTGGACGGAAGCACATCGCTCGGCACGGCGCCGCTCAGCGGCGGATCGGCCTCGCTAAGCACCGTGGCGCTCAATGCCGGCAATCACTCCGTTACGGTGGTCTACAGCGGCGATGGCAACTATTCCACCAGCACCTCCGCCGCGGTTTCTCAAGTGGTCAAAGGCGCCACCACCGTCGCGGTTCAAGCCACGCCTTCGCCCTCGGCGTACGGACAGACGGTTCAGCTCACAGCCGTAGTGTCGCCCAGCACTGCTACAGGGACCGTCCAATTCCTGGATGGTGGGACCGCGCTCGGTTCGGTAACAGTCAGCGCCGGCGCCGCCACGCTGAGCGTCCCCGCCTTTGCCGTGGGTACGCATGCGATTACGGCGAGCTACAGCGGCGATGGGAGCTACGTGAACAGCACGTCGGCAACTATGACGTATACCGTGGGCAAAGCCAATCCGAGCGTGACCGTGACTACTTCGACGAACCCATCGAACCCGGGACAAGCCGTTACCTTCACGGCGGTGGTCTCGCCGAGTTATTCAACCACTTCCGCCACCGGAACCGTGCAGTTCCTGGATGGGTCTACCGCGCTGGCCACGGCCACTCTGAGCGGAGGGTCGGCAGTCCTGACGACTGCAGCGCTGGGCGCCGGCACCCACACCATCACGGCCGTCTACAGCGGGGATGGCAATTACAGCACTGTCTCATCCGGCACCGCCCAGACCGTCAAGGCGGGAACGGTTACGTCGGTGACCTCCAACAATGCGTCGGCGGCCTTCGGGCAGGCCATCCAGTTCACTGCCTCGGTGTCGCCCGGCGCGGCTACCGGCACTATGCGGTTTATGGATGGCGGTGTGACTCTTGGCACAGCCACCGTCAGCGGCGGCACGGCTTCGCTGAGTGTTTCGACGTTGGCTGTGGGGAGCCATTCAGTAACGGTGGCTTATAGTGGAGACGGCAGCGACGCCGCCGGCACTTCCGCGGTGTGGACGCAGACGGTGGTGAAGGCGGCCACCAGCGCCAGTTTGACTGGGTCGCCGAACCCATCGGTGGGCGGACAGCCGGTCACTCTGACGGCCACGGTTTCTCCGGCCGCCGCCACCGGCAGCGTGCAGTTCCTGGATGGCAGTACGCTGCTAGGCACCGTGGCCCTGAGCGGGGGAGCCGCCGGGCTGAGCACTGCAACCCTGGCCGCCGGCAGCCATTCCATCACAGCCGTTTACAGCGGAGACGCGAACTATGCCGCCGCTACTTCGGGAGCCTGGACGCAAACCGTCGCGAAGGCCGCCTCGACTGTCAGCTTAACCGCCTCGCCGAACCCGTCGGCTTTTGGCCAGGCGGTCACGCTGGCAGCCGTGGTGTCGCCCGGCGCGGCGACCGGTACTGTCCAGTTCTTCGACGGCGGCACGTCTCTCGGCGCAGCCTCAATCGCCGGCGGGAGGGCGTCACTGGCGATCTCGACGCTGGCTGCCGGCAGTCACTCCGTCACGGCGGTTTACAGCGGCGACGCGAACTATGCCGCGGGCACTTCAGCGGCCGTGACACAGACCGTAACGCCTGCTCTGCCGGGAGCCCCGGCGAGCCTTACCGCCACCGCGGTTTCGTCCAGCCAGATCAACCTGAGTTGGAGCGCGAGCCCGACCAGCGGCGTGACTTACAACGTCTACGCCAGTAACGTGTCCGGTTTCACGCCCTCGGCAGGCAACCGCATTGCCACCGGCGTCACTACCTCCACCTATTCGAACACCGGCCTTGCGCCCTCTACCATTCGCTACTACCTGGTGAGTGCGCAGAATTCGGCGGGCGAATCGGCGCCGGCGAATCAGGCTGGCGCCACCACGCAAGCAGGCGGCGGGTGCCATGTGGTCTACACCGTCACCACCCAATGGAACGTGGGCTTCGGCACCGCGATCACCATTCAAAACACCGGCAGCACGCCGATCAACGGCTGGCAGTTGACGTGGACCTGGGCTGCGAACCAGCAAATCACCCAAGCCTGGAACTCAAACTATTCGCAAACGGGCGCCAACGCCAAGCTCACCAACGCCAGTTGGAACCCCACCATCGCCCCCGGCGCCACGGTCACCGGAATGGGTTTCAACGCCAGCTATAGCGGCACGAACGCGGCTCCGGCGGCGTTCTATGTGAATGGCACGCGCTGCCAATAAAGTGCATTTAGCCCAGGCGAGTGTGGTTCGTGGCGCCGGTTGTTAAGCGGTTGTTACCCTGGTGAAGCGGCCGAAGGAACACAGCGCCCGAGTGGCAACCGCTTGCTGACGCGCGCGGCTCTGATCACACAGCCCGGAATGGCTGAGTTCCGGCTACGCCAGTATCTCGGTCATCTTCTTCGAAGCCGTCGGAAAGCGGCCCAGGTTGGCTTCCATAATGTCGTCGGCCAGGGTCAGGTACAAATCGCCGATGGTGCCCATCACTCGCGTGTGAGCGCCGGTTTTCAAGCGGCCGGCGTGGCCCGCCACAATCATCGCCAGGCCGCTGCACTTGTGCGGATTGGCTTCGGCGTGCTCATGGGCGTAGAGCAGGCAGCAGTGGTCGAGCACCGTGCCATCGCCTTCGGGAATCGATTTCAGCTTGGCCAGAAGATAGGCGAACTCCTCCACGTGCCAGCGGGTGATGTCGCGGAGCACGCGCTGCCCATCGGCCCCGTCGGCGCCGGGGGCCTTGCCGTCGGCGTGGGTATAGTCGTGATGCCGCGCCGCGGTCAAACCCAGCCAGGGGAAGCGGGCCAGGCCTTGACCCTTGGTAAGCATGTAGGATGCCACGCGTGTTTGCCGCGTCACCAGCGCGTGCGCCAGCAGGTCGCTCTGCAACTTGGCGATCCGCGGCCAATCTTTCATGTCGCCCATCTCGCCGTCGTAGTCCGGCGCGTCGATGCGCTGGTACTCCGGAGGCAATCCGGCGATGGCGCGCTCCAGGTCGCGAACGGCCGAGAGGTGCTCATCCACGCGCAAGACATCGTCTTTCGGCAACTGTTTCCGCAGGTCCGCCGCATCTTCCCGCACGGCGTCGAGGATACTGCGTTTGCGGTTCACCCAACCCGGGTCGCGGGCGCCGAAGAGGTAGTCGAAAAGCTTGTCGGGCAGCATCTGCGGCGGCAGCGGGCGGTCGTACCCGGCCCAACTCATGTTGCGCTGAATGCTTTCGCCGAACGACTCCTGCGAGACGCCGATCTGAATCGAACTGAAGCGCGACTCGCGGCCGATTCTGGCGGCGATGACCTGGTCGATGGAGGCGCCCCCCGCGCCGTGGCCCGTAAACGGCGTGCAGGTGGTGACGCCGCTGATCGCCTTGTGGTGGCCGTTGCCGGGACCGGAGGCCGCGGCCGCCTGGTTGTCCAGCCCGCTGAGAACGTGAATATCGTTTCGGAACGGGGCCAGCGGGCCCAGGCACGGCGAAAGGCGATAGTCCGTGCCGGTCTCACTGGGAATCCAATACCGCTCGGGAATGCCGTTGCCGTTGAACCAGAAGACGAAGCGGCTCTCGATCGGTTTCTGTGCCAGGCCGTCGGCCGCATAAGCCGTTCCGGTGGAGTTGAACATGCTCACCAGCGGCGGCAGACCGACCTGCACCGCGCCGCCCGCCAGCGCCAGGCCTCTGAGGAAACGCCGGCGCGAGACACGGAAGCGCTTAGTGATTACCTGCGACATTGGCGGCGCCTCCTTCCGCGGGAAATTCCCTGGCTTGCATTTCTCGGGCGCTCGTCATTGAGATTATCATTTCCTGAAAGCGGAAGCCGGATCGCCGGAAGTCGTCAAACACGCGGCGGATCAGCGGCCGGTCGGCGGGCGTTTCGGTCCTGCCGGCCACATAGCGGAAGTATTGTTTGACCAGGCATTCCTGGCACTGCGGGCTAGCGGCGAGAACCGCGCCCAGTTCCTTCGGAGACGCGAAGCTGGAGTTGGGAATTCCGGCCACCTGGCCCTTGGTATCGAGATCGAGTTCGGCGGTCGAGAGCTTGGGCTGCGCCGCCTTTTTTTCGCCGAAGCTCTCCCCGAAGGTCAGCTTCAGTTTGTCGCGCCGCTGGCCGATGGCATCGAACTTTTCGAAGCCGAATCCGATGGGGTCCACCAGATTGTGGCAACCGGCGCAGGACTTGTTGGTGGCGTGCAGGGCCATGCGGTCGCGGTTGGTCATCGGCTGGGCTGCACTGACGGGCGGCAGGTTGGTGTTGACGCCGGGCGGCGGGTCGGCCACGTGCTGGCAGAGGAACTGCTCGCGCACGAAGAGCCCGCGCGCGGTGGGCGACGTCTCATCCGGCTTGGCGGTCAGAGTGAGGAACAACGCCTGTCCCAGCAAGCCCGCGCGCTCCGAGTTGGCGGGAAATGCCACGCGATCGAAATCGTTGGCCGGAGCTTCGACGCCGTAGATACGGGCCAAGTCGCCATTGGCGTAACCGTAGCCGGCGGTGAAGAGCTGCGTGAAATCGCCGTTGCCCCACACCAGATCTGCCACGAAGCGGCGCGCCTCCTGCGTCATGGCGATGGCGGTCTCGGGCGTGAACTGGGGGAAGGCGCGGCGCTCCTTGGTGGCGGTGAGCACGCGGTCAAAACGCAGCCACTGGGCCACGAACTCGTCGAGCGCCTGGTGAGCCTTGGGGTCGTCCAGCAGGCGGCGGGCGGCGCGCTCAACGCCCTCTGGCGTATCCAGTTCGCCGCGGCCGGCGGCGGCCAGCAGCGCGTCGTCGGGAGTCCCATCCCACAGCGCGTAAGAGAGCCGGCTGGCCGCGGCATAGGACCGCCATTTTGAATTGGTGGCCTCGCCGGCGTCCTCCAGGTGAAACAGAAAGTTGGGCGATTGCAGCATGGCCTCCGCCACCAATTGCGCGCCCGCCAGGAAGTCAGGCTGCTTTTGAAACAGCGCTTCGTAACGGCGCACTTCGGCGGCGTCGAGCGGACGCCGGAAGGCACGGAAGCCAAAGCTTTGGATGAACTCGGTGCGGCATGCGGGCGAAGGCGGGCACGACACCGCGTGATCGACCGGGTTATGCGGGTTGCCGCTGCGAAAGGCCGTGCGGGCCAGCTTCTCGGCCGCCGCGCTGTAAGCGTCTTCGAGCAGCGGCGAGAGGTTTTGCGAGGCGTACTGGTTCTTGAAACCGTTGACGAAATCCTCCGGCGGAAACCGGTTGGCCGGCATACTGCGGTCACCCAGAAGGTCGCGCACCGTGTTGTTGTACTGGCTGTGCGTCAGGCGACGGAGCACAATTCGGGGGCGCGTGGCGCCGGCGCCGGAGGCCTCCTGGTCGCGGTACCGCAACGCCGCGGCCAGTTCGTCTCCCTTGAGCTGGACCAGCCGGTCAATCCAGGCTCGCAACACAGTTTCCTCCGGGCTGTCCGGTTGGATACGCTGTCCGCCGGCATGCGCCAGGCGGGCCGTGGGCTTTCGCAGCAGCAACGAATTCGCGGGATTCTGGTGATCCACCAGCAGCACCAGCGACTTCCCAAAGGCCTCGATGCGCTCCGCCGGCGCGCCCTGCTCCGGAAACTGCAGGCGGGTAGCCGATGCCACGCCATCGGGGTTGTGGCAGCCGCGGCATCCGGCTTCTTCGAAGACGGGGTAGACGGTTTTGGCGAAAGGGGCGGTTTCGGCGGCAATCCCGATCGCAGCGCACGCACCGAAAACACTGATCAGCAGCCTGGACAAGTTGGTTTCATTATATCCGGGTGCCGCCTGCTTCTGTCGAAACCCGCCCGCGACATTCCGCAAAACGGACCTGCAGGACGGGCGTGCGGGCAGTGATACACCTACAACGATCCGATATCCGCGTCCAGCCCGGCGATTTTCCTGGCGTGGAAGGCGGCCGACAAGCCCGCCGAATTGCATATCTACGCCGCGGGCGGGCACGGTTTCGGGATGCCCAGGCGCAACCAGCCCACCGATGGCTGGATCGAACGTTTCGGCGACTGGCCGCGGTATCAGAAACTCATGAAATAACGGAGCGGGCCGACGCCTGGCCCCCGGCCCCCGGCCCCACCCGCTCAGTGTGAATCGGAGGATCGAGCCTGCCGGACCATCTCCACCAAGACCGCTCTGGCTTCGTCCTTGTTGCCAACCTCTCGCAGAAACGCCACGCGGCGCCCATGAACCCGATCGCCGGTCTTGAGGCGGAGATGGAATCCGAGGCGATCGACGGCCGTCATGGAAGCCTCGGTGGCGGCTTCGCCCCCAAACCGGGTGGCGATCAGAACGAGGGCATCCGCATGATCGGCATTCATGTGTTGGATGATTTCCTGCGCCGTTTCGGCCAGGGGATCGGGCCGGGCGGTGATGTATTCCTCAGCCGGGACCCACCCCATGACACCGAAGCCGCCGATGAAGTAAACACTCGACACCTCCAGCCTGTGATACGCGAAATCGGTGTACTCCTGCCAGTACTTCGCGTTCTCATAGCGGGAAAGGTACAGATCGCGAACCTCCGCCGCGGGCACTTCCGCGGTGGCGCCCAGCAGGGTGACGCGGGCGGCTCCCAAAGGGTCGCCCGCGGAATCCGGTTGCGTGATCAGCAGGCTGGCGCGGGCGTCCTGGTGCAGGTTTTGGGTATGCATGGCCATGCTGCTGATCAAAAAGACCGGGCGGCCGCGGTCGTCAGCGGCATACGGCATCACGGAGCCGAACGGAAATCCCACGAACTTCCGCGAATGCGTGGACAGGCTGCCGATCCGGGCGACGGAAACGAGGGTGCGCGCGCGTTCTGCGAGCGAGGGTTCGGGAACCTCCGGGCCGGCCGGTCCGGGGCCCGCGTGCTGGCGAGTAGACACGCATCCATGATAGCGAACGTGGCACAGGGCACATGGGGCCTGGTGAGTTAGTATGGAGGCATGAAATACCTTGCGATGCTGGCGTTCGGAGTGGTGGCGGCCGCCTGGTGGATTTCCGCCGCTGACCAGAGCGCGCCCGCGGTACCATCCGGGGCCGCCAAAGACGGATGGATTTCCATGTTCGATGGGAAAACGCTGGACGGGTGGAAGGCCAATGGCAATCCGGATAGCTGGAAAGTCGTGGACGGCGCCATTACCGGGGACGGCCCGGCCAGCCACTTGTTCTGGATGGCGCGGGAATGCGAGAACTGCGAATTCTCGGCCGAGGTAAAGCTGAACCACTCCGGCAACTCCGGCATGTACATCCGGACCGCCTTCGGCCCCGGCTTTCCCAAAGGCTACGAGGCGCAGGTGGAGAATACGTCGCCCGACCCGCAGAAGACCGGCAGCCTGTACGGCTTCTCCAAGATCGGCGAGCAGTTGATCCAGGACGACACCTGGTGGACGCAGCACGTGATCGCCAACGGCAATCACATCGTCATCAAGATCAACGGCAAGGTGGTTACCGATTACGTGGACCAGAAGAACACGTACACCAAGGGCTACCTGGCGCTGCAACAGCACAACCTGGGCAGCATCGTGCAATTCCGCAAACTGATGATGCGACCGCTGCCTTAAGTGGCACGGGCCCGCCGGCCTGTGAGCAGCGTGACAGACGCACGCACGGGTGCCTAACCGTTTTGGGGATTTCGCGGCTCAGTCGCGGCATCCGCTCCCTGACGGTTGCGGCTCGGTTAGGGTATCGCGTGTTTGCAGATAGGTACAGAGCCGCGACCGTGAGATGAGGGAGCGGTAGGCAGCAACTGGCTTTCCCCAGATCATTAAGCACCCCGCACAGACGGCGCGCGACATCGGGGTCCCCATTCGTAATATGATGGTTACACTCCCTGGAGGCCCATGCGACGTAGCGCCCTTGCTAGCGCCCCTGCTATCACACGGCTGTTGGTAGCCGGGACTATCGCCCTTCGCTGGGCGGGCGCAGCCGACGCCGCCAATGCCGATCTGGAACTTCGATTGGCGCGATCCGTGCGGCCGTTTCTAACCAGCTATTGCGTTGGCTGCCATGGCGGCGCTTCGCCGGCCGCCCAGTTCGATCTGCGTGCGTACTCCACCTTGGCAGCGGTGATCCGGGACTATCCTCGCTGGAATCTGGTGCTGGAGAAACTTACAGCCAACGAGATGCCGCCGAAACCGGCGCCACAGCCACCTGCCGACTCCCGCCAGGCGGTGATCGATTGGGTCCAGGCCGTGCGCATGAACGAGGCGCGGAAGAATGCCGGCGATCCCGGGCCGGTGCTGGCTCGCCGCCTCAGCAACGCCGAGTACAACAACACCATCCGGGACCTTACCGGCGTGGACATGCGTCCCACACGGGAATTCCCGGTGGACCCTGCCAATACGGCCGGCTTCGACAACTCCGGCGAGTCGCTCACCATGTCGCCCGCCCTGCTCAACAAATACCTGCAGGCCGCGCGGGAGGTGAGCGATCGCATGGTGCTCACGCCCGACGGGTTCGATTTCGCGCCGCACCCGATGCTGGTCGAAACGGATCGCGAGAAGTACGCGATCCAACGGATCATCGGCTTCTATGAACGCCAGCCGACGGACTATGCCGATTACTTTCAGGCCGCGTGGTGCTTCAAATACCGGTCGGCGCTCGGTATGCCCAATGCGACCCTGGCCGGCATTGCAGCGCAGTGGAAGCTGAGCGTGAAGTATCTGCCCATGGTCTGGAACATCCTTGAAGAACCACCCGCCGCCCAAAAACCGCCCGAGGCCGCAAACCAAGAGGTTGGCCCCATCGCCAAACTGCAGGCCATGTGGCGCGGCCTGCCGCAGCCGAAGGGTTACCAGATCGGCTGGGAACTCCGCGTCGCCTTTCTCGATATGCGCGATTTCGTGGTCCGCATTCGCCGGCACACCGCCATGGAATTCGCCGCCCCGGTGGTGAAAGGATTGCCCGCCGGGTCGCAACCCCTGCTGAACTGGAAGCTGCGGGAATTCGACTTGCACCGCCGCGATTCGGACCCCAAGGCCCTGCGCAACGATAGCGATCCGCCCCCGGAACTGCCCGCCATCCCGAAATATGCGGGTCTCCACCAGGAAGGGGCGTTCCGTTGGGCCGCCCTCACCCAGAGGGCTCGCGCGAGCGATGCCGATCTGGTGGTTCCGGCGGCCGAACGCGCCCGCTATCAAGCCTCCTTCGCGCGCTTCGCCAGGGTTTTCCCGGACGCGTTCTACATCAAGGAGCGCGGCCGCTACTTCCCTGACGATTCGCAGGACAAGGGACGTCTGCTGAGCGCGGGCTATCACAACGTCATGGGTTACTGGCGCGACGATACCCCGCTGATGGAACTGATTCTCGACGCCCAGGGGCAGAAGGAACTCGACCGGCTCTGGGACGAGTTCGATTTCATCGCCGAGCACACGGCACGGACCTGGGACCAGTATTACTTCAACCAGAGCGGCGAGGTGCAGGGCAAAGGAGCCGAGTCTGGCAGCGCGCGGCCGGAGGATAAGGCCGTCGGTTCCGGGGCTGTCATTTTCGGGCTGCGGGACGCCTACCTTGCCAAGGCCGAAGCCAGCAACAATCCCGCCGCCATGGAGGCAATCCGCTACCATTTCCAGTGGGTCAACGACATTCTGCGCCGGATGGAGCGCATGCACGCAGAGGCCGAGCCCCTCCAACTGGAAGCCCTGCTCCAATTTACCGCGCGCGCCTACCGCAAGCCGCTTTCGCCGGCGGAGCGCGATGAGGTGCTTTCTTTCTATCACACGCTGCGCGAAAAGAGCGCACTGACCCACGAGGATGCGGTGCGCGACTCGATCGTCCGCGTACTCATGTCCCCCAAGTTCAGTTACCGCGTGGATCTGCTCGACGACTCCGCTGCAGCGCCGCCCAAGCCGCCGGGCTCAGCCGGGGCCGCCACGGTGCCGGCGCAACCTCTCTCCCCCTACGCGCTCGCCAGCCGGTTAAGCTATTTCCTCTGGTCCAGCATGCCTGACGCCCAGCTCCTGGCCCGTGCCCAAGCCGGCGATTTGCAGAAGCCCGAAGTCCTGGCCGCCCAGGCCCGCCGCCTGTTGAAGGACGACCGCGCCCGCGGCCTTGCCTTCGAGTTTGCCGGCAACTGGCTCGATTTCCGCCGCTTTGAAGAACACAACGCGGTCGATCGCGAACGCTTCCCGAGTTTCACCAACGATCTGCGTGAGGCCATGTTCCAGGAGCCGGTGCGGTTCTTCGAGGACGTGATCCGCAATGACCGTTCCGTGCTCGACATGCTGTACGGCAACTACACCTTTGTGAATCCGGTGCTGGCCCGGCACTACGGGATGCCCGATGTCGCAGGCGACGGGGACACATGGATACGGGTGGACGATGCGCACCTCTACGGACGCGGCGGGCTGCTGCCCATGTCGGTATTCCTGACGCAGAACGCGCCCGGCTTGCGGACCAGTCCGGTGAAGCGCGGATACTGGGTGGTCCGCCGGGTGCTCGGCGAGGCCATCCCGCCGCCGCCCCCCGTCGTACCCGAGTTGCCGCACGATGAAGCCAAGATGGATTTGCCGTTGCGGGAAATGCTGGCCAGACATCGCGATAATCCGGCCTGCGCCGGGTGTCATGCGCGCTTTGATTCCCTGGGCCTGGCCTTTGAAGGTTACGGGCCTATCGGTGAGAAACGTTCCCAGGACTTGGCTGGACGGCCGGTGGACGCCCAGGCGGTTTTTCCCGGCGGCATGCAGGGCGCCGGTTTCGACGGTGTGATGGCCTATATCCGCGACCATCGCCAGAAAGACTTCACCGAAAACCTGAGCCGTAAATTGCTGGCCTTCGCTCTCGGCCGGTCGCTCCAGCTCTCCGACGAGCCCCTGATTGAGCGAATGCAGACCAAGCTGACCGCCAGCGGTTACCGCTTCACTCCGTTAGTGGAGATAATTGTTACCAGTCCGCAGTTCCTGAATAAACGCCGAACCGACGCACCGGTTCAAACAGCCCGGAAAGGGGAATGAAATGATCAATCGAACATTGAAATCGAAAAAGGGTATTTCGCGCCGGGCGGTGCTTCGCGGTGCGGGTGTCACCATGGCCTTGCCGTGGCTTGCCTCCCATCCGGCTTTCGCCGACGCCACCGGGCCGGCTGCCTTTCCGAAACGCTTCGCGGTGATGTTCATGGGCAACGGCGTGAATGAGGACCATTGGGACGCCCAGGGTGCGGGCCCCGATATGAAGCTCAGCAAGACGCTGGAGCCGCTGGAACCGGTCAAGTCCAAGATCAACGTGATTCACGGCCTCTTCCACAAGCGGGCTGTGGGCCATGGCATTCACCCCGCGCAGACCGGATGTCTGCTCTCCGGAGCCGACATTCAGAAGGGCGCCATCATTCATGCCGGCGTCACTGTGGACCAGATGCTCGCCAACCGCATCGGCCAGGATACGGCGCAGCCCAGTATCATTCTGGCTTGCGAACAGCCCATGACCGGCTATCACGAGACGAATTACTCGATGGCCTACAGCTCCCACATTTCCTGGCAGAGTCCGGACTCGCCCGTGCCCAATGAAGTCTACCCTTCCCTGGCCTGGGACAATCTTTTTGAGAACCGCGGCAGCCTGCGCAACATGAGCATTCTGGACCGGGTGCGGGATGACGCCGAAAGCTTGTGCCGGACCATCAGCGGGAACGACAAAGCCAAACTGGACGAGTACCTGACCAGCGTGCGCGAAGTGGAGAAGCGGGTGGACGGCATGCGCAAGAATAAGGACCAGGCGGACGATCTGGCCAAGCAGCGGAACAAGCCCGTCTTTACGATGGATCGGCCGGCCAACGGTTTGCCGGAAGACTTTCGCGAACACACGCGCCTGATGTGCGACATCATCGCCATCGCTTTCCAAACCGACAAGACTCGCATCGCCACGCTGCTGCTGGCTCGCGACCTTTCCGCGCTCTACTATCCATTCCTGGAAGTCCGCGAAGGGCACCATTCCGCGTCCCACAAAAACGATTCCGACGGTTACGAACGCATCGCGCGTTTCCATCTGAGCCAGCTCGCCTATCTCGCCATCAAGCTGGACGGCATGCCGGAGGGCGACGGCACAGTGCTGGATAACTCCTGCCTCATGTGGCTCTCCAACATGTGGATTGGCCGCAAGCACGACAATACGAGATTGCCTCTGGTTCTGGCCGGCGGGCTGGGTGGGACCCTCAAAACGGGACGCACGCTGGACTACGTGCAAGCCGGCGACGACAATCGGAAGATGTCCAGTCTGTACCTCTCGATCATGGACCGGATGGGCGTGAAGCTGGATAAGTTCGGCGACGCCGACACACGGCTGCAAGGGCTGTAAGGAGTTTCCGCTTACAGTAGTAGCCGTGACCATGCGTTATAAGGTTGTTCTTCACCCGTCCGAAGAAGGCTTCGCCGTCTCATGTCCCGGTCTGCCGGGCTGCTGGTCGCAGGGGGCCACCGAGCAGGAAGCGGTCGATAACATTCAGAACGCCATTCGCGTGAAAGTCGCCGGTGGCGTTATGTGGGGCAGCTTGGCAAGCTTGCTTGGCAAGCTGCTGCGGATTGGCAATCCGCCAGCCGGGAGTTGGCGCGCAGCCGAACTTCCACAAGCGACTTTCGAGAGTGCGGCCGATTCTTAATCCCCCTACGCGATGCGGCAGCGAGCCACTCCGCGCCCTTGCCAGCGGTGGCGTTCCCAATCCCAGCAGGCGGATTGCCAATCCGCCGCAGGTTAACAACCTGCCCCACATCGGGATCACCGTTGCGCCGCTCCGTGCCAGGTAGTATCGTTAAGCCGCAAGGAGCTTTCCATGAGTCAGGACCGCAGACAATTTCTATCCGCCGCGTTGGCTGCCGCGCCCATGTTCGTGCCGCGGAGCGCCTGGGGGGCCAATGACCGCCTTTCCTATGGCCTGATCGGCGCCGGAGGCCGCGGCCGCTACCTGAGCGGCAACTTCCAGAAGCTGGGCGCGGAGTGCGTGGCCGTGGCCGAGGTTTACGAGCCCAATCTCCAGGCCGCCCTGAAGACAGCGCCCAATGCCAAGGGATACGTGGAGTACCACGATCTGCTGGCCCAGCCCGGCGTGGATGCGGTGGTGATTGCATCGCCCGACCATCAGCATGCCCCCATGCTCTACGCCGCGCTCGATGCCAGGAAAGATGTCTACCTGGAAAAGCCCATGTCGCATTCGCTGGAAGAAAGCCAGGAGATGATCCGGGCCGTGCGCAAGACTAAGCAGATCGTGCAGATCGGCATGCAGCGCCGCAGCGCGCCTTCCGTGATCAAGGCCAAGCAGATTGTGGATAGCGGCATCCTGGGCCGGATCACCCTGGTGAAACCCATGTGGAACTGGAACGTCTCCAAGCCGCTCGACAACTCGCCGCTACCCGGCAAGCTGGACTGGCGGCGTTTCCTCGGAAAGGCCAAGGATCGCGACCTGGAGCCCATGCGCTTCCGCTCCTGGCGCTACTTCTGGGACTATTCCGGCGGCAACATGACGGACCAGGGCACTCATCTGATGGACGTGGTGCAGTGGTTCACCGGCTCCGGCCTGGCGCGTTCGTCGGTTTGTTACGGCCAACTCGCCAAGAATACCGGGTCCGAAGTGCCCGACGTTTTCTGCGCGGTTTTCGAATACCAGAAACTGATGGCCACGTGGACGCTGAACTACTGCAACTCGTACGAGAACGACTGGTCCATCCTGTTCCAGGGCGACGAGGGCACCATGCACATCAACAACGAGGGCTTCCGTATCTGGAAGGAGCCGGTGCCGCAAAACCCGGAGCCGATCCAGAAGATGGAAGCGCCCATTCCGATCGAGACCCACATCCAGAATTTTCTGGATTGCGTGAAGTCGCGCCAGGAGCCGAACGCCCCGGTGGAGGTGGGCGCCAGCGCCGTTTCCGCGCCCCACCTGGCCAACGTGGCCTTCCATCAGGGCCGGCAGGTCAAGCTGAGCGCGGATGGATCGAAAGCGATGTAGTTGCTCGCTGCGCTCGGTGGCCGGTGGCCGGATGCCAGTGGCCGGTGAAAACCGGGGTCCGCGTCTTTCACTTCACCGGCCACCGACCACCGGCCACTGGCCACCGTTTTTTCACTGCCGCTTCGGAATGGTCCACAGATAGAGCTTGCGGCTCAAGAAGCTTTGCTCGTCGGGACTGCCGACGTTGGCTTCCTTCTCGGGCTTCCAATCGCCCATATCGAACGTGTTCGAAACCACCCGCGTACCCGGCTTCAGATCCTGAAGCAGCTTGGGGCGCAGCCTCAGGTTCACGCTGGAGAGCAGAAACAACGTGACCACGGTCGCCTCGTGGATATCGGACTTGAACAGGTCGTTCTCTTCGAACCGGACCAGGTTCCCGACGCCCGCCTTCTGAGCGTTTTCCTTGGCTTCGCCGATGCGTACGGGGTCGATATCGATTCCGACGGCGCGGGCGCCGAAGTTCCTGGCTGCGGCAATGACGATCCGGCCATCGCCGCAGCCAAGGTCATAAACGATGTCGGTCTTCTTCACGTCCGCCAGTTTCAGCATCGCTGCGACGGCCTCATCGGTTGTGGGTACGTAAGGGACTTCGGGCCGCTGCCGATTCGCGTCTTGTGCCGGGGCAGCCAAGACCAAGAGCGTCGCGGCAACAGTCGCGGCAACCAGACCGCCGCAGAGTAGGGGCTTTGCTAGCATGGGACCACCTCCGGTTTCAAAGGTTATCGCAAACCGGTGCGGTAGTAAACTTTGTTCGAGGACACTTTGTTAGAGGAGACACGAATGCGCTATACCCGCCGTGACCTGAGCCTGCTGCTTCCCGCGTTGGCCGCCCAAACCGCCGCCGCGCAGGACCAGAAGAAGCTGCTGCCAACCAAAATGTTCAAATATGAGGACCTGCCCGTGAAGGCCAACGGCCAGAACAAAGGCCGCGCTGTGCTGAACGGGGAAACTCACCAGGGGTACGCCATCGAACTGCACATGACCGAGTTGGGACCCGGCCAGGCGCCGCACGCGCCGCACCGGCACGTCCATGAGGAATTGGTGATGCTGCAGTACGGCACGCTGGAAACCACGGTGAACGGCGAGACTGGGACGCTCACCGCCGGTTCCATCGCCTACATGGCGTCCAACGATCTGCATGGTTGGCGCAACCCCGGCTCTACGCCCGCGCAGTACTTCGTGATCGCTTTCGGCGGCGCCGCCTGAAGGGCTTCTTGAATGTGAGGCAGGTTGCCAACCTGCGGCGGATTGTTAATCCGCTTGCCGGCGGCCCGCGGACCTTCGCCCTCTCGGCAAGTAAGTCATAATCGACTCGATGAACAGATTCTATGCCGCCTGCCTGATGGCCGCCGCTTCGGCTTTCGTCCAACCGGTTTTCGCCCAACAGGACGGCGCCCAACAGCCGCCATCGCAGCCGGGGACCAGGTGGACCGACCAGCAGCTTCGAGAGGCGGTAGCGCCGGTCCGCGCCGGCCGCAAGCTGACGCCGAAATCCTGGCCCAACCATGCGCGCGCCGCCGTATGCCTGAGCTTCGACGACGATACCGAGGCGCCCCTGCTTCGGGATGGGACCACTTCGCCGACCACTCTTTCCGCTTCCGATTTCGGCGCCGAGAGCGGCACGGCGCGCATCCTGGCGATGCTCGACCATTACCAGGTTCCGGCGACGTTCTTTGTCACCGGTGTGGATGCGCTCCTGCATCCGGAGATGCTGGCCGCAATTCTGAAGAGCGGGCGCCACGAAGTTGGGGTGCACGGATGGATTCACGAATTCCCGCCACGCCTTGGCGAAGGCGAGGAGGAACGGCTGTTGGATAAGGCGATCGACTACCTCACCAAGGCCACGGGTAAGCGCCCCGTCGGTTATCGGGCCCCCTCATGGGCCTTCAGCCCCAATACGCTCGCCCTGATCCGGAAAAAGGGTTTTCTGTACGACAGCAGCCTGCAGGCCATGGATGAGCCGTACGAAATCATGTCCAACGGCCAGCCAACCGGGGTGGTGGAACTGGCCATCGACTGGACGCTGACCGAGACGCCGTATCTCGGGCAGAACGGCCACCTGCCGTCGCCGGAGTTGCTTTTCCAACTGTACCGGGAAGAGTTCGACGGCGCCTACCAGGAAGGCACGTTGTTCGTGCTGACGTTGCATCCCTATGTGAGCGGCCACCGCGCGCCCATGCAGCATCTGAATGCGCTGGTGGGTTACATGAAGTCCAAGCCCGGCGTCTGGTTCGCCACGGGCGCGGAAATTGCGCAGTATGTGAAAGAGATCAGTCTGGCCAAGTGAGATCAGTGGTACAGTTCTGCCGTCCATGCCGGGCGCTTGGCGGCATCGTCGAGGTCGCCACTCCACTGTGCCACCAGGCGGCCGTCGCTCACGTTGCGCAACTCGCAGTGCGAGGCCCTTTCTCCGTGGAGCGGACCGGTGTGGTAAGCCACCTGCTTTCCATTGGCCACGAAAGCCCAACTCCAAAATGTCTGTTCGGTTCGAAATCGCCGGATAACCGCTCCGCCGCGCCACACCACTAACATCCCGGCAATGGGATAGCTTACAACCCCGGGCATTTCGTACATTACCAGCCAACCGGCGGTGCGGCGATCCCAAGCGACGTCTGGGTCCTCGATACCCACCTGACCCGGTTCCTTGCGGACCGTCTTCGACCCTGTTCGCGTCGTGATGCGGGCAGCGCCGGTTGGGTCTTCGGAAACTTGCACCTGCACCTGCTGCGCGCCGGCGTCACCCGCAGTCAACGAGCCTGCGATAACGGCCAGGGTGGCGACACGCCTCAATCCGCCACCCGCGACCCGGAGGGTCGCGGCCACTATCCCTAGGCACCGTAAATCCATTTGCCCCATAAGCCCTGCACGGCGATCTTCTCGGGAAGCCGGAGCCCCGCCTGCTTCAGGGCGAGAAGAATCTGCCCGCGGTGATGGGATTCGTGCGCGATCAGGTAAGCCATCCAGCGCACCGGTTGGCGGCCAAACATCCGGATCTTCGCCTGCCCGCGAAATGCCCGGTCGAGTAGTTCCTCGATCTGCGCGCCGGTCTGCGCCAGACCCTTCCGCAGCACGCCGGCGGGCGGCAGGTTCTCCTTGTCCGTGCGCGGCTGCTTGCGACGTTTGCCGGTCGCGTGATATTCCAACCATCCCGCGCGCACCCTTTCCAGGTGGGCGAACTGGCCGGCTACACTACGCCCGCGCGAGCCGTACGGGACTGCGGTCAGACCCTCGGGCGGAAGGTGGTCGAGCAAGTAAAGCAGAATCTCGTTGTGCCGGCGCCAGGCCGCGAGCAACTGTTCTTCCAGGTTCATACAAGAACACAGCCAGGAATGGCCGTGTTACACCTGCGCTACACCCACCACGCGGCCCCGGGCTTCTCCTTGATGACCAGGCTGTTCAGGAACTCAGCGGCCTTCGACAGGCCCTCTTCGGGCGAGAGCAGGCTGTCTTCGTGCTCAATGGAGAGCACGTGGTCGTAATTGAACATGCGCAGCGTGGAGACGAATTCCTTCCACCAGCCGGCTCCGTGGCCGTAGCCGCAGGTGCGGAAAACCCAGGCGCGGTTGCGCTCGTCGGTGTAGGGCTTGGTGTCGAGCACGCCGGTGAGCGGCAGGTTGCGGTCGTAGATCTGGGTGTCCTTGGCGTGGACGTGGAAAATGGCGTCGCCCAGCACACGGATAGCGGCAATGGGGTCGATGCCCTGCCAGAACATGTGGCTCGGGTCGTAATTGCAGCCGATCGCCTTGCCGGCGATCTCGCGCAGCCGCAGCATGGTCTCGGGGCTGTACACCACGAAGCCCGGGTGCATTTCGATGGCGATCTTCACGCCGTGGTCTTCGGCGAATTTGGCGTGCTTGATCCAGTAGGGCGTCACTGCTTTGTCCCACTGCCACTTGAGGATTTCCAGGTAGTCCGGCGGCCAGGGACAGGTCACCCAGTTGGGCCATTTTGAATGGGGCGAATCGCCCGGGCAGCCGCTGAAATCCACTACGATGGAAACGCCAAGTTTCTCCGCCAGCCGGATGGTCTTCTTACTGGTGTCCTGATCGTGCTTGGCGCGAGTCTGGTCGGGATGCAGCGGGTTGCCATGGCAGCTCAGGGCGCTGATCGAAAATCCGTTGTCCGCCAGCATCATCTTGAAATCACTCAACTCGCTCTTGCTCTCCAGCATGGAGAGCTTGCAGTGCGCATCGCCGGGATAGTTGCCGGTCCCGAGTTCCACGGTATCGATTTCGTAGCCTTTCAGCTTCTTGCAAACGTCGTCGATGGGCAACTGTGACAGCAGCGGGGTGAATACGCCAACCTTCACGGGGCCTCCTTCGTGATCCTAGTCGAATGCCGAACCATGAACAGAATATCACGTGTGTGCGGGCGCCCCGTGTCAGAATAGAAGTCAAAATGGAATTCCGATGAAGCGACGAACCTTTGTGACCGCATCCGCCGCCGCCGGTCTGTACGCCGAAGCGCCGGCCGATCCGCCCAGCAGTTCATTTTTCCACCTGGTCTACTTCTATTTGCGAAGCGGGCCGCAGGTGGACCGCACCACGCAATACCTGAGCGGTGTATTCCTGCCCGCGGCCCAACGCGCTGGGGTGGCGCCGGTGGGTTTCTTCAGCCCGGTGGTCGGCGAGCGCAGCCCGTTCATTCTATCCCTGGCCAGCTTTCCCTCGCTGGCAGCCATGGACGCCACGCACCACAAGTTCGCGGAAGACAAGGAATTCCAGAAGGGGTTCGACGCCTACAACAACATGCAGGACCCGCCCTACGTCCGCATGGAAAGCTCGCTGCTGCGGGCATTCAACGGCATGCCGTCGCTCGAAGTTCCGCCCAACGATGGTAAGCGGCCGGCCCACATCTTTGAAATGCGGACTTACGAATCGGTGAACGACAAGGCCTCGGCGCGCAAGGTCAAGATGTTCGAAGACGGCGAAATGGGGATCTTCCGCCGGCTCGGCATGACCCCGGTTTTCTTCGGACGGACGATGGTGGGCCGCAACCTGCCCAGCCTGACTTACATGTTGACGTTCGACGACCTGGCTTCACGCGACAAGCTCTGGCGCAATTTCGGCGCCGACCCGGAGTGGCAGAAGTTGCGCGGGCAGCCGGGCCTGAGCGACGCCGAGATCGTGTCGAACATCAGCAACGCGATTCTCCGCCCGCTGCCGTTTTCGCCGATTCGCTGACAGTGCCCGCCGCGGATAAAGGCCACACAGGCAGGACTGCCCGTACTCTTGGGTTTGTACATTTCTGGGAGGAGGTGGGACAGACCATCGTCTTTGGTGGTCTGTCATGCCTCGCCAGCACTCGCCGGTGTAGTTGTGAACGCGGGCCTGGATGGGGAGGCGGTTCGCCGCTTCAACCAACTCCACGCGTGGGTGATCATACCCAATCACGTCCACGCGATCTTCCAACGCACACCGCAATGCCCACCGTTAATTAACCATGCTGTTACTGGGCCCGCAACACGTCTGCGTAATACTTCTCGTATTGCGGAATGATGCGGTCGGTGCAGAAGCGCTCGGACGCGTTCCACCGTCCGGCCTTCGCCATGCGGTACTGCAGATCGTCGTCTAGCAGCAGCGCGGCCACGCGTGCGGCCTGCCCGGCAACGTCTCCCACCGCTTCCAGGTAGCCATCCTCGCCGTGGGTTACCAACTCCGGCACCCCGCCCACGCGCGTGGCCACCGGCACCACTCCGCAGGCCATGGCCTCAAGCGCCACTAATCCGAACGACTCCAATTCGCTCGGCATCAGCAGCACGTGCGCCAGCGGGATCAGCCGCTCCACATGGTTCTGCTTACCCATGAAGCTGACGTGCCGGTCCACTTTGAGCGTGCGCGCCAGATGCTCGGCCGGCCCGCGCTCGGGACCGTCGCCCACCATCAGCAGGTGCGCCGGTACGCTTTTGCGCACCTCGGCCAGAATGCGGACGCAATCCAGCACGCGCTTCACCGGACGGAAATTCGAAAGGTGGATCAGCAGCTTTTCCCCAGCCGGCGCGTAGGCCGCCGCGCCTTTCTTCACATTGTCGGGATGGTACAGGTCGCAGTTGACGAAATTCTTGATCACCCGAATCTCGTTCGACACGCCGAAGACCTGCTCCGTCTGTCCCCGCAGATAATCGCTGATGGAAGTGATGCCGTCGGATTTTTCGATGGAAAACTTGGTAATCGGAAAATACGAAGGGTCCACACCTACCAGCGTGATGTCCGTGCCGTGCAGCGTGGTGATGAAGGGCAGCCGCCTGGTGGGCGCCAGCATCTGCTGCGCCAGCATGGCCGAGATGGAATGCGGGATGGCGTAGTGAACATGCAGCAGGTCCAGATTGTAAGCCTCCGCCACTTCAAACATGCGCGATGCCAGCGCAAGGCAATACGGCGGGAATTGAAACAGAGGGTAAGTGGAAACCTCCACCTCGTGGTAGTGGATGCGCGGCGTGTCCGGGTCGAGGCGGATCGGGTTGGCGTAGCTGATGAAATGGACTTCGTAGCCGCGCGCGGCCAGTTCCATCCCCAGTTCCGTGGCGACAATCCCGCTGCCGCCGTAAGTGGGATAGCAGGTGATACCGACGTTCACTTCGCCAGCGTAGCATTCCGTGGCGAACTCAGGCTAACCGGCCGCAGAACTCCGTACCCGATCCGGCCATGCAGGTTCTCATCGGGTGACGCCACGTCGCCGCCGCCGAACCAGACGCGGATGGCGCCGCCTTCTACCAGAACCGTCGGGTCGCAGATCACCTTGGCGTCCCAAGCCTGAGACCCCGCGAAGACCGCCGGCAGCTTCGTCCACCGGACGCCATCGGTGGATTGCGCCAGGCCCATTCGCCGATTCTCATGGATATCGCGCCCGGTGTAGAGCATCCAGTAGAATCCGTGCGAATTCCAGACCGCCGGCTCGCCCAGCCCAGCCTCATCGAACGCCCCGTCGCCACCCAGTTCGAGGATCGGATTGGACCGCAGCTTTTCCCATTGCACGCCGTCCCCCGACCGGGCCACGCCGAGCCGCTGCCGCCGCGCCCGGTCCTGCCCGAGAAAGTACATATAGAAATAATTCCCGATACGGATCGCGTAGGGATCGGCAACGCCATACTCGTCCCAGCTCTGGTACGGCCCGGGCTCCAACACCGGGCGGGGCTCTTTGCTCCACGTTTGGAAATCACCGGAGTTGTTCGTCCAGCCGGAACCCTGCATCAAGCCGGAGCGCGCCAGCCCCAACCGCGGCCGCTCCTTCGGTCCCGCGACATACCAATACCAGAACCGATCCTCAAACGCCACAGCCGAGCCGTTGCCCGCGATGTAGCTGGCTTCCCACGTCCGCACATCAGGCGAGAGCACTTTGCCTTTCCGGATCCAGTCCCGGCCATCTTCCGAACTGGCCAGACCGGTGTGCCAGGTGTGGCCGTCGAACCCCGAATACAGGTTGATCAGCCCGCTGGGTACCCGCACCACCGACGGATTCAACACGTCGCCCGAATCCCATCCGTCGCCCGGTGCGATCACGGGATTCGCCTGTGCCTCCAGGGTGAACGTCAGACTCGTATCGCCGCCCGGCGCCCGAGGCAGTGTGAAATCCGCATATCGCCCACACCCGGAAAGGAGAAGAATCGCAGCCAGCGTACAGAGCCTCGACACCGCTCCCTGACGGTCGAGCGACAAGTCGCGGCTCTGATAGGGTCGTGCCACTCCCAGGCTACCGGCCACCGGCCACCGGCCACCGGCCACCGGCATCCGTTTCAAATCCCCCCGCCTCATGGCAGCGGAATCCGCACCTTGATGCCCGCCCCCCGCCCCGGCCTGGATTCCAGCACCAAATCCGCGCCCAATGAGCGCGCGCGCCGCTTGAGGCTCGCCGGCCCCAACCGGAGCAGTTCCAGTTCCTCCAGCGAGTAGGTGCCCGCAAAGCCGAAGCCATGGCCGTTATCGTCTATCGAAATCTCCAGCCCGCGGTCCGTCCGCTCCATTGCCACGGCAACGCGCGAGGCGCCCGCGTGCTTCTGTACGTTGTGCAGCGCTTCGCGGAGCATCTGCAGCACTTCCATGGTCATTTCCGGCGGCAGCCCAACCGGCGTGTTGGTCCCCAGGAACGTCACCGGTATCCCGCTTTCCTTCTGGAACGACTCGGCGGCGCGCCGCGCCGTGGCCACCAGGTTGGCGCCGTCCACATCCACCGGCCGCATGCTGTGGAGGAACGAGCGAAGATCGCGGATCTGGGATTGCGCCAGAGCCTGCAATTGCTTAAGATCCTGCAAACCGGCGTTGATGTCGCGGTCCAGCAACTTGCGCAGGATCTCCAACCGCATCTGCAGGCTAATGAAGCTTTGCAGCGGGCCGTCGTGGAAATCCGAGGCAATCCGCACGCGCTCCTGTTCGGCGGCCTTCTCCGCCGCCTTGCGAGCCTCCGCCAGTTGCAGGGTCAGCCTCGCAATTTCCGCGGTCTGGCGGCGTTTGGTCGCGGCAAAGCCCCAGGCCAGCGCGCCCCCTACAATCACGGTACGCTCCAGGGGCAATCCTCCGAAGCGAAGCACGGTACCGAAGGTGGTGCAGACCACCACGATTACCCCAACTTCCACCGGAGTGCCGAAAACCAGCGCTTCCGTCATCAGGAAAAGAAAATAAATCGAAATCAGCCAAAGCAGACGCTCGCTGCCGTAACTGACCAGGACCAGGAAAAATACCGTGTCGCCAAACAATGCCAGCATGCCCAGCACGCCGCCCCGGCCCCCGCCTCTCACCGCCACCGCCACAGCGTAGGCCAGGTAGACCGCCATCACCGCGAAATACAACGGATATCCCGCCGGCTGCAAATACACGTAACTCAGTGCCATGGCGGCGGCCGCCAGCAGGACCCGTGCCCATGAGACGTGTTTTGGCCAAACGAATTTCGGCGGAAAGATCAATTGCTCTTCCGATACAGATAGAGGGTGTGACTGCGCCCCTCGCCATCGTCGGCGATCGTTTCCACTTTCTCCGGCGTCCAGTTGCGGAATTCGAAATCGTGTGCCACCACCCGCGCGCCCGGTTTCAACTGCTTGTCCAGCAGCGGCTGCACCTTGTTATTGATCGAATCGGGGAGCAGGTACACCGTGACCAGGTCGGCGGAACCGTAGTTCTGCGTCAATAAATCCCCGTTGATGATGTGCGCGCTCTTCTCCAGCCCGAGTTTGAGGATTTTAGCGGTGCTCTGCTTGCACAGGTCCTTGTCCAGTTCCACGCCGTGCGCATCGGCATGAAACTTCTGGGCCGCCATGATTACGATCCGGCCATCACCGGAGCCAAGATCGTACACCTTCTCGCCCGCCTTGAGACCCCCCAGTTGGAGCATTTTCATGACGATGGTTTCCGGCGTCGGATAATAAGGCGCCAGTTTTTCCGTGTCCGTGCGCTGGCCGTCAAGCACCGCGCAACCCAGAACGCTACCGAAAATCAGGAGCCAGGCGATCCTGCACATAACCTAAACTCAATCGTACCGTAAGACAGGCCTCCTGGGCTTGGTACCTTTCGGGCCGGACGTCTCAAGCGCGGCAAGAAGTTTTCCACCATATCGTGGAAAAGGCTGTGGAAATTCAGCGCCGCGCCGGGCCCAAGAAGGTCTACCGTAACGGTTTTGTGACACTCTGCACTCCATTTCAGCAGACTGTGCTGCAAGGGTCTAAGTATTTGCCTGCCAGCAGCTTCTGAGCATCTGTGGAACCACTATTGCGGGGTTGTTCAAATCCAGACCCGCTCCAGCGGCAGACCCTTTTTGCACAGCTCGCAATGGGCGGTGTCGGCATAGTACCGTGCATCTAGCTTGGCCAGATAGTACAGGGGGAGATTTCCAAAATCGTGAGTGTCCGGAGTGGGCTCGTAAACGATCACCGCCAGCCCCACCACCGTAGCGCCGCGCGATTCCAGGACCTTCTTGAGCTCCGACAGCTTACTGCCGGTTCGCAGAATGTCGTCCACCAGCACCACTTGTTCGCCGGGCAGCGGCTCCAGAAACTGGCGGAAATGCAGGGCTTCGCCATCGTGCTCGCGCTCGGCCCAGTAGACTTGCTTGGCCCGCAGCGCTTCGGTCACCCCGTAGGCCACCGGCAAGCCGCCCGTCATCGGCACCACGATGGAAAGTTCCGGAATGATGGCCCGGATTTCGGGATTGGCCCGCAACAGGCGGCTCAGGCCCACGCTCAACATGCGCTGACATTGGTAGTACCGCAGGGCCAGAGGGACCTGGAGGTACTCGTTGGAATGCAGACCGCTGGGGTACTCGAAATGGCCGTCGCGGAGCGCGCCGGTTTCGCGCAGAGCCGCTACGACTTCCTCTTGCGTGGGAATAATGTGCATGGTGTTTCGCCGCCTTCAGTTAGGTCCCTTCAGTTAGATCCCTTCAATTAGCCCCACGGCCGGTCAGCACGTGGGGGATTGTCCGCAAAATAATCTTCCAGTCCAGCGCCAGGGACCAGTTATCGATGTACTGCATATCCATCTTCATCCAGGTTTCGAAATCCACATTGTCGCGGCCGCAAATAGCCCACAGGCACGTCAGTCCCGGACGCATGCGCAGGCGTCGCCGCTGCCAGCTTTCATACTGTTCCACTTCGTCCGGCACCGCGGGACGCGGCCCGACCAGCGACATGTCGCCGCGCAGCACGTTCCACAACTGGGGCCATTCGTCGATGGAAAACTTGCGCAGGTAACGGCCCACCGCGGTCAGCCGCGGATCGTCCGGAATCTTGAACGCCGTCTCGCGCGTGCTGAGATGTTCCAGCGAATTCTTCAGATGTTCGGCATTCTGCACCATGGAGCGGAATTTATAGAACAGAAACAGACGGCCGTTTAACCCGCAGCGCATTTGTTTGAAAATCGCCGGGCCGGGCGAGGTGATGCGGACCAGGACAGCAATCAGCGCCATGAACGGCGCCAGAACCACCAGGCCGGCGGTGGCAATCAGGACATCGGTGAGGCGCTTGACCAGCAGCTTGATTTCATCGTAAGGCGCCGCCGAGAACGTGAGCATGGGCGTGGAGCCGAAGCGTTCCAGCGACACCGTGCTGTGGACATGCGGAAAGAAATCAACCGCCACCCGCGTGCGCACGCCTTCTTCATCGCACAGCAGGAAGACGTGCTCCAGACTGGCCAGGCTCTCGCTGCCAACCGCGAAGATGATTTCGTCCACCACGTGCTCGCGCAGGATGGCCGGCAGATCGCCGATGGGAAGAACCTTATAGGGCGCGCGCAGGTGGATATCGGCCGCGCCGCCCGCCGCCGCGGTTTCGCTCAGGAATCCGCGCAGCCGGATGCCATACTCCGAGGATTGCTCCAAAGCCTGCGCCATCCGCACCGCGCGTTCTCCGGTGCCCACCACCATCACATAGTGCGGCGCCGCGAATTCGCGCCGGATTACGCCCACCACACGGCCCGCGGTCAGCCGGAACAGCAGCACCAGCACCCAGGCATACGCCGCAAACAACAGCAGGAAGAAGCGGCTCAAGTCCAGGCGAAAGACATACTCAAAGACCACAAGGCTCAAGGCGCCGTACGCACATTGCCGCGCCGCGTCGCGGATGACCACACGCGGGTGGCCCGCATCCAGCTTTTCGTAGACATCCAGCCAGAGCCCGATGCCCACCCACGAGAACAGCGCGAAGGCCAGAACCAGAGCCTTTTTGTCGACAGTCAGGAAGAACGCGTGATCCAGGTGGAGAACGACACGCGTATGGTAAGCCGCCTCAAATGCCACGGCAGCCAGTACGACGTCGGATAGCCCAAACAAAACACGTGCTTTACGATGCCTGCTGAACATCCGGACTCAGGATACCACGGGGCGTGGGGGCCGGCCTTGCCCGCAAGTGACATCCGGTCCGGGTCCGGAGCGGAGCGCCTTAGCCTGGCACCGATGCCGCTCATCAGCCTTCTTACGTCTATGATGGATAGGGGACAACGCAGAACAATGAGGACGTACACCGCCGTAATCGAGCAATGCCCGGACACCGGCCTCTACGTGGGCTACGTGCCTGGTTTCCCTGGGGCTCACAGTCAGGGCGAAACGCTGGACGCCCTAAATCGCAATCTCCGGGAAGTGATTGAAATGCTACTCGAAGATGGTGAACCTCCGCTGGATGCGCAGTTCATCGGAACGCGGTTTACGCCGCGTCCTCGATCTGGATGACGATTCTTTTACTTAGGGCCGCGAACGCGGCCTCAATCTGATCCAAACGAGAAGCGTGACGCAGATCGAGCAGACGATCCACCTGCCGCATGTGACATCCGATTCGGCGCGCCAAATCCACCTTCCGGATTCCGGATTCGCGCATCTCGCGGTACAGCCGGATCTTAGCTTCCGCGAGAACCGGCAGAATCACTGAGGGCGCACGCTTCTTCCATCGCGATGGCGGCGGGACGTCGCGGCGGCTTCCCATGTAGTCCGCGATCACATCCTCCAGAAGATCCGCCGCGCGCGCCAGCGCCTCATTCTCGTCATCGCCGAAAGTATGCGCTTCCGGAAAATCCGGGAATGAAGCCAGGGTCGTGTCGTTAGTGTCGAGTTCCAATGTCACCGGATACCGAAGCATGTCACGTTCCTTTCAGGTCAAGATCCTTCTTGATCTTTTCCACCAGTCCGTTTTCTTGGATCAAGGAGCCCAATTCCCGGCCTGAGCCGTGCATCGGAATATAAGAAACACGGCCTTGGCGGGTCACCTTGAGGTGCCCGCTCTTCATGCCGAAGAACTGGCACCCCTCACGGGCGAGCCACTTCTTCAACTGCGAACTGGTCACGCCTCAAGGATAGGACACATCTGTCGTGTCGGTCAAGTCCACCGAAAACGCCTGCCCGGTCTGGCGAGTGCCAAAGGGACTCGGCTGCGCGATCCAGTTTCGGGCCTCCGATTTAGTTTGCCTGCCGATTCGTAACCGCCGCGGCGTGGCGCGGGTAAGTCCGAACCAGGGTGGCCCGGAATCCAGCAGATTGCTGCCTCCGTGCGACACATGTAAACTCTCCATGATTCGGGAATATCCACCGGAACCAACTTCATATCGGAAGCGAACCCTTGAACGGATTTCAAATCACTGGAGAGTACCTACCGAATGTCAATCACATCGAAAATGTTTCGCTCGTCGGCAGCCATCGTTGGATTTCTTGCTCTTTCCCATGCGGGTTGGGCGGACGACCATGAGTTGTTCATCCGAAGTGGCGTGGAACTGCCCGGAAACGTGGTCCAATTGCCGCTGCACCAGGGAACCAGTCACGGTCACACCGTCTATTACCTGATCCTGGATACGTCCGACGGCAACCTGGCGCAAGCTCTTGGGGTGAACGAGTCACAAAAACTGCAGAACGCGCGAGGGTCCTCCGACGTTCAGAAGGTAAAGATGGTCAACGGTATGATCGATTTTCCGGCATCCGTCGACTTCAGCGCTATACACATCGTAAGCGCGCCGAATGGGTTCCCACCCGCATCCTTTCAGCCCGGCGCGTTCGGGGAGCCCGGGTACAGCCCGCTGATCGAGTTGCCCGACGGCACCATCTTAAATGCTCCACAAATCGCGCACGATGCCAACGGAGACGGACAGATCACGCCACTTGCGGAAGCCGCGGACAAGGTGGTGGCTTTCGACTTCGTGAACCACCTGGTTACTTACCGCGAGACGAATGGCTTCCAGGGCGACAGGCCGGTGAAGTACGTCTCCACTGATGCATCGGATCTGCTGGCTGCGGCGCTGGAAGACGTAACGTACGCGCCGGCTCTCAATGCGGCGCCGTTCCTTGGAAATGACGATACGGATTCCTCTCGCGCCAGCCTGGCGGCATTTGTGAACGGGCAAACCGGAGCGGCGAATCCGCAGCGGCAAGGTCTCAATTCCGCTGTCGCCGGGGATGGCGACCCGCTGAACGTGTTGCGGTGGAACCCCAGCCAGGGCCGTTACGCCCCGCTTTGGGACGTGCATCTGGCGCAATGGTCGGCGGCGGTGGTGGCGGCTGGTCAGAATGTTCGCCAGACTGACTGGGGCACGATTCAAGGGCTGGCCGATCATAAGCAGATCACGGCTCCGGGGGGCGCGCCGTTCGCTGCGTCCGGTTTCATTGTGGACTGCCCAATCGTAAGCAGAAATTAGGCCGGGCCGCGCCCAAATCCCTGCCGCGCGCTGGGATTCACCCGCTGAGAGGCCGGGGAGCCGGGGTCGCATGCAACCATCTGCTCCCTCACCCTCTCAAGGGCATCTCCACTTCACACGGCTTCGTCTCTGGCCTATGATGACAAGACGATCGCGCGGGCTCTTGCATCAAAGCATAGGTGGAGCTGATCTGTGATGAGAAAACAATACCGTAGTCCCTTGATGGCATCGATCCACGAGACGGCCGAAGGGCTCCATGGCGCAGGAGTCATGGACAAGCGAACTATGCGGGAGTTCGATGAACTGTGCCTGACGCCGGTGCGTCCACTGAAGCCGAAGGAAATCCGTGCACGTCGTCAGCGGTAGGGAGCCAGCCAAGCCGTTTTTGCCCGTTACCTCAACGCCGACTGCGGGTCTGATCAGCCAGTGGGAACGCGGTGAGAAGCGGCCGCAAGGGGCCTCGCTGAAAATGCTCGCTCTGGTGGCAAAGAACGGGCTCCAGGCCGTCGCGTGATTTGGAGAATACGATGCCCATAGGCACGGCGATACGTCCAGCGGAGAATCGCCAGCCCGAGCGGTGGCGGAAGATCTCCAGGCAGCTCATCGAGGGTGAAGCCACTCGCTCTTGCTTCAGCAGCACTTCGCCCGCGCATACTTTGCGCGCAGCCGCTCTTCCGAAAACCGGCGCCACTCTTCGCCCGAGGGCTCGCGGCCGTGCGCCTCCAAATGCCGCCGGTAGGCGTTTTCGTCCGCCAGTTCGCGCAACACGGCCATCGCCAGTTCGCCGAATCGCCGCAGCCTGCTCATAACTCCTCCGCCCGCAGTTGGGACAGCACAAACGGCGCTTCACAGACTTCCGACTCGCGGCTGCCGCTCAGCAGGCCCGCCCAAACGCGCAGCGAATCCACCAGCACCACCGCCACCAGAAACATCAGCAGGCCGCACAACCCGGCGTCCAGGCGGGCATTGAACAGCAGCGTTTGCGTGGCGGCCACGTTCGCCACCGTGCCGGCGCGCAGTGCCGCTTCCAACCCGTCGGCCTGGGCCAGAAAACCGAGCGCCGGCAGAGGCGAGAAAATCTTCTGCCACGCCGCCGTGAAGGTCGCGCTCACCAGCCATACCAGCGGCACGCATGTGATCCACATATATTTCGCGCCGTGCATTTTGAGCAGAATCGTGGTGGCTACGCAAAGCGCAATCGAGGCCAGCAACTGGTTGGAAATCCCAAACAACGGCCACAGCGAGTTGATGCCGCCCAACGGGTCGCGGACGCCCTGAATCAGAAAATAGCCCCATCCGACCACCACCAGCGCGCTAGCGCCGATCACGCCCGGCATCCAACTGGTCCGGCCCAGCGGCTTCCAGATGTGGCCCAACAGGTCCTGCAGCATGAAGCGGCCCACACGCGTCCCGGCATCGATGATGGTCAGGATGAACAGGGCTTCGAACATGATGGCGAAGTGGTACCAGAAACCAATCAGCGCCGGGCCGCCGCCCGAGCGCGCGAAGATGTGGGCCATGCCTAAGGCCAGCGAAGGCGCGCCCCCGGTGCGCGAGAATAGCGTGGTCTCGCCAACGTCGCGCGCCAGGCTGGTCATGTCCGCCACTGTCACAGGGAAGCCCCAGTTGGTGATGGTGGCCACGGCCGCCGCCGGCGTTGCGCCCACCACGCCGCCCGGAGAGTTCACCGCGAAGTAGACGCCCGGCTGCAGCACGCAGGCGGCAATCATCGCCATGATCGCCACGAAACTTTCCAGCAGCATCGACCCGTAGCCTACCGGCCAGGCGTGCGACTCCCTGGCGATCATCTTCGGCGTGGTGCCGGAGGAGATCAGCGAGTGGAAGCCCGAGATGGCGCCGCAGGCGATGGTGATGAAGCAGAACGGGAAAATTTTGCCGGCGAAGATGGGGCCGGTGCCGTCCGTGAAGCGTGTAAAAGCCGGCAGTTGCAGTTCGGGACGCACGAAAAGAATGCCCACCCCCAGCATCAGGATCACGCCCAGCTTGACGAACGTGCTCAGGTAATCGCGCGGCGCCAGCAGCAGCCACACCGGCAGCGCACTGGCCAGAAAGCCATAGAGGATAATCCCGATGGCCAGCGCCATGGCGCTGAGCGTGAAGACCGGCGCCAGATCCGGCGATTCCCCCACCATCCGTCCGGTGAAGATGCTGGACATGACCAGCACGAAGCCGATGGCCGAGCACTCCAGCACTTTGCCGGGCCGCCAGTAGCGTAAATACAGGCCCATGAAGACCGCGATGGGCATGGTGGCGGCGATCGTGAACGTGCCCCATGGGCTGCCCTTCAGGGCATTCACCACCACCAGCCCCACCACCGCCAGCAGAATGATCATGATGATCAGCACCGTGATCAGCGCGATGATTCCGCCCACCTTGCCGATTTCTTCGCGCGCCATCTGCCCTAGCGATTTGCCGTCGCGCCGCATGGAGGCAAACAGCGTCACAAAATCCTGCACCGCGCCACCCAGCACGGCGCCGATGATGATCCACAGCGTCCCCGGCAGGTATCCGAATTGCGCCGCCAGCACGGGCCCTACCAGCGGCCCCGGCCCGGCGATGGCGGCGAAATGATGCCCGAAGACAATCCACTTGTTGGTGGGTTCGAAATCATGGCCGTTGCGCAGGCGCTCCGCCGGCGTGGCGCGCTGATCGTTCAGCGACATCACCCGCGCGGCAATGAATTTGCCGTAAAACCGGTACCCGATGGCGTAACTGCAGGCGGCAGCCAGCACCAGCCAGATGCTGTTGATGTGCTCCCCGCGGTTCAGGGCGATGCCGCCGAGACAGAAGGCGGCGGCGCAGGCGACGGCGGCCCAGAAAAGACGACCCAAGAGTTTCACGCCTAGAGTCTACTAAAACTTGCGCCACGACCGCTTGCTTACGCGCGCGGCTCAGTCAAAGCTGTTTGAGGTTGCGCAGCCGCAATTCGTTGTTCCCCCGGAACGCGGCCCGCGGCCCGCCCAAACACCCGGCGTTGTCCGAGCATGATGCCGCGCTACAGCTCTTCCGGCGTTCCATCCTCGATTCCTTCCATATGGTTTCCTTCCATGAACGTAGTTGGGACGACTGTCCCAACGGCCTCCAACTCTCACTGCAAACAGGAGGGTTGCCGGCGCGATTGGTGTGAGAGGCGGGACATCTGTCCCAACCCCTTGCTTGCTGTGGACGCCAGCAGGCCGGGATCACAATTTCCGGGTCGAGGGAACCGATACGTTTTCAGGCGGATCTGGAGACCGATTGGTGGTGTGGATAGCTTGAGTCCGCTGGCCGGAAACGGGCCCTCTCGCTCCGACTTCGAGTTCCTGCTACTAAAACCGTTTCAGGTTGCGCAGCAGCGAATCGGTGGTTCCTCCGGATCGCAGAGAGACGGAAGCGGTGGGTTTCCACCGGTCGTCCATGGCGCCGATGTAGAGCATGCTGTGGCGGTCGGTGCCCATCAGGATCACGGTGAGGTGGCGGTCCGGGTAGCCCATGGCCTCATACTGCAAGGTTCCGGAATCGCTCCGCCAGCGGTCCGAGGCCGGCTCACCCAGTTTTCCGGCCACGCCCGTGCGGTCGTCGCGCGCGGTCAACCCCAGGACCGTTTGATCTTTGGCCGTGAATACCACGCGTCCGCGCGAGAGGTTGACCGCCACCAGATAGCACACGATCGCGAAAGCCACGGCCGCGAAGATGAACTTGACGATGCGTGTATCGGTTGGAGACTCGGTCCGAATGCCCACGATGGGGGCCGGCGCCGGGCGGTCGGCCGGACCCGCCGGAATGGGCCCGCCCACTGCCACGGGCATTTCGATCACGCGCCGCTGGAACGGCACGATCATTCCACTTTTGTATTCCAGCTCGCGGTTCAAACCTACGATCAGCACCGGATCGTCGACGCGCGACACTTCGCCGACGAACCGCCGCGGAATCCAGATCTCCGTGGCCGTTTTGCAGTTCACCACCAGAATCTCCGACCAACTGGCTTTGCGGAACAGCCACTCGTTATGCTCCACGTTGACAATCGGCGGATAGAACGAGAACGGACGAGTAACCAGATGATCGAGCGACGGCGGTATGGGCGGCGACGCCATAAAGCTTAACCGTAGCACGGCAAAGAGTTGTGGGGCAGGTTGTGAATCTGGTTGTGAATCTCCGCCGCAAGTTAGCGCGCGGCTAGCGGCCGGCGGATTGCCAATCCGCCGCAGGTTAACAACCTGCCCCACAAAACCGCGCTAATTCGACTTGCGCATCGAGTACTTGTCCAGCTCTTCAATCAGCTTTTTGGCCGCCTCGGGCGCTGGCCTGTCGCCGGCAAGCACTTCCTTGTTAGTCAGCCTGCTGCCGTACAACTCCTTGTTCCCGTCCAAGTCGTTCCGCAGCGTGGCGCCACTCAGAGAAATCCCGGCGAACAGACCCTTGGACCGCGACCAGGCCAAGATCTCCGCTGTCATGTAGGCGTCAGTCTTGGCGTTGGCGGTTCGACCCACCGGTCCGGCGGCCACGGAAGCATCCGCGCCCAGCGTGAATTTGTCAGTCATCAACTTGTCCATGCCGCGCTGGTTCATCACCAGCATCACCACGTCGGTGGAAGATCCGCCAATCTGAAGTCCGACGCTTCCGCCCTCCACCCGCACCGCCGCCGGCGCGCTCCAACCGGCTCCACCGGGTTTCCGGCATTGCACGAAACCCTTGCCGAACTCTCCGCCGACCAGGAATGCGCCCTTCTTCAAACCGGGCACGATACCCACGCACTGTGCCTTCTCCAGCAGGTCTTGAGGGATTCCCTTGTCCGGCGTCCCCATGATCTCGCCAAACACCTCGGCAGCCTCCGTCAGACGGCTCGGGGCACTCTCACCTGCCTGCAACACCGCAGTGGATAATATCAAAACAGCCAACACTCCTGTACTTTTCATAAAACAAATTCTCCTTCCATCCATTCTCTTAGCAATTGGCGAACCACTGGAAGACTACTTACGGCCCAAAAGGCGCAGCCGGACGCTAAAGGCGCGCGCCTGTCCTCTTCCGTACGTCAGGAATTGGGGAGTTCCCTGAACATTGTTGACCACGTTGGCGTTGAGGCTGCCGGTCAGGTTGTTGTAACCGAAACGCCACGCCCAGAGGTAATGCAAAGCGCGGAATTTGCGCTCGAAGTGCAAGTTGATGTTGAAGTAGTCGGGGTACCGCGTGGCCTCCGGGCGGCCCACCAGGAAGCCTTCCTCATTCACTACGCTGAAGGGAAACCCCGTGCGGTATTCCAGCAGATATGCCACGGTGGTATTGCGTGTGATCCACTGGAGTTTGGCTGGCAGAAAGCGCTTGGGAAGCGGTACCCATCCCCACATGTGAAAACGATTCGGCGTGTCCCACGGAAACCGGCCGGGCATTTGCGGTGCGAAGATCGGGTTTTCGAGGCTGTAATCCACGGCCGAATTCGACCGTGTGCTGGACCGCGTATAGCCGGCGAACCACTCGAATTGTCCCGCGAAGGTGCGGCGCAGGCTGAAGTCCACGGCGTCATACCGGTCATGCAGACGATTCGCCAACTGGTAGACAGCCCCGTCAAACACCGCAGGGCCTGTCTCCAGCGCCGTGGTATTGAACACAAATCCGCGGGGCCCATAGCGCCAGGTGTAGCCGGCGCGCGCGTAGAATTCAAACGGCAGCTTGCGTTCCATTCCCACGCTCGCCATTTGGTGGTACGGCGCCTTGAGTGTCCGGTCATTCACCTGGAAAGACGTGGACACCGGGCCATGCACGATTCCACCCGGCAGGAAAAAAGTGCTCATGCTCATCTGGTCCTGCTGGCTCACGATGGTGCCGAGACTGATGGCGTCGTAGTAGACTCCCCACCCCGCGGAGAACTTGGTGTCGGGCAGGCCGCGGGGGGCCCATGCCACCGCGAGCCTGGGCGCCGCCTCCAGGTCGCGCACGATTTCGTTCCACTCGGTGCGCACGCCCGCGTCCACCGCCAGCCCTTCGCGGGGCGTCCAATGGTCCTGAATGTACTCCGCCGATTCGAGGTTCTTTTGCGCCTGGAACGGCGTGCCCTGGAAGGCCACGTGCCGCGCCACGGAGTTGTCGGCGCGCAGCACTTCGTAATCGTGGCGGAGCGTTTCCTGATGAAAGGCTTCGCGCTCGAAGTCCGTGCCGAACTTCAGGTGATGGGCCCCTTGAAAGTGCAGCGTAGGCAGAAACAGGTTCGCCACCACTTGCTGCCGGTAGGAATGCCGGTCCACGGTGGTGAAGAAGTTGCCTCGGTTGCCGAATGGTGTAATTTCGTAAAGCAGGTTGCCCTGCGAAGGGTTGCGCAGCAGCATGCGGGTATCGGCCACGCCCACGTCAAGCAGAGCTCCGCTGGCGAAGTAGTGCTGATCGCGAAGCGTACTCATGTACGTCGCCTGCCGGATATTCGTGGTGGTTTCCACGGGGTTCAGGATGCTTAGACCGGAGCGGTTGGTGTCCGACAAATTATACAGGAAGCTTCCGGTGAGACTGTTGGCGTGCGTCAGGTTGATCTGGAACCGGGAGAGATCGCTGACCGACAGGCCGCTGGTGCGATTCTGGCCGTTGGGAAGTCCGTGCACCGTGTCCACGTTGTAGAAGGCGTCGAATCCGTTGTGAAACCAGGCGCGGCCTTTGGCGATGGGCCCCGAGAATTCCAACCGAGGCGTCCATTTGTTGAAGTGGAGGCCGCCATCGGTGGAGACGCCGGGAATGAAATTGGTGCCGCCGAAACGCCAGCGGTCGTCTCCCATTTTGGTTTTCAGATCCAGAGCGCCGGTGGACCCGCGGCCGTTCTCGGCCGAAAAACGGCTGCTTTCCAGGTCCACGGTCTGTATCGTATCGATATTGAGCCGCGTCTCCAGGCGGCCGGTCACCGGGTCGGCAATATTGAATCCGTCCAGTGTGTAGCTGGCCTGGTTGGTGTCGCCACCATTGAAGTGGATGCGGCCCACGCTGTCTTGCACCACGCCGTTCATCAGCGGCAGCGCGTTGCGATAATCCTGCGGCGCGGGGTATGGAACGGATTCGATTTCCGTGTTGGCCAGTTCCTTGCGCTCGGCGGCCTGCTGGAGGTCGATGGCGGGAGGGGAATACACCACGTCGATTTTGTCGGCGAATTCCTGCAGGTGGTTCAGGGTGATGGTGAGCTGGCTCGACTCCGCGTCGAATTTCTGGCCCTGGCCCTGGTACACGAAGAAGCCCTGCCGCTCGGCACGGACGGCGTATTCTCCGGCCTCGGGCAGCTTGAAACTGAAATTACCCGCCGGGTCTGAGGACGCCACGTAGGGGTTGGCCCGGTCGGCCGCCCGCAGGGAGACGCGGGCGCCGTCGATGCCCGCGCCATTTTCATCCACTACGCGGCCGTTGATAGTTACCGGGGTCGCTACCTGCGCCCGAAGGCCGCTGCAGAAGAGCAGCAAACACAGCAGTGGTCTCGCGTTGAGTGGAAGGTGATCCATGACGGCCCGGCGTCGGGTTTTTCCCTGGACTCCATGTTCAGCATACAACGTGCCACTTCGCCGAAGCGTGGCCGATGGTACAGAAAGTACTAGGGGGCGGGGGTTGGAAACGGTGGCCGGTGGTCGGTGGTCGGTGGTCGGTGGCCGGATGCAGGTGGCGGTGGCCGGTGGCTGGTGGCCGGATGCAGGTGGCGGTGGCCGGTGGCCGGTGTATAAGAGGCGGGGGCCGGCCTCCGACAAGTTCGACCCTTTTTGCCAGTTCAGAAGATCGCCAGCGGATTAAGTGGCGAGCCTGTTCCCTTGTCGATCCGCAAGGGCGCAGCCGTGAACAGAAACTCGTAACGATTCAGGCGCCTCGCCTGCTCAACGGCTCTTTCGAAATCCAGATTATCGAAAATGCTCACGCCCATCGCGACGAGCGCCAGTTGATGAAGCGGGATTCGGATGGCCGGTGGAAGGCCCGTGGGCGAGACGTCATTCGGTCCGTCGTCTCCGATGAACGAAACGCCGCGTTCTTTTATGAAGTAAGCAACGTCGGCGTGATAGCCAGCGAATCCAGTGGTATTCGGCCAAGGGCCCATCGCGGCGCGCCGCTTCCAACGTCCTGTATAGAGAAGGATGACGTCGCCTGCCGACACCTTCACGCGCTCCAACTTTTCCAGGGCCTCGAGATCTTCCCGATGGACGGCCGTTCCTGGCTCGAGCCACCCTTGAGGAGTGGCCTTCCCCTGCAGGCGCGTCCCATCGAAGAGGATGGCTCGGGTGACAACGCCATCTTTCAGGGCATTGATATTCCCTTTCGGGCAGCCGCCCGCAGCCTTGATGTCGTCCATCGACCGGCCGTTGTATCCCTTGCCTTCAGCCATGACGTGACAGTCCACGGCATCCAGATGGCTGTGAATCACGCCGTGGTACGTGCCCGTATATTGGTATCGATCGGTGGTGCCTGTCGGACTGACATCGCCGAGAACACGCTCCAGAATGTTCGGCGCATCCGCAGCTTTCTCCTGGGCGACATCGTGCGCCAGTGAAATGGTCAAGCCCTCCTTTGCCAGAGCCAAGGCCTGCTTCCGTTTCGCGGAAGTGATCAGATTGGCGGCGCCGAGTTCGTCGTCATCTCCCCATCGTCCCCAGTTCGAAAGCTCCTTCATCGCGCGGCGGAAGTCCTCT
Source organism: Candidatus Acidiferrales bacterium (assembly GCA_035570275.1). Taxonomy (GTDB): domain Bacteria; phylum Acidobacteriota; class Terriglobia; order Bryobacterales; family Bryobacteraceae; genus DATMNI01. The sequence continues at coordinate 49,658 of DATMNI010000476.1, read as the reverse complement.
TCGTTTGCGATAGTCGGGCGTGGATTGTTGCTCTGGCTCGGTGCGTAGGGGATGGAAACCGCCACGCCCAACACGATCAAACCAGTCACCAGGATTCTCATGTCTCCTCCTCTGAGTGAACCGGGGCTAAGCCCGCGTCCCTTTCTAGAATGGCTGCGCGTTCAATTGATGCAGCTTAGTTTAGCCGATCAAGAAGCGGGTTGCGCCTGAGTCGTATTCGGAATAATCCACACTGAGCAGGAAACGCCAACTCCGGACGGCAGTCGTAGGAACAGCCCGGTTCGTCGCGCAATGCGAGCACCTGGAAAGGCGCATGGTGGGCGTTTTTCGGCTCCCAGGGGGCTGAGCGATTTTCTCTCTTCTACTCCACCGCCACTCCACCCAATTGCCTAAGCGCGAGATGCTGGAAGTACATCAGGTTCCCGCCCGCGGCCGCGGGCGCCACTCGAACCGTTAGCGGTCCGGCCTTTTTCAGCTCCACCACTCCCAGCTCGAATTCCCGGTAACGGTACCCCTCCCCGGTGCTCTCCACCGCACGCTCGAGCGCCTGCTCTCCGATTTGAACCACATATCGCCGCCCCGCCGACTCCGACGGCGCCGCGTAGCTAATCAGGACCCGGTAAGGCCCAGGCTGACTCACCAACACCTGCCACGCGCATGCGTCCTCCGGCCCCGTCCATTTGGCGACATGGAAGCCGCCGTCGCGGTTGAAGCGCTTAATCGCACTCCCAGTGGTAACGGCAAATCGGTAATCAAGTTGGAATGGAATGTCGCTACCCTGCGTCACGATTGGCGGTTCCGCGTGCGGTGTGCCACTCAACTGCAGCACCACGACAGTATCGAATTCATCCCAGCCCCGTGGACCGATGGCCACTGTCACCACATCAGCCTTATGGGTGACCTCAAGCCGCCGGCCAGGCTCAGTGAGCCGATAGCCACTGCGGACGTCGCTCTTGAGGCCGCTCAGCCGGAGCAACCCATCGGCGGGTCGAGCAAACGCGTGCAGGTACATCTTGTCCCCACGCACCGTACAGCGCCCCCAGGGAAAGTCGCCCAGCGGGCAGGCGGATGTGCCGTAGATGCTCTCGCCGTTCTTCTGCATCCACGCGCCTACCTGCTGGAGCACCGCGACGCTCGCGGGCGGCACGGAGCCGTCGCCCATTGGGCCGATGTTGAGCAGGTAGTTGCCACCTTTGCCGACGATCTCCACCAGCCGCTGGATCACGTTCGCAGGCGTCTTCCATTCCTGATCGAAGCGGCTGTATCCCCAGGTTTGATTGAGGGTCTGCGGTGTCTCCCAATACTCCTGCAGTCCGCCGGTGGGCATCCCGTTGTCGTTCATGTTCTGATAATCGCCCACCAGGTCCTGCCCGTAACTTCCGACCCTGCCGTTAATGAGGCATTGGGGCTGAAGCTCACGAACCAGGTTCACGAATTCGAGTGCCTGCTCTTTTGTGTCGATGCCGCGATCGAACCAGAGCAGGCCCAGCGGACCGTAGTTGGTGAGCAGTTCACGCATCTGCGGCAGCGACTTCTCGCGGAGGTATCGGGGAAAATCTTTCTTGCTCACGTCGTAGTCCCAGTGGTTACCGTAGCCGTCCGGATGGTCCCAGTCTTCGCGGTGGGAGTAATATACGCAAAAGCGGATGCCCTCCCTCTTGCAGGCCTCGGCAAGCTCCTTCACGGGGTCACGGTGGAACGAGGTCCAGTCCACAATGTTGTATTGGCTCACATGCGATTGATACATAGCGAAACCATCGTGATGCTTGGCCGTGACCACCAGGTACTTCATCCCCGCCAGCCGGGCCAGCCTGGCGATCGCGCCAGCATCGAATCTCGCCGGATTAAAGCCATGCGCCATTTCGCGATAGTCATGAACCGGGATGTTGAAACGCTGCATGATCCACTCGGCGTTATCACCGACCGGAATCTGCCGGCCCTTCCATTCGCCGGCCAACAACGAATATGGTCCGAAGTGAACGAACATGCCGAATTTATCGTGCCGAAACCACTCCAGGCGACCCGGTTGGGCAGCAAGCGGCGACGCCATCATTGCGAGCAGAGCAAACCACTTCATCGGCCGCAGTATATCGAAGTGGGCACGAACACGGCGACCTGCAAGCGCCATTGGACGCCGATGGCAGATCTCGCATTTGGCGTCCACACTGCCGAGAATCTCCCCATCGTCCTCTCTGACTGGACGGCGCACATGTACGATCAGCACCGGGCCTTGCATCATCTTGACGTGATGTCCGGCGCATGGACGTACCGCGTATTTCTCCTCCCCAATACGCTCCAGGTCGACCTCGCGTTCGTAGTTGATACGGAATTTCGCGCCCTGGCGCCAACGTTCCGCCTGATGTTCGGAAAGACGAATGAGCCCCGGCACGCGTCGCCACCAATGCCCGCAGCCATCTTTGGCCTCGCCTGGCTTTATGCCGTCCACGCGCGAACCTGCATTGCCAGGCGAAAACAAATGGCAAGCGGAACACATGATTAGCGGTGTTCGCGACAACGTGGGAGGCGCCGAGAGAAAGGTATCCGCGGGGCGCGGAACACCGGCGGGCGGCAGGACAAGCTGGCGACGCGCATGACCTGCCGGTGGTAGTGGCCAGCCGGCTGCCAGAAGTTAGCGCCTGCGGAAACATCAGGCGTTACGCGCTCGCACTGGCCTGCATTCGCCACGGCCTCTCTTCTGTCCACGGTCGTGGCATCGACCTGCTGCCGAGCGAGGTAACCGCGCAATTCCAGGACTCTCTCGTCCGACAACTCGATACCGACGAACTCTCTCGCGCCTTTCGGGTTGTGATTCACGGACTGGTTCATGAGCTTGCAAGTGTGGATAAAGAGCTTGCGGAGCGGTTGCAAGACGTACTCACGTCGCTGAGCGAGTCCCCGCTCTGAAAGCTCCTTCCTGGTCGCCTGGCGTTTACCGAGCGAGCTTCGGGCAGTTTGACGGCCGCCGCAATGACGCAGCGGGTCGGGAGCCGGGCGCGACGCGTCCGCTCGGCGAGTTCAGCGCACCGCGGGGCGTCCATCGCATCCAAAACGGCGAGTGGATCACCAACGACGAATCAGGCGGGCTCCCTTCCGATATCGTCAACTGCGTGTACCAGGATAGCCGCGGCAGACTCTGGGCCTTCCGACGATGCCGATCGGCGGCAGCGATCTTCCCGGTACCGCGGTGAAAAGCAATGTCCTCAGAAGTGCAACTTCAAGGCGAACTGGACATTGCGCGCGCCTTGGGCGCTGGTGATCTGCCCGAAGAGGCCGGTCCCAATACTGCCCGTGGCTACGACCGCACCCGGCACGGTGGCGTTCGGGGCGTTCAGAATGGGCGTGTTGGTCACGTTGATGGCCTCAGCGCGAACCTCCAGGTTGGACTTTTCGTGGATGATAAAGCGCTTCGACAAGCTGAGATCCGCCGTATGAAACCCAGGTCCCCGAACCGTTCCTACGCCACAGTTCCCGAACGAGCCGATGGCCGGGGCCGCGTAAGAATTGGGATTGAACCACTGATACCCGCCATTGGGCGAGTTCATATAGCCAAATACGTTGGGAGGAGCCACGCAACTGGCGCGTGGGTCTCTGGATCCCGTTTGCGAACTGTCGGTGTAGTTGGCGATGGTGAGCGGGAAACCACCGCGAACATTCAGCAGCATGTTGATCTGCCAATTGCCAATGATTCCGTTGAGCACTTTGTTCGCGCCACGGCCTAAGGCTCGATCCTTCCCGAAAGGCAGGTCATACGTGACGAACCCGTTGAAGGCGTGCTGAACGTCGTAGTAGCACGGACCCCAATCGGCCGCGGCATCGTAGGAATTTTGCCAATGACCTTGAACGGCTGCCTGTCCGCCGGAGCCCAACTGGCCGTAAAAACCGCGATCGTTGGTCATACATTTGGACCACGTGTAATTCGCCTGGAATTCCAAACCGCGGCTGAATCGCTTTTGAAAAACGAGTTGCAAACCGGCATAATCCTGAGGGCCGGTTGACGCCGTGATCTTGGCAAGACCAGCCTCTGCGCGCAAGGCCGGATTACCGCTTAAATAAAAGCTCGGAGTTCGGGTCCCATCCCGATTCAGGATGGATTCCGAGGCGATGATCGGAACCATGAGGTGAGTGTTGCGCTGGCCGACATAACCGAGCTGGACGGTCATGGAATTAGTCAACTGGCGCTGCACGTTAAGACTCCACTGATTGATGACGGCTGGCCGGACCTTGGGATCCCAAAGGCGAAGAGAGGCGCCGACGAACTCGGTTGCTGGATCGAGACTACTGCCAAACACCGTGAAGCCCTGCGCCAGTGTCGAGGGTGTCTGAGCAGGCTCGTATTGTACGTCCTGCTGCGCGCCGAACGGCGGATTCAGGGGCATCCGGGCGTTGGTGCCCGTTCCTTCCAGAAAGCCGGAACTGGTAAAACCAGCGCGGATGACAGTCTTTCTGCCGCCCGGGTTCCAGGCCAAGCCGAGTCGCGGCTGAAAGTTCGTAATGCCATTGTACGAGTCATAGAGAGCGCGGCAATTGGAGTACGGACAATTCGCGGCGCCGGCGATGTATTCCGTGCCGCTGATCAGGCCAAAGTTGGCCTGACGGTTTTTCACTTCGACCCAGGGCGTGTTCAATTCGTAGCGCATACCCAGGTTAAGGGTCAGGGTGGGAGTGACTTTCCAGTCGTCTTGAAAGAAACCAGCCGCGAGTGTGGATCGCTGGCCCCAGGTCCCCCCCAGGTTTCCGCCAATGATTCCGGTTGGCAGGCCGGCCATGAAGTCGGCTTCAGCGGCGCCGGTATACTGCCCCGAAAACCGGAACGAACCGGATTGCTGAATGTTGGTATTCATTCGGGAACGGAAAATCTGGGCGCCGACGTGCATGGTGTGTCTGCCGCGAGAGATGATGGCGGTGTCCCCGATCTGCCCAACGGTATCCGCAAAGACGGAGCCTCCGGGACCCCCGAATCCCCCGCCGGTCAGGTTGCCCGCACTAAACGAGAACCCCGGCAGGTAGGGGGTGGGCGCGCCTGGTATCCCGATGCCTTGCGGGCTGATGACCGGTCCGTAAGGGACGCCGATCAGGAGTGGCAGATAGTTCACGCCGACTCGAAAATCATTGACAAAGGCGGGGTTGAAGCTTCGGGTGTAGTTCACCACGCCATTATTCGCAGGAAAGAGGTTTTGCGTACTGTTGAGCAGCGCCACTGAATTAAGGCTTGGGTTGAAAATGTTGGCTTGCGAATAGCGGCCATACACATGGTCCTTGCTTGAAGCGTTCCAATCGACCTTGATGTCGCCCTGATCCTGGTTGGTGTACGATTTGGAGACATTGATGGCGTTGCGGACCAAATTGCCATTCACCGGTTGCGGATAATACGACGAGGCCATAAGGGCCGCGGCCTGCGGGCTCACCAGACTGGCCGGGAAAATGTTGCCGGGAATGGGGGTAGCAGTCCCGGGGAAATGCAGTTGAATACCTTGAGTAAGAAGCTGGGAGAAGTTGCCGGTTCTCTCCGCGGTGGTGAGCACGGTGTAAGTGCTCGTGGTGGCCGCCTGGTCATAGCGAGAGCCCTGGTAATCCGCGAAAAAGAATAACTTGTCTCTGATAATCCGCCCGCCGAGGGCGGCGCCGAACTCATTCCAGCGTAACAGGGGCCGAGGGACCTTATTAAAGTTGTTCTGCCAGAGATTCGCATTCAATTGGTCGTTGCGCAGGAACTCAAACGCAGACCCGTGAAGCTGATTGGTGCCGGATTTTATGCTGACGCTGACGATCCCGCCCATGAATTGGCCGAATTCAGCCGAGGCATTCTGGGTGATCATATTAAACTCTTCGATGGCATCGACGCTCGGCGTGTACCCGACTGCATTCTCCGACACCTGGTTATTATTGATTCCGTCCAGCAGGAAATTATCGCCTTGCTCGCGGTTGCCATTAATGTAGGGGCGTCCTCCGTTGTAAGTGGACTCAGGGCCGGTAAACTCCGATGGGTTCACGGTAACCGAACCTGCCGCCAGCAGGGTCAATTGAACATAGTTTCTAGTAGCCAGCGGAAGCGCCACATTGGTGCGCGCGTCGATGACCGTATCGGACTGGGTTGATTCCGTCTGCAACAAAGGCGCGGTACTGCTAACCTCTACAGACTGCAATGCGCTGCCGATCTGCAGTTGAAAGTCCAGCCGGGCGGTTTGGTTCAGCACCAGGAGGACATTCGACTGCTGCGCCGTTTGGAAACCCGGGCCTTCGACTCTTACGTTATAAGTGCCGACGGGCAAGCGAGGCAGGTCGTAGATGCCTTCGCTGTTGCTCACGGTGGCGAAGGTTGAGCCGCGCTCTATGTCGGTGGCGGTGACCTTGGCGTTGGGAATCACGCTGCCGGAAGGATCAGTGACTCTGCCGGTGATTGCCGCAGCCACTTGTTGGCTCCAGCCTGCAGACGATGCCAAGGCCAGAACAGTGATAATACGCACAAACTGTGAGATCAGGCGATGAGATTCTCTCGATTGCATAGACTTGCTCCAAGACGGGGCGTGGGACCCCGCATGATAAGCGGGTTACAGCTTATCGCATCCTATGCGTGCCCGCAATACCTCGTTGACATGATGACAGCACGACGGTTCTGGCGCGGCCTCCATCGTGAATACCTCTTGGAGAAGACCGCGGCGTGAGCTTCGCGAGGACGTTGGGGCGGCCGGCATTGCGCTCTCTTTCGGCTTTCGCCATACTGGCAGATCATGTACAAACTCAGCGCGTCGCTGATCCTCAGCGGGTTCATGGTTTGGGCGCAGGCCCCGACACCCGGCCGAGGTGGCGGCGGAGGAACGGCCGCCGGCCGCGGTGCGGGTAGGGCCGCCGCCGCTCCCTCGCCGGTGTCTGGTCTTCTGACGGCACTCAAGGAAGCTGTTAACCCCGATCAAATCGTGCGCGATGTCAACACGATCTGGAACACGGACCGATGGTTCACTTTTCCGAAGTTCGAGGAGACCGCCAGGAACGTGGCGGTCATGATGAAGCGGGCCGGGCTTGAGGACATCGAGGTCGGCAACCCGCCCGCGGACGGAGTTACCCAGGCCGGTTTCTGGACGGAGCCTCTGGCTTGGGACGTCCACGTAGGTACGCTCGAGATTGTTTCACCCCCAGTCCCGGCTGACCAGCGCGTGCTGGCGGATTACCAGAAGGTTCCGACGTCCCTGTGCATGTGGAGCGGGCCGACGCCGGCTGGCGGCGTGGTCACGGACGTGGTGCTTCCTTCGGGCAACCTGGCGAACATGGACCTGAAAGGGAAACTGGTACTGGGCCGCCCTTCCAAGACGGTCCTGGCAAAGGCCGGAGCGCTTGGCATGCTTAGCGAAGCCACCGAAAACCCCGACTTGGTGGATGAGCGCGGCTGGGTCAATTCCTTCGGCGACAACGGCTGGAGTTTCACCAAGGGCAGCGCGCCCCTGGTGTGTTTCTCGATCACTCCGCGAGGCTCACAGACACTGCGCAGCCTGCTCCAGAAGGGTCCGGTGAAGGTGCGGGCCAATGTGGACAGCCGTTATTATTCGAGCGTCTATCCCTATGTTACCGGCGTCATTCGGGGCACGGGCGGGGCCAATGCGGAAGAGGTTCTGTCGCTGGGCCATCTCTATGAGCAGGGAGCACACGACAACGCCACCGGCTTCTCCTCGATACTGGGCGCCGCCGAGACCCTGAACCGGCTCATCCAGCAGGGCAAGCTGCCGCGGCCGCAGCGCAATATCCGAATCCTGGGTATGGGTGAGTGCTACGGCACCTTATACTATCTGGAACATAACAAAGACCGGGTCAGGCGCACCGTGGCCGCCATGTGCATTGACGCGCCGGCCGGGTTGCAAAACCTCGCCGGGACCGAGAACACGTGGGTCATGAACCCGCATTCCGCCAGTTCTTATGTGGATGCCTTTGTATTGCGCCTGGCTCAAGAATACTACCCGACCGTGGGCCGGACGTTTGGCTTTAGTGAGCACAGGAGCGGCACCGATAATTACCTGGGCGACCCGACGATCGGTATCCCGACTGTGTTGCCGCGGGGTGGCTATGGCGTGCACTCGCATCACAACAGCCACGACCGCCCGGATACAGTCGATCCCAAATCTTTGCGCGACCTGACGATCATGAACGCCGCGTACACCTATTTCATCGCCTCGGCCGGGCCTGCCCAAAAGCACTGGCTGGCCGAAGTGGCGTTGACCCGCGGCTACGACCAGGTAACCGCGGTCACTGAAAAGATACTCGACCGGATCGCCGTAGCCGCCAATGCCGATGCCCTCGGCCGCCTGCTCTATCAGAGCGGGCAGGAGGTGGACTACACGCTCGAGCGCGAGACTACAGCCGTACGATCGGCTTTCGACCTGAAGGAAGACATTGCCGACCTGTCCGCTTTCGCCACTCGGCAGAAGAGCCGCCTGGAGCGCGAGGTTCAGGACCGGGCCTCCGCCTTAGGTGCGGGCCACATCCAGGCGTTGGCGCCCCCGCGCAATTCCGAAGCCGAGAAGATTGTGGTCCGCCGCAAACGCATCAGCACCATCACGCTGGACGATCTGGCTCCAGATCAGCGCGAAGGCTATCCCGCCGCCGGCTTCTTCGGCGTGCCCGTGTCGGCCCTCTACTGGTGCGATGGCAAACGCAGCCTGGCGGAGGTCATTCGCCTGACTGAGCTCGAAATGGGACCACAGCAGTTCGATTTCGTGGGCTATTTCAAGTTTCTGCAAAAACACGGCTACGTGGATTTTGTGCAGCAGTAGATTGGCGATTTTTCCGCTCGAATGATGACATTTCCGGGCGGTTGTTACGCAGAAGTCCTACAACCGCCGAAGCACTTTGACAAGGCCGCAACAATAGATTAGAACAACAACTTCAGCGCAAACCGGATCTGCCGGTCGCCCGTCGACGAGCTGATGATATCGTAGCCGTTGTAGTTCGTGATCGCGCCGTTGCTGAAAGTCGCATTGGATGCCGTCGCCCCGGGATTGGCGAATACCGGAGAATTCGTCAGGCCGTAAGCTTCTGTGCGAAATTGCAGTTTCCATCCCTCGCGAACATTGAAATCCCGGAATACGCTCGCGTCCAGGTTGAAAAAGCCCGGTCCGCGCACGATATCCCTGCCGCTGGTGCCGAACCGGACCGCGGTAACCGGCGCGAACGCCAACGGATTAAAGTAAGGAGAGTTCGGCCCATGACCTCCGAGGATCTGCGCCGTCGGCAGAACTTGATCGGCGGTTTGAGTATTTCCCGGGGCATTGACCGATGTGCCCGACGAGGTGACGGTGAACGGAGTGCCGCTCATCCGGCTCAGCACCGTGTTTACCGACCAGCCACCCGCGATCGCCGCGGCTATTCCGTGATTCGCCAGGCGATGGGCATGGCCGAAGGGCACTTCGTATACTGCATAGGTCTGGAAATTGTGTGTACGGTCATAACCCGCGAGCGCTTTGTTTCGGCTCCACATCGGTTCCCATGCCCAAGTCAGCGAGGCGTTCTCCGTATCGAAATAGTCGATCGCCCTCGAGTAAGTGTAAACCACGCCTAGCACGTTGCCCTTGACGCGGCGGGTCAGTTGGCTCTGCAGAGAATTGTAGCGGCCGCCCAGGAACGGAATCTGATCGTTGATGGTGTTGGCGTTTCCGAATTTTTGAAACAGCGGCGTGCCGGCGTTTCCCCCACCCGGCCCCGCCGCGTTGACGTTGACCTCAGAAACCGGGCGAACGGTGCGCGTGCCCACATACGCTGCCTGCGCATTGAACCCAAGGCCCACGTCCCGCTGTGCCGTGAGGTTGTAGGATTCGATGTAGCCGCGGTTGAAGTCCTGCGGGAACGTCAGCGTCCCCACGTTCGAAGGCAGTGGGAAGCTGCCCTGACTGATATTCGGGCCCACCAGCACAGGGATGCCTGTGGCCAGGCTTCCGGCGGCCGTGTACGAATTCGCGCCCGCGTATTGCTGCGAAATCACCGCGGGATAGGCGTCGCGCATGTTGGTGAAGTAGTACGGGTCGCTGCTGATTCCGAAGCCGGCACGGACCACGGTCCGTTCGTTCAGTCGATAGGCCACTCCCACCCGCGGCTTCAGTTGTCCGCGGCCGACGTCCACACCGGTGTCACCGGGTACGCCGTTGATACCGCCCAGCAACGCCAGATTGGTCCCCGGGTCGTAACGGTTGCCGCCGAAGTGGTCCCGTGCCGCAAACGGATAGAATTCGTAGCGCGCGCCGTAGTCTATGGTGAGCTTCCGCGATACCTGCCACTGGTCGCGCACGTAGAACGAATAAGTGCTTTCGCGCACCGTGGCCGGGTTGATGTATTGATTGTCCTTGCCCATTGCCTGCGGCAGGCCCAGCATGAAATCGGCCCAACCGTTGTACGCGTTCGGCGCGGCGCCTCCATTCAGGGCCGTAAGGCCTCCCGTGAAGTTGAATCCTCCGCGCACGCCGTATTTCAATTGCGCCTGGAAATGATTGATCTGGTACCGGTCGAATTCACCGCCGAAGCGCAACGAATGCGACCCCTTCATCCAGCTTACGTTGGCGGCGTACAGGAAATCGTTGTCGCGAAATTGGAAGGGATTGGAGACGTTCGGATTGCCCAGCGAAGAAAATCCGTTGATGACGAAGTTGGGATATCCGCCTTGCAGCGGATTGGGACCGTTGGTTCCAGGGATTCCCAACACGTCTGAGCCGTAGTTCTTCGTCAGATCGACGTTCTTGGCTGCCAGCGGCTCGCGCACAAAGCCGATATTCGCGTCCAATAGAAGGTGCGGCGTCACGTTGAAGGTCCCCCCGAGTGCCGCCACCTGGGTCAGGCTGGGCGCCGTGCCCGGTTGTCCGCCGTCGAAGGTATTGCCGCCTGCCGGACCCAGCGCCTGGGGATCGAAGATCTGCGCCGGCATGACGCTATAACGCCCGAACAGGGTGCTCTTGCCATTCGGGTTGTAGTTGATCTTGATGTCCACGTTGTCCCGTGTGTATTGGAGACTGGCCGAGCCGAAATAGTTATTGGCGATGCCGATTCCCTGGTTCGGCAACGGCAGCAGCGCTGCCATCTTCATAGCCGCCGGGCTGAGCAGGGAAGACGGAATCTGATTGTTGGCAAAGGGCGCGCGCCCGGTGCCATCCGGATTCCCTGTGAGTGGATTGTAGATCGTCGTCCCAGTGCCCGCGAAATTTCCCTGGCGCAGCGCATCGGTTGGAACCGACTGCAACCCGGAGACGCTCTGCCGTAGCATGTATCGTTCCCAGTCCGCAAAAAAGAAGAGCTTGTTCTTGACGATCGGGCCTCCCATCGCCAGCCCGAACTGGTTCAGAATGTTCTTCGGGTTGTTGGCGCCGTAATAAAAGAAATTGCGCGCCTTGAGATCGCTGTTCGTGTTGTATTCCCACGCGGCTCCATGGAAGGTGTTGGTGCCCGATTTGATCGAAATGTTGACTACGGACCCGCCCGCCTGTCCCTGTTCGGCGTCGAAACTGGCGGTGACGATGTTCACCGCCTCGATGGCCTCCGCCGGCGGCACGTAAGCGATGATATTGCCCTCCCAGAAGTTCAGCACCGCCGTACCGTCAATGCGCGTAGAGTTGGAAGTGTCGGCGCCGCCATTGACGTAACTCTGCAAGGCTCCGGTAGGATTGCCGGCGGAAGAGTGGGACGGCGCCGGAGGGCTTGAACCGGGCACGAGCCTGAGCAAAGTCTGGAAATTGCGATTCCCGCCGAGCGGCAGGTTCGCGACTTGCGTCGATTGGATTTCGGACCCGACATCGGCACGCTCGGTTTGCAGCGCCGCCGCGGAGGCATCCACTGTGACCGTCTGGCTCACTTGCGCCACCTGCATCTGCGCGTCGACGCGCCGGACCGTATTGGCGTCCAATTGCACGTTCTCGGCGACGAACGTGCTGAGCGAGGGTGCGGAAACAGTTACGCGATATGTTCCGGCCTGCAGATCGTTGATTACGTAACTGCCGCGGTCGTCACAGGTGACCTGCTTGGAAATGCTGGTGCCGATGTTGCGCGCCTCGACCTTGGCGGTGGAAACCACGCCGCCGCTTGCGTCGGTCACGTTTCCCGTCAGCGAGCCATAGAGAACCTGAGCCCGCGTCGCCCGAGAAACAACAAGCAACACCGCCAATGCGATAAGGCAGTGGCTGAACTTTTTCGATCTACGGATTGTCATGTTGGAAGCCTCCCCATAACAGTGGGAATAGTATACTCCAGCGGCGCGGCGATCGCTTTCCTTCCTGGCAACCCGGGTTGCCCTGGAGGAACCGCGCGGATGCTTGATCCGCCGGATCTCGCACCGGACCACGACTCGCGGCAATCGAGCCGCTCGTCGCGTGGGCGCGCGTGGTGGCGGGACCGAGGAGCCGCGCGCGGGGCGCGCCCGGATCGAGCGGTCGGCCCGCCCGCGCCGCGCCGTCGTCGAATCACGGGCCCGGACGACGACGCGGGCGCGTCGCGGTAGCGAGTCTCAACGCAGTTGCTCGCCGCCGCGGGCCACATTTCGCCGACCGCCGTTACGCTCCGAGTTTCGACGCGAGATCCAGCATATCCGTCGACACCACGTCGAAATCGCCTGGGTTGGCCTTGTCCGCCTTGCGCATTGATCCGAATTCGTCGGGCCGATGGATGAAGCCAGTGCGTAGACCGCAGTCGCGCGCAGCGATCAGATCGATGGAGTGGGCCGCGCACATCATCACTTCATTGGGCTTCAGCTCCAGCAGGCTGACCGCAGTGAGGTAAGCTTCCCGATCGGGCTTGTAATGCCTGGCTAGCTCGGCCGAAAGAATGAGGTCCCACGGAATACCGGCGTGCTTGGCCATATCGGTGAGTAGCGCGACGTTGCCGTTCGAGAGCGGCGCAATCGTGTACTTCTTCTTAAGGCGCGTGAGCCCGCGAACGGAGTCGGGCCACGGCCTCAGGCGGTGCCAGACGCGGTTCCAGTGGTCCTTTTCTTCCTCGGAAAGGCCCTCGATGTGAAATTCCCTGAGCAGGTCTTCCAGCATGGCGCGATGCAGCCGGTCGAGGTTGGTCCAGGGCATTTCGCCTTTTCGCACCTTGTCCATGGAAGGCATGTAGCCGTCCCGCCATTGATCCGCAAACCGGGCCCATTCGACGCTGATGCCCTTGGTTTTTCCCCAAGCCTTGCCTTCTTCGATGATCGATCCACGCCAGTCGACCACAGTGCCGAAAACGTCAAAGACGAGTGACTTCACCGAAGCCGACGCGTGCGCCGGATCTTGCCCGTGCAACACGACCGCTGCAGCACCGATCCCGCCGGACTTCACAATTTGTCTCCTAGTCATGGCCCATCAGTATACCGAAGCTGCTGGCGGAGGTGGGCTCGCGTGCTGTGGCACGCAAGCGGATACCCTGTTCCGCGCGGGCCTGGGGCGCCTTCGGTCGATCACTGGCCGGACCGCTACGCGCGGCTCACCGCGGTCTCTCGTCTCCTCCAGGCGACCGCCGCCTGACGCCCGATTCGCTACGGCACAGGAACCCATGAGGTGGGATTATAATCTATGCAGCCAGGGCGCAAATGGGGAGCCATAGAAGGAGGTTTCCATGTCGAGACGAAGCGTCTTTTTCTATGCCGTTATGCTGGGGCTGACGGCATGCAGCTTGTCGGCGCAAGTGCTGGGCAACATCGTCGGGACAGTCACGGATCAAGGGGGGGCCTCGGTTCCGGGCGCGACAGTTACCATCACTAACGAGGGAACGCAGTTCTCCCGGACGACCACGACCAACGACAGCGGGCAATTCGCGGCCAATTCGTTTCCCACGGGGCGGATCACGGTGACGGCCGAGCATCGCGGCTTTCAGAAGCTGGTCCGCTCCGGGCTGGAACTGACGGCCGCCGACACCATCACGGTGGATCTCCAGTTGTCCGTGGGGAACGTGCAGCAGAGCGTGGAGGTGCAGGCGGAGGTGTCGCTGGTGCAGTCGCAAACCGCCACCGTCTCGACGCTCATCAACAGCACGCAGACCATGGAAATGCCGCTGAACGAGCGCTCGTTCACCAACCTGCTCCAGCTCATGCCGGGCGCCTCGCCCTCAACTCCGGGCATGGCGGCCGCCCTTACCGGGTACACCATGCGCGTCAATAACGGGATCAGCCTCAACGGGGCCACGGCGAACAACAACGCGTACCTGATCGACGGGCTGTACAACCGCCAATTGTGGATCAGCACGCTGGTGATGAACCCGCCGGTGGAGGGCATCCAGGAGACGCGTATCCTGGCCAGCGATTACTCGGCGCAATACGGCAACTCGGCGGGCGGAGTAACGATCGTGCTCACCAAGAGCGGCACCAACGTTTTCCACGGGAGCGCTTTCGAGTACCTGCGCAACAGCGTCATGGACGCCAATACGTTTTTTGGCAACCAGGCGGGCAAACCCAAGGCGCCGTTCCGGCGCAACGAATTCGGCGGCACCATCGGCGGGCCCATCCGGAAGGACAGGACCTTTCTCTTCGCAGACTACCAGGGCATCCGCATTGTGCAGCCGGTTACCCAGGTGGACACCATCCCCACGCTGGCGCAGCAGCAGATGGTACAGACCGGCGATTTCAGCCAGTTCCCGTCCACGCTTTACAATCCTTACCAAACGGCCGTGGGGGCGAACGGAGCCACGGTACGGGTACCATTTGCGGGAAATATCATCCCCGCACAGTTGCTCGACCCGGCCGCCGGAAAGATCATTCAGTTGCTGCCCGCGCCGACCTCTTCGGGCGCCACCAACAACTTCGTGTTCAACCCGGCTGGTTCGCAGCGCGACGACCAGTACGACATTCGCGTCGACCAGAACATCGGCAAAGCTGACCGGCTCTTCTTCAAATACAGCTACGACAATGCATTGGGCTTTGCGGCCGGGGTGCTTCCGGTGGGGCCGAACCATGGCGGCGCCGACGTGGGGCAATACCTCCAGACAGGCGGCAACGGCGGACCTAGCAGCACATCGAACTGGTCTGTAACGGCGAACTTCACCAAAGTGATCGGCCCGAACACGGTGAACGAGTTCCACTTCGGAATCCTGCGCGACTGGCTGGAGATATTCAACAGCGACAGCACCCACAGCTCCGCCGGCAGCCTGGGGATTCCGAATCTCAACATCAGCAACTACAACCTGGGATTGCCTTACCTGCCGATCAGCGGGTTCACGGCCATAGGAGACAGCAACTCGTATCCCGAGTTCACGCACTCGGTCTCGATCCCATTCGAAGACGTTCTTACCGTGGTCAAGGGCAGGCATACCATCAAGGTTGGCGGCGGCTACACGCGCCACCGGTTCAACGGGCACACATCGACGGCCCCGCGAGGCCAATATAGCTTCGGAGGGCAGTTCACGCGGCAGATCGGGACCAGCTCGGCAGCCACGGCCCTGGCAGACTTCGCCCTGGGAGCCAGCCCGGTGATCGTGCGCAGCGAACAGTTCGGGGCCTTCGGTTTGCGCGTTTGGGAAGGCTCGACCTTCGCCGAAGACGCCTGGCGTGCGACCAGCCGGCTGACCATCACTTATGGACTTCGCTGGGAACTGCAGGCGCCTCCCTACGAGGTTCACAACCGGTGGGCCAACATCAACGTGGGCACGGGCAAGTTTGCGGTTGCCGGCACATCCACCCAGAACCTGAATGGGGATTGCGGCCGCTCCCTGGTGTGTCTGGACCGGCACGACTTTGCGCCGCGGCTGGGCATCGCGCAACAGCTCACCAAGGATGGAAAGACGGTGCTGCGTGCCGGCCTCGGCATGTCGTATTTCGAAGGCTTCAACGGCGGCAAGATGCTCAACGCGAATCCGCCCATGAACGTGATCCAGCAATTCACCACGGACCAGAACGCGGCTCCCACGCTCCGGCTCTCGCAGGGCATACCGCTTCCAGTCGTGCCCGACCTTAACGACCCGACGCAGTTGATCGGCCTGTACTACAACTACGACGCCCACATGAAGCTGAACGAGTCGTTGCAGTTCAACGTCGGCGTGCAGCGGGAGCTGGTTTCCAATCTGCTACTGGACGTGGGCTACGTGCGCACGCTGACGGAGCACATGACCAATTCTTTGGTAGGGAACCAGGCGCTGCCGGGCCCGGGAGCTTTGGGGCCCCGCCGGCCTCTCTATTCCGTCAACCCGGTGCTGGGAGACATCGATTTCCGGACAAACTGGGGAATGGCGAAATACAATGCCATGCAGGTGAAAGTCACCAAGCGATACAGCCGGGGACTGACGGGGGGCCTGGCCTGGACGTGGTCGCACAACATGGGCCAGACCAACGGTCCGGGGAGTTCCACGAGGCCGCAGAACAGCCTGTGCTACGTCTGCGAGTGGGGCAATCTGCCCGAGGACCGGCGCCACATGGTGGTGATCAACCACGTTTATGAACTGCCGTTCGGCACGGGCCGCCAGTACGTGAACAAGGGAATTGCGTCGTACCTCATCGGGGACTGGGATGTTTCCGGCATCTGGACGATGTACACGGGCATGCACTTCGGACCGTCGGAAGCAACCTCGGTTTCGAATGTGTTGACCGGCGCCACCGTCAACGTCTCTCCCACGGAGCGGCCGAATCTGAACGGCACTCCCAACCTGCCATCGGACCAGCGCACCATCACCCACTGGTTCAACACGGCGGCGTTTTCCATTCCGTCGCAGTATACCTGGGGAACCGCGGGACCGGGCATCCTGGTGGGACCAGGCTACTTCAATTTCGACCTGGGCATTCACAGGAATTTCCCGATCAAGGAGCGGATCAAGCTCACCTACCGGGCGGAGATGTTCAATACGTTCAACCACACCAACTTCAACAACCCGAGCGCCGTTATCGGGTCTTCGAGCGCGGGCGTCATCAGCGCCACCAATCCGGCGCGGGTCATGCAGATGGCGCTGAAGGTGATGTTTTAGGGCGTGGAGAGATGCGGGCATGACAAGCGCCTGGCAGTTCGCCAGGTTCTCGGAGCGGATGTCCGGGTGCCGGAAGGTGTGCTTGGCTGGATGACGATGCTCGCCCCTAGCCGCCGGCTCTTGCGGGCTCGGCACGAGTCTGACGCGACCCGCGTCGTGGCGCTAGGGGCGGCGTCGGGGTTATGGGGCGCCGCGCAAGAGTGCCGATTGCCCCGCCACCCTCTCTCCCGTTAACATCGCTGGATGGAAAGTAACCGTGTGGAAGCCTTCAGTGATGGCGTGCTGGCCATCATCATCACCATCATGGTTCTGGAGTTGAAAGTGCCGCGCGGCGCCGATCTTGCTGCGCTGGCGCCACTGATCCCAGTGTTCTTGGGCTACGTGTTGAGCTTTACCTATGTCGGAATATATTGGAACAACCATCACCACCTGTTCCATTCGACCAAACAGGTGAGCGCCGGTATCCTATGGGCGAATCTGCACCTATTGTTCTGGCTCTCTCTATTTCCCTTCTCGGCCGCATGGATGGGCGAGAACCACCTCGCGCCCACGCCCACCGCGGCATACGGCGTCGTGCTGCTGATGGCCGCCATCGCGTACTACGTTCTACAGTGCGCCATCATCGCCCGCCAAGGACCAAATTCGCTGCTCGCCTCAGCCCTCGGTCGCGATTGGAAAGGCAAACTTTCGCCGGCAATCTACTTGGCCGCCATCCCGCTGGCGTTCGTCAGTCCGTGGATTGCGAGCGGCTTGTATACGTTCGCGGCCCTTCTTTGGCTCGTTCCCGACCGCCGGATCGAGAGCGTGCTGGAGAAGCACCAACCATGAGCCGACGCATTAGACGTTAGACAACGCGCGGCTTGCTCCTCAAGCGAGTGCCTTCGCTGTCCCGTAGCGCCCGCTCGCACAGCTCGATCCCGTTCGTTGCTGGGGCGCGGGCGCCCAGGCGCGCAGGCACGGGAACCCGCGCTGTATGGCTCGCGATCCTGTAGCGCAGGTGGGCACCTCCAGGAAAAGCTCTCGTCAACGGCGGTTACAGGGCCCATCACATTGTAATTGTTTCGTGCATCATCTCTGTGCCACCGCCATGCTGCGTAGCGATTCTTTATCCTGAGAGGCAATCGAAGGGCCGCTTTTCCCTTCGATGCCCAGTTTCTTCATTTTGTACAGCAGTGCCTTGTAGTCAGCCTTCAATAGTGTGGCGGCCTGTTTCCGGTTCCAATGTGTGGTATTCAGCGCGGTCATGATGGCGTCGGTCTCGGCCTGATCCTTGGCCCTGACAACCTCGTCCAAAATGGATAGATCGACGGCGCTGACGAGCACCGGCAGGTCGGCCGTGCCGTTGGCGCCAGGCGGAGCCGGCGTGGTCTCCTTGCGGGTCGCTTTAGCACGCAGATCGCGAACCGAGGCGTCCGCGTTGCCCATAATCAGGAAGCGCCGGATCACGTTTTCCAATTCGCGCACATTACCGGGCCAGTTGTAGGCAATCAAAGCGTGCCGCAGTTCCGGCGTGAGCAGCGGTAACGGCGTGCCCTGCGTGTCGTGTTTGCGCATGAAGTATTCGACCAGGGGGACGATGTCCTCCCTACGGTCCCTGAGCGGGGGCAGGTGCATGTTGATGACATTCAGCCGGTAGTAAAGATCCTCGCGGAAAGACCGGTCCGCAATACATTGTTCCAAATCCCGATGAGTCGCCGCCATGACGCGCACGTCCACACGGATGGTTTCCTTGCCGCCGATGCGGTGAAACTCGTAATCCTGGAGGACCTGCAATAACTTGGCCTGAAGGCGGACCTCCATATCGCCGATCTCATCCAGCATGATCGTTCCGCCGTTGGCCAACTCGAACATGCCAGCCTTCTTCTGGAACGCGCCCGTAAAAGCGCCGCGCTCGTAACCGAACAGTTCGCTCTCCACCAGTTCGGGCGGCAGTGCCGCGCAATTGAGTTTCAGGAACGGCATGTTTGCCCGCGGCGAATTGGCATGGAGTTGACGGGCCAGCACTTCTTTGCCGCTACCGGTTTCGCCCTGGATCAGGACGGGCGCTTCCGACCATCCGATCTTGGCAACGAAGGCGTCAATCTCGCGCATGCGTGGGGCAACGGAATGGAAAACGCCATTGCCGGCAGGAGCGGCATGGGGCCGTGCAACTCGCGGCTCGATGCTTTGCGCCTCCATGGCACGGGTGATGGCATTCCGCAGATCCTCGTGCGCGATCGGCTGGCACAAAAAGTCGGAAGCTCCAGACTTCATGGCGGCGACGATGTTGGCGCTCGACATGAGTCCCGAAATCATGATGACGGGGAGCGATGGGTTGACCGCCCGGATTTCACGCAGAGTATCAAGGCCGTTCTTTCGTGGCATCGTGAAATCCAAGACCACGGCCCCGATATCCGAGGGCGAATTGCGAAGGATATCTAATACCTCTTCGCCATCCAGCGCCAGTGCCACCCGATGGCCCAGGCACTTCAACGCCATCTCCAGATATCCGCGTACGTTCAGTTCGTCTCCGCCGATGATAACGATTCGCCCGTTTCTAGTTGGTGCCAGCATGAGTGATTTCCGAATACAGTTCCAGCCGCAAAACCGGTTCTACACGTTCGAAGTCTACAACTGATCTAGTTATCGACTGAAGGGCTGCAATACTTTATTGGCGCGATCTGGAGCATCTCGTCCCTGACCGCCCGTAGACTCTCGCTACCGGACATGCGAGCGGCCGTGCGCCCGGAGCGGGAGCCCGAGAAAAGCGGTCAATGTGGCCCGCGTCACCGGCTTCAGCAGAACATCGGAAAACGGCGCCTGTTCCCGGACTCTGGCGGCCGATCTCCGGTCCACCAGAAACATATGCTTGGCAGGGTCATGGTGAATCGACTCGGGAAATACGAAAGTGTCGCTATAGTCCCAAATATATAGATCTTCGTCGGACTCGGCTGCCGGCAAACCAGTCACAATTCGCCATGTTCCGCCGGCTTGCACCGCAATGATCTCGCGGCAGCTCTTGTAAAGCTCGACGTCCCCCGAGATCAGCCTGAGCGTAATAACAGGCATTAGGGCCTATAAGATGCTTGCACAGGCTTAGCATATCGCGACTTGCGGGGATATCCAATACGGAAAAGGACGGACTACCGCTAGAACTTTAGAGTAACGTCTACATTTTAGTAACTTTCTGAGAAACTTCGGTACGAAGTGCAAGTTCTTCGCAATTAATCGGATACGGTGGAGTGTGCGGACCGTAGTCGGCGTTGGCGAGAAACGCGCTGACCAGATAGTACCGTTTGCCTATTATGCCATCAAGAACAACCGAGTTCCCGCCCAAGGTGGAACCAGTGGGCCTAAGTATCCACTCCGCGGCCCCACGGGATCGCCGAACGCAGCCGGGAGCGGAGTTGTGCTGGCCCGTGAGGTTATTCCGCATGAATAGTGACACCGTCATTGAGAGCATCACGAGGAATCTCAGCAGCGCCGGCTTCTACTGCCTCTCCCCCGTGCCTGTGGATCTCTCCGGGGCGGTGCTGTGCATCCTGAGCCTGCCGGCACACGATCCGCGCAGCGAGAGGCTCGAGTTGCGACTGCACTGTGAAGTTAGCGTCGTGCGTTTGGATCCTGAGACACGGGAGGGACAGACGGGAAATTGCCTGCCGCATTGAGGGCTACCATTTTCCCCCAATGGACGGGGTCAATTACCATCTAGAACTGGTAGGCTCGTGCAGGGATGCAACTGGGTCGAGAGTGGAGGACTGCAAGCAACCGGCCACCGGAACCTCAGATCACGCTCCCACATCGAAATCATGCCAACTTGCGGCGGATCAGGATGGCGACGACGACCAATACGGTGCCAAACAGGAACACCGCTGCGGGCTCCGGCACCGGTGCATCGGGGGTGAGGAACTCTTGCGCGGGAGTGATACCACCATTGGATTGGGAGGCCACCCATGCCTTATCGGCGGTTACTATGTCCCACGTTCCTGAATACTTCGATGTAACCCAGTTGTCAGCGATGGCCGCCTGAGCCGCGTTGAGCGCTTCATCAACGGCACGCTCGAAGCTCATTGGTGTACCGGCTTGAATGCCCGGCGTGGTGGTGAGGTAATTCGGGGAATTCTGATAATTCGTAAAGGCCCACGTGTCCCCTGTTCCGTTGATCAGTCCCTGCAAGCGCGACTGATTCTGCGCCTCGACGAATAATTCCCAAGCCGCGACCTGCGAGATGATTTCAGTTTGAGCGTCACGCGCCTTTTCGATATTGGAGAAAAGCCATGCCGCCTCCAGATAGCGGGTGTAGGCGCTGTCGTTTGTGGTATTCAACTGGACGAAGGGCGGCGAGGAGGAGGAGGAGGGATTCGGGTCCTGCGTGAAAGCGAAGTTACCGCCGGTGGTTGCGCCGGGGGTAATTCCGAATCCGTAATTTCCACCAAATTGCGCATCGTTGGTGACGTTCGTCTGATTGAGCGGGCGGATAGTGGCCGACCAGTCGAATGGCGGAGCAATCTCATCGTTGAAATCCAGGCAGAAAATGTGAAACCTGGCGGCTCCCAGAGTGTTGTCCACCGCTTGGTACGAGCTGGTGCCGAAATTGGCCCAGACCTGAGTCCAACTATTGGGCACGAAACTAAGGTCGTCGGCGAAGACCGGAACGGACGTCGCGGTCAGGATCCATATGAGCGGAAGAAAATAGCGTCTTAACGTTGTGTACATGGTTTGCACCAGACACATGCAATTCACTAGCCATGTCAAAAGCGCTTTGATATCTATGACTGTGGGGCGACCTGGCGATCGGGCTACTTCCCATCGGTCGGGCCGTTCATGAAATTGTCAGACAAATCGCTTGTAAATCGCAAAGTTGCCTCACCTATAAGAGGAGGAGATGGAATCGAAAGTGCTCTTGTACAGTCTTACAAATTCGGAATCCGACTATGAGCTTGGCACTAAATCACTATCACTGTTCAGTTTTCATCACTGTGTCGCTGGGGCTTTGTTGCTTGGGCGGGTGCTCAAGGTCTCCGCAGCAGCAGGAAGTAAGGTTTCTGGAGAGAGGGAAGCGGCTCCTGACCAAGAAGGACGGAGCACGCGCCTTGCTCGAATTTCGGAACGCCGTCCGGGCGATGCCGCAAGATGCAGAACCCTACTACCAATTCGGCTTGGCCAGCCTCGAAATGGGCGACTTCAGCCGCGCGGCGAGTGCGCTGGCGACTGCCGCAAGGTTGAGCCCCGCTCACACCGGCGCACGCCAGAAATTGGCGGAGCTGATGCTGACGAGCCGCGACCAGCGTGTCGTGGAAGATGCGGCCAGCCGCCTGGCCGGAGTCGTGGCGGAGGCGCCGAATAATCTCGACGCGAATGACAGCCTGGCGCTGGCTGAGTGGCAGCTCGGCCGCCGGGACGATGCCATCAAGCGGCTCGAAGACGCCCTGCGCCGTTCCCCGGAGCATCTCGACGCGGCGATCGCGCTGGCCCGCATGAAGCTCAACCGGAAGGATCCTGCGGGAGCCGAGGCCGTCCTGAAAGAGGCAGCGAGACAGACGCCGAAGTCGCCGACGCCCCAACTCGCGCTCGGTCAGATTCTGTTGCTGAGCGGGCGAGTTCCAGAAGCCGAGGCGTCATTTCAGGAAGCAATCCGGCTGGATCCAAAGAACGGTCCCGCGCTGCTGGCGCTGGCCGTGCTGCAAACCGAATCCAAGCGGAACGCGGCGGCGCAGAACACCTACAAACGACTTTCCGCACTCCCGGATCGGCAATATCGCGGTCTCTATGCTTTATTCCTGTATAGGACCGGAGATCGGACCCGGGCGGTGACGGAACTGGAGCGCATCGTCCGGGAAGACCCAGCCGACCGGGCCAGCCGGAGCCGCCTGGCTTCGGCGTATCTCGAAATCGGGCAACCCGACCGCGCGCAAGCGCTGCTGCATTCGGCGCTGGAGAGGAATGCCAACGACACCGATGCATTGCTGCAGCGGGCGACTTTGTTCCTTCGATCCGGGAAGGCTGCTGAGGCGGAACGGGACTTGAAACAGGTTCTGCATTTCAAACCAGACTCGGCGGAAGCCCATTTCGCGCTTTCGCGCGCCTATGATGCAGAAGGCTTGAAGTCAAGCCACCGCCAGGAGTTGCGGGAGGCGCTGCGGCTGAGTCCGGAAACGCTGCCAGTCCGGATCAAACTGGCTCGCGACCTGATGGGCGCCGGCGACGCCAAGGGCGCGCTGGAACTGCTGGATCAGGCCCCCGCCGAACAGCGCAGCCTCCCGGCGATTGTGGTGGAGCGGAACTGGGCATGGCTGGCACTTGGGAAGAGGAAGGAGTTGCGGGATTTCCTGACACCGGTATTGCGTGCCAGACGGGTGCCGGAGTTGGTGCTGCAGGAAGCGATGCTCCATCTGCTGGAGGAGGATTTTGCGTCGGCACGCGCCGGGGCGGATGAAGTGCTTCGACGCCAGCCGGGCGATCTGCGGGCCGTGAAGCTCCTGCTCGCCACCTACGCCGCCCAGGGGCAGCGGGCGAAAGCCTTGGAGAGACTGTCCGGGCTGTTGGATGCGCAGCGATCATCCGCCGCTCTGCAGTTGTTGGCGGGTCAGTGGTATCTCGGGATGGGCATGCTCGGCGAGGCAGGCAAGTCGTTTGCGGCGGCGGTAGCGGGCGGACAACGGTATGAAAGGGATGCCGGGCTCGGGTTGGCGGACATCGACGCGCGGGAGCACCGGGCCGACTCCGCACGAAGCAGGCTGAAATCACTCGTCGCAAAGTCACCGAGAGATGTCCCGGTCCTGCTGCAACTGGCTGCGCTCGAAAGCTCTGGCGACAAGCTGGGAGGGATCGATCGCTACCGGGCCGTACTGGCAATCGATGACTCCAACCTGGTTGCATTGAACAACCTGGCCTACCAACTATCCGGCTGGAGTCCGGACGAGGCGTTCCAGTTCGCGCAGCGGGCGATGGAATTGGCCCCGGAGAATGCGACCGTAGAGGACACAATGGGATGCGCCTATTACCGGAAGGGCATTTACGCGACCGCCAAACGGTATTTTCAGGCGGCGGCCGCCCAGGAACCAACGCCGCGGCATCAATTCCACTTAGCAATGTCGCATTTGAAGACCGGCGATGAGGCGACCGGGGGCCGGATGCTGAACGCCGCCTTGCAGCGGGATCCGACGCTTCAAAACAGCGAGCCGGGATGGTGAGTGTCTGACCGCAACTTCACCGTCTTCCACGCAGAAGGAAGCTTGGAAGCCGACCTTTGGGTCCTCGACCGAACTCTGCGAATTCTCTTCGGCTAGGTCGGCCAAGTCGTCAAAGGCATCCGTCAGAGCATCACCAAACGCGGCCTGTCCGGTCCCAAACGCAAAACGCTCGACACGGTCGCCAACTACCTCTATCGCAACTGCTCCCAAATGCGCTACAACGAATACCTCGCTAACGGTTAGCCGATTGCGAGTGGCCCGGTCGAAGGCGCCTGCAAGACCCGATTAAAGATCGTATGGAACGCTCCGGTATGCGCTGGACCGAGCAAATGGCTACTGGCAGTCAGCAACCTCGAGCTCCTCGCTGTGCACAGAATCGGGAAAGCCGCGTAATATGCACACTTAGTCAGATTCTCGCGCAGAGGGCAATTCCTTAGCGGGCACCCTTCGCTAACAGAACGATTCTCACGGTATCGAAGACAATGGCGAGGTCAAACAGCAAGGATAAATTCTTTAAATAGAAGAGGTCGTATTCCAGTTTCATGCGTGTATCCTCTACGCTGGCGCCGTATTGGTATTGGACCTGAGCCCAGCCAGTAAGTCCCGGCCTTACCGAATGCCGCTCATCATAATAGGGGATGAGTTTGCGGAGCACATCTACAAAGGCCGGCCGTTCCGGGCGTGGCCCGACGAAACTCATCTCGCCCCGGATGACGTTGACGAATTGCGGCAGTTCATCCAGCCGGTAACTACGCAAGAACCCTCCCACACGCGTTACTCTTGGATCGCTTTCCAAAGCCCATTGGGCTCCGTTCAGTTGCTCGGCGTCGGTGCGCATGGACCGGAACTTAAGGACTTCGAAGGGCCGGCCTTGATAACCAACCCGGGTTTGGCGATAGAGAACAGGGCCTCTGGAGTCCAGTTTCACCGCCACAGCTACCAGGCACATAACCGGCAAAGAGAAAATCATACCGACTAAACCAAGGGCCAAGTCCAGCGTACGCTTCAACTCCAACATTAGCCTGGAACGGCGAAAACCGTCCGAAAATACGAACCAACTAGGGTGTACGGTCTCCAGCCAAATTCTGCCGGTCAGGGCGGCCAGGGCCGTATGGGCATCCTCGATGCGCACGCCCGTAACCCGCAACTTGACCAGAGATCGGACGGGGAGCATTCCTCGCCGGTTCTCCATGGCGACGACAATGCGCGAGACATTTCCCTGGGCCACAAACGTTTCGATATCGCCGACCGGGCCAAAGATCGGGTACCCGAAGGCAGTTTCAGGCGGCGGAGTGGCATCCTGCCACGTAAGGGCTACGATGTGAACGTTCAAATCCCTTCTCCGGCTGAATTCGCGGCCGACCTTCAGCGCCATTGGTCCACAACCTAAGATCAGGATGTTTTGCGCCATAGCTGTGGCGGGCCAGACCCGGTTGAGCGCCGTCCGGGTGCCTGCCGCAGAAATGCCGATCAATGCGGCGGCAATGAACAGAACGCCACGGCCCACGATCAGGCTCGGAACCAGGAAATACAATAGCCCCAGGAAACAACAGGCTGAGCCTATCGACCGCGCGATATCGATCATCCGTTCCCGTCGCCCGTGCTGCATGTTCAGATCGTAAAGATCGTTGTAGTAGAAACAGACCTGAAAAGCGATTACCATAGTCAACAGCGGGAAGCCGAAGTCAGGGAATTCAACGTATGCCTGCAGGCTGGAGAGATCGCTCCAAAAGCGGACCAAGGCTGCGCAGAAAATGGAGAGCGCAATTAACAGGGCCTCTCCACCGAAAAGCACGATGCGCTTCGGCGAAACGTATTGGCTGAATACTTGAATCATTGATATCCGTAACCAACGGCAACTTGGACGCTAAACTCTTTATCGGGAGCCAAAGACGCGAAGTACCAGCGGCGCGGCCCGGAGCCGTGGTGGAACAGTCAAGGTTCGCTTACATAACGAGGCAGGCGGATCCATCAATCCCCCAAACACTTCTGAATTTCCGGAATGAGGCTGGAGGCAAACGCCACCGCTCGCTGGTCGGCATCCGGCGACTCCGGCACAATGAGCCGGACTAAGGAACCGGCGGTATGGCCGCGTGACAGCGAGTCCCAGACCAGCCAAAGCTTGCCCGTAAGTTCACTCGCGACAATCCGGTCGGGAGACTGATACCAGTAGTAGACCGCATACTTCGCTTCCAGGTTCCGAACCATGAGTCGATTGATGCTGGCGCCTCGCGCCGCCACGACAGTCTGACCGAGGATCTCCCAGCCGCTTCCTGGAAGGCAGTGCTTTGGCGAATGCATGGTTACGCCGGCGCGCTGCCGGTCATAATAAGCGATAAACAGGCCCACCGGGCCCTGGTTGCCCTCGTAGTTTCGTGCCAGGTATGTGGTCGCCTGAAGCACTTTCACGACAGCCGAATCCAGTTCCGAGCGTTCCGTGACGCGATATCCGGCGAGGTTGGCCGGGATGGCCTCAAGAGGATGCCGTAACGAACTCGAGAGACGGCCTTCGCTCAGCGCCGAGAGCGAAGCGGTTGCTGCCAGAATGCCAACGGTCGACAGGAACTTCCAGCCTGGCATCATGCAGCCGCCACCTTTAAGTGCCTGTCGAACACATGGTGAATGGCCATCGAAAAAGCGTAGAGCAAAAAGAAGCCGCCAAGAAACACAAGCCAGCCGGAGAATGCGTGGTAGAAACCCATGGCAAACTCTTCGCGAGAATCGGCGAGAATCGCGGTGCCCGTCACGCGCACCACATTCATCGCGATCGCAATCGGGGTTGACGACAAGACTACCGCCGCGCGGGCCAGCATGCCGGAACAGTTCAGGTATCCGAGGAGAATCCCGCCGACGAACAGAGCCGACAGCGAGTGAAGTCCGCTGCAGGCTTCTTCTACGCCAAGAGAAATGCCGGCCAGATGGATGATGTTGCCGTCCCGATAGACCGATACGCCGACCATCTGCGCAATCTCTGTAGCAATGCGGGAGGCAAGAAGCTGGAGCGGGGTCGAGAGCAAATTGAAGACGAGGGCCGGCATAGGAATCATGGTTACCAGCAGGAGGAACGACAGCGCGAGCGTTCGCACTCGAATCAACCCCCAAAAGGTCCAGGTACAGCCGAGCAGCAGGACGACCAGCGAAAGTCTCGTAACGTAGTATTCGGCCGCCAGTTTTCCGCCCAGGAAAAGGAAGCAACCCAGTGCGATCAGCCAGAGCCCTCGCCCGTCGGGAACGGCTGGCTCGTTAAACAGGCGGCGTCGTCGCAACCAGGCTACGTAGAGCGCCAGCGGCGCGATCAACAACCCCTGGGACTGGCTCGGGGTCGTCCACCATTCGCCTGCCATTTCGACAATCACGCCGGCATAGAGATACAGAATGATTGCCGCTGCGATGACAATCTGATACCAGACGGCGCCGGCACGCTGCGGTGCGTGGTTTTTCTCGGGAATCGAAGTTGCGGCCCCGGCCATATGGAAATGAACTATTAGCACTTGTCCTGCCAACGAGACTCCGAGTGGAAACGATTGTAAGAATGCGCCTTGCTGTCCGCTACACCGCGGATGTCGAAAAACATTCTCATTTTATGCAAAACATTGTCGCTACCTCCGCAGGTAGCCGGTAAGATTCACGGTATTCAAAGGAGTAAGTGTGTGGTAACTGGATTGCCTGAGTGACACTCTCATGGCACAGTCAACTTTGGCGCCTCGGCTCCAATGAGCGATCTCGAAAGAAGAGCCGGCGAACTCGCGCGATTGGCAGTGCCTCTTCTCATCGAAGGTGAGACCGGCGCCGGGAAGGAGACCCTGGCCAGGTACCTGCATTCCCGCTTTGCGGCCGGCCAACCACTCACGCGAAGCGTAGCGGCGGCGGAGCAAACCGTCCCGCCGCTGCATTCGTGCCTGGCTCTGGGAGGTTGGGTACTTCTAAAAGGTGTAAACCGGCTGGACAGGAGAGGCCAGGATCAACTACTCGCCGCGTTGGACGAAAGCTTGGCCCTGGACCATCCACCAAGAACGATCTGCACCTCCTCGGAACCGTTGAACCTCCTGGTGAGCCAACAGCGCTTCTGCGCGGCACTGTATCACCGTATCGCCGGAGTAACGATCACAATTCCACCTTTGCGGCAGCGGCAGGAGGACATCGCCCAACTCTTTAAAGAGTTTCTCCAGGAGCACGCAGCAAACGCGGGAATCACGCCATGCGTTCCGCCCGCGGAGTTGCTCCGCGGGCTACAGGGCTATGCCTGGCCTGGCAATCTACGGGAACCTTCAAACTATGCGGCCTCGTGCGTGCTCTCCGGGAACGCCCGCGAGATGGCGGAAGATCTGCGGAAGCGCGCGCACGCCGATCCTGCCCATGCACAGCAGTTGCCGTTGAAGGAGCAGGTGCGTAGAGCGGCTCGCGAACTCGAGTCGGGGATCATTCTATGCACACGCTGCAAAATCACCGCTGGAACCGGCGCCGGACGGCCGAAAGCCTTCATATCAGCTATCGGTCCGCTTTACAAGATGAAGACCTGCCGGCTGAGTGGCGCCGAAGTTCAGGAAGGCCGCCCGGCATGATTCTGAATCCAAGCTGGAAGGGCATTTCTATATCAAGAACATGCCGGTCCGATTCGATTGGGCGATCCGCTTCCAATGAGTCCGGCGGTATCTTGCCGAACATCGGGGTAGGTAGGTAGAATCATGAACAAAAGGCTTATTAGTGCGATTTTCCTGATCGGGGTTCTTCTGAGCGGATGTGCCAGGTCCCCGGAAGTGAGGCAGGCCAGATTCCTGCGGCGCGGCAAGAATCTCTACGCGAAAAAGGAGTACGCCAGGGCGGCGCTGGAGTTCAAGAACGCCATCCAGGTCCTGCCCAAGAATGCGGAGGCGTACTATCAACTGGCCCTGGCGTACCTGGCGGCCGGCGACGAGGGCTCGGCTATCCCGGTGCTCATGAAGGCGAGCCAACTCGATCCGAAGCACACCGGCGTGCAGATGAAACTGGCGGGTCTGATGCTCTTCAACGGTGATTCCAACCTTGCCGCCGAGGCGCAGAAGCGTCTGGGGACGGTCCTGGCGATGACGCCGAATGATGAAGAGGCACTGAATATGATGGCGGCCGCGGAGTGGCGTCTCGGGCGGAAGAAAGACGCCGAGCAGCGCCTCACCGATGTCCTGAACCGCTTCCCGAAGAGCCTGCGCGCCTCCATGGCGCTCGCCAAGGTGAAGATCATCGGCAGTGATCTCGCCGGTGCGGAAAAGATTCTGAAGGAATGCGCCGCCCAGCGCCCCCCACTGTTGGACGCCTTCCTTGCCCTGGCGGAATTCTATGCCCTGGCCGGCAGGGTGGCCGACGCGTCGCAGCAGTTCCAGGCCGCGCTCCAGGTCCAGCCCGAAAACGCGGAGGCTTTGGCCGGCTACGGCACCGTGGCCTTGGCCCTGGGCAAAGCAGAGGAGGCTGTTGCCACGTATAAGCGGCTCGCGGCGATCACGGACAGCCGGTTCCGGCATCTGTACGCCACGTATCTGCTGCAAACGGGTAAAGCCGCCGAAGGTATCGTCGAACTCGAACGGCTGCTCAAAGCCGATCCCGCGAATCGGGACGCTCGCACGCGGCTCATCGGGGTGTACCTGCAGGCCAATCGAGGTTCGGACGCGGAGCGGATTCTCGCCGAAGCGCTGAAGAAGAACCCGAAAGACCGCCACGCGCTGACACAAAGGAGTTGGGTATACACCACCAAAGGCAAATACGCGGAAGCCCAGGCAGATCTGCTGGCGGTGCTGCGGCTTGAGCCCGGGTCGGCCCAGGCACACTACAATCTGGCGCGCATTCACCTGGCGCGAGGCGCCGCCCTGCAGGCCCGCGCCGAACTGAATGAGGCGTTGAAACTCGATGCGGAACTTCTGCCCGCTCGCATCGATCTGGCTCGCCTGTTCATCGCGATGCGCGCCGGCAGGGAGGCGCTGCGCACGATCGAGGAAGCGCCGGCGGCGCAGCGCGGCCTGCTGCCAGTCATCGTTCAGCGAAACTGGGCATTGGCCTCCATCGACGACATCGACGGATTTCGCAAAGGAATCGCCGAGGGCTTGAAACTCGGCGAGACGAACGAACTGCTCTTGCAGTCAGCCCTGCTGAATCTGGTGACCAATCGGCAACAGGACGCCCGGACGATTCTCGAGAAGGTCCTGGCGAAGTCCCCGCAAGACCTGCGGGCTCTGGGACTACTGGCCCGTAGCTATGCTGCCACCAGCCAGAACGCGGCGCTGCTGCCGAAGTTGCAGGAGTACGCTGCCAAGTACCCGGCCTCTGCGCCCATCCAGGAGTTCGTCGGCGAGTACCTGTTGTTGAATAACCGCCCAGCGGAAGCCCGCAACGCTTTCGTGGCTGCCCGGCGCGGCGATCCCGCGTATACCCCTGCGGCCCTGGCGCTGGCCACCCTGGACGCGCAGGAAGGCAAACTGGCGGACGCGAAGAAGGAGGCGTCTGAACTCCTGGCGTTAAGTCCGTCAAGCCAGACGGTGCGGATGCTGCTGGCCAAGATCGAGCATGTCACGGGCGATTACCGCGGCGCCGCGGCACATTATCAGCAGATCATCGATGCGGATCCCAACGATGCCATGGCGCATAACAACCTGGCCTATCTGCTGCTGGAGCGGGAGAACCGCCCCGACGAGGCCCTGAAACTTGCCCAGCGCGCCGTGGAACTGGCGCCGAATGATCCGGACGTCCAGGACACGATGGGCTGGATTCTGTATAGCAAGGGCCTCTACGGCGCCGCTCTGCAACACCTGGAACAGCTTCGCGACGATGGTATGGCAGTGCGCCAGTATCACCTGTCGTTGGCGTATTTCAAGACTGGGAAGGTGGCTCAGGGCAGGGAGGTGTTGAAGCGGGCCATGCGTCTGGACCCCTCGCTGCCCGAAGCGAAGTTGGCGCAGGCGCTGTCTGCGACCTCAGGGAACTGAGGGGATTTCCCGATTGCTTGCCAGAAGTCTCAAAGTTTCGATTCGTGCAACCCAAGCTATTTGGCCCTCATGCGTCTTTTCAGTGGATAAAGAGTGTTCTCATCTTTGGCAAGATAGATGCAATGTCTCCTTTCGAATAGGTACATAAGTTCTAAGAAGCAACCGAGGAGGAACAGATTGAAGAAGATACTTACGACGGTGGCGGCTGGGCTGATGGCCGCCAGCATCAGTTTCGCTACAGCAACTTTGACGTTTCGGATCGCCGCCCAGCCTACACAGACGGGACCACTGAGCTACGCAAGCTCGACTCTCACTGGTACAAGCCTCATCGTCGATCAATTGACGGTGGGCGGAGCAATCCACAATGGCACCTATACCGTGCTCGGCGGAGTACTGAACCTCCATTCCGACCCAGGTACGCAAGATATTAACACGCTGAAAACCGGTAATGCTTTAGGCTTGGTTGGGGGCCTGCTCGACTTTACCGGAGGCGCATACTCGCTTACGGGTTCCATTACGGGTGTTCCCACGTCGAGCGGCACGTTGACCAGTGGTTCTTTCGACTCCATTACTTACGTCGCCGGAGCAGGTAACCTGAGTACTGTCACCGCTTTTGGCTCCGATACGAAGGACGACGCGATGGAGAACTACTTTGGTTTCCCGGCATCGACACTCTGGAACTTCAGTTTTACACTTTCGAACAACCAAGTCTTATACAGTACAGCGGCCTGCGCGGGGTTTAACACTGCCACCAGGGGGGTGGGAACCTGCAAGCCTCCAGCGAACACAAGCGTGAATGCGTTCGTGGCCGATGCCAACGGCGGCCAACTCCAGGATTCCACTGATGCCAGTGCCGTCCCGGAACCAGCCTCCATCCTTCTTTTCAGCGGAGTGCTGCTGGGTGTGGCCAGTTTCGCCAAGCGCCGTCTCCATAAGCAGGTGTAGCCGCATCTCGGTCGCGGTTATTCGTCCCCCGCTGGATTGGCTCTCTCAGCCATTCCGTGGGGGGTTCCCATTTTCGGCGATCATCAATCATGTGTCAATGAAACCTGCTTTTCCGCAGATGGGTCCCAAATACAGAAAGTCCTCCAGTGGGCCCTGGATCTGAGCACATCGTGGATTCCAGCAGGATACGGGCTTCCGCATCAACGGGGTCAAAGCCTTTGTGATGGCCTTCGATACGCCGGCCTCGACAGTGGATCAGATTCGTCTTCGGCATCGCAATGAGGAAGCGCAAGAGGTGCGGGAGTTGATCCCGGCCGATTACGGCGGGGTGATGGGGACTGACCGCGGTAAGAGCTATGACGCCGAGGAGTTGCTGGGGGTGGCGCAACGAAGTGCAGCCCGCACATTCAACGCAATCTGGACGAAGTGCTAGAGAGCAAAAGTGGCCCGTCGGCCGGATTCGGGCGCTGGCTGAAAGACCAGTTGTGGCAGGGCATGGAGCTATGGCAGTCCTATCACCAAGGTTCCGTGCCGAACTACGCTGAGCAAATTCAACAGCTCGACGCCCAATGGAATTGGGTGGCTGCCCCAAACCCGCGGCGACGTGCGCGAGGGACGTGGGTTTGGTGCCATATGCCTTGTTTCGCCACGCCCGGAAATTGCCATACACGGCTCTGCCAATGCGGACACTTCTGGGGCGCAGAACCGCCCGCGCATCTGATAACCGATAGCGCTCAAGACCAAGGCCCTGGATATTTGGCGGGCCGACCACCGGCCTCACGGCCGGGCGTTGCTTCTCCTTCTCTTGAATCACGCATTAACACACCTTTGTCCAGTTCCCTTTCAGGCTTCTTAGACAACGCTCTAAGGAATTGATTACAAATCTTTTGGACAAAGTCCCGTTGTATTCGGTAGTAATTCTGCCCCCCACTCCCATCGACTTTATCTAAGCGTGTCCATTTTCAATGCCTTGCGGGTATGGCACTAACCGTGCATTTACGGTTCCCGCGAAACAGCAACAAGTTGTTGACAGGTGCTGTCTCGCTCTTTCTTCTATGCCGATGCCGAACGACAGTACGCCACGATCGGAGATGTCTCCGTTTTCGATCGCCAGAATGCTTTGGAAGCGCAAGACTCTGATCGTCGCTCTCTGGCTATTGCTAAGTGCGGTGACGGGCTTCGTGGTTTGGAGACTGCCGAGCGTCTACAGTTCGGAAGCCGTGATTCTCGTTGATTCCCAAAAGATTCCAGATAAATATGTCACATCCACGGTAAGCACAGATTTACAGGACCGTCTCGCCACTCTCAATCAGCAGATTCTCAGCGCCACGCGCCTGAAAAAGGTTATCGATGATCTCGATCTCTATCACGATGAGCGCCAAACTCATGTGGAGGAAGAGATCATCGAGATGATGCGTAAAGACATCGCCGTAAAAGTGGAACGGGGATGGATAGCCAATCGTCCCGGCGCGTTTCGGATCGTTTATCAAGGCCAGAACCCGGGGGTCGTGGCTCAAGTCGCGAACCGAATTGCTGGCTTTTATATCGAAGAAAACATGAAGACCCGCGAAATTCAGGCGGCAGGCACTTCCGACTTCATTGAGTCGCAGTTGCAGCAAGCCAAGAAGGGGTTGGATGACCTGGAAGCTGCGGTCAGCGCCTATAAGCTGAAGCACAACGGGGAGTTACCGCAGCAGGAGAATTCCATCGCCGGTAACCTTGCCCGTCTGCAGGTCGAACTCGAAGCCAGCCGCGACGCGATGAACCGGGCGCAACAGACGAAGGTACTGCTGGAAGGCACGCTGAGCGCCGCCGAGACTGATCTATCCGCCCATCAAAGCGCGTTCCGGGCCTTAATCTCACAGGGCGCCAACGATGCTGGCGTCGAGAACGTCTTGGCCCCCGGGCAGATGCCAAGGCCGAAACGGGAGTCGGAGGCCTTAGAGGAAAGGCTGGACATTCTGCGGCTCCAGTTCACCGAGGATTTTCCGGAGGTAAAACAACTTGAGGCCCTGGTGGCGCGCATCAAACAGCGGGAGGATTCCGCGGCTTCATCCGCGCACGGCTCCTTAGCCCCAGCGCCGTTGGCACGAGCGCCGAAGCAGACAGTGGCCGCGACGGCGAATCTGCCGGAGCCGGGGGAACTCGTTCGAACCCGTGAGCGGGTCGAGCTGTTGCACACCCAACTCGCGCTGACGGCCAATGAAATCGAATCGCGGACGCGCGAGCAGGAACGGGTGATCGCCAGTATTCACTCCTATCAGTCTCGGATGGAGACCCTGCCGGTCCGGGAACAGGAGATGGCGCAACTCACTCGGGATTACGAGATTTCGAAAAGTAATTACAAATCGCTCCTGGATAAAAAGATCTCGGCGGAGATGGCTACCGATATGGAACGCCGGCAAAAGTCGGAACGTTTCACGATGCTGGATTCCGCGCGCATTCCCGAGAAGCCGCTGAAGCCCAACCGCCCCATGTTGGCGGGCGGTGGCACTGGAGCAGCGCTGTTATTGAGCCTGGCCATTGCCTTCGTTTTGGAGAAACGCAAAGGGCTATTTCTGGGCGAATGGGAGTTGCCGCCCCAAACCGTTGTTCTGGGCCGGCTGCCGGAGATCCAATTCAGCGCGGTCGGGCGTGCGAAGGCAGTCCCCGAGAGACGGCAGCGGCACTGGTTCGGCCGGAAACTGACTCGAGTCGCCGCTCAGGCTTCGAGGACATCCTGAAATGTACCAGAGTTTCTTTGGCCTGAAACACTCTCCGTTCAAGATGGCCCCGGATGCCAAGGTGCTCTTTAAGACCGCCCAGCACCTGGAATCCATCGCAGGGTTGATGTACACCATTCTCAACCGCAAGGGCCTTGCGGTGCTGACCGGCGATGCCGGCACGGGGAAGACAACCGTGCTGACGCGTGTACTGCAGGCTCTGCCCGAGGCTCGGGTACGTTCCAGCATGATCTTCCACCCGACGCTCAGTGCAGACGATTTCCTTGAGCTGGTACTGTTGGATTTCGGCATTCCGAACTTACCGGCGAGCAAGGCGCAGAGACTCATTTGCCTGCAGCAGTTTCTTCTTACGGTACACGAACAAGGCAAACTCTCCGCCCTCATCGTGGATGAGGCGCATAAGCTGACTCCCGAGCTTCTAGAGGAAATCCGGCTCTTGGGTAACTTCGACCACGGGGGCGAAAAGCTACTCCAAATCCTTCTGATTGGGCAAAGCGAGTTGGATGAACTTCTGGACCGCAATGATTTGCGGCAGCTAAAGCAGCGCATCGCCGTGCGCCTTTCCATCGCTCCCCTGAGCAGCCCGCAAGTCGAACAGTATTTGCGGTATCGCTGGGTCCAGGCGGGCGGTGGTGAGAACTTACCCTTCGCCACGCATGTCATTGATGAGATCGCCAGGGTTACGAAAGGCGTTCCCCGCAGCATCAACGCCCTGTGCGATAGCGTGTTGCTGCTGGCTTTTGCCGAAGGGATCCACAGGGTTGCCGCGAACCACGTGAGGGAAGCGGCAAACGACCTACAGATGCTTGCGAAGCCGCAGGTTCCAATGAGCGCTGTTCCCGTAGACCGCGAGTTTTCGGTAAAAGCCGCCGGACGTGGCAACGGCGCCGTTCATTTGACGCCGCTCTTGGAAACAACCGAAGCCGTGCCGGAACCGATTCGCATTCCGGACTTCTGCGTACCGAAACCTCCATTGATCGCGCGTTGGGTGGGAAAACTGAAGCTCGCGCGCCAGAGGGTAACCCGATGAGCAAAATCTACGAAGCTTTACAAAGAGTGCAGGGCAATCTTGACGGCGCTACGCTTTCTGATGCTCAAGATACTCCCCACCCCCAACTTCGTCCCCTGGTCGAGGACGAACCCGCTTCCAGACGCGAAAGCTCCAGCATCCGCGTCTTGCCGTTGCGTGTGCCGTTATCCGCTCCGCTCTTTCCCTTCGATGCAGACCATTGGTATGCCGGAGAGCAGTATAAGATCATCCGCACCAAAATCAATCAGCATCCCTCGCGGCCCAAGCTGATCATGGTCTCGAGCGCCGGCTCCGCGGATGGCAAAAGCATTACCGCTATCAACATCGCAGCGGCGCTTTCGCTCAAAGACGATACCGACGTGCTCCTCATGGACGGGGACTTCCGCCGATCCACCATCTATCTTCAACTCGGCCTGCCGCCAGGTCCGGGGCTGCTTGATGTCCTGGCGGGCTCAACTGCCCTCGAAGCTGCTTTGATTCAAGCCGAGAGGTTCCCGAACCTGTACGTTCTCCCTGCCGGCGAACCCCGAAACAATCCGGCGGAACTCCTCGATTCGTCTCGATGGACGAACCTCGCGACTAAGCTTCGCAAGGCCTTCCACTACGTCGTCGTGGATGCACCCCCCATCGCGGCCGTTGCCGACTACGACTTGATCCTGGCGAAATCGGACGCGCTCCTCGTGGTGGCGCGGCCCGATCACACCAACCGCAAGGCCCTGTTTCGAGCTTTGGAAGCCGTTGATAAGGACAAATTTCTCGGCGTCGTACTGAATTATGTGCCGGACTGGTTTCTGGGCGGCAGCCGATCTTACTACAGCTATCAGGAATACCGGGGACAGGTTGGGCAGCCCTGAAGACAGGAGAGGCGAATGTTTACCAACTTGAAACTCGAGCTATGGCGGAGAGGCATTCGCCAGAACCGGCTCGCTCGAATGTTGGACGTTGACGAAACGATGCTCAGCAAAATCATTAACGGGTTTCGCGAACCGGGCCAGGATCTTCGGGTACGCATTGCCACCCTGCTGGAATGTGATCAGTCGTGGCTATTTGATGGGCCGGCCGGCAAAGCGGGAGCAGAACGTAAGTGACCATAACCATGCAAACCTTATTCTGGACCGGCGCCGCCGTCGTGTTGTACGCGTATATCGGTTATCCCATTTTGCTGATCGTGCTGGCATGTCTGCATCAGATCGCCACTGACATCTTGTTTGCGGCGGGCAGAAAGGAGCGACGCCACCGGTCTGATCGGAAGACGTTGTCCGTTTCACTCGTGTTTGCCGCACACAACGAGGCGGCGGTGATTGCGGAGAAGATGCGGAACACGGCCGCCTTAGTCTACCCGTCGAAGAACTTTGAGGTGCTCATTGGCTGTGATGGCTGCACGGATGAAACGGCGCAACTGGCGCGGCTGGCGGGACTGCCAAACTGCCGGGTGCTTGAGTTCCCGGAGCGATCCGGGAAACCAGCCCTCTTAAACCGGCTGGTGCCGGAGGCGCATGGGGATCTTGTCGTCTTCTGTGACGCCAATACCATGATCATGCCGAACGCGATCGAACGCCTGGTACGGCATTTCGCTTCGCCGGAAGTAGGCTGCGTCTGTGGCGAACTCCGGTTGCTGTGCCCCGACGGGAAAATGCAGAACGAGGGTGCTTACTGGCGGTATGAGACGTTCCTGAAATTCCTGGAGAGCCGGCTGAACATGCTGGTAGGAGCCAATGGCGGTTTGTTCGCAATCCGGCGGGAGTTGTTCCAGCCTCTGCCGCAGCACGCCATTATTGACGACTTTCTGATTGCGATGCAGATCCGCGCAACGGGCAAACGGGTCCTGTACGATCCTGAGGCGGTTGCCTGCGAAACCGCGGCGGATGTGGCGCAGGAATTCCGCCGCCGGGTTCGAATCGGCGCCGGCAATTTCTACGCCCTGCAGTACACCTGGCGGATGCTGAATCCGGTAGCCGGCTTGATCGCGCTAGCCTACTGGTCCCATAAGATTCTCCGTTGGAGCGTGCCCTTTGCGATAGGGCTTTCGTTGTTGGCCTCTGTCATGCTTGCATTCAAACCGTTCTATGCGACCTGTCTGTGCGCGGCGGCCACCCTCGCCGGCTTGACCGCATTCCAACACCTGCTGGTACGCGCGGGCAGGTCCAATCGTCTGCTGAGCATCCCGTATTACTTCTTCTCCATGAACCTGGCATTACTGCTCGGGCTGGTGCGATGTTTGCGCGGTACCCAGACGTTGGCGTGGACCCCGACGGTACGAGCCGAGGTACTACGGGCGAAGGGAGCGGGAGCATGAATGGCTACAACTTGGCCGGAATCCCACGAAACTCAATGACGGCCCACAGGTCCGCATCCCCACTGGACGGTCGAACGGGCCCCCTGGCCGCCTCATTGGCACGAAGAACCCGCTATGCTCACCTCTGGCTCCCCGGCTACCTGCGCGACCGGTGGCGCCGACGCAACCGCCCCGCGATCCAACGCGTCTGGGTCCTCTTCGCAGATCACTACGAGCCCCTCTGCGCTGGTGCCGATCGCACTCGCGCTAAGGCCCGCGTCGCCGCCTGGTCCCGGCGCTGGCCCGAAATTGCTGCCCGCCACCACGACTCCGCCGGCCGCCCTCCCCAGTACACCTTCTTCTACCCGGAAGAAGAGTACCGGCCTGAGCTCCTCGACCCCTTGGCCGAAATGTCCCACGCCGGCATCGCCGATGTCGAGGTACACCTCCACCACGATGGCGAGGGCGAACAGAATTTCATCGACCGTATCAGCTCCTTCACCGAGACCCTGCACCGCCGCCACGGCCTGCTCCGCACGGAGAACGGCCGCCTCGCTTTCGGGTTCATCCATGGCAACTGGTCCCTCTGTAACTCCGGCCCTCGTTGCGGCCTCAACAATGAACTGCCGCTGCTCAAACAACTCGGCTGCTACGCGGACTTCACCTTCCCCGCCGTCCCTCATCCCGCGCAGCCGCGCCTCCTGAACACAATCTATTGGGCTACCGACGATCCCCAACTCCCCAAATCCTACGATACCGGCGTTCCCGTCACCCCCGGCCGAGCGCCTGTAGGCGACCTCCTCATGGTTCCCGGCCCACTCGCCGTCAACTGGCGCGGCGGCCGTCTCTTGCCCCACATCGAAACGGGGGAACTGGCCGCTCATAACCCCATCACCGCCCATCGCGTCAATCTCTGGCTCGATGCCGCCCCAAGTATCGGTGCCGACGTTTTCATTAAGCTGTATGCCCACGGAGCCAGGGAAGACAACGCCACCGCGCTGCTCGGCCGCGATCTCGACTTAGCGCTATCTACATTGCGCAGCGCCTGCAGCGAACGCCGCGCCGACCTCCATTTCGTCTCCGCATGGCAGATGCGCGAAGCCATCGGAGCGCTGCGTCTGACCGTCGATCCAGTGAAGGCATTAGCCGGGGAGGTTGCCATCCGATGACTGCGATGTCCACACACCACCGCCTGACCGAGCCGCGACCATTAGGGAGCGAACGCGCCCAAAGCAAACTCCTCATCGTCGCCTATCAATTCCCGCCGCTCGGCGGCGTCGGTCCGCAGCGCGCCCTCAGCCTCTGCCGCTATCTCCCCGAGTACGGTTTCGAAGTCCACGTCCTCACGCCCCGCAACGGCGTCTCCCACACTTACGACCCAACCTTGCTGAACCGCATCCCCTCCTGCGTTCAGGTGCACCGCACCATCACTCCCGAGATTCCCTACAAGCTCCGTACCACGCTCTGGAATCTGCTAAAGAGCTCGCCGCGAACCGGCATCCAGGGTCGGTCCATTCCGCCCGCAGCGCCCGGGTTCGCCAACCTCGTTCAAAAGGCGTTCTTCCCCGACCCACAGCGCGCCTGGGCCCTCACCGCCGTCCGCGCCGGCGTCCGCATGATCCGCAAACACGCCATCGGCACGGTTCTTGTCACTGCCCCGCCATTCTCCAGCCTTTTGATCGGCGTCGAACTCAAGCGCCGTTGCCCGGGTATCCGCCTGATCAGCGACTTCCGCGACGAATGGCTAGAGTTCTACATCGGTGACGTCTCCGCCGGCACCTCGTCCACGGCACGTTCCCAGGCCGGGAATGCGCAGTCCCGTATCGTCCGTGAATCGGACGTTGTTGTCGCTGTCACGCCGTCCTCCCTGGAACGTATCCGCGCCCACAGCCCGTCCGAACCCGAATCCAAATTCGCCTATATCCCCAACGGCTACGACACCGAACTGACACCCTCCGGCTTGGGCACGCAGAATTCACGCCAAGGTGCTGCCGTTCTCGCGTCCCCCCGGCTCCCCCAAGAGAAACTCGTCGTCACTTACCTCGGCACTGTCTACAAACCCAACTCGCCCGCCGCCTACCTCGACGCCCTCGACCGTCTGCCCGAAGAAATCCGCTCACGGTTCGAAACCCGTTTCATCGGCCGCATCGACCCGGACATGGACGGCATATTCCAAAACCGCCGAAGCTCTATCAGACTCTTGGATTTCATGCCCCAGGCCGAAGCGCTACGGTACCTTGTCGATTCCGACTATGTCCTGGCCGCCATGCTCAACGGCCAAACCGTGGTGGCCAAAATCTACGAGTACCTCGCCGCCAACCGGCCGATCCTCGCGGTCACCCCTTCGCGAGGTGAAGTGGCGCGCCTCATCCGCGAAACACGGGCGGGTTGGTCCGCCGCTCCGGACCATCCCGAGTCTGTCGAGAGCATGCTCCGCAGTGCCTATGCCGCGTGGCTTGAGCGTCGTCCTTTCCAGCCTGACCGAATCGCCATCAAACGCTATGATCGCCGCCAACTCGCCGGCGAGTTTGCGGAGATTATGCTCCGCGGGGAGGGGTCGGTCATATGACGATTGGATTCATCCTCAAAATCAAGCGCGCCGAAACCCCCTTCTACAGGTGGCTCAAAAGCTCGATCAAGGCGTTCTGGGCCGTTGAAATCCCCGTCTTCAACCTCCTCGTCCCGCTTTGGAAGGTGGTGGCGTGGCTACGCGGCATTTGGTCTGAACTCTGGTTGCGTCTATGCGTCGTCGTCTACCGCGGCCCGTTGTTCCGCAGTGCCTGCGAATCCGTCGGCAAACGCTTGTATTTGGAACTCCTCCCCAACATCAACGGCCATACCCACATTCGCATCGGCGATGATGTCCGCATTTCGGGGGCGTTATCCATCGTGAGCGGCCGAGTCCTCGACCATCCCGAATTAATCGTCGGCAACCGCGTTTTTCTGGGCCACCAGGTCGCCCTCTGCGTTAGCCGCGGTATCGTAATCGAAGACGATGTCTTGGTCGCGGCCCAGTGCTACATTGCGGACAACGATAACCATCCCACCGATATGGAATCGCGCATTCAGGGAATGCCCCCTCGTCCCGAGGGCATCCGCTCCGTACGCATCTGCCGTGGGGCGTGGATCGGGCGCTGTAGTCACATCCTAAAAGGAGTCACTATCGGGGAAGGCGCCATCGTCGCCGCCGGGAGTGTGGTAGTGAAAGACGTCCCTCCGTTCACGGTCGTGGCCGGCAATCCCGCACGCGTGGTGAAGGAATTGGAGCGTTAACATGCCCTATTTCCTCACTCTATTCTATGTCGTATTTTCCTACCTGCGGCCGGGCGAGCAATTCCTGGACCTGGCTCCCTATCGCATCATGCTCTGGCTAGGCCTTGCGGCGGGTCTGGCCGCGGGCTGTAAGTACCTGCTCCGCGGCCGCTGGGGGTTCAAAAGCCGCGATGTCCTGCTAGTAACCACGTTTACCGTTATGATCGTGGTTTCTCGCATCGCCACGGGCTGGCTCGGCGGCGCCTGGTTGGCCTTCGAGGATTTCGGCTTAACCGCCGCCGTTTTCTTCTGTATCGTCATTACTGTCGATTCCATTCGCCGCCTCCGGATCTTAGCTGTCTCCATCGTTCTGGCCCTGTTGGTAATCGTGGCTCAGTCCTTCGCCGCGTACCACTACGGATATCAGGCGGAGGTGTTCGTCCTGAATCAAGGCGTTGACTCGCAAAACGACGCCCCAGTGGATGACCAGGATCAGTCGAAACCGCAAGGCTTGCTCCGCATTCGCGCACTCGGGTTCCTCAATGACCCAAATGATCTGGGCCAGGCGCTGGTGATGGCCCTCCCTTTCGTAGCATTGGCTTGGCGTCGCGGACGGCGGCTCCGGAACCTCGTGCTTGTGCACGTTCCTGTTGCGATCTTCCTGATAGCCGTCTATCTCACGCATTCGCGCGGTGCAGTCTTCAGCCTCTTGGTCTTGGTGCTGGTCGCTGCTCGTAAGCGGCTTGGGAACACCAAGGCCGCGCTGGCCGGTGCCCTGTTGGTCATGGTTGCCCTCGCCGCCAATGTCAGCGGTGGAAGGGCCGTTTCCAGCAGCGACGCATCCGGCGAAGGGCGCCTTGATGCCTGGAGTGCAGGACTGCAAATGCTGCGTGGCAATCCCGTCTTCGGGGTTGGCTATAACTTCTTCACTGAGAATCATGAGCTGACCGCTCACAATTCTTTCGTACTCTGTTTTGCCGAACTTGGCCTGGCCGGCTACCTTGTATGGCTCGCTATGTTGGGAGTTAGCCACGCGGAGCTCGCCTCCCTCGAAGACGGCGAATCACCCGAGGAGTTGGACGTGCGCCGGTGGGCTCGCGCCATGCATCTTTCTCTTTACAGCTTCCTCGCGGCGGCATTCTTCTTGTCACGGACTTACAGTCTGGGCCTCTACATTCTTCTTGGCATGAGCGCCGCTCTGGTCGAAATCGCCCATGCACGCGATCAGCCCGTTGTTGCCCCGCGATTCTCATGGGTTCTCAGGCGTGCTGCCGTCTTCGAAGTAGCCAGCATCGCTCTGATTTACGCTCTCATGCGCGTGAGGCACGTCTGATTCCAATGAACGCAAACACGATTTCCCGCAATACGTTCTGGTACGGGCTGGAAATGGGCACCGGCTTTATCGCGGCCCTGTTTACCAGCATCGCCATCGCCCGGGCGCTCGGCCCGGAAGAACTGGGCCAGTTCGTATTTGTGGGTATGCTGATGTCGTTTTCTTCGTCACTCGGGAGCCTCGGCATTCCCGCCACGGCCGCCAAATTTATGGCCGAGTACCTTGGACGAGGGGAACCCGGCGTCGCGAGGGCGGTCTTCTTCAAGACGTTCCGGCTTCAGGCATACCTCAGTCTCGTGATCACACTGACAACCTTGGGCTTCTATTGCGCTTTCGGGGACCGCCAGTACCTTACCGTAGCCGCATTGCTCATTGGCAGCAACTTTCCGCACATGATGGGCTCAATTGCCGCCCAGGCGAATGTGGCTTCGGAGAACCTCATGGGCAACGTTCCCGGCTCGCTCGTCTCCACCTTCACGTATACCGTCTTTGTAGTGCTGACGCTGCATTTCGGGTGGGGGTTGGTTGGCCTCGGAATAGGCGTGATGACTTCTCGCGCGGCCGAACTGGCTGTCAGGCTGATCCCTACGCTGCGTCGGGTGCGGCAATGGCCGGAGACGCCTCTACCCGAGCACCTCCGCGGCCGCATGCTCTCTTTTTCCAAGAACAGCGTCATCCTGCTGTTGCTGTCCCTCATTGTGTGGGACCGCTCCGAAATGTTTTTCCTCAAGCATTTCTGGACCGACGCCCGTCAGATCGCATTCTACTCGGTAGCGTTCAATCTCACGGAAAAACTCCAGGTCGCTTCCCAGGTGTTCGGCGCCGCAACCGCG
Organism: Candidatus Acidiferrales bacterium; assembly: GCA_035570275.1. Lineage (GTDB taxonomy): Bacteria > Acidobacteriota > Terriglobia > Bryobacterales > Bryobacteraceae > DATMNI01. Next base: position 6,255 of record DATMNI010000476.1, on the reverse strand, counting down.
TCCAGCCTCATGGCTCAGTTCGGCCGCAATCAGAAGTCTTTGGGTTCCATGGTGACAACCGCCATCCGCTACCACGCCCTGATGGCTATCCCCATACATATCGGTGTGGCGGTGCTCAGCGCGCCGCTCCTTTTGTTGCTTTACGGTCAACGCTATGTCGCTGTCATACCGCTCCTCTCCATCGCTGCTGTTCTCGCTATCCCCAAAGCGCTCATACCGCCTTTAACCAACGGTCTCGCTGCCAAAGATCGGCAGGCGCTGGTCGTCCGCTGGATGTTGGTCACTGCGGCTGTGGATTTGGTACTTGATGCGGTTCTGATACCGCGCTGGGGCGCCACGGGCGCTGTGATCGCTAATGGCGCCGCACAAATCTTTGCCGCCGCGGTTCTCATGGGAATCGCCCGGAAAACGCTGCATTTCCGCCTGCCTGTCAAGCAACTAGCCCGGGCTGGAGTAGCTGGCCTTGCGATGGGAGCAATCGTATTCGTATTCGCTACCCGTGGCCTGTCCCCCGCTGCAACCCTGTTGATGGGTCCAACAGCCGGAGCCATTGTCTTCCTGGTGATGCTGCGCCTCACACGAAGCCTGGACGCGGTCGACAGAAGGCGCCTCGAACAGGTCGGCAATCGCTTTCCCCGGCCCGTGCGCAACATGATGAGCAACGGCATTCGCATCTTGATCCCAGCAACATCAGAGGAGATCTTATGACAAACGACGACGCATTCATCGCCTCTGCCCGCCGGGCAGAACGGGACGCCATTCGGGCAGCGGTCGGCACATGTGCCGGCCTGAACGTCCTGGACGCGGGTTCCTTTCGCTCTGAACTCCTTCCCCGCTTCGACGACGCATCGCTCGCGGTCCTGCGTGACACGGAACGCTCCTTTTCCATTCCCGCGCGAAGCTTCGACCGCGCCATCAGCGCCCAGGTCCTCCCTCACATGCATGGCTCGGACCGTAGATCCGCCTATTTGAGCGAAATGGCCCGCATCCTGAAGCCGGAGGGCCGGTTCGTTGCAACCACAATGCACTTCAGCTTTCGATTCCGGCGGAAAGGGGCGCCGAAGGAAGGATGGGAGGACAACGTTTACTTCAATCGCTATTTGCCTGAGGAATTTCGGGACGAACTGGAACCATTTTTCACCGTGGAACAGATGCACGGGTTTTGGATCTACCTTCCTAAGACCTATCCCCTTTACATGTCTCTTGGCAGTTGGAGCGTGTATTGGGAACGCGCTCTAAGGAACCTGCCGCTTTCGCTCAAGTACGGAAAGTTCTTATTGGCCTTATGCCGCCCAAAAACCAGGGGAACGCTGTGAACGAGCGGCTTGCGATTACTCATCTCGTCTTGAGCCTCGACGTCGGCGGCCTGGAGAGGATGGTCATCGACCTGGCCCGGCAGCAACGCACCGCCGGCCATGATGCCCGGATCTGTTGCCTCTGGCGCAAGGGCACACTGGCGCCTCAGGCAGAAGAATTTGGAGTCCCCGTATACGCGTTCGAGAAGACGCCGGGATTCTCGCCGGGTGTGGCCTGGCGCATTGCAGATCAATTGCGCACCAGCCGTGTGGAGGTACTACACACTCACAATGCTCCGGTGCATCATTACGGCGTCGCGGCCGCCGTATTGGCACGCGTTCCCGTTATCGTGAATACCGAACACGGGCAGCATGGCTGGGATGCCTCCAAGAACGACCAACGGCTGAACCGCCTGTTTCGGTCTTCCTTGCGCTGGACCGGCGCCGTCGCCATGGTTTCGGACGAGACCAGGCAATATCACTTGGCCAATGGGGGCTTTCCGGGGAAAAAGTGCCGGGTTATTCTGAACGGCATTCCAGTCGATCGGTTCGCTTCACGGCGGGCCACGCCCGGTTCGCGCCTCCCGTCGTTGCGCTTTGGCACCGTAGCGCGGCTGGCTCCGGTGAAAGACCATATCACCATGGTTGAGGCATTTGCCCGTGTGGCCGCCCAGTGTCCCGCGGCGGAACTTCATATTGCCGGCGATGGCGAAATGCGCCCGCGCATTGTGGAGCGAATCGCCGCGCTCCGGCTTGACCCAAGCGTGCACCTGCATGGCGCCGTTCACGATATCCCCGGCTTTCTGAGTACGCTGGACGTGTTCGTGATGTCGTCACTGAGCGAGGGACTGCCCGTCGCGCTGTTGGAAGCGATGGCGAGCGGCTTACCGTCTGTCTCGACCCGGGTCGGCGGGATTCCAGAGGTTGCGCCGGAAAATGAGGTGGCCTTTTATGGCCCGCCACATGACTCAAAAGCGCTGGCGGCGCAAATGCTCCGTATGGCGAATGCGGACCTCGCGGCCATGGGGGCGGCGGCAAACGCCATCGTCCGGCGGAGGTATGGAATCGATCGGACAGCCGATAAGTACGAACAGGTATATAGGGAATTGCTCGGCAGAGGCCTGGCGAGAAGGTTCGTTGCATGACTACGATAAATCACAGACCGCGAATTGCCGCCATCAGCCATTTCTTCCCTAGCGCCGAGCAGCCTCACCGGGGTATACCGTTGTATCACAGGATGGAAGCTCTGCGGGCCTATGCCGATGTGGATATATACTGCGTCGATCCGTTATACCCATCCCTTCGAGTGTTGCAGCCGAGGCGGTTCCAATACGCGCCGCCGGCCGGTGGAGGAGTGGAAAGGGATTCCAGCATCCACTATGTACGGTATCCCGCGCTCCCGGTGCTCAGCCGTCCATGGAATGGCAGATCCTGTGCCCAAGGCTTACTGCCCATCCTTGCGCAGAACCGACCCGATCTCATTCTTGGCTTTTTTGCTTATCCGGAGGGCGACGCGGCAATCCGCGTGGGCAGCCGCCTCGATGTTCCCGTGGTCGTTGGTCTGCTGGGATCCGATGTGCGCATGACACGCGGGATAACCAGGTTGGCAGTACGGCGAGTCCTGCGTCGTGCCGATTTCGTAACCGGTGTCAGCCAGGAACTCTGCCATCAGGCGATCAGGCTGGGTGCCTCGCCGGACCGGATCGCCGCCATTCCGAATGGCTGCGACGCCACTATGTTCCGGCCCTCCGATCGTTGCCAGGCGCGGTCCGAACTCGGCATCCGCCCGGACGCCGAACTCGTATTGTTTGTGGGCCGCCTGATTCCACTGAAAGGCTTGCGTGAGCTCTTTCAGGCTGTTGCCGGGCTCGCCCGCACCCATCCGCGGTTGGAACTCGCCTGTATCGGCGAAGGATATCTAATGGAAGAATTGCGGTCCCAGGCTGCACAGAACATGCCGGAACGCGTGCGGTTGCTCGGCGGATTTCCTCCAGAAACAGTTGCCAGATGGCTGGCGGCTGCAAATCTGCTTTGCCTTCCAAGCTACTCGGAGGGCTGTCCGAGTGTAGTAATTGAGGCGCTCTCCTCCGGACGCCCCGTCGTGGCCACCGATGTGGGCGGTGTGCCGGAATTGGTCGATGAGAACTGCGGCATCCTGACCAGACCGCACGACCCGGCGGCGCTTTGCCAGGCCCTGGAGTCAGCCCTAAATCGACCATGGGACGACCAGGCCATCGCCGCACACTCACACCGCGGTTGGGACGATGTTGGCAAGGAACTGTTCGCAATCTGTGAACAGGTGCTGGGAACGACACGGCAACACCAATTGGCATCGTGTTTATAGCGGAGATACCGAATCTGCTGACACTCACTGCCAAGCTTGTTTACTCAGTGCTAATCACCAGCGATCACGCGCCGGGCTGTGCCGACCCGCCATATAGGGCGGTACCCGAGTGGAAAGCACAGAAGTTTCGACAAACCGAACGCTTAAAGGCGAATCGGATGGCGGCAGGTGATTCCAACTGCAGAAGGCCTAAAAAGGATATGTCAACACGCAGGGAGAAACCAATGAAAGCAGACTTCAGCGTCACGGCCGTGATACCCGTATATAATGGAGCAGCCGTTATCCGCCGCTCCATCGAAAGCGTACTCGCTCAAACGCACCCTGTTGATGAGCTAATCGTTATTGATGACGGTTCCACGGATGCGACAGCCGATATCGTGGCTGGCTATGGCGCTCGCGTTCGGTATATACTTCAGCGGAACAGCGGTGTGGCCGCAGCTCGCAATGCCGGGATTAAGCATGCCGCCTCGTCGTGGATCGCATTTCTGGATCATGATGATGAATGGATACCGTCAAAACTAGAACTTCAGATATCAGCCCTTCAGTCAGACCCCGGGGCTGCACTTTGCTACTCGGCTTACTGGTTTCACAGGATTGATGGGGCGAAACAGTTAAAACACTTGCCGCTTGCCGACGTCTGGCCGGCGAGCCGTCTGCGAAATCCATTTCCACCGTCCGTGGTGATTGCTCGTAGAGCGGAATTGCTCCGCCTGGGCGGGTTCGACGAGAGCCTAAAGGGTGCGAGCTGTGAAGATTGGGAATGTTTTGTCCGCTTTCTGAGGGCATACTCCGCAGTCGAAGTATCGCAGCCTCTGACGCACTACTACGAGCTGAATACGAGTAGCAGTAGAGATTATAGGCAGATGCTACCAAAGACCTTGACAATAGTCGATAAGACTCTTGTGTCAGATTTGTCCGGCATCAAGCGCGCATTGTGGCGGCGACGCATTAAGGGTGTGCTCTACTATCGCGCTGCAATATCGGCCAGGGAGTACGGTGAGCCCGCCATGACGTACTTGATGCGATCACTCAGTGAGTGGCCGGTGCCTGATCGACGCATCAGGACCCTCGTGTTAGAGGTGCGGGCGGCGGTGACCTCTGGGTTTCGGGCAGGTCCAGGCAAACTCCCTGGTTCTTGATTACCCTTCGGTTCTAAAGTGAATGGCGAAATACATCATTGGATATTACGACGATAGCGAAACTTCAGGCGGCACGACACGGTATCTTCTCAGCCTGCTCCGCGGTCTCAATCGCGAGGAGTTTCAGCCCGTCTTTTTCGCGCCTGTGCGCCGCGCTTGGCACGAGGATGTGCGAGCGCTTGGCGCGGAGATTGTGACGCTGTCTGATTCGAAGCCCCAGCGAGTTACACCAGGCTCTACGACCGTCAAGTACCGCCGACGGGTTGCGATGCCATCCGCGTTGGCGTGGGCGGTCGGTTTGGGGCGTGAGGTGGCTACGCTGCGGCGCTTATTCATCCAGCGGCGTCTTGATTTGCCTCATTCCAATAACGCTGGGGCGGAGCCTGCACCGATTGCCGCCCGCCTTGCTAATGTCCCGCGCGTCATCGCTATTTGGCATGTGGACTCCACTTACGACTTACTAACCCGGCGCAGCGGCTGGAAGTATCGTCTACTTGAAATGACCAGCATGAGAGCCCTTCACCACAGCATCTCGGTTAGCGAAGCCACAGCGCGGGATTGGATACACCGTGCAGACTTCGCGGATGGGCCCGTGAGCGTATCACGGTGATTCACAACAGAGTCGATGTAAGTCGATTGAAGCGAAGGCTGAGCCTCGACGAAGCCAAACGTGACCAAGGTCTCGTTGGCAAGTTCGTCATCGGTAGCATGGGCCGCCTGGAGCAGGCGAAGGGCTACGAATATCTTGTACGCGTGTTGCCACAAATCCGGAAGCATCACCCTGAAGCCGTGGTTCGGATTGCCGGACGAGGGCCGCTGTTGGATTCCCTCACCGAACTGGCGATCGCCCTCGGCGCGTCGGACCAAGTGAGATTCCAGGGCTTTACCGACAACGTCAGCGGCTTTCTCGAAAGTATGGACATCTATGTCCAGCCATCACTTTGCGAGGCAATGCCACTGGCAATCCTGGAGGCGAGTGCGGTCGGCAGTCCGGTTGTGGCTTCGGGCGTAGGCGGCGTCCGCGAATGTGTGGTCCATGGCGAAACCGGCTACGTGGTTCCACCGCGTAATCTCCCGGCGTTAAGCGACGCAATCCTCCGGCTCGCAGGCAATGCGTCTGAGAGGGCCAGCATGGCAGAGAACGCTCGCCGGCGTACTGACGTTATTTCCGGCTGGACCAGATGGTGGCCGCAACGTAGGCGGTCTACCGGCGTTTACTCGCGTAGTGTTGCAGAGGAATGAATATGAATGAAGTTCGAACGAAGTTAAGGGTCGCGATCGCGTCTTCTGGATTAGGACACATACGCCGGGGCGTGGAAAGTTGGGCGGCGGACCTCGCGGTTGTCCTTCAGCGCCGCGAAGTGTTGCCGGTCATCAGAAAACGTTAGTTTTCTGAGTTTTGGCCGGTTGTAAGGGCCGGCGACTTCATCCTCGCCGAAGGCGCGGTCATCCGTCAATCCTCAGCATCAAAACATTT
>DATMNI010000475.1:0-9695 GCA_035570275.1 Candidatus Acidiferrales bacterium | reverse complement strand
CGAGCAGATGGCCGAAGCCATCGTTCAACTTCGCGCCATCTACCTCTCAGGAGACTTCGATGCCTACTGGCAATTCCACATCGAACAGGACCAGCGCCGCCTCTACCCCGCCTGGACCGTCGTTCTAAAGTAGCCGCACCCAAACGATTTCATATCCGGCTTCTCCTTTTGTCTTTCTCGGTTTAATGCACCATAACCCGAACTCGTGCCAGATTCTGCAGTAGTGTCGGGTTGGTTACCTCGCCCGTCCCGTTGCGCTGAGCAAATGTCCGCAGCGTGATCGTATACTCGCCGGGCGCCGGAAAGCTGACCGTCCGTGTGGCGCTCACAGTGGGTTGCGGCTCCGGGAGCTTAGTCGCGGGCTCATACGCGAAATCGCTCCTGCCCAGATACCAGTCGTACTGAAGAACCTTACCCGTTCCCGGAGGCATTTCGACGCTGCCCTGCAGATTGACCGGCTCATTGACAGCCACCTCGGCCCGGACCTTGCCGTTCGCGGTGAGATGTACCAGCGGCTGCAGCCCGTGCCGCTCGCTCGCTTTCTCCGGCAGCACCACCTGGTTCATCGCATCCAGGCTGTAGCGGGAAGACGGTGGCGGAGCCACGCCGCGCTCCACCCAGGCCGCAAGATCGAGCAGCGCCTGATTCAGAATGCCCGCAATACCGATCGCGGTGGTGGCGATCTTTCCGCCTGGCAGTACGCCGGCCGCGCCGTGCCCGGAGTTCTCGTTGTAGTAAACACGGAACATGCTGTTGGCCCTGCTTGCGCCCATCGCCTTCATGACTTGCCCCGCGTAGAACGCCGCCACGTACGGATAGGATGACGGGTCCACCAGGTCCTCAATGACGATGGTCTTTACCTTCAGGTGCCCGGTTTCACGGAGCCCGCCGGAGGAGCGGACGTTCGGGACGTAGGCGGTCTGCACCGGGCGCTGCGCATATCTCGGGCTGCCGTCGCCGTTCCTGTACTGATTGTATGCGGGGTTACCGTTGTCCAGAATCGAATGACGGGGATAGAAGCACCCGGCCAGAAGTGACCGATTGTTGATGCGGACCCGGCCGCCTGCCACGAGCGCATTCAGCAGCGCCGGATCGTTGCTCCCGGTCAGCGTCAGCGTGCTGCCCTCGAGTTTGCCGCTGAGGGAGCGGGCGTCACCCTGCGCGATGCGCGTGGCGCCGTCGGGTGCGTAGAGATAGAACTGCAGGCCCGCCACGCCAATCGAGCCCAGCGCCGGAACGGTTGCCGGATCGAAAGCAACCGCTGTTGGCAGCGACTGGTCATTGCGGGTTACGCTCGCGATTTTCGCTAACCCGTCCACCTTCGCTGCCGCGAGATAAGCCGGAGGATTTGAGCCCTCGTATCCCGGCTTGGACCAGAAATCATCCTCATAAGCCGCGTCAAACGTCTGTATCGCGCCCGCGCCTGGACCGCCGCTCACCGCGAACTTCATGTCCTCAAGCGCCAGCCGGGCGAACCCCGCATTCAGCAGTTCGTTGAGGACGTCGCGTTCGTCGCTCGTCAGGCCCGCGTAGATATCGCGCGCAGTGCCCGGAGCCACCGATTCCGCGATCGCCTGCCGCTTGGCCTCGGGCACGGCGAGTGCGTAAAGAGAATCCCACTGAAACGAATGGGCGGTGAGGCCGTCCGTCGCGATCACTACCGGCACGATGCCGTCCCACACTCCCGCCGTGCCCTCGTTCGCGCCCATCATCTGCACCGACCCGCCGCTCTGGCCGTAGATGTAGCCGTAGATGCGGCCGGTGTTGCCGTAAAGTTTGTTGGCGTAGGCCTTGGCCAGTTTGGCTGCCGCAGCAGGAACGCGGTAGCCCACGTTCGGGCTGCCGGGCGTAACGCCGACGGTGTAGCCGCCGTTGCTGAACGCGAAGCCGCTGTCGACCGTGTTGAGGAAGTCCAGCGGCAACGGGTAGGTCTGCTGAAAGAACCGGTTGCGCCAATGTGCCTTATCGGGGAACCTCCACGTGACGCTGTGACTCGCGGTTGTGGGGCTTTGCACGCCAGCGGGCAACTGCGCTTGTGTGCGGGTCGCAGGGAAGCGGCCCTTGACTTCCGTATACGAGATCGTCGACCCGTCCGGCAGTTTCACGGTCTGCTGTTGTGTGATGTCGACGACGAAGGTCTTGTCGTTGTAGTCGGGATCGGTGCAGTCCGCATTCACCGCCAGCGGCGGCTCGATCCCGCCAAACTGCGTAACGCCGATGAACTGGCAGGTGGCCGCCAATGCCGGCGAAACCAGCAGGCTCGCGAACAAGGCGGCGCGTACGCTGCTGTCGCGGAGAAATGACGAAGACATTTGCCGCTCAGTATAAATAGCACATTATGCCAAAGTCAACACAAAACGCCTCTATGGACACAAGTTGTCCATATTGGTATTCTGAATTCCAAGTGAGAGCGCCTTTGCGACTGAACCCTACCCCCGGCGAATGCCGGCCCGGAAGTGCGGTGCTTCCGAGCCTGAAGGAACGGAAATCGAGGGCCGTCCGGGAGTCCATCTGGAACGTTGCGATGGACCTCTTCGCTGTCAACGGTTACGACGAGACGACGGTCGAAGACATCGCGCGCGCGGCGGGCATCTCGCTGCGGTCATTCTTTCGATACTTCACGTCGAAGGGCGATTTGATGGCGTATGCGCTGCTGCTTTACGGCAACCAACTCGCCGCGGCAATCGATGCTTGCGCGCCCGGCGCTTCGGTGCGCGCGGCCTTCCGGGAGTCGATCTCGCGTATCGCGCAGCAAGGATTAGCAGACGAGGCCCGGACTCGGAAGCACCTGGACATCCTGAGCCGGAGCCCGGCGGCCGCGGCGGCGGAGATGTCACGTCTGTCGGAAGTTCAGGCTCTTGTGGCGCAGGCATACGAGCGGCGGCTCCCGGAGGGCAGCGAACGCGAACTGGCGGCCAGAGCCCTTGCCGGCGTGAGTTTGCACCTCACCGGTGTTGCTGTTCGCTGGTGCCTGGAACACCGCGAATGCGATCTCCCGGCAACCATGGATCGCGCGCTGGCCGGGCTGGAAGCTCTGTTTTGCCGCGGGACACACGGCCGGTAGAGCCCCGCTTCGCACAGCAGTGCCGACTGGCCTTACACGAATCCCCGCTCAGCTTCGGAGCAAAGTGCGGGAAGAACACCCGGCCCTTTGGTTCTCCAGAGTTCCAACCGGCTTTGACAAGCGGATTCTTTCCTGTCCCTTCCGCTAGAATCCAGGAAGTGTCGCGCTCGTTGAGCTCCCGTACGGGCACTTGTTGATTGAGGAGAACTATGCGACGGATTTTTTTATTGCTTGCTTCAGCCGGGGTCACGCTGTTTGCACAAGCCCCTGACAAATGCAAAGATCTCGCGACTTTTCAAGTGCCTGGAAACAGGCTTGAGATCACCCGCGCCGAAATCGTCGCGGCCGGGCCGCCCGCCGCGGGGCGGGGCGGTCAATCCGGACCAGTGTTGCCGGCGCGCTGCCTCGTCGATGGCATCATCGATCGCCGAACGGGACCGGATGGCAAGACGTACGGCATCCGCTTTGCCATCGCCCTTCCGGAGAAGTGGACAGGCCAATATTTGCAGCAGGGCGGCGGCGGGCTGAATGGAACGGTCGCCGAGCCTATCGGGTCGCAAGCGGCCGGAACGCAGCCGGCAATTGCGCGCGGCTTCGCGGTGGCCACCAGCGACACCGGCCATCAGAGCTCCGGCGGAGGGTTCGATGGCAGCTTCCTGCAGGACCAACAGGCCGTGCTTGATTTTGAGTTTGTGGCAATCGGACGGCTGGCCGTGGTCGCCAAGCGGATCATGGAAGTTCACTATGGCAGGCCACCGGAACATTCGTACTACGTGGGTTGCTCCACCGGAGGCCGCGAAGCGATGCTGATGTCCCAGCGCTACCCGTTCTATTTTGACGGTGTTGTTGCCGGAGCTCCCGCAATGCGAACGGGCTTTTCCAATTTAGCCACGCGCTCCGTTGCCGTGGCGCTGAACGCAATCGCACCGAAAGACGCGAACGGGCGTCCAGGCGCGGCCTTGTCGGATAGCGATAAAAAAGCAGTCATCGCGAAGCTTCTGGAGGTTTGCGACGCGCGCGACGGCGCTTCGGATGGAATGATTTTCAACGTGACGGGCTGCAGTTTCCGGCCTGCGGATTTGCAGTGTGTGGGGGCAAAGGCCGAAGGATGTCTGTCGGCGGAGCAAGTGGCGGCCATCGAAAAAGGTTTCGCGGGCCCAAAAACTTCGAGCGGTAAACAGGTCTACCCTGGTTTCTTCTACGACACCGGAATCGCGGCGCAAAGCGGCATCCCGGGTCTTCTGAATCCGGGCCCGAGTCCGGTGGGCGGTCCCACCGTGGCTACGACGCAAGATGTGGATGCCGAAACCGCGGTGGTGGACAACAATCCCACTGCGCGCATCGGCGATAGCTATAGCTGGGTGAATCTCAACAGCTTTTCCTCGCACGGAGGCAAGCTAATCTTCTATCACGGCGTCAGCGATCCATGGTTTTCGGCTAAGGATACGATCGATTACTATCAGCGCATGACGGCGGCAAATGGTGGCGAGTCTAAGGTGCAAGGCTGGAGCCGCCTGTTCCTGGCGCCGGGCATGGGCCACTGTGGCGGTGGCAGCGCCGCGCTGGACACTTTCGACATGCTCACGGCATCGGTGGACTGGGTTGAAAAGGGGCAGGCACCCGAGTCAGTCACCGCGACCGGGCGAGCGTTCCCCGGCCGTAGCCGCCCGTTGTGCCCCTACCCTGCCCACGCGCAATACAAGGGCCAGGGCAACCTGGAAGACGCCGCAAATTTCGAGTGCCAGCGGTAGACAATGGCTGGGTGAACACGATCTTCGGAGGCGTCCAGGAGCTTGTGGCGCAGGCGTACGAGCGACGGTTCCCTGCTGGCCGCGAACCAAACTGGCCGCCATAGCCATTGCCGGCGAACGCTTGCTACTGCCCATCCGTTCTGTGGATCCGACGGGTGAATTGCTCGATGCCTAGAACCTAGAAGACCGGCAACGGACGCTGCATCTCGTAAAGGAACCCGCGGGCGTCGGTGTTGCCCGGTTCGCAGCAGTATACTCCCTTGCCTCGGCCAGCGTGCTGACTATCCGACTGCGGGGAGAGCAAAGCGGAAGCGCGCGCCCACCTGTCGTTTGATCGGTGCCACGGGCACCCGTTGGGGTTACAATGGCTCGCAGAAATCCCACGAAGGAGTAGTGCGTAAAATGATGATCTTTCAACGAGTAGTGTTGCTCTTGACGCTGGCTGGCGCGGCGGTGGCGGCGGTGCCGCCGGGCATACCGGATGGGTGGTCGGACGGTTACGTCTACGCGAACGGCATTCGCATTCACTACTACCATGCCGTTCCCGCGCCGGGAAAGCCCGCGATCGTGATGGCCCACGGAGCGACTGATATCGGCCTGTGCTGGACAACTCTGACGCAGGATCTGCAACGGTCGTACGACATCTACATGACGGATGCGCGCGGCCACGGCCTGACGGATCCGCCCACGTCTGCGGACACAGCCGACGCCCAGGTCCTCGACTTGGTGGACTTCGTTCATGCGATGAAATTCGATAAACCGATCCTGATGGGTCATTCGATGGGCGCCGCTACGGTGATGCGAATCGGGGCGCAGTATCCGGTTTGGCGCGTGCGATTATCATGCTCGATCCCGGCCTCGGCCAACCGGGTGGACGGGGACCAGCGGCGACGCCGGCAGCAGCGGCCTCAGGACGCGGAGCACAGCCTTCGCCGGGCGCACTTGTGATGACGGGGTCTCCGGAGGCACTGGTTGCGCAGAATATTCGCAGCTTCGAGGACCTGGTGGCAAAATGCCGCAAAGATTCGCCGAAATGGGACATCGTCGACTGCCAGTATTGGGCGCTCTCGAAGAAGCAGTATCACGGCATATACACCACGGGAGGGGCAAGGTATCAGGGGCGGCACGGGGACGGCGGAACTGCTTTCGAAGATTGCCGCGCCCGTTCTGATATTGAAAGCCGACGCACCGCCCGAAATCCGTAAGTCGAACGAAGAAGCCGTAAAGGTAATCCAGCACGGGAAACTGGTGCACATCGACGGCGCCGCCCACAATCTGCACCACGATCAACGCAAGCGCACGGTCGACGAGCTCAATATATTTCTGAAAACGCTATAGGGGCATCGAAAGCCACCATTACCGCAAGTTGGGTTTCAGCACCAAGCAGAACAACATCGCCGGTATCGACGTCAACGGGAACCAGAAGACGTTCGATCTGCTGATGAAGATGCGCCACGTGCAGAAGTTTGGCCGCGGCGTGGTCTTCGCGCGCCCACGCGCCCCCCCGTCGAACAGCGCGAGCGGCCGCGCCGGCCCGCAGCGAGGCCGACGAAGCCGTTCGCCCGTCGAGAGCAGCAGGAGACGTGCGCCTGCAGGGACCCGCGCGTCGCGGCCCGGCCCGGGATCGACGACGGCGACGCGCGGGCGCGCAAGGCGTGTGCCAGGCGCGACTCGCGCGCGGCTCCTCGGTCCCGACCGCACGCGCACCCACACGCCCCGCGACGAGCGGCTCGAATCGCGCGAGCGGGAGACGCCCGCGGCGAGGCCGGCGAAGCCGCTCGCTCGCCGACGAGAAGCAGGAGACGCGCGACCGCGGCGGGCCGCCCGTCGTGGTCCTGCCTCGTCGCGAAACACCCGCGTCGACGTTAATCGCAAACGGCGCGCGGGCGCGCAGAACGCGGGATGCCGACGCGACCTACGCGCGGCTCTCCATCCCGTCGGCGCGCGCGCCCACGTGACCCACCGACAGCGGCCCCACCTCCGCACGCGATGGTTGGCTCTCGCCTCAGGCATGCGTCTTATAAACCTGAATCCGGCGTATTTCACGTCCGGAATGCCGCTCAACAGGCCGATTCACGGGCCTTACAGACGATTTTGGTATTCTGAGCCTTACCTAACTTTTAGTGAGGTAAGGCTCAGATGCATAGGGCACCACGAAATTTGCGAATCGCCTGTGATCATAGGGGTTTGACGCACTTTGGCGGTGCGTATTTTTTCCACGAATTCCTGCAAGTGCTGCAGGTGCGCGACTTCCTGGCCCGGCACCTGACCTACCCCAGACGCAACCATCGATACAGTCTGTCCCAAATGATACTGGCTCTGGTCTATCCTATTGTGCTGGGGTTTGGACCGCTTGGAGACCGCGTCATTCTTACGTTTCAACGGTACTTTCCAATACCTGACTGGCCTGCCGAGCTTCCCCGATCCGCAAACGTTGCGCCGTTTCTTGCATCAGGCTCCCGACTCGTTCTTGGAACAGATGCACCGGGTGAACGATCGACTGCTGCAAAGTTTCATTCACCGGCCAGACCACCGTTCCCGCTTGATCTTTGATCTCGACAGTAGTGTGGTCACGGTGTTCGGGCGTCAGCAAAAGGCCGAGGTCGGCTACAATCCCCGTCATCGGGGTAAGCGTTCCTACAACCCGCTGGTGTGCCTGGAAGCCAACTCCTCCTATCTGTGGGATACCGAACTGCGGCCAGGCAATGCTGGCACATGGGATGGCAGCGTTGAATTGATGGCGTCCTGTTTCGTCAACGTACCACCAGATATTCGAGAACTGCGTGTCCGGGCGGATGCCGGTTTTGGTTTCAATCCGGTCCTGGAAATCCTCGAAGCCAGAGCCGCCCAATATGCAGTCGTGGCCCGCCTGACCCAAGCATTCAAGCGATTGCTTCCAGGCTTACGGTATGAATCCGTCAACAAGCAGTGGGAGATGGCCGAGTTCGATCATCGCTCCCACGGTTGGCCGCACGCCCGTCAATCCGTAGTGGCGCGACGATTCATTCCCAACGATGAAGCTGAAACCACGCTCTTCACCATGGGTCGCTACATGTATCGCGCCTGGGTAACCAACATGGATCTGACGCCGGCCGGCATCTGGCATTTCTATGATGGGCGGGCAGCAATGGAGCCGCGGATCTGTGAACTGCGTGAAGATTATGCATTGCGCAAGATCCCGACTTCTTCATTTGCAGCCAACGCGCTGTATCTGGAGATCATTCGGCTTGCCTACAACCTGGTCACTGCGTTTCAGCGGAATTGCCTGGAGGAATCCTGGCAGAGCTTGACTCTTCAAAAGCTGCGCTACAAACTGTTCCTGCTGCCGGGTGAACTGACTCGCCCGCAGAACCGCCCGGTTCTTCGCCTTCGAGAGTCGCCGCTGCTGCAGGATCTGGCTGATGGCATCCTGTGCAAGGTTCACCGACTGAAACCGATCCAGCCCTAAAATCGCAATCTTCATGCCGGATTCAGGTTTATAGACAAGTTGCGACGCAGATGTCTTTAGGCGCTTGCCGCATTAGACACGATACAATGACGCCAGAGCCCCCCAATGGAGCTCTAAGATTAAGACAATGCAGGACATGTACGGCAAAGTCATCAAGCACCTGAGAGGTTTGCTAGCATTTCCCAAGAAGGAACTGTGCATGACGAGGAATCCCTTCTTCTGGACTGCATTGACCACTTACACCCTGATTTTGAACATAATCGAATTGCAGGTAGTCCATATCTATACTCCTGAAATTGTCGGAGTCATGATCTTCCCGAACTTGCTATTCTACGTATCGGTCAAGGCACTGGTCTACAACTTCCTGTACTTCCCGGTAAACTAGAACTTCCTGCGGCGAACAGTTTCATCCTATCTGGCGATACTAGTGATCTTTTGCAATCTGTACTTCACGCTTCTGCTTATGTCATCTACTCCGGGAACGCCGTTCAATGGAATCCACCATCCTTGGACATTGCTTAAGAGCGGCGAGCGCATTCTGACGGTTCCAAATGCTTGCTTGTCATATCTGGATTGCCTCCACTACAGTTGTGTGACGATAACTACTCTGGGTTACGGAGACATGTACGCAACAGCATGGTATTCGAAGCTGCTCACTGATACCGAAGTGCTGCTCGGACTTGGCGTCTCCATTGTTGCCATCGGCAGATATTTTTCGTCGGGAACGAAGTGATCAATCAATGCGACTCGGCCGAAGGTATCTCCAGGAGTCGCCGGATAAGCCGGTAGACGGAGCTGTGGAGAAAGAGAAACTTCCGAGGGCTGGAGAAGCTAAGGTTACAATGAATCTGCCAGGGAAACGGAAGCGGACTCTGCTGGGAAGCAACCATGCCGAGGGATAGCCTGGTGGGCTCATCGAGCCGATGACCGGAGCGCGGCGGCCTCGCTTCCGCGCTCTTCAAAAAAAACACATCGGATCGGCGCTCCGAAACCCAAACAGCGCTCCTTGTTCGCGGCCTGCCGAAAGTCTATTCTCATTTAGAGAAGGAACAGCCCATTAGAGAAGGAACAGCCCAAATGGTAAATCGAAGATCGTTTGCAAAGCAGATTGTCGCGTATTTGCCGGTGTGTGCCACGGCGGCAGGAATTGCAGAGGCGCAGCAGGGAGCCCCGCAAGGCGCCGTGCAGTATCCCCCGGGCCGCGGCCCGTTCGACGGCAGTCCGGTCGGCTCCCGGTTGTCCGATCAAAAATGGCTGGCGCATGACCATTCGCGGCCTCAGCCGCGCAAGGTGACGCCCGGCCTCCCGATTCCAACGCCCTCCGCGCCCTCCGATGCCATCGTGCTGTTCGACGGAAAGGATCTCTCGAAGTGGAACGCCGTCAGTTTCGGTGGTCGCCGCGGGGGCCGCGGGCCGCAACCAGCAGAGCAGC
>DATMNI010000474.1:0-14378 GCA_035570275.1 Candidatus Acidiferrales bacterium | reverse complement strand
CCCCCGCGCCGCTGGCTGCAGTGGCTGCGTTGTTCCCCACCACCTGCTGGCCGGTGAAGCTGTAGCGGCCGCTGCCATCAAACGTGATAGTGCCCAGCAGGCTGCGAGGATCCGTCAGGTTGCTGGAAGCCACGCCGTCCGTGCCCAGAGACACGTGCCGGAAGAAATACTTCCCGTTGAGCGCCTGATTGGTTAGAGTTTGCGCCGATATCGAGCCGGCTGCCAGCAGCCCCGCCACCGCCCATCGCCACCCCGTCCGATTGGTCATGTTTGATAAACCCCGTTCATCCCGCTTATTCTTTAAGTCAGCCTGGGGACCGTGAAGAAGTTTACACCACCCCTGAACAACTCTAACAACTCCACCAATCTCCGGGGTTTACACTAGCATCAATAGGTGCCGCATCAGCGGACGGAGTATTTATGAAAAAGCCTGGTAGGTTGTCGGTGCCGCAGGGTGTTTTGATTCTGGCTTTTACCGGCCTTCTGGTTTTCACCGGGATGCTGATCGGCCAAACCAGCGACACTCCAGCTCCGCCCGATACCGGCCAGTTGACGGTCTCCCACCCGGAATGTTCGTTCTTCGGCCCGCTGCGCGAGCGTTTTGCCCGCGAGGCTCTGCAAGCCCGGGGCAGCCGGGACCCCCGCGCCTTCGCCCTCAGTGGGACGACCGAAAAAGTCAGCGCCATGCTGGGGAATGTTCCCGGCGGCAGCCGCACCTACTCTTACGATCAATCCCACCAGGCAGGTTCGATCGATTCCTACATCTTCGCCGACTTCCAGGCCAATTCCATCACGCCCGCGCCCGCTTCCACCGACTGGGAATTCATCCGCCGCGTGACCCTGGACCTGACCGGACGGATTCCAACCGCCGACCGCGTTCTCACGTTCGTAGCCGATACCGGCGCCGATAAGCGCGCCAAACTGGTGGACGAACTGCTCGCCAAGCCCGAATGGGTCGACAAATGGACCATGTTCTACGGCGACCTCTATCAGAATACGGTGGCCCGTGCCAGCAACAGCCTGAACCGGTTTGCCCAGGGCCGCAACGCGTTTTACCAGTACATCCGCGATTCGCTGGCGAGCGGAAAGCCGTACAACCAGATGGCCACGGATCTGATCACCGCCACGGACGCCGACAGTTACACCAACGGGCCAACGAATTATCTGTTGAACGGTTTCATCACCGGCGGACCGATGCAAGACGCGATCGATGCCATGACCGCAGCCACGTTCGACACCTTCATGGGCATGAGTCACGTCAACTGCCTGCTGTGCCATAACGGACGGGGGCACCTGGATACGCTCAGCCTGTGGGCCGGCAACACCACGCGCTACCAGGCTTGGGAACTGGCTTCCTACCTTTCCCGCACGCAGCTTGCGCGCGTTACCGCCGACACAGTCAACCCCAATCCCAACATCTATTACTGGTCGGTCCTGGACAACGTCAAGGGTTACACGAACGACTACACGCTGAACACCGCCACAGGCAACCGTCCGGCGCGCACGGCGCCGTCAGGGTGCAAGGCCGGGCAGCCATGCCAATACGTGGCCCCGCAGTACATTTTCAACGGCGATACGCCCAAGCCGGGGGAGAACTATCGGGTGGCGCTGGCCCGCGACATCACCGGCGATTTCCAGTTCGCCCGCGCGTCGGTCAACTATATCTGGGCGCAGTTCTTTGGACGCGGCATCGTGGATCCGCCGGATTCGTTCGACCCGGCCCGGCTCAATCCAGACAGCCCGCCACCGGCGCCCTGGACGCTGCAGCCTTCCAATGCGCGCCTGCTGAACGCCCTGGCGCAGCACTTCATCGACAGCGGATACAACGTGAAGTCACTGATGCGCGAGATTGCAGTATCCGATACCTACCAGCTTTCCAGCCGTTATGACGGCACCTGGAACGCGGCGTGGGAGCCGTACTTCGCGCGCAAGTTCGTGCGGCGGCTCTGGGCCGAGGAAGTTCACGACGCGGTAGCGCAATCCAGCGGCACCTTCCCCAGCTATAGCATTACGGGATTCACCGATCAGGGTTACGCCAAGCCCAGCTACGCGATGCAGTTGCCCGATACCGTGAACATGCCGGCCGGCGACATCGGCACTAATTTCCTGGACAGCTTCCTGCGCGGCAACCGGGACGACCAGCCGCGCCGCCAGGATGGGTCGATTCTGCAGGCGCTCAACCTGATGAACAACACCTTCGTGGAGGGCCACGTCGCTTACACCGGCGCCACGGCCAGCCAGCTTGTGGTCGCGGCCATCGCCAAGGGCAACGCCGATGGGATCAACTCGCTGTACCTGAATATTCTGTCGCGCTACCCGACGTCCACCGAGATGTCCACGGCGATGGCGGCCGTCCCCGCGGCCAGCGGCACCACCCGGTCGCAGGCCATTCAGGATTTGGCCTGGTCGCTATACAACAAGGTGGATTTCGTTTTCAACTATTAACGTAACGGAGCAGGCCGCGATGACCAAAGAACAAGAGAAGACCAACGAATTCTTCAGGAAGTACGGGTGGGACCACAAGACGTTCTTCAACCGGCCGCACTGGACGCGGCGGCGGTTCTTTGAAGTGATGGGGGCGGGGGTCACCGGTTCGTTCCTGGCGCATCGCAGCCTGATGGCGGCCGATCCGGCGGCCGCTGCCACTACGAGTTCCACCACCAAAGGCACCGCGCAAAACGTGATCTTCATCCTGCTGGCGGGCGCTCCCAGCCACACCGACACTTTCGATTTGAAGATGGTCAACGGCATCACTCCAGCCTCATTCAACCCGGCCACCATCAACGGAGCCCTGTTCCCCACCGGGCTGCTGCCGAAGCTGGCGCAGAATTTTCAGAACCAGGATTTTTCGATCGTTCGCTCCATGCAGTCGCACGCCCTGGTGCACACGCTGGGGCAGGTGTGGACGCAGATCGGCCGCAATCCGGCGGCGGCGCTGGGAAACATCGCGCCCAATATCGGCAGCGTGGTGGCTTTGGAAAAGGACGGCGAACGCAAGCCCTCGCAGGCGTTCCCGACGTTCCTGGCGCTGAACTCGGGCGCGGGCGTCGGATCCGGTTACCTGCCTGCCAATTTCGCGCCGTTCCGCGTCACGCCGAATACCGGCGGCATCGCCAATACCACCACCCCCGCTGTGGGCGGCCAGACGCGCTACAATGCGCGCCTCAAGCTGCTGCATTCCGTTGACGATAACCTGCGGTTCGACTCGCCCAACGGCCAGCCGATGAGCGACTACAACGATTTCTACATCGAAGCCAACGAACTGATGTATAACCCCGTGGTGAACCAGGCCTTCGCTTTTGTGACGTCCGACAGCGCGCGCTACGGCAACACGGCGTTGGGCAATGCCTGCCTGGTGGCGCACCAGGTTTTGAAAGCGCAGCAGGGCACGCGCTTCATCCAGATCACCTCCAACGACGGCTGGGATATGCACCAGAATATTTACGCCGCGGGCACTTTGCCGGCCAAGGCGGCGATTCTGGACAGCGCCGTGTCGGGCCTGCTGAACGACCTGAAGAATTCCGGCCTGCTGGACAGCACCCTGGTGGTGATGGTGGGCGAGTTTGGACGCACCGTAGGCCCGCTTTCGGGCGCCAACGGGCGGGACCACTGGCCGCAGCAGTTCGCGGTTTTCGCAGGCGGCGGCACCCAGGGCGGAACCGTCGTGGGCCAGACCAACGCCACGGGTTCGGACACGGCGGATTACGGCTGGTCGCAAAACCGGTATGTCTACCCCGAGGACATCGAGGCCACCATCTACTCCGCCATGGGAATCGACTGGACGCAGACCCTGCACAACGACCCGCTGGGCCGCGGTTTCGACCTGGTGCCGAAGACCGGGCCGTTCCAGTTTTACCCGGTGCATGAGTTGTGGGGATAGGAGACATCAGGCGTTGAATTAACGTCGTTGGCGAGATGACTTAGAGGGCGCGCCAACCAGTCTCGGGCCCTGTTCGGTTGCAGTTCCCAGAAGGCCGTTAATCTGAAGCGTCTGCAAAATTGGGCCGCGGCTCTTAAGGGCAAACGTTCGGCTACAAAGATCACGTTTCGCGTACAATGAAGAAATGGAACAGGTAGCGAAGCCCGAGCCGCTCGTACGGAGCGAATGTTCTGAACGTAAGCGACCGCTCGTGTTCCTGGACACTAACGTGATCATCGGATACCTTCGGGGCGAGCCGTCGGCAGCACAGTTATTCTCCGCCGAAGCCGAAGGCCGCATCCGCTTCGCCGTAAACCCTATTGTGCTTCAGGAATTGCTTCTCGCTGCGGATGCCGCTGGACAGCCTGAGTTCGATCGAATCCGAGACCATTTCCGGGTGCTGCCGGTGGATTTCGCAAGGGCCGAAGCCTTGTTGCCGCGAGTACGAGCTCTAAGAAATGGCCTGGCCCACTCCAATGACATTCTCATCCTCAGTAGCGCCGTCGAATGCGACTTCTTTGTTACCTGGGACGCACGGCTGAAGACCTTGGCGACCGCTGAGATGCTCCAGGTTGTCACGCCTGAAGCACTTGTTACCCATCTCCGGGCCGTATAGGTGCGCGTTTACTTCGATACCGGAGTATTCATCGATTATCTCAGCACCCGTGGAAGCGCGAATGCACTTCTGAGATCGTCTGAGCGACGAGGACGCGCCCCCGCGGACATTGCCGCTGATGCCGAACGGCTCTTCGAGAAAGTCGGCAGAATCCATATCGGCGCCACCTCGTGCTTAACATACTACGAGGTTGAAGAGGCGCTGTATCGGCTGCTCGCGCAATCCGCAAAGGGTATTTCTCGTGCCGAGACGTTGTTGATTCCGGCGGCACGGTCTATAACTACGCAGGTCCAGATAGTAGTCGAGCTGTTCAACATCTCAGTGCTCGACTTGACGCCCGGGACCGTCCGCCTTCAGCTACAACAACTCGATCTGCAGACGCGTGGGATTCGCGCTGCCGATGCGCTTCATGCAGCAACTGCAATTGCATTCGATGCCGAGCTTCTGGTTTCGGCAGACGACGCGATTCTGAATCTGGACGGAATCCTTGTGAATACCCAGGGGCGCAAAATCGTTTGTCGAGACACGGATTCGGCCCTTCAACTCTTGTAGCACCGCCTGGCACCGCCCAACGGCTGCCGCTTGTGGCATCCCAGCCTACGCCTTGTCTTTTCGCATCGAGCTTCATCGCAGTTCGATGCCGCGGGTTTGGACAGAAACCCGGCATTTCCTGTTGCAGATTCCGGTGCCCGATCCGCTGCGGCGCCAGGCCCGAAGATCAAGCGCCTGATGGTTCGCACTCTTCGTTTCGGCACAATCGTCCGAGAGCTACATGGCTAACTCCCCGGCGCTACATGGCATACTAGAGAGCGTGGACCCCGTTTCCGGTGTAGTGAATCCTCAACAAATCGCCGTGCTCGGCCTTGGCTACGTGGGATGCGTCACTGCGGCTTGTCTATCCCATATCGGCCATCGCGTGGTGGGTGTGGACCGCGACCAGTTCAAAGTGGACACGGTCATGGCCGGCCGCGCGCCGTTCTTTGAACCGGGGCTCGAAGAACTGGTGCGGAAGAACGTGGAGGAGGGGCGGCTCACCGCCTCGGTTTCGCTGCGCGATGCGCTTGCTGCGGCCGATGTGGCGCTGGTCTGCGTGGGGACGCCATCGGAGAAAAATGGCAACCTGGGCCTGGATCAGCTCCGCCGCGTGGCTCAGGAGATCGCCGAACTGCTGCCCGGCCGGACCAAGCCGCTGGTGGTGGCCATTCGCAGCACGGTTTATCCGGGAACCTGCCAGGATGTGGTGCTGCCGGCCATGGGCGGATCGCCGCTGGTGGCGGTGGTATCCAATCCCGAATTTCTGCGCGAAGGCGCGGCGGTGCGGGATTTCATGGAGCCTGCGCTGCTGGTGGTGGGCGGGTCGAGCCCGCAAGCCGTGGAGCGCGTGGCATCGCTTTACAGCGGCCTCGCGGTGGAACCTTCGATTGTGTCGCTCGGCACGGCGGAGTTGATCAAATACGCCTGCAATGCCTTCCACGCGGTGAAGATTTCCTTTGCCAATGAGGTGGGTGCGCTGGCGGGCCAACTGGGGATCGATGGCGCCGAGGTGATGGAGACCCTGTGCCGCGATCACTCCCTGAACCTTTCGCCGGCCTACCTGAAGCCCGGCTTCGCCTTTGGCGGCTCCTGTCTGGGGAAGGATTTACGCGCGCTGGTCTTCCGCGCTTCGCGGCTCGATCTGAAGCTGCCGCTGCTGGAATCCGTGCTGCCCGCCAACAACGCGCATTTGGACCGCGCCATCCAGGTGGCGCTCGATCTGCCGGGCGAACGGATCGGCGTCTTCGGCCTGGCCTTCAAGGAGAACACCGACGACCTGCGCGAAAGCCCGGTGGTCCTGCTGCTCGAAACCCTCATCGGCAAGGGACGCAAGGTGCGGGTGTTCGACCCGCACATCCAGCTCGGCGATATCTACGGCAGCAATCAGCGATATATTATGAACGCCATCCCCCACATCGGCAACCTGCTGGATGCCAGCCTGGAAGCTATGCTGCAGTGGGCCGATCATGTGCTGGTGGCACAGAAGCCGCCGGCGCAAACGCTGGCACGCCTGGTGCAAAGCGGTAAGCCGCTGGTGGACCTGGTGGGGGCGTTGCGGAAGCCCGCCGGGCAAGTGGCGCCCGCGTAGCTCCGCTGGCTGGCGCGGGGCTCCAGTCGGAGCCGGAAGCGATCACGCAGTTTCCCGTTCGCGTGACGGGGCAGTTGTTTTTCGATGCCAGTCACAAGCTTTGCGAGAACGGCAAAGCGGTACCGGGGGATCCGGCCCGGCAATCCGCCTGGGAGATTCATCCGGTCTACAAGGTTGATGTTTGCAGCGCCAACACTCTGGCGGCATGCAGCGCGAATGGCAACGTGTGGACTCCGATCGAGAAGTGGAAGCCGCCGGCGGGGAATTAGGCTGAGCGCCTCGCCTCCACCGCCAGTTCCTCGTCAAAGCATACCGCTACCTTGCCGCAGCGCCCCGAAGCCATCAGAGCGTAAGCGCCGCTCACCTGGTCCAGCGCGAAACGGTGCGTCACCAGATCGGCCGGGTGCAGGTTCCAGCGCACCAGGCGCTCCACCAGTTCCTCCATCAGCCAGGTCGAGGTCACCCACGAACCGAAAATGGTTTTCTGGTCGTGAATGATATCGGGTGACGGGTTGAACTCCACCTTGCCGCCCTCACCCAGGAAGACGATGCGTCCCCATTTACGCGTGGCCCGGATGGCCGTGGCGCGCGCCGCGTCGTTGGCCGAACAATCCACGGCCCGCTCCACTCCCTGCCCGCCCGTGAGCCGCCGAACCTCCGCCACGTTGCCGGGGCCGCTGGCCAGCACTTCATCGCACAGCCCAAGATCCAGCGCCAGTTGCATGCGCTCTGGAACCACATCGATCCCGATGATGCGGCTGGCGCCCAATTTGCGGCACAGCGCCCCGGTGGCCAGCCCGACCGGCCCCAGCCCCGTGATCAGAACCGCGTCGTTGCCGCCGATCCCGACTTTCTGTAACCCCTCGTAAACCGTGCCGAATCCGCAGGCCACCTGCGCGCCATCGGCATACGAGAGTTCGGCGGGCAGATGGATCAGGTCTTTCTCTTCGGCCAGAAGGTAGTCCGCCATGCCGCCGTCGCGCTGCCAGCCGTAGGCGCGGCGGTAGCGCTCGCTGGTGCAGGAAATCATGTATCCGCGGCGGCAATCGTTGCAGATGCCGCAACCGGAGATGTGATAAACAAGCACGCGGTCGCCCAGCCCGAAGCGCCGGCAACCGGGGCCGGACTTGACGATCTGCCCACAAGGCTCATGCCCCGCCACCACGCCCTGGTAGCCTTCCGGCCCCTTGCCCAGGTGCTCATGGTAGATGCAGCGGATATCCGATCCGCAAATAGTGGATGCCTTCATGCGAAGTAATACTTCGCCGTGGCGGGGTTCGGGCACTGGGACGTCCTTCAGTTCCACCGTGCTGTTACCGGGCAGAAACGCGGCCATCATTTTGCGGTTTCTCCGATCATTTGGCGATTTCTCCATTCAGGTCCCACAGCTCTTCCCACGTCTGATCGGCCTTCCATAAGAAAACCTGGCCCTTGATCAAACGGCAATTCTTGTCGATGCCCGCAATCGCCTTCATATCGTCATCCGTCAACGGCTCGCTCACGACGGCCCGAAGATTGGCCAGGTAGTTACGCCGTTTGGTGGAAAACGGAATCGGCGTCTGCCCGCGCTGCACCGCCCATTGGATGCAAACCGCGGCGGGGTGCACGCCCAACCGCTTCGCGATCCCTACGATCACGGGGTCCTCGATATCCACCGTGTCTTCCGGCGTGCGGTCGCGCTCCGGTCGCCCCGGCGAGCCGATCGGGCTATAGCCGACCGGTTCGATGCCTTGGGCGCGCACGAATTCAAAAAGCTCCGGCTGCTGGAAATGCGGATGCAGTTCCATCTCATTCACCGCCGGCCTGGTGCGCGCATCGCGCAGAATCAGCTTGAGCTTGGGAATGGTGACGTTGGAGGTGCCGATGTGCCGCGTCAGGCCCAGGTCCACCAGTTTCTCCAACTGGCCCCAGGTCTTCATGAACTGGGTGTGGATATACGGCCGGGCATCCGGGCTGCGCGAGGAAACATCGCAATGCGGCGGATGGAAGTTCGGGAACGGCCAGTGGACCAGGTACATGTCCAGGTATTCAAGTTGCAGATCGGCCAGCGATTTCCGGCACGCGGGGATTACGTCGCTTGGGCCGTGCTGATCGTTCCAGAGTTTCGAGGTAACCCATAATTCCTCCCGCGGAATCCCGGACTGGACCACTTCCCGCAGGGCGAATCCGATGCAGTCTTCGTTGCCATAAACCGAGGCGCAGTCAAAGTGCCGGTACCCCAGCGCCGCCGCATCTTTCACCGCTGCGGCAATCTCATCGGCAGTCACCTGGTCCGATCCGAATGTCCCCAAGCCGATGGCCGGCATCGTCGCGCCGGTGTAGAGCTTCCGTTTGGGAACCAACCGGGGATCGACCCCAATTTCCGGAGGAGAGCTACTCATGATGTAAGGACCAACATCCTTTTTAGCGCGTTCCACGCGGCCAGTCCACATCACAGTTTCTGATCGGCTGGAGCCCAAAGGAGGTGTTTGAGGCGGTTCCTTGTGATCGAATTTGCTCGGTTCGTAGCGATACTGAGCCTGGTTCCCAGCGAGCTAATGGTGACCTCAAAGGAGTCGCCCTTATGCCGCCGACTGTCAAGATAACCTTGCCCGAACGTACCAAACGCCTCGACGCGGTGCGGCAAGCCCTGGCTTCGGTCCGTCCGGAAGGGCCCGAACCGGACGAAGCGCAGTCTGTCTATCGGCGTTACGTGGATGGTGAGCTTACGCTGCAAGAGACCGGAGCGGAGATCGAGGCGCTGCGTGACCGGGAGTATGGACCCTACCTGTATCCGGGAAAGGCGGAAGCCACAGCGCGCCGAATCGATGAGTCGATTCACTCGCGAGCGCCAGGCGGGTTCGACACCGGAGGCAACTCGGAGGTGGCCGCACCATTGTTGTGTCTATGGTAGACTAGACTTAGTCCATATGAAGACGATCAACATCCACGCTGCCAAGACGCACTTTTCCACTCTGGTGCAGGAAGCTGCCGCCGGCGAGGAGATCATCATCGCCAAGGCCGGACAACCGATGGCCCGGCTGGCGCCGCTGGAAAAAAAGACCGTTCGCAAGACCCTTGGGATGCTGAAAGGCAAAATCCAGGTCGGCGGGGATTTTGACGCACCACTACCACCGGAAATTCTCCGGGGCTTCGGCATTGAGTGATCAAACTGAGTGATCAACCTGCTGTTGGATACACACGTTCTGATCTGGTGGCTGCTGGACAGCGATAAACTTGGTAGGCGGGCGCGCGTTGCCATTCTCCGGCCGGGCGCGCGGCTCTTCATCAGCTCAGCTTCTGTATGGGAGATTTCAGTCAAGTCCGCACTGGGGCGGCTGAAACTCAAGGAACCGCTGGGAAAATGCCTTCCCGATCTGGTTGCGAGCGGCTTTCGGCCTTTGCCGATCAACTTCGAACACGCCCTTGCCGTTCGGGACTTGCCGCTGCACCATGCCGACCCCTTCGACCGCATGCTGATCGCCCAGGCTCAATGCGAGGACCTAACTCTCATGACGGCCGACGACGCCATTACCGCGTACGACGTTCGCACCATCGACGCCTCGGCTTAACTCCACCAGATCGCTGAACACCCCATAGGCCGTCTGCTCCACTCCCGGATTGATCGAAACCGTTCCAAACGTCCCCATCAGGTCCGTATGGAACAGAATCAGGTTCGATGTTCCGGGCGTGCAGGCCAGCACGTCGCAGCGGTCCAGCACTTCGGCGCGAACCCGCAGCGAAAGGCCCGATGCCGTGCGGCGGCCGCGGCTGATCAGCCGGACGGTCTTGCCTCCGCGCACCATCTCCTGCATGCGCTCGGGCGTCAGCCGCGTGATGCCGCGCGTGGAAACCTGTTGCGGAGTGGCGCGGGCATCCATCAGGACGTTGGCCAGCGCGGCCGTCTTCGCGGCCGAATCCCAGCCTTCCACATCGAATGCGCCATCGGCTTCGGTGATACCCATTTTGCGGGCGTCGGCCAGACCCTCGTCAAAAGAGCCGCCGCCCTCCATGGTTTCGATCACCACCTTAGATGTCGAGTTCAGCGCGCCGGTGAAGCCCAGCACCTTCACGCCGGGCATGGTGTGGCGCCAGAGGTTGAAGACGGGCGCGCCATCCATCACTGCCGATTCGAAACGGAAACCCAGGCCGGCGCGGGCGGCTTCGTCGCGCAAATCGGCATAGGCGTGCGCCAGCGGGCCTTTGTTGGCGGTGGCCACGTGCATGCCGCGGGCGAATGCCGCGCGAATGTGGCTGATGGCCGGCTCGCCCGTGGACGGGTTCAGCGTGGTCAGTTCGACCGCGATTTCGGCGCGCGCGGCGTTTAGGAACTCTTCGATGGAAGCCGCGCCAGGCCCAAACTGTGGTTCCACTGGGAGGCCCGCCGGGTCGATTGCCGTGCCGTGGCGCAGTGTGTGGATGCCGGTGATGGTGAACGGAAACGGGCGGCGCTTCTGCCGGAGCAGGCGGGCCAGCGCCCGGCCAACGTTGCCGTAACCGATGAGTGCGAGCTTCACTGGCCCAACGAGTACAGCAGCGTCTGCACGCGCTGCGGCGATCCGGTGAACAGGTTTCCGGGCGCCCGGCGGTATCGCAGCATCTGCCGGTAGATCACGTCCTCCAGACGCGAGTTGATGCCCCAGCCGCCCATGAATTGCAACCGCAGATCGCGGTCCAGGTTGAGTTCCACGCCTGCATACCATGCACCCAGGTCGGACTTCTGGCCGGCATAGGTCGAGAACAAATCCTCCGGCGAGTTGATGCCGATTTCGTGCAGCGACTGCGCCACCGGCGCGTAGTCGGGACGGTTCAACCGCTCCTGCAATTCGTCCAGGTTGATGGTGAGAGCGTCAGCCTGGCCAAGAAACACCAGATCGTATCCCGCGCCGTTTACGGTGTTGGCCCAAACCGTTCCGTTCGGGAAGGCCGCCATAAACGTTGCCAGTTCGCTCTTCACCGTCCGCTCGTCGCTTTCGTACAAAGGCACGTACAGGCTGAACAGGCCGCCGGAGTTCAGGTGCCGCTTCACGGCTTCGAAGTACTCCTTGGTGTACAGCGCGGCGGTGCCTTTGACAAAGACGTCCAGCGGGTCTGAGGCGATGATATCGAACGTCTCCTTCGTGGTCAGCATGAAGTGGCGGGCGTCGTCGAAGACGATGTGGGTTCGGGGATTATGCAGAACGTCGTAATCCTGCGTGGCGAAATACCGGGTGGAGGTGGGCGGAATGATCGGCTCGATTTCGCAGACCGTGATCTTCCGGATTCCGGGATAGGTGGTAAATGTCCCGGCCGATACGCCGGCGCCGAATCCGATGCCCAGCACCGATTTCGGGTTGGGATGGATCAGCCCCGGCAGATGGCCCACCATGCGCTGCAGCTTCATATCGTAGGGTTCGGTGGTGGCCTCCACATGGCCATTCACGTCCACCTCGAAGGCGCCATCGTTCCACTGCGAAATGGCCACGGAGGAATTGATCCCCTCTGCCGTGTACAGGATCTTGGAATTGCCGGCGGAAATGGCGATCCGGCGGCCGTAGGCGATCACCTGGCCGGGAATTGCGTCCACGCCGCGCACCAGCAGACCGGCGCCCAGCATGGAGACAGCCGCCAACGCCGCCACCGCGGTCGATCGGTATTCCACCACATACGGCACCAGCATAAATAGCGCGCTGGCCGCGGTAAGGGCCAGCAACACGCGCTGGGAATCCTGCGTGCCGATCCACGGCACCAGCACCAGGCTCACCGCCAATGCGCCCACGATGGCTCCGAAGGTGTTGGCCGCGTATACGCCGCCCACCACGCGCCCCGAATCCTGATTGGCAGAATCCTGGTTGGCAGAATCCCGGTTGCCACCCGAGGCGATGGCCGCGCAGGCCAGCGGGAAACTTGCGCCCCACAACAGCGTGGGCGGCAGGATGGCCCAGAGGCAGCGCACCAGGTCCAATTGAAACGTGTGCCAGGGGCTGATGGTGAGCAGCGGGTTGATGGGCCAGTAGGGCAGGGAATCAGCGATCATGTACGCCGTCCAGGCAAATCCCAGGGTGAGCAAAATCTGGCACCATCCGAGCGCCAGCCGTGGACGCACGCTGGGCAGCAGCCAGGAGCCGGCCGTAGTGCCGAGCGCCAGCCCGATCAGGAAGACCGCCAGGATAATGGAGAATACGTAGACCGTGGAGCCCAGCAGCATGCCCATCAGGCGCGTCCAAATCACCTCCGCGCCCAGGGCGGTTGCGCCTGAGATGGCGATGGTAACGTAGACGGGCCAGTGGCTCGCCTGGGTTGCCGCGGGTGATGCCGCGGGTGATGCAGGTGGCAACGCCGGGGTCTGCACAGTGAAGCCGGCCGCCGGCGATTCGTCACCGAGCTGTGCCGGCACTCGCGCGGCCAGCCAGAAGCTGAGTAAAGCCACCGCCAGGTTGATGGCGGTGGCCGCATAAGTGGCGGTGGCGGTGTTATGAAGGCGCAGCAGGTAAAAGCCGGCCAGCAGACAGCCGAAGACCGCGCCGGCGGTGTTGCCGCCGTACAGCCATCCCCACCAGGAGACACCGGCGGGCGTCGATTGAATCCACCGCACGATGGCCGGCAGCGACGCGCCCATCAGCACCGTCGGCGGCAGCATGCAGACGGCCGCCACCAGGCCGCGCAGCAGCATTCCCGGCAGGCCGCTCTCCGCGCCGGCGATGTAGACCCGCTGGATCAGGGGCAGCCCCCACAGCACCAGCACGCCAAACACGCCGATGCCGACTTCCAGGAATGCGTAAACCCGCAGCGGGTGTTGGCGGGTGGAGACGTACCGCGGCAGACCGAGGCTCCCCAGGCACAGGCCGCCCATGAAGGTAGCCAGCAGCACACCCATGGAGACGGAAGTGGAACCGACGGCAAGCTGCAGCAGTTGGTACCAGACAATCTCGTAGATCAGGGCTGCGCAGCCGCTGCCGGCGAACAGCAGCAGCAGCAGCGGAAGAAAACGCGAGGACGGTTTGGTCATGGCCGCATGCCTGGATGGTAGTCAGGCCAGTATAGCGCGGCGGGGTATGCGGGGGCGTCAGTTCTTCATGGGCGTCCGGCGCGCTTGTCCTCTTGGTGCCTCAACTCGGTTGTCGGGTTGTCGGATTCCATTTGAAAACGGCGTTATGATAATTGGGAAACTATGGCACTGCGACGCGGGCGAATCGACCTCCGATCTGGACGACTTCCGCAAAAGGCTGGAGGCACATCGGGAGACCCGCCTACAACATCTGTTGAGGCACCGTCGGAGATTCCTGAGTGGCTTGAGCAAGTACGCCTCACCGTCGAAAGTGAGGCGCCTTTGCTGCGCGCTCTGCTGGTGCGGGCCATAAACGCTGTTCTCCGATTCACTGCTCTTTCCGAAAGCGCAATCGCGAACGCGACGGAAGCACCAACTGATCTGGTCGCTCTTTTGCGTGCCTTGTCTTCTCCGGAGCTACTTGATGATCTGCGACAAGCAGACCCGCTTGCACCTGCCTTCATTCGTGGAATAGTGGCCACTCGCCGCTTGATTAATGAGAACGGAGGGGCGTTGACCGTGGCGCAAGTAACAGCGCGCTTGGGGGTCTCGCGCCAGATGGTGGATAAGCGGCGACATGCTGGAAGACTCCTCGCGATAGCAACTGGTCGTCACGGATATCGTTATCCGGTCTGGCAGTTTTATGACTCCGGTGTCCTGCCCGGTCTTGAGGATGTGTTGAAGGTGCTGGCTCCTCACGATAGCTGGACGCAGG
>DATMNI010000473.1:0-40657 GCA_035570275.1 Candidatus Acidiferrales bacterium | reverse complement strand
CAAGATCCGCGGACCTCGCGGTTGGCCCCATTTCCAACGAAATACCTGCCCCGCGAATCTGCCCGCCGCCTCTATCGGCCCGGTTCACCAACTTTTGCGCCCTTCGGGCCAGCGGACAAGCTTGGTATGCGAAGTTCCTGGAGACCGGGGGGGAGACCTTGACATTAAAATCAGGTAACCTTATAGCCGTGCGGAACATCTCAACCAGTATCGTGAAACCAGGAATTCTGTTGCTCGTGGTGTTTGCTGCCGCTGAGGCGCAGATTTATCCGCCCGGCGGTGGCTATCCGGGAGGCGGTTATCCCGGTGGCGGTTATCCGGGCGGCGGCTATCCGGGTGGCGGATACCCGGGGCGCGGTACCGGAACCGGAATCCCGATTCCGGGGCGCAGCAGCAAGGGGAAGCCCAAGACCGACCCTAACCAACCGCTGCCCAACTTCCGCGGCCACTTGAAGCAGATGGACGCCAAGCTGATCTCGCTGGAACTGGGCGACAACCGCGTGCTCGATTTCAAGCGCACGGACAAAACCAAGTTCTTCAAGGCGGGCGACGAAGTGAAGACGCCGAGCTTTTCCCCCGGCGACCAACTTTCGGTGGAGGCGCAGGAAGATCAGACGGGCATGACCGCCGTCAACGTGTACTGGGAGAAGGGCGCGACCGCTCAGACCGCCAGTAACGCCGACGACAAGGGCGGGGCCGTGGATACCTGGAAGGATGCCCCTAAGGACGGACAGAAAGACGCCCCGAAGGAGACATCTAAGGATGCAGCGGCGGCGCCGCCCGTTTCCGGGCAATCCAACGAGCGGGTTTCGCCGCCCGCGCCGCCCGCGTCGAGGGACCCGGACGACCCGGGCCCGCCGCGGCTACAGCGCGGGCGGCCGAATGACGTGGCCCGCCAGCATGCGCCCGAACCGCCAACGCAGGTGGCCGAAAACAATCCGCCGCCCGTCTTGTCGCGGCCTGCCCAGCCGGAAGTCGAGACGCTGGACCGCCGGCCCACCATCTCGCGCGGCGACGGCGATGAGGACTCGGTGCGGATGGTTCAGCGCCCCGACCAACCGCTGATCCGGCGCGCCGCCGACGCCGCCATGGAGTTTACCCAAACGCTGCCCGCGTATGTGTGCCAGGAAATGATGTCGCGCTTCCAGAGCGAGAGCCGCCCGGCCAACTTCCAGCCGATTGACGTGGTCTCGACCGACGTCGTTTACGAAAACGGCCGCGAGGATTATCGCAACATCAAAATCAACGGCAAGGTGGTCAAGAAGAGCATCGAGGAGACTGGCGGATCATGGTCCACGGGCGAATTCGGCACCATCCTGCTCAACCTTTTTTCGCCCTTCACGGCGGCGGATTTCCATTTCCGCCGGGATTCCCGCGCCGGTGGAATCATGGCGAAGATGTACGATTTCGAGGTAACCCGCGAGCATTCCAGTTGGAGCATCCACGCCGAATCGCAGAGCTACCAGCCGGCCTATTCCGGGTCGATGTGGATCGACCCGGCGACCGCGCGGGTGTTGCGCATCGAGATGTCGGCCAAAGGTATGCCCACGAACTTCCCGATTGACCACGTGGAAACGGCCGTCGACTATCAGTTCATCCGCCTGGGCGATGCCCAGCAGTATTTACTGCCGGTGCATTCGGAATCGCTGAGCTGCCAGCGCGGCAGCGATAATTGCTCGCGCAACGTGATCGACTTCCGCAATTATCACAAGTACACCGGGGAATCGTCGATCAAGTTCGGCGGCGAAGCGAAGGACAAGTAGGATAGGCCGGGTATCCTCAGATCTACCCTCATCGCCTGGCTTGCCCGCGCCCAATCGACACGACACCGTGGTCAACCAGTACCGCGTCGCTGGGATTCAAACGCCCGTACGGCTTACCGTTCACCGTCAATTCGCCGCGGCGAATCCAGACGTCGGCATCCTGGCACGGCATGTACCGGTAGACCGGCTGGCCGCCTTCATCAGCCAGTCTTTCGGGTTGCGGGGCTTGTGTCCGGTAGCAATCCGTGACTACAACGGTGTGGGTTCCCACAGTTGCCTCCACGCGGCCGAGCAGCAGGTTATTGGAGCGGCTGCACCCGGAAAGCAGGGCCATGGTGGCTGCGAGCAGAAAGCGGAGTCTCATATGGAGTCTCATACCGGGTAATCATAAATTACTTTGTACAGTAAAGTCAAGACCGAAAAACCAGCGCCTCGTCATCCGCCGGCTCAGCTCGGGTCGCAATCGAAAGGCCAAGGACGGCAGAGTGCAGTTCTTGCAACTTGGCCATGCAACCGGCGCCTCACTGCGAAGCCGGCCCCCGCCTGCACAGCGGCCGGCGGTTACCAGCTTTCGCACACCGGCTTCGTCGCACGCATGGGTGTCGGCGGTGCGTCAACCTCGCCTGACCAGTCCCAAGACCGAGCACGAGACCATCGCGGCGGGTAATTCGTTGTTCGCGTTTGCGCTGGCAGGCGCGCCGTCTCTTCGGTAAGGAGCCGCAGTGGTTACAATGTACTATTGGAGGCTGCCGGACCATGCGAACGGAACTGGTACGTATCGGGAATTCGCGCGGCATTCGCATTCCCAAGCCCATCATCGAGCAGTGCGGTTTCGGCAGTACGGTTGAACTGCGTATCGAAAACGATTGCCTGGTCATCGCCCCCGGCCGTCTGCCCCGCCAAGGTTGGGAAGACACCTTCCGCGCCGCCGGCCCGGCCGAGGCTGATGAATTGCTTTTGAAGACCTTTCCGCCGAATCAGTTCGATCGGGACGAGTGGAAGTGGGGAGCCCTCCGCGGCGGGATCAGGTCTGGCTGGTATCGTTGGACCCAACGCAGGGTCCGAGATTCAGAAGACCCGTCCCTGTCTGGTGGTCTCGCCCGATGAAATGAACCAGCATTTACGGACAGTCATCATCGCTCCCACGACAACCGCGGAACGTCCCTAATCCCACGCGCGTGGCGGTCAGGTTCCAAGGTAAGGGTGGCCAGGTGGCGCTGGACCAACTCCGGGCCGTCGACCGGCAGCGCTTGGTCCAGAAACTGGGATTAGTCTCCGCCAAGACCGCTCAAGCAGTCTCTGCCGTTCTGGTCGAGATATTTGCCCGGCGATAAGGGGACCTGTACCTTCCGGCCAACTCGCCTTGATGAATCGCGGTTCATTTGGGTGATCGCTTCGAGCTTGATTTCGTTGGGGCAGACGGGCGCAATGGTGGTGCAGTTCCAAACGATCCACTCGTGGTTTGAGCCAGGGCCGCGCGCCGCCGGGTCCGACGCACTTCTCATAGTAGGGTCAGTTTTCGACGTAATGACGATACGGCCAACCGGTCAGATGGCGCAAGCGCGTTTATCGTTCGGAATCGCAGGGGCGAGGTCCCCAGGTGACCCAGGTGACAGCCTGCTTTGACCGGAGTAAGAGAGCTGCTATACTCGGCTGGGCAACCTAAGACCAGTGGCGGAATGTTGTCTCCGTGATCAGCCATAAAGCAGCATGAAGGACATAGAGAGTTCGTTCTTTACGGAAAAGCGGCCGTGGTCCCGGATCAAGGATCGCATCTTGGGTACGTACTTACCCCCCTACCTTAGCAAGGTGAGTCGGCTTGGCAGTCGCATTGTAATTATCGACTGTTTCGCCGGAGCCGGTAAGTTTAGCGATGGCACCGCCGGATCACCCCTCATCATCTGCCAGCAAATCTCGCAGCACGCGGCAGGCAACGCTGTCGCGTACTTCGTCAACAAGGGTTCCGGCCACCACCATTCACTGTCCCGAACACTCGAACGCTTTACGACGGCCGGTTTTGCCCATCCAATCCTCGGAAACAGTGAGGGATTCCTGCACGAAATCCGCAAACACATCGCGGAGCAAACCGTCTTTGTTTACCTCGACCCGTTCGGGCTGAAGGGCTGCGGCTTCGATTCCATCCGTCCGCTGCTGGAGCGCGGAACACGGTTCAGCACCGAAGTCCTTATCAACTTGAACATGCCAGCACTGCACCGTCTGGCCGCTGTTCGGTCGGTTTCGCATGGGAGGGCGGATTCGGATATCGTCCGGGGCTTTCACTCCACCCTTGACGGTGTTCTCGGCACAACGGAGTGGCGAGATCTCATGTGGGACGACCGGATTACCCCGGCTGATAAGGAAGAGCGGATCGTCGCCGCCTACAAGCAGCGCCTCGCGAGATACCTCCGGTACGTCTGCAGCTGTCCTGTCCGCGAGGCGGATGGCACCAGGGTCAAGTACCACATCGTGTTTGGGTCTCGGCATGTCGATGCACTGCTGCTGATGAATGACATCATGCTCGACGCGTACAATGAGCACACCTTTGACGCGGCACTTCAGGACATGCCTCTATTCGCAGACAGCCAGCTCGATTGGAAGGATTCCCGTCACGGTGAACGGGAGACTCTCGGGGGTGTAATCCGCGACATCGTCGAGGAACAGCCAGGAAAGACCAGGAGCGAGGTCTGGCAGCAAGTCGTCATTCGTTACTTCATGCAATTCCGTGAGTCTGAGTTTAGGCAAGTTGTCGCCGAACAGGTGGAACGGGGTGCACTTGAATGTCCAACTCCGAGGCGGGGAAACAGGCTAAATGACCACTGTATTCTGATGCCCGGAAAGCTCAGTAAGCGTCCACCGGTCGGTGCCTCTGCGGGACCGCCGAACCAGCGCGTAAAGCCATGAGGCGGTCGCCGCATTCTGCATAAGTTGGCTTGCGAGCCTTATGCCAACGCCGTAAGTAACGTATCATGTGAAAAGCGGCTGGTGATTCGGCCTGACACCGCCGACAAGGGTACGAGCGGTGTCGTAAGGAGATCGCCGTGGGACAGAAAACACCGATCGAATGGACCGAGACAACCTGGAATCCCCTGACCGGATGCAGCAAGATCAGTCCTGGCTGCAAGCTGTGCTACGCAGAGCGGCTGTCCAAGCGGCTGAAGGCGATGGGACAACAGAACTATCGAAACGGATTCAATCTCACCCTGCATCAGCACATGCTCGACACCCCGTTGAAGTGGAAAAAGCCGCAAGTCATCTTCGTGAACTCCATGAGCGATCTGTTCCAGGATGGGGTTCCGTTGGATTTTATCAGGCGCGCGTTCGAGACCATGCGCGCTGCCCATTGGCACCAGTTTCAAGTTCTCACCAAACGCTCCGAGCGTCTACGAGAGCTCAGTCCTCAACTTGAGTGGCCAGCAAACGTTTGGATGGGTGTGAGTGTTGAGAACGCAGATTACACATTTCGGATCGACGATTTGCGCAAGACCGGCGCGGCGGTGAAGTTCCTATCGCTCGAACCGCTCCTTGGAACGCTGCCCAAGCTGAATCTCACTGGGATTGACTGGGCCATCGTGGGCGGTGAGTCCGGTCCGGGCGCACGACCAATCAAGAAGGAGTGGGTCACTGACATTCGCGACCAGTGCAAAGCGGCCGGCGTGGCATTCTTCTTTAAGCAATGGGGAGGAGTGAACAAGAAGAAGGCCGGCCGAACGTTGGACGGACGCAAGCATGACGATATGCCGGCCGTCCGGCCGCAGCCGGCTCCTGCCCTCATCCAGATCGGGGAACTTCGGTGCTGATGTCCCAAACGTCGCCCGTTTCCGAATTCGGCGACATGGACAACGCCCGGAAGGTCTATGCCGCAACTCGTGATGTCTGGATTGGCGGCGGTAGCTGGCTCGAGCCGCACGAACGCTTGGGCCTCCTCACGGTTGCGGCAGGGCTGCGGCCCTTCTCGCTCCTCAACCACCTGGATAAGAAACAGTGGGAAGATACCGCGCGGCTGCTTGCGCAATTCGAGCTCACGTGCGCGGTGTTCAGCGCGGACTTCGACTACGAATTGGACGTAATTGGTCCGGACGCCGCGGTACAAGCCTACATCGAGCATGAGTTGAAGTATCCGCTCGACGGCTTGGGAATCTGGAGTGCTGGCGAGGCTCGTTCCTCTGTCGACTTATCAGAGCTCGGATCGCTGCTCTGCTATCCATCGTGTTGCACCGCGATGGATTGCCGCACGAAAGCGCACGACCATTCGGTTACGTTGCAGCAACTAATTGAGGACGCGGATGAAGATCCCGGGGAGGTGAAAGCTTCTCTCGCCGCGGGTCGGGGCGCCTTGGCCTCGACAACGGGCAGGCAAGAGTGGGGGAAACGGCTCGACCTTACGCGATCGATGTTTCCCTACGCGATGCACACAGCGTGTGATGAGTGCATTCAGTCGGCTGGCGAAAGCCCGACGGCGAAGTTGAGCGACTTGTACAGGCGGCTCACGCTCGCGGTCAGCGACGAACTGGATCTGATGATTCGTTGGGCTTGTGAGATTTGTCGCTTAGGACCTTCCGGCAACGACCAGGGCTGACACTGGGCTTCAAGACGCTTCATCTCCAAGACAGGCGTTTGTAGCGCGCTTCCCTCTTTACATTACTCGGATATTTCTTAAGACTGGCGGCAGCTCAAACGTCAAACGCAAGCCTTTTCGCCGTTTGGCCCGAGCAGACACCTTAATTTCCTGGTCCGTTCTGTCAGCGGGCTAAATTAATCGTGCGCCGAGGCAACCGCCACGTCGAAGGCATCGTGGGCATGCTTGAGCTATAGCGGCCGTT
The DNA here is from genome assembly GCA_035570275.1 of Candidatus Acidiferrales bacterium. Classification (GTDB taxonomy): domain Bacteria; phylum Acidobacteriota; class Terriglobia; order Bryobacterales; family Bryobacteraceae; genus DATMNI01. The sequence continues at coordinate 34,074 of DATMNI010000473.1, read as the reverse complement.
CTTGGGCGCTTGGCAAGAGTAGACCAGTAGATCTCGGCTGAAGTGACCCCCTCTGAGAACGGGACTGGGAACGGGAGCAAGGTCAGGGGCTATTATCCACGCCGAAGGCGTGTTTTTGTGTGGAGTGAAACGAGCAAGCAGTATTATCCACGCCGAAGGCGTGCGGGTTGGTGTTCTATCATCCGCGCCAAAGGCGCGCGTGGTGACCTACCGATCGCGGGCGATTCGTTCGAGCTTGCGGCGTATGTACTGGAAGTACTCCGGGCTGACGCGCATGTCGAGCACTTCCTCGATCACGGGAAGGAAATAAGCCAACGAGCGAACCGTGCCCAACGGCGGGGCATCCGCGGACCGCATCAGGCGGCGCGCCGCCGCCAGCACGAATGCGTTTTCGATCACGCTCACGGCCACGCCGCGTTGGTAGAGTTGCGCGGCCAGCAAGCGGTCCGCACGGCGGACGGTTCCCATCGTACCCGGCGTTTTGCGGTACGCCTCCAAAATCTGGCGAATGTACCCTTCCTGGCCGTGGCCGTCGTCCGCCATCGTACGCCTCAACTTTGTGGCGGGCGCAGCGACGGCCCGTCAATGTGCACGGTGTGGCAGTAGTGCCGCAGACGGCTCAGCAGCGCTTCCACCATCGGGCGATTGCCCAAGAAGTTCGGCCACTCGTCATACACCAGATTCGTTGTAATGATTGTGGAATGCTGGCGGTAACGCTCCTCCATCAGCTTGAAGAAGATGTTCGATTGCTCCGGTTTCAGATTCAAATACCCAAATTCGTCGATCAAAAGGACGTCCAGGCGGGCCAGGCGCTTGAGCAACTGACGCGAGGAACGGTCCGCCAGCGAGGCGTACATCTCGTCGAATAAATCCTGGGCCTTGACGAACTGACAGCGGTAACCATTCTCCAGCGCCTTCAGCAGCAGACCACAAGCCAATCCGGTCTTGCCTCTCCCGGTTTCCCCGACCAGGACGATATTTTCCGCCTTGGCGATGAACTCCAACTCCGCAAACCCGCGAATCTGTTTGCGGTTCACGCCCGGTTGGCGGGCATAAGGAAACGTCTCCAGCGACCAGCGCTCAGGCAGATTAGCGCGCCGGATGCGCCATTCCAACGCGCCCTCCTGCCTGGCCTGAAACTGCGCGCGCACCAGACGCGTGACGAACTCCGAATAACTGATGTCGTCCTTGTCGGCGGCGCGCAACTGTTCTTCATAGGTTTCCAGAATGCGCCGCAGCTTGAGATTCTTCAGCAGTTGTTCCAGTTCTTCAGTCATCGCCGGATTCTTCTTCGAGCAGAAAGTATTCGCGCGTCACGCGGCGCAAGATCATCCGTTCCAGCCGATCCAGATCGTAAAGACCATACCGGCCGGCCTCGCGCACGGCGCCCAGCAGCGGTTCCCGTGGATACTCCCGCACCAGACGCAGCAGTTGCCGCAGGGCAAGTGTGACCACCTTGCGGCTCCGTTGTTTCAACCCCACGACATACTCGGCCAGTTCGGGCGCGGCCGTGATGATGGCCTTCTCTTCGGGATGCGGATCGGGGCGCGCGTCTCTCGGGCCGCGCGGCGGCCGGTGTTCGGCCAGCATCACTCGCTGGTGCTCGGCTTCGGCAATGCGCCGGTGTGTCACCAGGCGGCGTGCATCGAGTTGAATCTCGATCTTGTCCCTGGTCTCGCGCACCTCCACGCGGCGGCCGATCCAGTCCACCGGGACCGAATAGCGGTTGCTGTTCAGCGCGACATACCCTTCGATATCCACCAGCCGCTGCTGCAGCCGGTAGACTTCCGGAATCCATGCCGGCAGCGGCTTCAGGTGCAGTCGCTCGACTGCGAACAGCTCACGGGGAACCGCGCGGATATGTTTCTTATAAGTCGAGTTGACCTTATCGCACCACTCCCGCGCCCGCTGATTCAGATCCTCCCAACTGCTGAAGGTGCGTCCGGCCAGAAAGTTATTCTCGATGAAATGGAAGGGGCGCTCCACGCGCCCCGAACGGTTCGCATTCCCAATCGCGTGCGCCACGAACTGAAAGCCGAAGCGCTCTCCAAAGGCGGCCATCTCCGGGACCGGCACCATGTCGCGTCCGCTGCCACGCAGTACTACCACGTGCGTGTTATCGATCATGACGCGAGTGGTCGCGCCACCCATGAATCGCAACGCCTCGGTGAGAAACACCTTGCAATCGAAACGCCGGAAATTTGGATAACACTGGAAGAACAGCATCCGCGAATAACACAGCACCGCAGACGCGGTCTGCACCTTGCGTTTCTTGCCGCCCAGTTCGAGCTCGTGGGGAGACGTGTCATGCTGAATCTCCTCGCCGGGCGCAAAATCATACTGGCCCGCCGGCGTTGGCGGCGCATATCCGATTCGGTGCCGCCGGCAGAACGCCGTTAACGCGGTATACGATAATTTCGCGCCGCCCGCCAGCAGTTCCTCATGGACTCGCACGAGATTCCCCTTGCACTGCTCGAAAAGCTCCAGGATCTGTTGCCGGTGAGGCTCGGCTTTCTCCGGACGCTGCAACTCCGGCACGGTGGTGGAGTTGGAGCGCAGAACTTTGCGCACCGCCACGCGGGAGATCCCCAGCACCAGCGCGATCTCCCGTTTGCTCACTTGCTGCGCATTCAGTTCCAGAATCGTGGTGCGTTGCGCTTGGCTCAACATGTGGTTTCTTCTCCGGTAGGATTTCTTCGTCGATGCGGCGGAGTTGGCTTTGAATGCGCTCGATCTGATGCCGCGCGGCTTTCGCTTGCTGGTGGTCCACCTCGGTGGCAGCGGCGCCCGCCAGCCGCCGCTGCGCGCGGTTCACAATCGCCACCACCATCTCCAGATCGCGTAACAGCTCGGCGCCAGTACCGGCCGGGGCTGTCTCCTGCGCTTGCCGCTGCGTTTTGAAAAACAGCTCGGGATCATCCAGAATCCGTTTGCGGATTGCGGGTGCCCCCTTGCGCCATGCGGCATACAGTTGGCCGGCTTGGCGCGTATCGCAGTGGTGTTCGGCGAAGATGGCGGCCATCCGCTGGCAGTCCTCCAGGCTTTGGCGTGCCACCGGCACCAGAAACTTCATCGCCACCTGCGCCAGAATCTTGCCCTCGCGCACCTGCTGCTGGATCGCTTCCGGCAGAACCTCCGCCAGCGCCAGCCGCCGCGACACCCAGCTCACACTGCGATCGAACCGGCGCGCCAACTCATCCAGCCCGTAGTCGAAGCGCCGCTCCAACTCCGCCAATAGCCAGCCCACCTCCAGCGCCGTCTCGTGTTCGCTCAGTCGCAGCGACCGGTCCAGCAGCACGGCCGCAGCCTCGCTCATCGGCCACACCACCACTTCCACCGTGTCCCGCCCCAGTTGCTCCAGCGCCACGATTCGCTTGTAGCCGTCGATCACCACGTAGCGGTCCGCCTGGCCTTCAGCCGCCACCACCACGATGGGCGTTTGCTGGCCGCTCTCGGCCAACGACGCCAACAGCCGCCGCTGCCGCGCCGCATGGCGCACCCGTAGGTGCTCCCAGCGCCGGTCGAGTTGGTGAAACTCCAGTTGCATCGGACAGGCTGAATGTAAGCCGAGTGCCGCCAGCCGATCAATATCTCCGGCTTAAATCGCGCCCCTGTTTCCAGCGCTGCTCCCGTTCCCGGACGCGTTCCAACGCGCGCCGGCACTCTGGCGAGCAGAAGTGCTGCAAGGGACTTCGCCGCTGCGGCGCGAATCTCTCATAGCAGCCAGGCCGGTCGCAGCAATGACCGAAAAAAATGTTCTGTAGTGATTACCCTCGCCGCCTCGTTAACTGCCTCTGGCTCTGCGGGCTTCCGGCTTTTCACGCGCTCCCGGTAGCGTCGGCTTTGACCGTTCCGTTGCTGCTTGCCGGCCCGGGTCGCCCGGTATCTTTCCTGGGCCTTCCAGTGCGACCATTCCCGCGCCGCTTCCCGGCACTCTTCGCTGCAATAACGCTGGCGCGCCTGCCGGGGAGCGAAGCGCTCCTCGCACCCTTTCAGCAGACAGCGCCGCATCCGCGGCCGACGGGGCAATCGCTTCCGCCCACCCTCTTGATTTTCGGGATGACCTGTAGGATTCTCGGGAGGGCCCATGGGAGGTGATGACTCCCAGAAGCTCCTGCCCTGGAGGGGAATCCACTCCTCTCCAGGGCGCAAACCTCCGGCTCAACTACGAAATCAACAATGTAACTGATACTGCGCTTGGAAATCTCGCGCGGGGGGACACCATCGTTCTGGCCCAGACCTCAGCTACAGACCGCCTGGGTCACTTTTGGAAAGCAGAGGCGGGTCAATTCTGGCGCGCGCCGAAGCGCCGTTCGCTCTATAGGTTCAGACAGCGCATGTTTGGCGTTGAACACGACTCGAACTCACAGCTCGCTGAGGCCTTTGAATGGTCGGCGCGACAGAAGACGCGTTTCGGCCGCCTATGGGGAACACCCTGTCGGAAACTGCGTTCGAGGACGGTCGCAATATTACTCCCGACAAGTCGGCCTCGGTCCGCTGATCGTCGGTAACCTCAACCTGGCTATCACGCCCAAACCGCAGCCCCGCCTATCTCCCCCGCAAACTCGCCTTAATAAAATCCCGGTTCATCCTGGCGATCACTTCGAGCTTGATCTCCTTGGGGCAGACGGCTTCGCACTCGCCGATATTGGTGCAGCTTCCGAACAGTTCCTGCTTCGCCTGCGCCACCATCGCAATCGCCCGCTGACCGCGCTCAGGCTGGCCTTGCGGCAGCAGGCCCAAGTGGGCGATCTTGGCGCCGGTGAAGAGCGCGGCGGCGGCGTTCGGGCACATGGCCACGCAGGCCCCGCAGCCGATGCAGGCGGCGGCGTCCATGGAGCTTTCGGCGTCCGCCTTGGGCACCAGCATGGCGTTGCCATCGGGCGCGCTGCCGGTCGCCACCGAAATGTAGCCGCCGGCGGCGATGATGCGGTCGAAGGCGCTGCGGTCCACCACCAGGTCCTTCACCACCGGAAAGGCGCGCGCCCGCCAGGGCTCCAGGTACAATTCATCGCCATCCTTGAAATGGCGCATGTGGAGTTGGCATAGCGTGGTGCCGGGAAGCGGACCGTGGGCCATGCCGTTCACCATGCAGCCGCAGGTGCCGCAGATGCCCTCGCGGCAATCGTGGTCGAACGCGACGGGGTCTTCGTTCCTGCCGATCAGGTCCTCGTTCAGAACGTCCAGCATCTCCAGGAACGACATTTCCTCGTTGACGTTGGGCATCTCGTAACGCACCATGCGGCCCGCATCGATGGCACTGCGCTGCCGCCAGATATGGAGGATGATTCGCATTACTTGTAGCTCCGTTGCGAGGGGTGCACGTATTCAAAAGTCAGCGGCTCTTTGTGGAGCACGGGCGCTTTTCCCACGCCTTGGAATTCCCATGCCGCCGCATAGGAGTAGCGTTCGTCGTCGCGCGCCGCTTCGCCTTCCGGCGTCTGATATTCTTCGCGGAAATGACCGCCGCAGGATTCGTTGCGCTCCAGCGCGTCCAGGCACATCAACTCCGCCAACTCGAAGAAATCGGCCACGCGCCCGGCTTTTTCAAGCGACTGGTTGAGTTCCTCGCCGGTGCCCAGCACCCTCACGTCGCTCCAGAATTGTTGCCGCAGCACGGGGATCCTGGAGAGCGCCTCCTTGAGCCCTTCGGCCGTGCGGGCCATGCCGCAGTGCTCCCACATGATCTTGCCCAATTCGCGATGGTAGGAATCCACCGAGCGCGTGCCCTTGTTGTCGAGCAGCCGGCGGGTGATGGCCGCGACATTGCTTTCGGCGTCGACAACGGCGGCGTGCGAGACATCCACTTTCTCGAATTTGGTGGTAGCCAGGTAGTCGCCAATGGTGTTGGGCAGGACGAAGTAACCGTCCGCCAGGCCCTGCATGAGGGCGCTGGCGCCCAGGCGGTTGGCCCCGTGGTCGGAGAAGTTGGCCTCGCCGATCACGTACAGTCCCGGGACGGTGGACATCAGGTTGTAATCCACCCAAAGGCCGCCCATGACGTAGTGGATGGCCGGAAAGATGCGCATCGGCTCCTTGTAGGGATCTTCGCCGGTGATGCGCTGGTACATGTCGAACAGGTTGCCGTAGCGCTCTTTGATGAGGCTCTGGCCCACGCGCTGGATGGCGTCGCGGAAATCCAAATAAACCGCCAGGCCGGTTTCGCCCACGCCGCGGCCTTCGTCGCAGACCTGCTTGGCGTTGCGCGAGGCCACGTCGCGCGGCACCAGGTTGCCGAAACTGGGATACTTGCGCTCCAGGTAGTAATCGCGCTCGGCTTCCGGAATCTGGCTGGGCGGCCGCTTGTCGCCCTTTTGCAACGGCACCCACACGCGCCCGTCGTTGCGCAGCGATTCGCTCATCAGGGTGAGCTTGGACTGGTACTCGCCCGAAACCGGAATGCAGGTGGGGTGGATCTGGGTGAAGCAGGGGTTGGCGAACAGCGCGCCGCGCTTGTGCGCTCGCCAGATGGCGGTGGCGTTGGAGCCCTTGGCGTTGGTGGAGAGGTAGTAGACATTGCCGTAGCCGCCGGTGCCCAGCACCACCGCGTCGGCCAGGTGGGATTCCACCGTGCCGGTGATCAGATTGCGGGTCACAATGCCGCGCGCCTTGCCATCGATCACGATCAGGTCCAGCATTTCGGTGCGCGGGAACATCTTCACCGTGCCCTTGCCGATTTCCTTTTCCAACGCCTGGTAAGCGCCCAGGAGCAGTTGCTGGCCCGTCTGGCCGCGGGCGTAGAACGTGCGGGAAACCTGGGCGCCGCCGAAGGAGCGGTTATCCAGGTAGCCCGAGTATTCGCGGGCGAACGGCACGCCTTGGGCCACGCATTGGTCGATGATGTTGAGGCTGATCTGCGCCAGGCGGTAGACGTTGGATTCGCGCGCGCGGAAATCGCCGCCTTTCACCGTATCGTAGAACAGGCGGTAGACGCTGTCGCCATCGTTGTGATAGTTCTTGGCGGCATTGATGCCGCCCTGCGCGGCGATGGAGTGGGCGCGGCGCGGCGAATCCTGAAAGCAGAAGCATTTGACGTTATAGCCCAACTCGGCCAGGCTGGCGGCGCCGGCCCCGCCCGCTAGGCCCGTGCCCACCACGATCACGCTGTACTTGCGCTTGTTGGCCGGATTCACCAGCTTGAGATTAAAGCGCTGCCGCTCCCATCGCGTATCGATCGGGCCGGCCGGAGATTTTGAATTCAGTTCCATTGCTGGTGTCCTTGAGTAATTCGGAGGCGGACCCACAAGGGTGCCCCGGCCTACGTTACGTTGTCAACAAACCCACCATCACGGCAACCGGAATCGAGCAATTGCCGATGGCGATCAGGATGGCGACCAGCGCCGCGCCCTTCTTGAGAAGCGGAGTGTAGCGCGGGTGGCTGAAGCCCAGGGACTGGAACATGCTCCAGAGCCCATGATAGAGGTGCATGCACAACAAGATCATCGCCAGGATGTAAAAGCCGCTGACCGCCGGATTCATGAATCCGCCGATCACGTTAGTGCGGACATCGGGATGGTTCGGGCTCAGCTCCTGCAGCGGCAGCACCGCGCCCACGGTGAGGTGCAGAACGTGGAAGACGACGAAGGCGGCGACGATGGGGCCGCTCCACATCATGGTGCGAGCCGCGTATGACGTGGGGACGTCCGCCTTCTTGACGTACTGGATGGGTCGCGCATCCCTTTTCAACTTCCACAACTGGATGGAAGCCACGATGTGCATTACTACGGCCGCCAGCAGCACCGAGCGCGCCGTCCACAAAGCGGTGGCAGTGGCCGGGTCATGAAGGAAGGCTGCGTAGCGGTTGATCTGGTCGCGGTCGGCGGAATAGATCTGGAGATTGCCCAGGAGGTGCGCGATTACGTAGCCGAAGAGCATCACGCCGGTGACGGCCATGACGGCCTTTTTGCCGATGGGGGCATCGTAAAAGCGGACGGCCCGATGGATGGGATTGATCGCAATTGCGCTCATGCGTAGGTCCTGATTTGGGCGATATTTAGGGCGGGTGACATGCGCCCGGATTCTCTAGTCACACCCGTGGCACAGGATGCGAGAAGAGGGTCTGATGCTATCAAACCCTTAGTATAACTCCGCGAACGGACGCGGGATGGCGTGGCCGGTGGCCGGATGCCGGTGGCCGGACGCCGGTGGCTGGATGCCGGTGGCTGGATGCCGGTGGCCGGTGGCCGGACTGGGGGCGGGACCCACCGGTTCGAGTGGAATTGGGTTCGGTTGGGAAGGGGGGCAAGTGGGTTCGGTTGGTTCGGGTTGGGGGTCGGAAATGGGTTCGTGTGGTAATTCGTGGCGCAGGGCTTTGAGGCGGTCGAATTCCTCGACCGCGCAGCGGTACAGGCGTTCGAACTGGGCCTGATAGCGCAGGAACAGCCCAATGGCGTTGGACTTTTTGGCGATGCTGTGGAAGCCTTCCGTTAGGCAGTAGTTTCGGTTCTGTTGGCGGGTAACTTCGATGTCGCCATCGACCATGTCCGGAGCCAGGAGGATCATGGGCCTGTCCCTTTCGTCGACGGTCTCATTGAGGCAGGTGGTGAAGATGCCGGACTCCAGGCGAGCGGCGCGGAGCGACTTAGTACGCCGTTTCAGAAGTTCACCAACGTATCGGGAAACCGCTTGCTAACGCGTGCGCCTCCGATCAGACCCGCGACGGTCACGGAGCGGCTGTCTCGAAATACGAGATTGTATTATTGAAACGGTGTGCTTAGTGAGGTTGCGAAGGATTCTGGTGGATGCGTAGGGGTGCGCCAAACTCGGGGCAGGCGGATTAACAATCCGCCGCAGGTTACCAACCTGCCCCACAAAAGTCCTACAGGTGAATGATCCCGCGCTGGATCGCCGCGGTCGCTGCCTGGGTCCGGTCCTGCACGCCCAGCTTGCTCAGAATGTTCTTTACATGATTCTTGACGGTATGCTCCGCAATGCTCAGGGAGTAGGCGATTTGCTTGTTGGCCAGACCGCCCACGATCAGCTCCAGCACCTGGATTTCGCGCGCGCTCAAATCCGGCCTCGGCAGTTGCGCCGCCAAGGACGCGGCCACCGCGGCCGGAAGGTAGGTCTGGCCCCCGTAAACCGCGCGAATGGCTTTTAACAACTCATCGTGCAGCACGTCTTTGGTGAGGTAAGCCTGCACGCCCGCGGCCAGGGCGCGGCGAATGTCCTCATCGCCGCCATAGGTGGTGAGTGCGATCATTCTGGCGCCGGGATACTCGGCGCGGATCGCGGTGGCCGCCTCCACACCGCCCATGCCGGGCATTCGCAGATCCAGCAGGGTCACGTCCGGCTGATGCCTGCGAAACATCTCCACCGCCTGCTGACCGTTAGAAGCCTCCGCCACCACGGTCATATCGGGCTGCATGTTCACAATAGTGCTGACACCCACCCTGGCCACGAGGTGGTCCTCGGCTACCAGAATTCGAATCGGCTCGTTCATGGCATTTCCTTCACGGCATTGCCCTCAACCATTTCCATCACGGCAAGGGCACCATTACTTCCACCTCCGTACCTTCTCCCGGATGACTTGATAGATGCAGCTCGCCGCCCAATCGTTCCGCCCGTTCGCGCATTCCGATTAGCCCAAAATGGCCACCGCGCGACTGAAATACGTCGGCTTGCTCGAATCCGCGGCCGTCATCGGCAATCCGCAGATACAGCTTACGGGCTTCGGCATGCAGCTTGACCCAGATTTGGCTGGCTTCGGCATGTTTCAGCACGTTGGTCACGGCCTCCTGCGCAATGCGCAGCAGGTGCTGTTCCATCTCCTCCGGCAGCTCGCCGGGAGTTCCGGCGTCCACCACCACCTCCACCCGAACGCCCGAGCCGGCCGTCCACATCCGGGTTCCCGATTCGATGGCCGCGATCAAGTCTTGGCCCTCCAACGCCGATGCCCGCAGGTCCATCACCGAACGCCGCGCCTCGGTGAGGCTGTGGCGCGCCATCCGGCGGGCCAGATCCAGATATTTGCGCGCCGGCGATTTCTCATCGGGCATGCACATCGCCACCGCATCGAGCTGCGAAGAAATGCCCACGAAGCCCTGCGCCAGCGTGTCGTGAATCTCGCGCGCCAACCGCGCGCGCTCGTCCAGTACCAGGGAGAAACGGTAACGGATCTGCCGCAGCCGCAGCCCGTACACCGCCCAGGCCGCCGCCGCCACCAACACCGCGCACAACAGGCGAAACCAGGCCGTTTCGTAAATATGGGGCAGCACCTCGAACGCGTATGACTGTTCGCTGGCCGGGCCGCCCGGCAGCAGGGCCCGCACCGTAAACCGATACGGACCGTGGCTCAAGGTGTTGTAATCGATTACGCGCCGGTTTCCGGCCGCGACCCAATTCTTGTCGAGTCCATCCAGCCTGTAGGAATACTGCACGCGTTCCGGGGCGCCCAGATAAATTCCGGTGTAGCGGATCTGCAGCCGCTCACTGCTGGGCTCCAGACGTGCGGGTCGCGCCAGGTCCACGGGATCGCCGTTGGCCGTCATATCGACAACCTGGACGGCGGGGGCCAGTGGAGTTTGCTTGCGTGCCCCGGGGTCCAGCACCGCCAGGCCACGGCCGGTGGTGAACCAAAGGCGTCCGTCCGCCGTGCGCGTGCCGCCGCCGGCTTTTGGATAACCGGGCGCGCATTGCGCGCTGCGCAGGCCATCTTCCACCCCGTAGTTCTCGGGCTCCAGCAGGGTCCTTCGGCGCTCCGAAAAATCGCGCAACTGGCGCTTGGAAATCCGGCTGATTCCCCGCGTGGTGCTGAGCCACAGCGATGGCCCGTCGTCGGAAACCTGGGCCACGTTATCGCTCGGCAGGCCATCCTTCGCCGTGTAATGGAAAAACCGGCCGTCGCGCCACGCGTTGAGGCCCCCGCCAAAAGTGGCGATCCACAGGGTTCCTTCAGGGTCCTCGTAGAGCGACCGGATTTCGTCGCTCGAAAGCCCATCCGCCGTGGTGAACAGACGCTGCTCTGCGCCCTTGATTCGCCACAGGCCCTTGCCGTACGTGCCTGCCCAGAGCGCCCCGTCCCGGCCTTCGCACAGGCTGGCCATAAACTCGATCAGCAGCGGGCCGCCGGGGACCACGTCGCGATATTCGTTCCCGCGAAGCACGCCGAGCCCGCCCGGAGTCGCCAGCCACAACCGCCCCTGGCGATCCTCCAGGGCGTCGAACAGCCCCCTGCGGCCCAATGGGTCGGGCCACGTGTAGTTGCGGAAATGCGTGCCCTGCATGCGGGCCAACCCGGCGCGCGTGGTCACCAGCAAATCGCCGTTGGAGGCCTGGCGAACCTGAAAGACGTCGTTGTCCGGCAAGCCGTCGCGCGTGGTAAAAACCCGGCGCGTTCCACCCGAGAACAGCATCAGGCCGCTATCGTGGAATCCCACCCAGACCCGGCCGGCGCGATCTTGAAAAACCGTGTTAGGCTCGTCGCTCGGCAGCCCTTCAGCCTCGCCGTACACGGTGAAAATATCGCTCCGCAACCGCATCAGCCCGCTGTTGGATCCGATCCACAAATTGCCTTCACGGTCCTCAAACAGGCAGCGCACCAGATCGGCATCGCGGCCAGCCTCGCGCGAGGTCGCAAACCGTCCGCTTTCCAACCGTGCAAACCCGTTGTTGGTGCCCGCCCAGATGTTGCCTTCGCGGTCCTGCCAGAGGGCCCGCACCGAGAGATCGGGCAATCCATCCCGCTGGGTATATTTCCGGATACCGCCATCGGCTGTTCTCTCGATGATGCCCTGGTTACCGCCGATCCAGAGGTTGCCGCCGCGGTCGGAAATCATGCTCAGCACCACCATGCCCTGCAGTGCGTCCGGCTCCATCATGGTGACGAACTTGCCGCCGCCAGACATCTTGACCACGCGGCTGAAGCCGGCTACCCACAGATCGTGATGCCGGTCTTCGGACACCGCGCGGACCGAACTCAATGGAATCTCGGCTTGCGGCCTGTAGTTGGTGAACTGGCCGTTCTGGTAGCGGCTCAGGTAGAGTCCGGCCACCAGCCAGAGTGTGCCCGCGTGGTCGGAGTATAACGCCGTGATGGCATTGTCCGGCAGCCCTTGTTTGACGGTAAACGTGTGGAACCGATGGTCTCGATACTGCGCCAGCCCGTTGGAAGTGCCGATCCACAGCGACCCGTCGGCGGTGGCGGCCAATGCCGTAATCGAGTTCCCCGGAAGGTCGCCGTTGGCCTTGCTGAATGAGACGAATTCGTAGCCGTCGAATCGAGCCAACCCTTCGTCGGTACCGAGCCACAGATACCCATCCGTGGTTTGCGCAATGGCGCGAATCGTGTCCTGGGGCAGACCATCCTGCTGCGTCCACAGCCGGTGCGAGTACTGCGTCAGGCTCTTACGCGGATCCAGCGCCAGCGCGGTCGAAGCAGCCACCGTGCACAGCAACATCCCAGCCCAAAAGTGTTTCATGTGGGGCAGGTTGTGAACCTGCGGCGGATTGGCAATCCGCCCGCCGGGAGTTGGCGCGCAGCCGAACTTCCACAAGCGACTTTCGAGAGTGCGGCGGATTGTGAATCCGCCTGCGCGATGCGGCAGCGAGCCAGCCGCATTTGAGGGTTTGCCGGTGATCTGCGGCGGGCGGATTGCCAATCCGCCGCAGCTTACCAAGCTGCCCCACATAGCGCCACGGGCGACTCTCATCCTTTCCCCTGTGCGCCCGGCGCACATCGCGAACAGATTAACAATCTGCCCCGCAAGGGTTTTCAGCAGCCGAACCAGGAGTCGCATGGTGTCGTACCGATGATAACGTGCCGGCTCACTGGAGGGTGGGTATGGCAGGTTGGGCCTACCTGCCATACCGCGGCGTTCATGCGGCGTTCATATCGACAGCAGACGGTGGAAAAACGCCCGGTAGCGACGTAGGGCCTGCCGCAAGTCTTCGGTCGACACATTATTGCCTTTCGACCACTCCTGCTCCAGTTTGGCCCGCTCTTGAGCAAACGACTCGGCCAACTGCTTGATGGCCATGGCGACGAGTTCGTCGGCCTGCTGCACGGAGATTTGCGGGTCATCCACGAATCCGGTCTGGATCGTTTCCCATCTGGTCCGCATTTCATCCAAGCGGTCCGGCGCCAGTAATGGTCCGGTGTTTTGGTCGCGCGACCCCGGCCCCCGATCTTCGGGCTTGTCGGGTTTCTGGGGACTACGGCCGCTGGCGAGGTTGGCCAGATCAGCCGTGGTTAGTGGTTCGGATTCCATCGTATTTTGCGTTTGTAGCATGACTTACCTCCTTCTCTCCGGCATGCCTGGACGGTTGGGTTTCCAGCAATTCGTCAACAAGCTCCCGGTAGTAGACCATGGCTTGCCGCAAATCTTCGGTGGTGGCGCCGCCCTCCGGCTCGGCGACGGCAATTTCGTGCGCGGCCCGGTAATTCCGAACCACGGGCGCGTGATCGACTGAAAGATCTTCCGCACGGCGGTCGAAATCCGCCACGGGATAGCCCTTCGTTCGCATGACCTCGCAAACGAGATGGTCGGCCTCCCGGATCGCCAGTGGCGGGTCATCGACAAAACGCGCCTGTGTAAGACGCCACGCTTCGCTGAACTGCTGTTGTTCCTCCCGGTTGAGCGAGCGAACATGGTACAATTCGGCCCTTTCGGCGCGGCGCTCAAGCGCTCGTTCCGCGCTCGACCGGCCGCCGTATTCCTGAATCGCGTGCTCGTACTCGGGGCCAAAGCGACTGCGAAGCGTCGTGGTGCGGCGTTTCTGCATCAAGATCGAAACTGCGATCAATGCGATCACAACCATTCCGATCGAGACCATTAACAATGGTGTGCTCATAGTGAAAGTCCTTCCACGTTTGAAGCAGCATTTCGTTTACCATCGGCTGGCCAGTGGAACGGATCACTAATAGCTGTGATCGGCCATACGGCGTCCGGGCACAATTTTCGAAAACCTTCGGCGGGTCACCATTTCGCTGGAACCTGTCTTGGGCCGCGAGGCTATCCCGGCACGGCTATCCCGGCACGCCTATTCCGTCACGGCTCCCGGTACACACCAAGCGGATTAGTCCGCCGCAGGTTTCCAGCCCCACGAAGACCTCCGCGAACTCAGCGCGCCCTGCTACCATTGCCTTCGGTGAATCGATGAACCTAACGTTTTGGGGCGCCGCCGGCACGGTCACGGGCTCGATGCATTTGCTGGAGGCGGCCGGCAAGCGCTTCCTGTTGGATTGCGGTCTGGCCCAAGGCCGCCGCAAGGACACCGATCGCAAGAATCGAAACCTCCCCTTTCCGGGTTCCGGGATCGATGCCGTGGTGCTCTCGCACGCCCATATCGACCACAGCGGCAGCCTTCCGACCCTGGTGAAGAACGGATTCTCCGGACCGATTTTCGCGACGCCCGCCACCATCGATCTGTGTGGCTGGATGCTGCGCGACACCGCCTACATCCAGGAGAAGGACGCCGAGTTCCTGAACAAACGGCGCGAAAAGCGCAAATCGCCGGGCACGGAAGACGGCATCGAAAATGGCAAGGTGGAGCCGCTCTACAACATGGCCGACGCGGAAAAAACGCTGCCGCTGTTTCAGCCCGTGCCGTATCATCAGCCGCATACCTTGGCCGCCGGCCTCACCTACGAAGCCTACGATGCGGGCCATATACTGGGCTCATCGTGCCTGGTGCTGCGCGCTGAGAAGGCCGCTGCTTCGAACGGCGAACCGAGCGCTAGAGCGAACGGTGCGCCAATCCGCCTGGCCTTCTCCGGCGACGTGGGCCGCCACAACCTGCCCATCATCCGCGATCCCGAAGCCATGCCGCCGGCCGACTACCTGATCATGGAGAGCACCTATGGCGGGCGGCTTCATAAGAGCGTGGACCATGTAATTAACAAGCTGGCCAATGTGGTGAATCGCACAGCCAGCCGCGGCGGACGCATCGTGGTGCCGGCCTTCGCGGTGGGCCGGACCCAGCAACTGGTTCTGCTGCTGCACCAACTGGCCAACCAAAAGCGCATCCCCAATATTCCGATCTTCGTGGATAGCCCGCTGGCGCTGAACATCACGGATGTCCATCGGCGCCACCCTGAGTGCTTCGACGAGGAGGCCACGAAATACCTGGAGGGCGGGGAAGACCCTTTCGGCTTCAAACGCCTCCAATACGTTCGCGAAGCCTCCGAGTCCAAGAAACTGAACGACCTGCGCGGCCCCTTCGTGGTGATTTCCGCCTCCGGCATGTGCGAGCAGGGCCGGATTTTGCACCATTTGCGGAACAGCATTGAGGATGCGCGAAATACCGTGCTCATCACCGGCTTCCAGGCGCAGGACACCTTGGGCCGGAAACTGGTTGAGAAATGGCCCGAAGTCAAAATTTTCGGCGAACCGATGCGGGTGCGAGCCGAAATTTCCAGCCTGGATGAACTGAGCGGCCATGCCGACCAGGGCGAGCTATTGCAGTGGATCAAACCGATGGCGCCGTGGCTGCGCAAAGTCTTCCTGGTCCACGGAGAGCCGCGGCAGGCCGAGACCTTGGCGGGGTTGCTGCACTCCCAATACAACCTGGACGTGGTATGCCCCACGCCCGGCCAGTCTTTCGATCTGGCGTAGGTCGCAATGAAAAGCAAAACAGAAGTTACGTGTGAAGAGTGCGGCAGCCCGTTCCGCTCCAGGGCCGGGACTGACCGCTGGTGCTGAGGCTGTCGATCACGAAGACGTCCCGCTTGCCGCGATCCGGGATTCAAGATACACCAAAATCCGCTGGCGTCCCGGTCCTTGGTGATGGCGGCCCGGATGGTGTGTGCCGCCGGGGCGAGAGTGGATTGAAGGCAAAGACGGCCTGGCGTAAGCTTAAGATGTTGTCATGTAACCGAAAGTGCCTGACATCCCATCTATACTGAAAGAAGCGAAAAGGAGTACCACGCTACGTGAACCCAAGTCCAACCCCTACCTACCACGTGCCGGAGCCGCCGAAATCCGGTCTGCTCCCAGCCCTCGCGGCGGGCGCCATCATCGCCCTGTTCGCTTTCAACATCTACCTGTACGTCCAGATCGACCATACGCGCACCGATTTGGCTAAGATCCAGGAGTCGTTGAGCACCGAGTTGACGAATCTGAAGGACGCTTCCAGTGTAACGTCGGCCGCCCAGAAGCAGCATTTGGAACAGCTGAAGCAGGATCTGGAAGCCTCCCGCAACCAGGCGCGGAGCCTGGCCAGCCAGGCCAAGACCGAAGCCGCCGCCCATGCGGACGCTCATGCCGACCAGTTGGCGCGGCAAATCCAGGCCGAGGAAGCCAAGGTGCAGCAGCAGGTCAGCTCCGAGATCAGCGAAGCCAAACAGTCTGCCAGTGCCGCCAATGCGAAGATTGCCGATGTTTCCACCGACGTCGGCGGCGTAAAGACCCAGGTGTCCGCCACCCAGGCCGAGTTGCAGAAGACCATCTCAGATCTGAAGTCCGCGCGCGGCGACATGGGTGTGCAGAGCGGCCTGATCGCCACCAACGCTTCCGAACTGCAGGCCCTGAAGCGGTTGGGCGAGCGCAACATTTTCGAGATCAAGCTGGGCAAGACCAAAACGCCGCAGCGCATCGGCGATATCACCCTTCAGCTCAAGAAGACCGACCCGAAGAAGAACAAATACTCTGTCGACGTGATGGCCGACGACACGCTGACCGAGAAGAAGGACAAGAACATCAACGAACCCGTGCAGTTCTACACAGCCAAGGCCAAACAGCCCTACGAAATCGTAATCAACAAGGTGCAGAAGGACATGATTATTGGCTATCTGGCGACGCCCAAAGAGCAGGCGGCAAGGTAGGACAGGCCATCGTTTTTCGTGGCCCGTCAACTTCTTAATTCGACTCGGTTTTCTCCACCAGGTGTTCCACGTGCATGCAGTAGATGGCCGGCTTGCCGTGGCGGTCGCTCTGGAAGTAGATCCGCTGGCTGTCCGGTGAAAAGACGGGCGCTACTGTCTCCGGGTGGCTGGCCTTGTGTTCGCAAATGGTGCGCTCGCGTTGTGTCACGCGCAACAAGAGCAGTACCGTCGGCGAACCGGCATTGCGGCTGGCTCCTACGAAGACCGACGTGTCGCGGTTGGCTCCGAAGTGCACGAACTGGCTGGTCTTGCAGACCAGCTTTTCGATGTTCGTATCGGGCGTGGCCTCGCGGATGGTGTTCAATTGTTTGGCATCGTCCGGAAAATTCAAGTAGAGGACCGTCTTCCCATCGATGGCCCAATTGGCTGGTCCCACGCGGCCCGGCGCCAGTTTCAGCTTATGGTTCTGCGTCCCGTCGGAATTGACCAGCCACAGGGCTTCATCCGCTTGCCTGTAGAGGATCTGGGCCCGCATAGGCCGCGCAATGGGGTCGCTCATGGCGAACGGGGCTTCCGTCACCGTGCGCGCCGCGCCTTGCACCAGGGGCACCATGCGCAAACGCCCACCTTCGCCGCGCCTTTCCGCGAACGTGGCGTGGGTGCCGTCCGGCCCCACGCTCATCCCCGGGCACCGCTCCCAGCCTTCCGGAACCTGGTACACCTCGCGCTCGCGCAGGGCGGTGAGGTTGGCCAAATACAGGGAGCGTCCCGCGAAATAACAGAAGGACCGGTTGTCCGGCAGCAGCGTGAGCGACGTACCGTCGAGCGCCTCGATCTCGGTGAGTTGCCTGGTGTCGCCGGTTTTAAGATCGATCCGAAAGCCCTGTGGCGACCCGCTCCGGTCGCAGCACATCAACATCCAGCCGCTGTTACGCGCGATCCCGCGGTTGTAATACGCCGTCATCGTGCTGGAATAATCCGGCTTGGTGAGCCGGTAGACGTCAAGTTCGGTCGCCGGGTCCGGATATCGTTCGGAGTCGGAGGGAAAGATAGCGCCCTTCTGGCCATCCGCCAGCAACCGGCCGGCAGCCGCGCCAGCCAACAGAAATGATCGGCGCGAAACCGAGCGCGCGTTGCCTCCCATAAAACGATGGTATCAGGACTGGGGCGGGCACGATACCGGCCGGTTGTTGTCGCTAACCGGAGGAACCACGCCGCGGTCCCGAGGGCCCTCGCCTGGACATTCCTCGATCCCTGAGACGATCGCGGTGACTTTCAACGCCGGCTTTTTGTGGTGTATCAGCCATCCGCTCTCCCCGATTTTATATCCGGTAATATCGCCGGAAACTGCTTGGATAGTCAAGGCCCACCAATGCTGCGTCAATGAGGTTTCCGGCTTGGCGCATACGGTGTCTGGCGTCGCCGGGCGCTGCATTGCCCGCGAGTTGTGAACACGTTCAAAAATGCCTTGACGCGGCGCCCGTTTGCGATCATACTAGAATTTGAACACGTTCAACGAACCGATGCCACCCAACGCCTCCACCCCCAACCGAACGGCAACCCCGTTCATGGCCATCCCGACCCGCGGCCTGGCCGTCGCGATCGCTCGTCCGCGGTCGCCTGGAACTCTGGTCCGGCGCCATGATCCGCCCCATCCATGCGGGTTGGCGCATATCCGCACTCTTGCTGCCGGAGGCGCCCAATGACCCCGGCTCTGCGACTGCTACTGGCCTCTCTTGGCGCGATCTGCGTGCTCAAGGCCGCCGCCCTGACTGTTCGCCGCGGCCCGATCACCGCAACCGGGCTAGCCGTGTTCCTGTTCGCCTGGCCGGGCGTGATTCCCGACTACTTTCGGGAGCGCCAGCCGGCTCAACCCATCGATGCCGTGCGATTCCTGGCGGCCTGGGCGCGAATGGCCCTGGGTGCATCGTCGATCGTCCTGCTCGCGGTATATGCCCCACACATTCCGGACGGAGTTCTTGGCCTGGCTGGGATCGCGGCGCTTCTTCTCACGATTCACCTCGGTATCTGCGGACTGCTTCCCTGGTTGCTGCGCTGGGCCGGCTTCGCCGTCCCGCTCCTGTTCGACCGTCCGTGGGCCGCCACCTCGCTCGCCGAATTCTGGGGACGGCGCTGGAACCTGGCATTCGTCGAAATGAATCAACGCCTCTTTCTGCGGCCCCTGTTTCGCTACTTCGGCAAGCGCGGCTGCCGCTTCGCTCTGTTCGCGCTCTCGGGCATGCTGCATGAGCTGGGGCTAAGCTGGGTGGCGGGCGCCGGTTGGGGACTGCCGCTAGGCTATTTCCTGCTGCACGCCGCTTTGGTTGCGGCCGAAGAGCGATTCCGAATTGCCAACCGCTTTTGGATCTGGTTCTGGCTGATTGCTCCTTCGCCATGGCTTTTTCATGAGCCATTCCGGCGCACCCTGATTGTGCCGTTCTACTATTGGTTGCACGGGTTCATCGCCCAAAACACCTGGAATTGGTACTTATCGCACGCCATCTACGCCGCCGCTATCGGCCACCTGGTGGTGCTCATCGCCAGCGTGCAGGTGCCGGCGCGTTTAGGCTGGAAACAGGATATCCCGAAACTCACGCGTTTCAATCAGAAGGTTTTCTGGGTTTACGGATTCTACATTCTGCTCTGCATCGTGAGTTTCGCCGCGATAACCTGGCGATTGCACGACTCATTTCTGGCAGGTGAACCGGCCGCGCGCGCGATTGCCGGCTTCATTGCCATATTCTGGACCGTCCGGGTGCTAGTCGACCTGTTCTGGTACGATCATCGCGACTGGCCCCAGGGTAATGCCCTGGTGGCAGGTCACGCATTGGCGACGAGCCTCTTCTGCACGCTCGCGGCCGTCTACTGGTTCACCGCGTTGGCGCCCGCAAGGTGAACCAGGATCCTGGCAAACCCTGTCATTCGTGTCCAGCCTGCCCTACTGCTTAGGCAATTTCGGCAGGAATAATTGCAGCAGATAGTCCTGAGCCGCATTCTGTGTGGTGATCGCCCGCCATGGAGTGAAAGATCGGTTGCCCCAGTGCAGCTTGCACCTCTTCAGGCGTGAGCGCGAATCGCAAGCGTACGCAACAGTGTAGAACTGTCTAAACAAGAGCTAACTGCTCTTCCGTGGGCTCCGCTCAACAATACCAAGGCTCCGTCAAATACGGGATCGTCGCCCTTGACGCCATCGGCGTATCCACCGGGAACTCTCCCGCCTGGGCCAGATCCCAGATCTTCCGGAAAACCTCGCCGCGTCCCGCCCGGCGCTTCTCTTCGGCTTTGATCAGCACTTGCATGTCGGTGCACAGCGCGTCTACCGCCGGGTCCGCGTTCCGCCACGGGTAGCAAAGGCCCCGGCTGTCGAACGGGCCGATCATCCGCCTGACTTCGTCCAAATCCAGCATCAGTGAGCCTGCCGGAATCAGCAGCCGGATCGCCAACTGGATCGGCGCCACCTGCTCGGCCAGACCCAACCCGGCCAGCCCGCGCAGGAACTCGCGGTAGCCCGCCATCGTGGTCCAAGGTGTGAACGGGATGAAGGTCGGCGACATCGGCAGCGCCGCCCGGCGCATCAAACCCAACGCCTTCAGGAAGTCTGCCCGCGTGTGGCCCTTTGCCAGGCGCTCCAGCACCGCATCGTCCAGCGACTCCACGGCGCTGATCACAAACGCGCAACCGGTATCCCGCAGCAGGGTCAGCAACTCCGCGTGCTGCAGCAGGTGCTCCACTTTGATGGTGACGTCGTACGAAAGCCACGGCCACTCCTCATGCAGCGCCCGCACGATCGGCACGGCATGGCCCGGGCCGTTGAAAAAATCGGGATCGCCGAACGTGATGTGCTCCGCCCCGGCGGCCACCTGCCGGCGGATGTCTTCGAGCACCACCTCCGCCTGCACCACGCGAAACGTTCCGCGATACACCGGCACCACCGGGCAGTGCCGGCAAAGGTGCTTGCAGCCGCGCGAGGCTTCGGTGTAGCCCACGCGCCGCGTGGTGCGGCCTACCACCAGTTGTGCGTAGGCTCCCAGCGGCGGCAGGCCGGTGCGGTCCGGCACGCGGAACTGTTGCCGGTCGAGCGAAATCAGGCGGGCGCCGCCGTTGCCCGCCGGTTCGGCCGCGCGACCCAGAGGGTGGCGGCCGCGCGCGCTCAATCTACTCGTCAACTCCACCAGGCCGCTCTCGAATTCTCCGCCCAGGATCGTGCCCACCCCGGCCTCGCGCAACAACCGTTCGTTCAACGGGGCATACAAACCGTAAGCGCACAAATGCGCCTCGGGATTCACCTGCCGCACCCGGTCCAGCAACCGCAACGACAATTTCGTGGCGGTGTGCATCGGCAGAAAGAAGGCAATCAGGTCCGCCTGCTCCACTTCCACGCGCGGCATCGGCGCGCACGAAACATCCGCCATCGTCACCTCATGCCCCGAAGCGCGCAGCCACGCGGCCGGCGACGCCAGCCCAAAAGGCTGCCGCCCCAGTTCATAGGTCGAGATAAGAACGACGCGCACTTCCTCCATTATCACTGGCCCGGCCCCGTTTGATAAACTGGAAGCAGTCTGGATCTCCCCCGATGCTTACCGCGACCACTATCGCCGACGAAATTCTGGACTTGAAACAGCAGCGGAAGGCCATTCTGCTCGCCCACCATTACCAGGAGCCCGAAGTTCAGGAACTGGCCGACGTCATCGGCGATTCGCTGGAACTGGCCCGCAAAGCCCGCGAATTCTCGGGCGACGTGATCGCCTTCTGCGGCGTCTGGTTCATGGCCGAAACGGCCAAGGTCCTCAACCCGCATCGCATCGTCGTGGTCCCCGACCGCGAGGCCAGTTGCAGCCTGGTGGAAAGCTGCCCGGTGGAACCGATTCGGCAGTTCCGCCTGGACCACCCCGACCACGTCATCGTCAGCTACATCAACACCTCCATTGAGGTGAAAGCCGAAAGCGACATCCTTTGCACGTCGCGCAATGCGGTCAAGGTGGTCAACTCCATTCCCGCGGACCGGCCCGTGCTCTTCCTGCCGGACATGAACCTCGGCAACTACGTCCGCCGCCAGACCGGCCGCGCCAACATGCAAATCTGGCAGGGAGCCTGCATCGTCCACGCCACCTTTCCTTCGCGCCGGCTGGCCGAGGCCAAGGACGAATTTCCGAACGCCAAGGTGGTCGCCCACCCCGAGTGCCCCGAAGCCGTGCTGGACATGGCCGATTTCGTAGGTTCCACCTCGGCCATTATCGAATGGTGCGCCGCCAGTGACGCGCCGGAATTCATCGTGATGACCGAAAGCGGCGTCAACTATTCGCTGCAGCGGCAGGCGCCCCACAAGCGCTTCCATTATGTTGCCAACGAGAACTGCAATTGCAGCGAGTGCCCCTACATGAAGCTGAACACGCTGGAGAAACTGCGCGACAGCCTACGGTACCTGGAACCGCGCGTCGAACTCTCGGACGACCTGATCCAGCGCGCTCTGCTGCCGCTCGAGCGCATGCTCGCCCTCAAATAGATGCCCACCGCGCCGAACGTCGATATCCTCGCGCCGCTCATGGATTCCATCGCGCCCAACGCTAATTCCTTTGCTCCGCTGGTGGATTCCTTCGGCCGCATTCACGACAACCTGCGTATCTCCGTCACCGATCGCTGTAATATCCGCTGCTTCTATTGCATGCCCGAAACCGACGTGCATTTCGTGGACCGCCGCGAAATTCTCGACTTCGAAGAGATCGAACGCTTCGCCCGCATCGCCGTTTCGCTCGGCATTCGCAAGCTGCGCATCACCGGAGGCGAGCCCCTGGTGCGCCGCGATCTGCCGGTGCTGATCCGCCGTCTGGCCGCCATCCCCGGCGTGGCCGACATGGCGCTCACCACCAACGGCGTCCTGCTGCCCGACCTGGCCGAACCGCTCTACGAGGCCGGCCTGCGCCGCCTCAACGTCCACATCGACACGCTTGACCGCGAGCGCTTCCAGCAGATCACGCGCCGCGACGATCTCGACAAAGTCCTCGCCGGACTGGCCCTCGCCAAACGCATCGGGTTCAAGAAGATCAAGCTCAACGCGGTGGCCGTGAAGAACCTGGTGGAGCCCGACATCGTCCCCCTGGCCCGCTTCGCCCGTGAGAACGGTTTCGAAGTCCGCTACATTGAGTTCATGCCGCTGGACGCGCAGAATCTCTGGGACCGCGGCAAGGTCCTGCTGGCCGATCAGATCATCGAGACCCTCTCGCGCGAGATCGCGCCGCTCACGCCGGTGCCCGACCCCGATCCGCGCGCTCCCGCTTCGGAATATGAATTCGCCGATGGCGGCGGCCGCGTCGGGTTTATCGCCTCCGTCAGCCGTCCCTTCTGCCTGAACTGTAACCGCCTCCGCCTCACGGCCGATGGCAAGCTCCGCTATTGTCTCTTCGCCATCGATGAGGACGATGTGAAAACTCCGATGCGCACGGGCGCGTCGGATGACGCCATCGCAGCCCTGGTCCGCCGCAACATCGCCGGCAAGTGGCTAGGCCACGAGATCAACTCCTCGAAATTCGTGGCGCCTCCGCGCCCCATGTACTCCATCGGCGGATAGCTTTCTGCTTTCGTTGTGAGGCAGGTTGCTAACCTGCGGCCGATTGGCAATCCGCCTGCCCGCGCCAAGTGCGATACTGTATGTTTCCCCCGTGTCCCACCTCAGTGCCCTATCCTGCTTCCTGCTTTTCGCAGCAGTCACGGCCGGGCGCGCCGCCGGGCAGCACCGCCGCGGCGTCAACATCGCCGGGGCCGAGTTCGGCATGTCCAACATTCCGGGCACGCTCGGCACGGACTATACTTTCAACAGCGAGAGCACGTTCCAGTACTTTGCCGCTAGGCATCTCGGCCTGATCCGGCTTCCCCTCCTGTGGGAGCGTCTCCAACCCAAACTGCGCGGGCCTCTCGATCCGGCCTACCTGGCCAATCTCAAAAGCAATGTCGCCTGGGCGAAAGCACACGGTGGCGAGGTGATCGTCGATATCCACAACTTCGCGCGCTACAGTTTCAACGAAGGCGGCTCGCTCAAAACCTACGCCATCGACAACGTGGCCTCCGACGGCGCCGTGCACGTCTCCACGGCCGACCTCGCCGACCTCTGGGCGCGCATCTCCACCGAGTTCAAATTCGAAGGCGCGGTCTATGCCTACGACCTGATGAACGAACCGCACGACATGGGCGCCGCTAACTGGAAGGCGATTTCGCAGGCCGCGCTTGACGCCATCCGCGCTAACCAGGACGACAAGCTTGTGCTGATCCCCGGCGACAGTTATTCCAGCGCCAACCGCTGGGTGACCACTCACGGCTCGCAGTCCTGGATTCACGACCCCGCCAACAACTTCGCCTACGAAGCCCACCAATACTTCGACCGCGACGAAAGCGGCACCTACACCCGCAGCTACGACGCCGAACTGGCCGCCAATTCCGATCTCGCCAACGTTGGCCGCACCCGCGTCTCCCATTTCATCGCGTGGTGCGCCGCTAACAGCGTCCGCGGAGTGGTCGACGAATACGGCATTCCCGATACCGACACCCGCTGGGCCACCGTGCTCGACAACTTTCTGGCCGCCCTCGACGAAGCCGGCATGGATGGCGCCTACTGGGCCGCCGGCGAGTGGTGGGGCAGCTACCCGCTTGGGGTGCAGCCCACCATCAACTTCACCGTGGACCGCCCGCAGATGGCCAACCTGCAGGCCCACGCCGGCGGCGGCTTCCTGACCGCCGTCTCGGCCGCATCCGCCAGCGTGGCCCGCGCCATACCCGGTTCGCTGGTCAGCGTGTACGGCAGCGGTTTCACGAATCAGACCGCCCAGGCTCTGGCTGTGCCCTACCCGGTCGCTCTGGCCGATATCACCGTCCAGGTGACAGATGCTTCGGGCGCCACCAGCCTGGCGGGCCTGTTGTACGTCGGGGCCGCGCAGATCAACCTGCAGATGCCCGCCGGAATAGCGCCGGGCCGCGCCACCATCGCCGTAATGCGCGGCACGCTGCAGGTGGCGTCGGGCGGCATCCAGGTGGCGGCCACCGGTCCCGCCGTCTTTACCGCGAACTCGGCAGGATTCGGCATGGCCGCCGCACAGATCATCCGCGTGAAGCAGGACGGCTCCCAGACTTACGAGCCGGTGGCGCCCATCGATTTCGGCGCGCCCTCCGACCGCCTGTTTCTGGCACTCTACGGCACCGGCGTCGGCGGCGCGGCTGTGTCGCTACGCATCGGCTCGCTCGCTGTCCCGGTCCTATACGCCGGGCCGCAGAGCCAATACCCTGGTCTCGACCAGATCTCCACCGCCGAACTCCCTCGCTCTCTCGCCGGCGCCGGTCAGGTCGACGTGGTCCTTAAGTGCGACGGCGTGGCAGCGAACACCGTCGCGATCGCATTCCAGTAACGCCCGACTATCGGTTAGCTGAAAGGAGAGACGGATTGGGCCGATGACCGTGACCGATCGAACTTCCCGATGAACTCGGAGCAGCTTCAGGCGCAGGCACAGGCACAGGCGCAAGGCGTCTCCGTCGCCGGGTTCACGCGGCATGTGATCGAGGAAGCCATCCAGCCTCGCGCCGGACAAAACCCGAGGCCCAAGAAATCCGCCTACGGCCTTCTAGCCAAATACGCCCCGGCCCCTCAGATGAGGAAATCGACGAAAACCGCAGGGAGATGTTTCGCGGCTTCGCCGAGGACCTCCCGTGATTGCGGGTTTCGCTGACCCGCACGCGGCGATCGAGGAAGCTCCGCTTCCGCCGCGCCTTGGCGCTGTCGCAATCCGTCAGTGGTTTCACGGCAAAATTCCCTGAGCAGGCCCGCCGCAACCTACTGAATTCCAAAAGCAATAATGTTCGCCCCCGCCGCTACCGCCACATACTGCTTTCCATCGAACATGTAGGTCATAGGTGACGCTTTCCAAAGCTGGTTGGTGGCGAAACTCCAAAGCGGCTTACCGCTCACCGCATCGGCCGCCATCAGCGCGCCGCCCTCCTCGCCGAAGATCACCAGTCCGGTCGCCGTGCTCAGGGTTCCACCCCACGATTCCGCCGGCCCCGGCTGCGGCAACTCCCAGGCGATCTTTCCGGTCTTGATATCGATGGCCTTCAGGACTCGCATCGGCTTCTCTTCCCGCGCCGTGTGCTGCGAGCCGCCCAGGTATTCCTTGCCCGCTGTCCACGTCCCCGGATCGGTCTTCGTATAAATACTGCACTTCTCGAAAGTCTGTATGTAGTACAAGCCGGTGGCGGGATTGTACGACGGAGAATACCAGTTGGTAGCGCCGTCCTGCGAGGGGCAGACCCTGGTCCCGGCGGGGCTTGGTTCCTGATTGGGGTTCTTAATAGGACGCCCGTCCGCGCCAATCCCGCTGGCCCAGGTCAGGTTCCGGACGAACGCCTTCGCCAGCAGCAGCTTGCCATCCGTCCGGTCGAAAACATAGAAAAAACCGTTGCGGTTGGCGTGCAGCAGCAGTTTTCGCGGCTGCCCCTGCCACGGCGCATCGATCACCACCGGAGTCTCGGTAGCATCCCAGTCCCACAAATCGTGCGGCGTGCCCTGGTAGTGCCATTTGAGCTTCCCGGTCTTGGCGTCCAGCGCCAGAATGCAGTCGGAATAGAGGTTATCGCCCACGCGGTCGTCGCCGTTGTATTCGGCGCTGGGGTTGCCGGTCGGCCAAAACACTGTGTCGGTTTCGGCGTCGTAAGTGCCCGTGAACCAGGTGGGCGCTCCACCGTGCGTCAGGCCCTTGCCCTGCCACGTTTCCGACACGGGCTCGCCGGGCAGCGGCAAAGTCCAGAATCGCCACACTTCCTTGCCGGTCGCCTGATCGAGGGCCGCCAGAAACCCGCGCGTGCCGTGCTCGCCGCCCCCGGTGCCGCCAATAATGAGGTTCCCCACCGCCAGCGGAGCCGACGTGGCAAAGTAACTCTGGCGCGAGTCCGCCAATTCCGTGTCCCAAACCAGTTCTCCGGTGAAGCGGTTGAGCGCGATCATGTGGGCGTTGTCCGTTTCCATGAACACCCGGTCGCCAGCCGTGGCTACCCCGCGGTTGGTGCCGCCCGCCCCCGTGCCGCGGGTGACCGGACGGCGGTAGTGCCAGACCTCGCGGCCTGACCCTGCATCCAGCGCGTAGCACTCATTGGCCACCGATACGTACATTAAGCCGCTAGTAACCACCGGTGTAACCTGAAGCCTCGACGCATTCGACAGCGAGAACATCCACTTAGGCGTCAGCCTCGCCACATTGGACTTAGCGATCTGCGACAGCGTGGTGTAACGGTTACCGCCCGGGTCGCCATTGTAACCGGGCCAATCGATGCTCGACGTCACCTCGCGATACCGGTCACCCACCCGGCGCAACAGGTGTATGCGCTTGTCATCGGTTCGCAATTGCAAATCGTCAAAGCCCTGGTTGAGCACCTCCCCGTCCAGAGTCTTACCGTCCAGGCCCTTACCGTCCGTGATGGTGACTTTCTGGCGCACCACCGGCCTCTCGCGCCCCATTCGCGGCTGCAGCGTGCGCAGGAACCGGGTCAGCGGCGCCATCTCCGCCTCACTCACCTGGATCGCCGGCATGCCCTGTCCCGGCAAGCCCTCGCGAATCAGCGCCACCAACTGCTGGTCATTGCGCGCGGCCAGGCGCCCGCGAATCGCCGGCCCCATTTCCGCGCCATTCCCATCCGACCCATGGCACCGCGCACACCGCGTCTCAAACACCACCCTGCCCGGATCGGCATCCTGCGCCAATGCCGCCGATGCAGCCAGCAGCGCGCCTACGAAAACCACAGACAATCGCATACCGCTATGGTGGCACAGGCAGCTTGTTCGTGTGCGCCCGGGGACCTGCCCTACGACCGCCGGCTGCAAATACAGAGCCCGCTAAGTCAATGCGTCACCGAAAGTGCGAGGCCGGCCTGGCTGGTGCCGCCGTTCACCTTGAGGATGACGGCCACCTGGGGCGGCAGGAAAAAACCCGCCGCGACGATGCGCCAACCGACGATGCAATCATTCAACGTACTGTCCGGATGCGCCGTCAACCGCCCGGCAGGTATACTTCTGTTGATGCAACCCGACCAGGAAGCCATAAGCGGATGGCGCGATTCCGCGCCGTTCTGGGAGAAGTACCGCGAAATCATCCGGCAGATGTTTGCGCCGGTCACGGAAGCCCTTGTCGAGGACGGGCTGATTGGCAGTGGGCACGCAGTTCTGGATATTGCTACGGGTCCCGGAGAGCCGGCATTGACGATTGCTGCCTTGGTTGGCCCCGAAGGCAAAGTCGTCGGGGTCGATCCGGCGCCGGAGATGGTGGCAGCCGCTCGCCGGGAGACAGACCATCTTGGATTCGGGAATACACGATTTGAGGCCGCCTTTGCAGACCATCTGCCATTCCCAGCGGATACCTTCGATGCCGTGGTCAGCCGCTTCGGTGTGATGTTCTTTCCATCCCCTGTTGACGCGGTTCGCGAGATGTTGAGAGTACTCAAGCCAGGACGGAAACTGGCCCTGGCGGTCTGGCATTCCGCCGAAAGAAATCCTTTCTTCTACACGATGTCGCGAGTCATCGAACGGTATGTCGATTCGCCACCACCTGCTCCCGATGCTCCGGACGCGTTCCGCTTTGCCAGCCCGGGCAAGTTATGGGACGTTCTTGGCGAGGCCGGCGCGATGGCTCCATCCGAGCGCCTGCTGCAATTCACAATACAAGCGCCGATCTCGGTTGAAGACTTTTGGACGGTGCGATGCGAGATGTCTGAGAAGCTTCGTGGAAAGGTCGCCATGCTTTCAAAGGAGCAGTTGACTGAAGTGAAACGTCAGTCGCTCGAAGCTCTTCGTGGGTACTCGACGGACCACGGGATGAGTTTCCCGGCTGAGGTTCTTATCGTCAGTGGAGCCAAGAGCCGTCCGGCATAGTTGAATCACCAGGCTCATTTCCAGTATCCGGCGGAAAGCCCGTAAGCCATGGCGATGACCGCGCCTGCCGCTGGGAACGCGGCCATGGCCGCAACCAGCCGAACGCCAGCGTGCATGGGACGCGGCCAGAAGCTGATGGCCGCTTGCACCGCCACGATCAACGCCCACGGGACCGCCGAAGCCCCGACGCCGTTCATGCACCAGGGGCAGTGCCGCGATCCGGCAAGGTGAATATTGCAATGTGCGTCAGCGCCGCGCCACAGAGAGACGCATCCACAGCGGAAAATGGCCGCACAGAAATCGATGAAAAACAGACTGGCGACCGTGCCTGCCGCGGCGAAGATGAGGGCTCCCGGCCGTGGCCGGCCGGTCACGGATTGGCCTGCCCGAAGCAATAGAGCCGGCCATCCTGCGAGCCGATCACCACGCGGCCTTCGGCGACCGCGGGTGACGCCGACAGCGGCGCGCCGGCTGTGAAATCCCAGAGCTTCTTGCCGCCCGCCAGATCCAGCACGTAGAAATGGCCGTCATTCGACCCGATGTAGACACGGCCGCTGGCGATGGCCGGCGAAGAATCCACGCGGGCGCGCGCTGGAAACGTCCAGATGGGTTTGCCGGTTTTGGCATTCAGACAGTAGACCAGCTTGTCGCGGCCGCCCAGCACGATGCGGTCGCCCACGGCGGCCGCCGAGGAGTAAAACGGGAACGAGCGGGCGTGGTTTTCATAGTGCCACAAGATCCGCTTGGTGGCGAGGTCCGCGGCCACTACGTCGTTGCTGAAAGTGCCGTAATACGCGCGCTTCGCCACGAGGACCGGCGACGCCCCGGTGTACCCGCCGGCGGGGAATTGCAGCACCTCCTGACCGTCGGCCAGACGGACGCCGCGGAAAACTTCGTCGCAGCCTCCCAGGTAGAGGACGCCGCCTTCGATGGCCGGCGTGGCATGCACGAAGTTCGAAGTGGTGTACTTCCAGATCAGTTTCCCGTCGCGGGCGGACAAGCAGTAAATGTTGCCATCGTAGGAGCCGATCAATACCCGGTCGCCAACCACCACCGGAGACGACTTGATCTCGGCCTCCGTTTTGAACGTCCACAGTGCCTTGCCGTCGGCCGCGCGCACGGCGTGCAGCAGGCCGGCCGAATCGCCGACGTAGACCACGCCTTCGTGAACCGCCGGCGACGATTCGGCGATCCCCTCCTGGGCGCGATACTTCCATCGCAACTTGCCGGTGGCGAGATCGATGGCCAGCAGATCGCCCGTCTCCACGCCAACGTAGACGGTGCCCGCTGAAATCGCGGCGGAGGATTCGATGGCGTCGCCGGCTTCGTAGGTCCAGAGAAGTTTGAGGCTGGCGGGAAGCTCGCCCGCCGCGACGCCGGTCAATTGCGGATTGCCGCGGAATTGCGGCCATTCGTCTGATGCGGCGAGCAGCGGCAGCAGGAAAAGGAGGAAGAGTAACGAAGCGAGCCAGCTTGCGCGTTGCATCAGGATCGTGTCCACTGCCGGCAGGCGGATTGCCAATCCGCCGCAGGTTAACAACCTGCCCCACATTCGGCTATTTCTCGGAGAGCGCAAAGAGCTGGTTCCGGTTCATGAGGAACAACACGCCGTGGGCCGGCACTGCCGTGGAGTAAACGGAACTGCCCATATTCATCTCGCCGATCAGCTTCTTCTCCTTAGCCGCTTCCAGCACTACTATGTCCCCATCCTCGTCGCCCAGGTACACCTTTCCGTTGATCACCATGGGGGAGCCCCAAACCGCCGCCAGCATGTCGTGAGTCCAATATGGCTTGCCGGTGTTCACGTCCAGGCAGTGCAGAAAGCCGCTGAAGTCCGCATAAAACAGCAGGCCATTGTAAATGGCGCCGGTGGAAATGGAGCGGCGGATCTTGTCGTAATGCCAGAGGCGGCCGGCATCGGTGATGTCGCCGCGCTTGGCGGCGTCGATCGCGTAAAGGTGGCCCACTCCCTCGCCATGTTCCGGGTCCTGCCCGTTGGCGATGTACACCTTGTCCTGCCAGATCACCGGCGTGGAAATAACCTCGTTGCGCGTTTTCGGCCAGACGGCGGTCTTCGGGTTCATGTCGAATTCCCAAAGCTTCTTGCCGGTCTCGGCTTCATACCCGCGCGCCCAACCGTCGCCCTCTCCAATCACCACCTGCACAACATCGCCGATCTTGCCCACTGCAGCCGAAGACCACTGGCCATGCAGAATGCGCTCGCCGACGTTGTTGACTTCCCACGCCAGCTTGCCGGTCTTCTTGTTGACCGCGATCATGGAGGGCGCCTTCGGCGACGGGATGTGGACGTGACTCTCATCCTGCCCGTTGGACGTGCTGACGAAGAGCAGATCGCCGTAGGACACCGGCGAGGAGTTCGACATGTTGTGCGGCGAGGAGCCGACCTCATCGATCATGTCGAACTTCCAGATGACCTTGGCGCCGCCGCTGCCATCGCCCTTGGTATCCAGACAGACCAACTCGCAGCGGTTAGTCACATAGTACAAGCGATCGCCTTCCACCAGGGGCGAGGAGCAGACGCCCTGAAACGGCCAGTCCAGCGCGCGTCCCGCAGCCAGCTTCTCATTACTGTGCTGCCAGAGGAACTTGCCGTCCGACTCGCGGAAGCACATGAGCACGCCGCGGTCGCCAGGCTCCTTGGGGTTGCGCACCAGCTCGTTATTGGTGCCCGCATAGACCTGGCCGCCGGCCACCACCGGGTTGCCATAGCTCTGCGAACCCAGCTCAGCCATCCACTTGACGTTTTTCTTGGTCTTGAGGTCCCACGAAACGGGAATGCCGGTCATGGGCGAAAGCATGTTGCGATCCGGCGTGCCGCCCCACATGGGCCAGTCGCCGTTGCCTGGGTCGGACGCGAACATCAGCCACAACGAGCCGAGGAGGAAGACGGGTATCAGATACTTCATTGATTTGGTGTCACTTTCAGGTTATCGAAATACACGCCATACTGGGCATCGGCGAAGATGCCGGGACTGCCCTGCTTGTTAGGAATGGGATCGATGCGGTCGATGGGCCACTCGGCGGGCTCAGGCGCGGCGGCGGGCCAGGCTTTGCCGCGGATGCGAGTCTTCCCATCGGCGGTGTTCTCGACGCGCAATTTGAGGCGATACCAGGTGTCGGGTTTCCATTCGAACGGAGCCGACGCAGCGCGCGCCACCTCCGGCTGCCACGAGTTCATCTCCAGCCGTTGATTGTTGCCGAACGCGACCAGCGTATAGCGCTGCGCGATGATACCGGCGTCGCCCATCTGACGCCGCTTCTCATTGATGCGAATATCGGCTTCCACCGTGTAGTTGGACCAGTCGGCCGGGCCCATGAACACACGGATGCGCTTGAACAGCGTGTCGGTCGGAACCTTTTCGAGCACCTTCTGGCCATCCATTTCGATGACCTGGAACTTGCCGACCGTGGTGGCGCTGATCCAGTGCGGAGGAACGGTTCCCACCGCGTATGACTCGAACGTTTCGTTCCAGGGCAGGGCGGGGACCACGCGGGCGCGGGCATCGCCCGAAATCCCGCCGACGGTTGCCTTGATGAGGCCGGCCTGCCCCGTGGTGGTGGGCGCCACGGTGAACTTGCCATCGGTCACGTTCCCAGTCAGCTTGTCGAGCGACCACGCGGGGGTGTCTTCGGTCTTGGCATCCCGCAAAAACCGTCCGGCGGAGTCGAACAGGCGGGCGTGCAACTGCACCGTCTCGCCGGGTTTCAGCACCATTTCCGTCGGTGTCACCTGCACCCAGGCGGCAGGCCCCTGCCCCGGCTCCATTGGCTGCGTCACCGGCTTCCACGGTTCCGCTGGGGTGCGCTTGGGGCCGATGGCGTAGAGCGTGTCGCTGGAGACGAAGTACACGCGGCCACGCGCGATGGCGGCGCCAGCCACGATGGGCTCGGGCGTTTGCTGGTTCATCAGTCCCTGGTTGCTCAACGGCAATTCGACCTCGCTCAGAATCTCGCAGCGATCGGCGTGCGGGCGCAGGATGTAAAACTTGCCGCTCTCGGTTCCGACGTAGATCTTGCCATCGGCGAATACCGACGAGGCCTTCTGAATGACGCCCAGATTCTGCTTCCACAGCTCCTTGCCGGTCTGCACGTCGAACGCGAAGAGATTGCCGCCATTGTCCATCTGGTAGAGCCGGTCGCCGTCCATCACCGGCGAGGAGTAGCCGCCCAGGAATCCCTTGACCATCCATTTGATGCTGTCCTTGCCGAGCTTGCCCTTACCGGTGGCGTCGAACGCGGTCAGCGCGCCCATCTCATTGCCTTCGAGGTTCTCATCGCCGTGCGACACGATGGCGTACTTGCCATTGACGACCAGTCCGGTGTTCAAGCCGCGCTTGGCGATCACGAGATTCCACACCGGCTCACCGGTCTGCGGTTTCATGGCCAGAGCCGCGCCGTCGGACCCGCCGGTGATCAGCAGGCGCGTGCCGTTGATGGTGACGACGTTCATGGGCCCGTAGCTGGTATCGTACGGCCGCCCGCCTGGGGTGCTGATCCAGACGATGTCGCCGGTGCGCTTGTCGAGCGCGATGAAGCGCTGTACGCGGTTGGCCTGCGTTCCCCAGGTGGAGGTTGGGGTGCTGACGATCACCAGGTTGCCATCGATGATGGGCGAAACCGTGCGGCCGCCGTGGGTGGTGAACGGGGAGAACTCTTCGGTGATGGAACGTTCCCAGATTTTCTTACCGTCGCGGGTAATCGCCGTCAGCAGGTTGTTGACGCCGAACGAATATACGTTGCCGGTTTCGGGGTCGGCAACGGGAGACGCCCAGCCCACGCGGTGTGCCGGCACGTCGCTCTGGAAGAGGTTGAACTTATACTCCCAGAGCAACCGGCCGGTGTCGGCATTGAAGCACAGCAGCCGCTCCTGCTCGGTTTCGCGCGCGCCCGCAGTGTTTTCCAGGTACAGGCGATCGCCCAGGACGACCGGGGTGGAGCGGCCCCCGTAGGCTGCCTTCCAGGCCAGGTTATCGCCTTTGAGCGACCACTTCTCAGGCAGGCCCTTCTCGGCCGAAGTGCCATCGCGACTGGGACCGCGCCAGTCCGGCCAGTCGCCCGCCACGGCCGGATGCTGCGCGAGCAAGGCGAACGCCGCGACTGCAACGATGCGCCGGCCGATGAATCCCGGGGCCTTCATAAAACCTCCACGGAGCGGAATGAATCGAGCATATACGTTGATCTTATTATGAGTCAAGGAAGGGGGAGGGCAACGGGCAGCGGGGGGTCGGGGGCCGGGGGCCGAGGGGTCGAAGGCCGGGGGCCGAGGTCGGAGGCCGGGGATCGGGAACCGGGGCGCCCTGCGGTTTTTGCGCGAGGGGACTGAAAATGGAAGAACGAACCCAATTCCGGCGGGAAACAAACGGCTTCCTGGATTCGTTTGGTATGGACCCCGGGG
>DATMNI010000472.1:0-3199 GCA_035570275.1 Candidatus Acidiferrales bacterium | reverse complement strand
ACGGCGCAGAAACATCCGTTTCACTGCAGCCGCCGGCGCGCCGAGCGCCATGCGGATGCCGACCTCGCGCCGGCGCTGCTCCACCGTGTATGCGATCACGCCGTAGACCCCAATTACGCCCAACACCAGAGCCATGCCTCCAGCGATCGCCAGCATGACCAGAGCAAATGAGGTCTGCGCCATGGAGCGTCTATAGATTTCCTGGAGCGTACCAGCGCCGACCACGGCCGAAGTAGGATTGATAGCAGCCACGGCTTGCCGGACCTGCTTCACGAAAGCTTCCGTTCCTGCGCCGGGACTGCGCACGGCGAACGCCCCATTCCGTTGAACATGCAACGCTGCTCCGTTGAAATTCGCGATCGCAAACGGCCAGTACACGGTGGGAGGCGGTTGCTTTTGGATGCCATCGTCGTGCACGTTCTCGACGACGCCGACCACCTCGCGCCACTGGACCTTGTTGCTCATCTCGTGAATCCGTCTGCCAACCGCGGCCGTGGCAGAGCCCCAAAGTTCCCTGGCGAGGTTTTCGGAAACCAGGACAACCGAACGCCGGCCGTAGATGTCGGCCCAAGCGAGGTCGCGTCCGGCGATCAGGCGGGTTCCGGTAGCTGCCAGGAATCCGGGCGACACAAATTTGAAGGTTCGGATCGGCGGGTTCAGCCCAAGTTCGCCGCCCGCTCTACTACGTCCGCTGCCGGTGTTCTCCGCAACAATCGGGTTCTGGTTCTTGGTATCGTCCATCGGAAGGGAATTCGCCAGACCTGCCAACGACACGCCGGGAATCGCGGCGAGGCTTTCGAGGATGTCATTCCACATGCGAACCACACGTTCCGGTTGCTCCACCTGGGATTTGGGAATCGCCAGGCCAAAGACCTGAACCTGCTCCGGGTTTGTGAAACCCGGCCGCACCTTACGAATCTCCTGGAAGGTGCGCAGCATCAGTCCCGACGTCACCAGAAGAACCAGTGCCAGAGAGACCTGTCCCACCAGCAGGACATTCTGCGCACGATGGCGCTGGCGGCTGGTACCAGCGGAACGGCCACCCATGCGCAACGCCGGGGCAAGTTGGGAGCCCGCGTATTTCAAAGCCGGAAGCAGCCCAAACAGCAGACACGAAAACAGCGACGCGGCCAGCGCGAACAGCATGACCGGGGCGTCGATAGAGATCTCCTGAAGTCGCGGCAGGTTTCCTGGATTCATAAAGCGCAGCAGACGGAGTCCGCCATACGCCAAGGCTAAGCCAAGTAAACCGCCAGCCGCACCCAACCAGAGGCTTTCGGCGAGCGACTCTCGCAGGATCTGCGCATGGCCCGCGCCCAGCGCCAACCGGATGCCGCGTTCGTGCTGACGCGATTCGGCTTTGACCAACAAAAGGTTGGCAACGTTGGCGCAGGCGATCAGCAGGATCAGTCCGACCGCGCCCATGACCAACCAAAGAACCCTTCCGATACTCCCGACAACGTCATCTTTCAACGGCCGCAGCGCCGGGCTGAAGCGCGCCTTCTCAAACGCCTCCCTGCCCAAGCTGGCATTCGGGCCGGGCCAGCTTCGGAGCCATATGGGAAGCATGCGGGCGACGTCCAAGTTGGCTTGGGCAAGGCTGCCGCCGGGTTTGAGCCGGGCGATTCCCAGAAAGCCCAGGTCTCCCAGATGCAGCCGATTCCGGTCGAACCGCAGGGGGATGAAGAGGTCGGGATCCTGGCCCATCAAGCGAAAAAAGGATGACGGCATCACACCGATAATCTGGCGTGGCCGTGAATCGACCGTGATGCCGCGGCCAACCACACCCGGGTCACCGCCAAACCGCCTCTGCCAGTAGCCGTAACTCAACAGGACCACCTCGGGCGCGCCCTCCGTGTCGTCTTCCTGTGACAGCCACCGCCCCATTAGAGGAGGGACATTGAGCGCTTGCAGTGTGCCGAAAGTGATCAGAAGCGTGGGTATCCGCTCGGGTTCGGCGCGGCCCGTCACGGTCGCGGCGTCAGGGGACCATCCTCCGATGGATTGGAACACATGGCCCGCGTCACGGTAGGTGAACAGCATGGAAGGCGACATGCCGACAGGCTCGGCGAAGCCCATGCCAGGCGCAAAGTGCGAGACGCTAACGAGCTCATCGGCAGCCGGATAAGGCAACGGCTTGATCAGGACGCCGTTCACTACGGAGAAGATCGCCGTCGTGGCGCCGATGCCCAGGGCCAGCGTCAGGGTCGCGGCGGCTGTGAACATGGGCTCGCGACGGAGGGTGCGGAACCAGTAACGCAGCGCCGTGGAGAGTGATTCGATGAAGTGTATCGTGTTCATGTTGTAGATCTCCTCTCGAAGGAGGGTGCTGTTGCCCAATTTCCTTCGGGCTGCCGCGCCAGCGGCATCCGGGTCCATGCCTCGCGCGACGAATTCGTTGGTAGTGATTTCCAGATAGGATTCGAGCTCCTGCCGCAGGTCGGCATCGGCTTCCTCCCGCTTGAAGAATCTCCGCCAGTTCATTCGTTGTGCTCCGTAGCCGGATTCAAGACGCGGCCGATCGCCCGCACAACCTGCTGCCAGCGAGAGGTCTGAGATGCCAATTGCTTGCGGCCCTCCACCGTCAGGCGGTAATACTTCGCCTTGCGGTTATTCTCGGATGTCCCCCAGAAAGAGGCGATCCAGCCGCGGTTATCCAGCCGATGCAAGGCCGGATAGAGGGAACCGTGCTCCACTTGCAGCACCTCTTCCGAGATCCTCTCGATCGCGTGAGCGATCGTCTGTCCATGAGCGGGACCTAAGACCAGGGTCCGGAGGATCAGCATGTCCAGGGTTCCCTGGAGCATTTCGAATTGCAGGGGCGATTCGCGTCTTGGCATTGTTCTTGTGTCGGTGATCGACCAGAGCAGTATACCAATATACGCCTGGAAACTGCCACTGGTTTCGCATTCTCCGTAAAGACCATCAACCCTGGAAGAAGGTAGGACAGACCATCGTCTTTCGTGGTCTGTCAGGCCTCGCCAGACACTCGCCGGTGTAGTTGTGAACTCGGGCCTGGCTGGGGAGGCGGTTACTGGATGGGGAGGCGGTTCGCCGCTTCAACCCACTCCACGCGTGGGCGGTTGCCCAATGTGGTTCACGCAAGGCCCACCATCACGCGATGGCTCAAAGCGAGAACCATGACGAGGGTCAAGCCCGGGCTGGGCTGACGGACGACAACCCGATCGTTCTGTCCCAC
>DATMNI010000471.1:0-20240 GCA_035570275.1 Candidatus Acidiferrales bacterium | reverse complement strand
CTATGACCGCAGGGGATTCGGAAAATCCAGCCAGCCCACTACGGGTTTACAACTACGACACTTTCGCCGAAGACCTCCACAAAGTAGTGACACACCTCGGACTGCATGATTTCGCGCTGGTCGGTTTCTCGATGGGTGGCGGCGAAGTGGCGCGCTACTGCGGGAAATATGGATCGAACGGCGTCAGCAAGGCGGTATTTATCGCGTCGGTCCCGCCTTTCCTGCTGAAGACGCCGGACAACCCGGAGGGCGTGGACGGGAGTGTCTTCGAGGGGATCAAGAAAGCCGTCGCCGCCGACCGGTACGCATTCTTTACCGGGTTCTTTGAGAATTTCTACAACACGGATGTGCTCCTGGGCAAGCGTGTCAGCCAACAGGCTGTCCAGGCTAGCTGGAACGTCGCCGCCGGCGCGTCGCCTACGGCCAGTCTGGCTTGCGTGGCGACATGGCACGAGGACTTCCGCAACGACCTGGCCCAAGTCAACGCGCCCACGCTGGTCATTCACGGCGATGCGGACCGGATTGTCCCTATCGGCGCCTCGGGAAATCGGACCGCCAAACTGATCAAGGGCGCGCGCCTGTCGGTAGTGAAGGATGGGCCGCACTGCATCACCTGGACCCACGCTGAGGAAGTGAACCGTGAACTGGTGAACTTCCTTGGCGAGGGCGCCGGGAAGACTGCAACCTCGGCGCCCCGGGGCGCTTAGGACGCCGTTTCAGAAGTTCTTCCCGAGATACGAGACCGTATTTGAGAAACAGTGTACTTAGGATGGCGCTGCACTTCTTTGCTATTGCGCTACCGGTATCCACACGGCGGGCTCGAATACACCTTTGGGTCCCTTCGCCGCACCGGCGATGATGCCGGTGACGGAATCGATCGCGTCCACTTGGGCATCGGTGTACCCCGCGGGCAGGAATTGGTTTAGATCGATCACGCTCGCCGCGGTACCGAACCATAATAGGCCGTGATAGGTTCCTGGTGCGACGGGATCGTTTCCGTTGACTGCAAAGCCGACCTGCTTGTTGCCCGCGGCGGCGAACGCCTGCGAGTTCTGATACGCGGCCGGATGAATATCGGTGAGTGTGTTCGGCGCGCCGTGCCACAGCAGTGCGTGCGCGAACTCCTGTCTGGTATCGTGATCGAGAAAGGCGCCCCAGCCGACCTGCGTGTTCCCGCTGACGCCGAGGGCCTGATCGCTCTGCGACGCGCCGCTGTGAAGATCGATTTCGGAGGTGCGGGAGCCGGTCCACATCACGGCATGCTGCGTGAAGCTCCGGCTGCCCGCCCATCCAACCTGAACGTTCCCATCGCAGGCGGTCACCTGCGAAACGTCCATCTGGTTGTGCAGATCCACCCACGAATTTGGATCTCCAAACCACAGCATGGCGTGCCAGGTGACGCCGCTTGAGCCGCCGCCAGAGCTGGTGACCGGCGTGGTCTGCGCGTATCCCGCCTGGTATCCCGGGCACATCGCGAGTACTTTCGACGCGAAGAAGATGCTGTTGAGATCGATGTGGCCGGCCAGCAGCGGATTGATCAGGATCGCATGAGTAGTACCGCCTTCCGTATCGTAGCCGCCGAACATGTTCGGCTGCACAGCTTGAATCGCTGACGACAACTGAACGTTGGTGTTCCTGGTCAAGTCAAGGGCGGCCCCCAAAGTGGGCCATGCCATGGGTACCAACAACGACACGCAGCCCAGTTTCCCCTGGCAGTTTGTATAAGCCGACCCGGCGGCCACACCGTTGTTAATCGAGCTCACATTACCGCCCAGATAGGGAGCGGGCACTGGGAGTATCGACACTGCGTATTGGGTTTGGGCTGGAGCTTGTACGGCCAGTAGCGCCAACGTCGCGAAACCGGCGGGGAGTAGAGTGTGGAGTTCCTTTTTCATATGCCTCTGTAAGCGATTCAGCCTTCAGCCTGCAAACGCTCAGACGTTGAGACGAATTCTTGCAGCGGGCAGAATCCCCAGGTTCTGATTGTCTCGATTAGTTCACGCGGTAAACGTACGCCTCGCCCTCTGGGTAGAGGGGGTTGTGATCCGGCTGCGGATGCTGGCCGGGAGCGCCCACCGCGAGCGTACCGTTCTTGAGCTCGACGGAGAGCCCGAAACCTCCCCCTGCGGCGACGTCGGACCCCGTCAGCTCGGCGAATTGCGTCCATGTGCCGCCATTGAGCCGGTACAGATAGACGGTCCCCGCGTTGAGGCCGGCACTGGTGGCGTGGTTCTCCGCGCCGATGGCGATCGTTCCTCCGTTCAGGTCCAAGCCGAGACCGAAGTTGTCGGCAGAAACGCCATCGGCGGCGGTCAGCTTCGCTTGCTGGCTCCACGCTCCGTTGCCTTGCCTGGCGAATACGTAAGCGGCTCCGGAAAACGCGCTCGCGCCGGGTCCAAAGGGCGCTCCCACAACCACCAGGTTTCCGTCGACCGCCACGATCGAACCGAAATTTGAACCAAAGGTTGGGTCGATGGCACAAGCTTGCTTTGAAGCACCCATTTTCCGTTCATCAGGCTGAACACGTGGGCTGTGCCGCCGGGCGTTACAGAGCCGGGGGTCGATCCGGCCACCAGAGTTGTCCCGCTAAGGGCAATACTGGCTGGGGAGAAGTCCGGGTCGTCAGGCAACTGGATGGTGGTGGAGAACTGCCACACGCCGTTCACTCGCGTGAACACATCGACAACCCCCTGCACGGAGCCGATGTCGGAAAATGTGAAATCACCCGCGGCGATGGTGTCGCCGCTGATGCCCACGCCCAAGGTTCCAAAGGATGCGTTGCTGCTGGGAGTCGGGGAGACCAGCTCCGCTTGCTGAGTCCACGTTCCGTTCACGCGATGGAAAACGTAAATCGCGCCTTGGTTGCGAAAAGCTCCGTCGTGCAGAAGAGGGGCGGAAAGCACCGTATTGCCATCCTCGCTGATGGCAACGTTAAACGCCGACTGCTCGTCGTCGGTGCCGTCGCTCGGGAAGAGCCGGGCGGTTTGGACCCACTGATCCTGAACGCGGTCGAAGATCAGCACGGCTCCGTCTTCCGAGATCGCGCCCTGATCGGTGGTAGTGGCTCCAATCGCCAATGTCTGCCCATTGGCGCTCAGGGCGGTGACGAAGCCGAATTGATCGTGCGCCGTGGGGCTGGGGGCGGCCGGTTCCAGCCGTACCTCCGTCTGGGCGATTTTCGAGCTTTGAGCGAACGCCGGGGCGAGCGTAGCCGTAACGGCAAGCGCTGTCGTGAACACAACGAAGCGCACACGGGTATCATTTTCTATCGAGCGTTTCATGCTTATTTCCTTTCTTACAGTCTGCTGAACTGAAACATAAGCGGCAGTGACGCCGGTTCCGGGAAACTGCGTCCGAGTTCCGGTGATGCTCAGTCGCACCGGGCGGCTGCCAACCCACAAGGCGCCGTGTGAGTCCAATCGGCTCACTCCGGCGTGGCCATTGACTCCATGCGAACGCCGCCCGCTCATCGATGGGACGGCGGCCGCACCAACGGTTCTTACGGCGTGAACTTGATCCAAGTGCCTTCGAAAGGCGCCCCCAGTGTCCCTGTCCCGGTAGTCTCCGAGGTGAACGTGTCCACGTTCAACAGCAGGATATCGTTCGAAAACAACACCACGCCTTGCGTGTCCGTAAACATTAGGTGAGCCTGCGCATTCCCAAACGGCTGCACCACGTTCGGCGGTGTCAGTAGCCAGGTGCCGGCGTCAGTAGTGACGGGACCAGCGGGAGAGGTGGGTGTGAGCGTGGCCGTGAAGCTGCCGTCGGCATTGAACGTCGGCACGAATTGCGTCGTGACTTGCGGCGTCGAGAGCGACACGAACCATGGACCGCGGAGAAGATTGAAGATCGCCTGGACATTGGTTCCAGCGGTGGTGTTCCCACCCGTGAGGGCCGCCAGAGAACCCGCGGGCACGGTCCACAGCCGACCGGCCCCGGCTGCGGCTGCATCGCTCGCGTCATCGCCGATCCAGAGGTTGCCGCCTGCATCGAGCATCAGCAGGTTGGTTTTGCCGGCGTTAAACGAGAAGTTCGACGCATTGGCGCCATTCCTGTCGGCGCCTCCCTGGGCGACGAACGTGTACAGCGCTTGCGATGTCGACAGCGATAAGCGCCACACCTGGCTGCTGCCTGGGATCAGCGGATTGCCGGCCACCGTGAAATAGAGTCCGCGGTTGCCGTCAAAGGCCAGGCCGGTATGCGCGACGCCGGAGAATCCGTCCGAAAGCGCAGTCGCATTGCAGCCGCCGGTGCAAGCGGCGCTGGTCGCATTAAGGATGACTGACAACGAATCGACCGACGCGATAAAGAGATCATTCCCGACGAAGGCGAAAGCCCGGGCGGGATGGCCTTGCGGCGTGTTGCCGACGCTCTGCATGACTTGAGTGGAGCCCACTCCCGGACTCAAGATCCGCTTGACGTTGCCGTTTTTGAGGAATCCCACGTACAGGTTGCCGTCAGGCCCAATAGCAGCAGCAGTAGGCTGGTTGCCGTCCAGGCCCGCGGTCGTCGCGATGTAGGTGGAAGGCCCGATCAGCGCACCTGTCGCCGGGTCGAGCGCCGTGCGCAGGACTCCGCGATTGGTGGAGGGAGTGACACTGGTATCGACGACGGCCTGCGTGATATAAACCGCTCCGTTGGTTCCCAGGGCAGTCTGTCCGCAAGTTGCCGGCACCGTGGTCGGCGAGACCGGCAATTTCAAGGCGCCTGCGGTGCCGATGGCCAGCAGGGGATCGACAACGCCAGTCTCGATGGCGATGACCGGCGCGAAGCCTTGCCTTGCGTCACAAGCCCAGGCCTGTGTGCCGGTCACAACACCCCCGGCCGGAGCCGTTGGCGCGACAGCACCCGGCGTCCCGGCTGGAACGAGTGCGGCGGAGCTGCGCAATTCCGCCTGAAGCCCCGCGGCGTGCGAGGGTGTTACGGTGACGCCGGTGAGGATTACTGTGGCCGCGAGAATCGCAGCGTTGCGAGTAAGCACTTTTTTCATGATTGTTTAATACCCCTTTCTCATAATTGTTTTAACTTCGTTAATTCCTTCGCAGACGTTGACGGTCAGAAGTTCCTGAGCCTCCGGGACATGCTTTTGAGACGGTATCCGCGAACGCGAGGCGCGGCCGTCTCGCGGGAGGAGTCCTCGGCGCCTGGGCTTACCAGAACGCCGACGGCCTTCCCACCACTGCCGCCAGTCACATCGCAGCTTCATTTCGTGGTGACGCTTACGGTCACACTGTTGTTCGCCGGGTTCGAGTCGGTCTGCGGGAGCACGGTGTGGACGGAGGCCGTGTTCACGATTTGCTGAGCCACGCTGGACGCCGTGACGGTGAGGGTAACGGTTACCTGACCGGTCGCACCACCGTTCTGCAAGTCGACGAGCGGGCACGCCACGGTCTGACCCACTGCGTTGCACCATTGCACTTCCACTGGCTGCAACGTGAACGGTGAGAAGACCGTCACGAAAGAGTCGACATACGTGAGCGACGCCGGGAGCGTATCCACGAAGATGATGCCGCCGTACGTGCCCCAGGGCCCCGCGTTCTTGACTTGATAGGTGTAAGTGAAGGTGGAACCTGCCGGCGGAGCACCATTGCTCGCCGCGCCCGTGATCTGAATGTCGGTTGCCGCCGGGGCCACCACGCTGGCTTGCGTGATACGAGGGATGGCAAGATGCTGCGCCCCTGTTTTGGGGTCGTTGTAGGCTGAGTACACCCCGTAGTCCGGGGGACCGCCACTGCCGGGACGAAGGGTGACCGATCCACTGACGCTTTGGCCGGGCGGGAGCGTCGCGCCTGTGAGCGGCGTGCACCACACGCCAAAATGGGCATCGGGTGGGATCTCGTCCGCGCCCTGGCCGCTGCACCCCGGAGCCATGGAGATGAGGGTCGGGCCCACAGGCGAAACGCAGGCCGGGCAGTAGTCGCCCC
The DNA here is from genome assembly GCA_035570275.1 of Candidatus Acidiferrales bacterium. GTDB lineage: Bacteria > Acidobacteriota > Terriglobia > Bryobacterales > Bryobacteraceae > DATMNI01. The sequence goes on along the minus strand of DATMNI010000471.1, from coordinate 14,316 downwards.
AGTGGCTCCCGAGAATGACCCCTGTGAGGGTGACGGTCGCGGAATTGTTGATCGCGGTCCAGGTGTAGGTGTTGTTCACGCCGACGGCGTCGGAAGGGTTGGTGGACGATAGTACCAGCGTGAGCAGCCCGTCGGGTGAAGTCGACGTCTGGAGAACCGTCGGTGCCGCCTGAGCGCGCGCCGGGGTAGCGGTACAAACCGCGAACAATACAGCCGCGGCCATCGAGCCCGGCAAAATCATGATCTTTGAGAACGTCATTAAGAATCTCCTTTTACGTTTATTGCGAGGAAACGAACATCGATGCTCTGCACGACTTGAGTGGAGCCGGCTTCCGGACTCGGGATCCGCTTGACGTTGCCGCTTTTGAGGAATCCCACGTACAGACTGCCGTCAGGTCCAATAGCAGCAGCAGTAGGCTGGTTGCTGTCCAGCCCCGGCAACAGATCCGCCCGGCGCTGCCGATCGAATTTCCTAACAGAAACCGATCGTTGGCGCGCCGCACAACGATTTCGTGCTCAGGCGTATCAAGTGGATGAGACTCATGGAGGGCCGCCGCGGAACAGGGAGTTTGTAAAAAGCGGCACCCCTGACCTTCGTAGCGGGATGATGTAATAAGCGCTGTGCCATCATGACGGAAACGATCTTGCGTATGGTCGCCGTGCTCGCCGCGATCGCCGGCATGGCGTGGGCTGAAGGCTCGCGGCTCCAGGAAGCGCTCGAATTGCAGCGGAACGGGAAACTCAAAGAGGCCGCCGATTCGCTCAACCTTGCTATTCCCGAACTGCGTGGGTCGGGAGACGATGCAGGTCTGGCGCGAGCCCTTAGCGCGGCGGCCTGGATCTCGGTATCGCGCGGCGATGAGGCAAAGGCCATCGGCCAGGCCACTGAAGCGGTGGCGCTGCGACGGAAATTCAACGACACCAGGCAACTCGGCGACGATTTGAACACCATCGCCGTGGCTCACCAAAACCTGGGAGATTATCGATTGGCGATGGATTTCTATCGCCAGGCATTGATGGCCGACCGTGCACAGGGCGACGCCGAAGGCGAAATCGCGCGTCTCAACAACATCGGCAACGTGTTCTACTTCCAGGGCCGGTATCTGGATGCGCTCCGATCGTATGAGGATGCGCAAAGGCGCGTGGAAGCAACTTCGGCGGAGCCGTGGAACGCGCGGCAGGGACAGTTGACCACGGCGAATCTGGCGACTCTCTACCAACGCCTCGGCCAGGAGCAACGCGCTTTGGAGCTATATCTGCAACTGGCCGCGGCTCCCCAGGCGATGCCGCCACGCGATCGGGCACAGCTTCTATTAAACGAGGGTGTTCTCTACCGGCGTCTGGGCGACCCGGTAAAGGCGCTGGAAACGTACACCGCCTCACAGCAGTTGTACGCCGCCCACGAGTATCGGGATGGCGAGATCGGCGCCCTGCGAAACATCGGAATCGCGCGTGCGGTTGATCTCGGCGATCTGAGAGGAGCCTTGGACGCATTCGCGGCGGCTCTCAGGCTCGCCCAGCAAACGTCGAACAGCCGTGGCATTGTGCAGTCCAGCCTTTACCGCGGCGAAGTGCTGCGGCGCCTGCATCGTCTCGACGCGGCCCAAAGCGATGCCACGGTCGCGCTCGATCTGGGTCGCAAGCAGGGTCTCGTCGAAGAGCAGTGGAAGGCGCTTTATCTGCTTGGACGAATTCACGAGGACTCAGGCGACAGGGCCGCGGCGCTGCAACAATACGGCGCGGCTGCCGGGATCGTCGAATCGGTTCGCAGCGGTCTTCAAATCGCCTCGTTGAGGGTCGAATTCCTGGCCGACAAGCGCGACGTTTACGATTCCATCATCGCTTTGCGTCTGCGCCAATCTCCGCCGCCGCTGGAGGAATTATTTAAGTGGATGGAGCGAAGCCGCGCGCGAACGCTGCAAGATCGTTTCTCGACCACGCCGGGCTCTGGCTTGAAGACTATCCAGTCCAGCCTTGCGCCGGATACCGTCCTGCTTGAATTCTGGTTGGGCAGCGAGACCGGCGCCACCTTGTGGATCACCTCCTCCGCCTCTGGAATCGTGCGGCACAACGCGCGGATCGGCGAGATGATCGCGGATCTGCAAAAGTCGCTGCAAGAGAGTAATGATCGATGGAAAGAGCCGGCTCGCGCGCTTGGAGCTGCTCTGTTGACGGGAGTGCCCGTCGAAAAACACGTTTTGATCGTTCCCGACGGCGCCTTGGTGGAGGTGCCGTTCGAAGCGCTCGTCGTGCCCGATTCGAATGATCTTCTGATCGAAAGAGCCGACGTCTCCTACCTGCCTTCGGCGCAGTTCGTCGCCAGGACGGCAGCCCTCGGCTGGCGCATGCCGTGGAGGAAGCAACTGGTCGCGTTCGGCGATCCGCCGGCCGGCGGCGTCATGTTAGCGGGAGACGAGCAGTGGCAGCCGCTGGCGGCCTCGGCCGGAGAAGTACGCACCATCGCCCGGCTGCTTCCCGGACGAGTGGAAACACATCTCGGCGCCGAGGCCCGCAAGCTGTATCTGCTCGACAAGCGAGTGGAAGGCGTGCCCCTGTTGCATTTCAGCACCCACGCCGTCATCGATGCAGAGAACCCGGAACGGTCCCGCATCTTGCTGGCGGCGGATTCCGCGGGCACGCCCGGATATATTTTTCAAGGCGAAGTTGCCTCTCTTGACTTAAACGGCGTTGAACTGGTGACGGTCTCGGCGTGCGACACGGCTCGCGGCAAGATGGTTCGGGGCGAGGGCGCGCAAGCGTTTAGCCACGCATTTCTGGCCGCCGGCGCGCGGGCGACGGTCACTTCGTTATGGCGCGTGGCCGATCGGGCGGCCGCCGATTTCATGGAGCAGTTTTACTATTTCCTGGCACGGCGTGAAACCAAAGCCCAAGCGCTGCGTTCCGCCAGGCTGCGGATGATCCATTCCAGGTCGAGTCTTGCGCATCCGCGATATTGGGCGGCGTTCGTGCTGAATGGCGACGGATGGAACGCGATTTCACCAGTGATCCCGTGGAGTGCCTTCGCGTTCGCTGCCGCGCTGCTGCTGGGTGTGGTGGCCGCGCGCGCGCGCTCAAAGACTATGGCTGCCAGGATAAAGCCGCAAACGGAATTAGGGTCCCTGACGCATAGTCGGCCGTGAAACCGAACGCCTGTACCGGCTGAGTGGACGTGATAACGGCATAGCTTCCAGGCCCGGCCGTGGCGCCCCCCGCCAGCTCTGAGATTTCACGCATCAGGCGATATCCACTGGGAATGACGAAGCTCGCGCTGCCAAGCAGGCCGTTCGAGGCGGAGTAGAGATTGATCGTCGCGCTGGTATCCGACTGGTTCGGATTCTGGATCGCCAATCCGGTGAACTGGTTGTTCAGGGCCGGCGTCATCGGCGCGAAAAGCGCTTGCGAGTGCGTGACCGACGAGAAGATCGGGACGGCCAATCCGAGCAGCGCCTGGTTGCTCTGTCCCAAGGGAATTCCCCGCATGTATGAAAAATAGATGTCCTGCGAGCCGTCCGGATTCAACACCTGAATCTTCTGTCCCGTCATGCTAGTGGTCTCGGCGAGCGTGAATTGAATTTCGTTGGCGCTGACGACCACTATCGAACTGGCTTTTATCTGGTTCAACTGGACCTGGGTTTTCGGCTGGAATCCGATGCCCTGGATGCTGACGACGGAGCCCGCGGGAAGCACACCACCGCCCGGGACTATGTTCGTAATCGAGATGGAGCCGCCGACCGTGACCGTCGCCGGGAGCATCGGTTTCAACGTCGCGCCCCCAAGCAGTCCAAGAATCCACGTCGACGATGGGTCCAGATTAAACTGCGTCTGGCTGCCCACGGGAGCGTCAGGCCGGATGTGCAACGCGATCGACATGATGGGGTAGTCCGTGCCCGGCCCGCCGGAGGACGTCGTGTAGCGCACCTGCACCTGGGGACCGTTGATCATCGCCACGCCATTCACGTCGCCCACGGGATTGAACAGCTCGATGCCGAATACTGCGTCAAACATCTTCGCGTCGAACGCCAGGCGCGGGCCGCCGCTGGTGATGGGCGTCGGCTCGGTAACCAGCACCTTCATCTGCACCACGCCGCCGGGAGGAGCGGCCTCGTTCGGAATCGTCAAGGAAACTTGCAGTGGAGTCGCGCTACCGGACCCGGAGCCGGACCCTGACCCGGAGCCTGACCCTGATCCGGAGCCGGACCCTGATCCGGACCCGGACCCTGATCCGGACCCCGACCCCGGCCCGGGGCCAGGCCCCTGAGCAAGCGCCGTAATCGCGAAACATAACAGCACGAATGTATGTCGAATACGCATGAGTACCTTCCTGGTAGAGTTTGTCCCGGATGGAACGTATGTTGTTCAGTGCGGGTAAACGTTTTGGGAGAACCGAAACCTTACGGCTTCGGATTGCGCCACCTTCCGGCCCGCGGAATCGAATGCGGAAACTTCGCAGAGCAGCGTCTTGGCTGGAACGATGCGCGCACGAACCTCCGGCGGAATAGCGGTATGTGTATCGGAGACCTCGGCCTTCCACAGTTCGGTATGATCCACTTCCAGCAGCCGGACCTGATAGCGCGTCGCCGCGGGAGCGGATTCCCACCTGACTTCCAAAGGCGCTTCGCGTAAATCGCCCGCCGGAGCCAAGACGGCAATCGTTGACGATCTAAGGACTTCGCGGCCGGCGTCCGTCACGGGATTAAGCGAGGGCGCCCCGGTATGACGCCATTGGATCGCGGCACCGGCCACCACCAGAAGAGCGGCCGCGGTCCACGCCGCTGGCCCAAGCCACGCCTTTGTGAACCATGGAGTTGTAAACAACCGTTTCCACCAGGGCGGGGCCACGGTACGGCCGAAAATTTCCGCTGAATTGGCGTGTAGCCGTTCCGCGATGGCGCGGACAGCCGCGGTATCGCCCGCCGGAATTTCGTTCGAGTGAAACGACCGCAGCATATTCAGTTCGGTCCGGCAGTGCGGACAATTCTCGATATGGCGCACCAAATCTTCGGGCGCAAACTCACCGAGCAAGGTCTCCAGATCGCTTTCCGGCAGGCAATCCCCGCCCGGCTTCAAAGCCTCGTAGAATACGTCGTGCTCAGTTCGCGGCTGATTCGGCATGGCCGCCTCCATGTTCCTGTCGTTCGCGCACCCGTCTATGCTCCAGGGCCCGGATCAGCTTGCGCCGTGCGCTTACCACATACGCTTTGGCGCCGCTCTGGTTGGTAAGCCCGAGAAGCCGGGTCACGGTTTCCAACGGAAGCTCGTCGACGAAATGGAGCTTCATGACGAGGGTCTCGGTTTCATCGAGTTCCTCGCGCATCAATTGCCGCATCAGGTCCTCCGCCTGGCGCCGTTCGATGGAACAGGAGGCTTGCTCGATGCGAAGATCCTCGATGTGTTCGAGAACGCCCTCCTCCGCCTGCTCCGGATCGGTGGCGCGCGATTTCAACTCGTCCATGCAGCGATTGCGCGCGATCGAATACAACCACGTGGTGAACCTCGAGGCGCCGCGGAAGGAATCCAGATGGCGGAACGCTTTCAGGAACACCTCCTGCGCCAGGTCGGCGGCCGAGTCTACATTGCCGGTCATCCGATAGCACCATGCCGCGACGCGCGAATGATGGCGATGAAACAACTGATCGATGAACGCTTCTCCAGCCGGAGAGCCCGCTGCAGCGCGGTACCGCTCGACCAGTTCCTCGTCGGAGAGCGCCCCCATAAAAGCCAATTGTACCGTAAGCCCATAACCTTATGACTGCTCTGTCGAAGCTCGGGAACAACCGGATTAGCGTTACAATGCTTTAACATTTTCGAAACTTACGGCCGCGTCACGGGTTCCGCGCGGCCCGGATTCCGAAAGTTATCGGAATCACGCCCCCATCGGAGAACCGGCGCGGCCTTTCATTAACCTTTAATCTTCGGAGAGTAGTTTGTGGGGCAGGTTGTGAACCTGCGGCGGATTGGCAATCCGCCCGCCGGCATCCGGAGCGCTCCTGAGGTGCGTTGACATACAGTGAGGACTCCAGTATTCCCTCGGTGTCGGATGCGGCATGATTACTCCTTGTCGGCCTCCAGGCGCGCCCGGGCCAGCCGCACCGCCTCGTGGAGTTTGCGCTCCAGTTCCTGCTTGGGCAGGGCTTCCGTCCAATAGCTGGCTACATGGATGCCACTCTTCTGTAGCTGGAGCAAGGCAATGTGTTCCTCACTCTTGCCCGCGCACAGGATCATGCCCAGCGGGTCGGCCTCATCCGGCTCGCAGGCATACCGCTTCAGCCAACCCAGATAGAGTTCCATCTGGCCCTTGTCCCCGGCCTCGAACTCCCCGATCTTCAGGTCAACCGCGATCAAGCGGCGGAGTTTGCGGTGATAGAACAGCAAGTCGAGGTAATAGTCCCTGTGGTCAATTTGCATGCGATGCTGGCGGGCCACAAAACGGAAACCGACGCCCAGTTCGAGGATGAAGGCTTCCATCTCCCGGAGGATCGCCGCTTCCACATCTTTTTCCGCATAGGTGTCTTTCAAACCGAGGAAATCGAGGATGTACGGGTCGCGAAAAACCAGATCGGGTGTCACCTTGTCTTCCTCGCGCAATTGCTTGAGTTCCATCGCCGCCAGCTTCGCGGGTTTGCGCGACAGGGCCGTGCGCTCAAAGAGCATGGAGCCGATCTTCTGCCGCAGCGTGCGCACGCTCCAGCGCTCGATACGGCACATCTCGGCGTAGAATTCGCGCTTGAGCGGATCGTCCAGCGGGATCAGCGCGATGAAGTGCGTCCACGTCAATTGTCGTATCAGCGATACGACAATCTCCCTGTCGGGAAAGACTTCGGCAAACTGCACCATCCGGCGGAGGTTTTTCTCGCCGAATCCGTTCCCAAACTCTCGCTCCAGTTGTCGGCCCAATGCGGCTACGATCTGTGCGCCATACTCGGCACGCTTTTCCTTCAGGATGTCTTGGCGGATGCGCCGCCCCATATGCCATGCCAATAGAGTGTGGTGAGCCTCGCGTTCACGGTCCACGCCACGCTTTCGCGAGCTTGCCCGATCAGCGCCCGCAAATCGGCCAGCAACGCGTTGGGCTCCCTGGCTGGCTAAGTACACTCTTTCGCCAATACCCTCTCGTATTTCGGGGCAACCGCTCCGTGACCGTCGCGGCTCTGATCGGAGCCGCGCGCGTTATGATCGGAGCCGCGCGCGTAAGCAAGCGGTTTTCCGATACGTCGGCGTATTTCTGAAATGGCTGGCAAAGCATCTGCATTAGTTCGCTTGGCTATCTTCCGTTGACTTGACATGGCGTTGCGAATTTCATTTTCGCAGCTTGCGGGTGCCTCCGCGCGGTCCAGATTACGAAAGTTATCGGAATTACACCCCGCCCGAGGACGGGCGCGGCCATTCATGAACCTTTAATCTTGATGCAACGAGTGTTTCCCCGGAGTTCCGGGTTTGGCACTCTGAATGGTCCAAGTGGAGGAACTAGGAAATATGGGATGCAGATACATAATCGCCTTTCTGGCGCTCTTGGCCTCCGCGGCTGCGCAGGACGTCATCGGGGTTCCGGATTACTCCGTGGAACATCCGGAATGCCTGCTGTTTGGGCCAGGATATAACGAGTTTGTCGCCAAGGCGGCCAATCCGAACGGGCCCACGCCGCACCAGGCGGAAATGAGCGCTTTGACCAGCACCGTCGCCGCAATGTTGCCCGCGTCGCTGCCCGCGTTGTTGTCAAGGGTGCCGCCGGGCAGCCGGACCGATACTTTCGACAAGCAGTCCTCGGCCACCGGTATCGATTCCTATATCTTCAGCGCACTGCAAGCTGCCGGAGTCAGCCCGGCCCCGCCCACCAACGATTACGAGTTCATCCGCCGCGCCACCCTGGATTTGACGGGCCGCATCCCCACGCCCGATCGCGTCATGAGTTTCGTGGCCGATACCACGCCCGGCAAGCGCGCCAAACTGGTGGATGAGCTGATCGCCCGGCCGGAGTGGACGGACAAGTGGACCATGTGGTTCGGGGACCACTTCCAGATCAACTCGCAGAACGCCCAGATCCGCCGCTTTCCGGACGGGGTGAAGGCGTTCAACGACTACATCCGCGCTTCGCTCCAGGCCAACAAACCGTACAACCAGGTCGCCATCGACCTGATCACCGCCACGGGACCGGATAGTTATACGGACGGCACCCTGAACCTGCTGGTGGGCGGCGTGGTGACGGGCGGACCCATCCAGGATATTTTCGACCAACAGACCGCCAACGTGGCGGACATGTTCCTGGGCATCTCCCACGTGAACTGCCTGCTGTGCCATAACGGCCGCGGACATCTGGACGCGTTGAGCCTGTGGGGCGGCAACACCACCCGCTACCAGGCCTGGCAATTGGCTTCCTATCTCTCCCACACCCAGGCCAAGAAGACGGCGGCGTCCGGGGCGGTGAACGGCCAGCCCTATTACTGGAGCGTGGAGGACAATACCCCGGCCGCCAAAACCGATTACCCGCTCAACACCACCACCGGCAACCGCCCCGCGCGGCAACCTGTGGGCACTGAGAAGAATGCGGCGCCGGTGTACATTTTCAATGGCGACACGCCGAAGGCCGGCGTCAACTATCGCGCCTCGCTGGCCCAGGAAATCGCCGGCGATCCCCAGTTCGCACGCGCCACGGTGAATTTCTTCTGGGCGTATTTCTTCGGCGTCGGGCTGGTGGACCCGCCCGATCAGTTCGACCCGGCGCGCCTCGATCCAGCCAATCCGCCGGCCGCTCCCTGGACCTTGCAGCCGTCCAATCCGGCGCTCCTCAATTCGCTGGCCCAGCAATTCATCGATAACAAGTACGACCTGAAGTGGCTCATGGGAACCATCGTCAATTCGCAGGCTTACCAGCTTTCCTCGCGTTATAGCGGGACTTACAACCCGGCCTGGGATTCGCTGTATGCGCGCAAGTTTGTGCGGCGGCTCTGGTCGGAGGAAGTCCACGACGCCATCGCTCAATCCAGCAACATTCCGGCGAGTTACACCGTAGCGTCCAACGGTACTCTCAAATGGGCCATGCAGTTCCCCGAAACGCTCAACACTCCATCGGCCGGCAGCGCGGTGACGCCCTTCCTGGATGCCTTCCTGCGGGGTAACCGGGACGACCAGGTGCGCACCGGCGATGGCTCCATCTCACAGGCGCTTGACCTGATGAACGACCCGTTCGTGATGACCCGCACTAAGTCCACCGGGCCGGCTACCGGGCTGCTGCCGCAGAACATCAACCTGCCCAATGACCAATTAGTGAACAAGTTATTCCTCACCGTGCTCTCGCGCTACCCCACCAGCGCGGAGATGACCGCCGCGACTAACATTCTGACCACCGGAACCCGCAGCCAGTCGGCCGAGAACCTGTTGTGGTCGCTCTATAACAAGGTCGATTTCGTTTTCAATTACTGACTGACGCCTGCGGCGTCCATGACGCCTGCGACGTCCATGACGCCCACGGTGTCCAGGAGATACTACCATGTCGGAACGGGATAGAGTCGAACGCTTCTTGAAGAACCACCCGCACCACCATCAGACGTTCTTCAGCCGGCCTTATGTCAGCCGCCGGCGGTTTTTCGAGATCCTGGGCGCGGGGGTGACGGGGTCGTATTTATTGCCGCGGCTGAAGGCCGATGACGGCGCCGCGAACGTCACCAGCGCCGGCGTCACCACCCAGAACAAGGCCAAGAACGTGATTTTCATCCTGCTGACGGGCGCCATCAGCCACACCGACACGTTTGACCTCAAGGTAGTCAATGGCGTGACCCCCACGAACTTCCAGCCCACCACCGTGGGCGGTATCAACTGGCCCATGGGACTGCTGCCCAAGATGGGGGCGCTGCTGCCGAATCTGGCGCTGGTGCGCTCCATGAATGCCCACGCGCTGGTACACACGCTGGCCCAGCATTGGACGCAAATCGGCCGCAACCCGGCGGCGGCGCTGGGCAACATCGCGCCCAACATCGGCAGCGTGGTGGCCATCGAGAAAGACAAGGAGCGGCAGCCGGGCCAGGTTTTCCCAACGTTTCTGGCGTTGAACTCGGCCGCGTGTGTCGGCAACGGCTACTTCGGCGCGACGTACGCTCCCTTCAAGATCAACCCGGCGGCCGCTGGTATTCCAAACACAGCCAACCCGAACGACACTACAGGAACCGGCCGGTTTGCGCAGATGTATTCGCAACTGCACAGCCTGGACGATCCACTGCGCGTCAATTCGCCCTACGGCAAGCCGCTTGGAGACTACGACGCATTCTACTCCAGCGCCCACGGCATGATGTACAACTCGACCGTGGAGAAGGCCTTCCAGTTTACCTCAGCCGACAGCCAGCGCTACGGCAGCAGCGGTTTCGGCAACGCCTGCCTGGTGGCCAGGCAGGTTCTGGCAGCCAACCAGGGCACGCGTTTCGCCATGATCTCATTGGGTAGCTGGGACATGCATCAGGATATTTACGGCCAGCAGAATCCCAAAGGCAACAACATGTACACCATGGGCAAGCCGCTGGACGATGGCTATGCGGCCCTGATCGCCGACTTGCAGGCCACCGGCCAACTGGATTCCACCCTGGTGGTGATGGTGGGCGAATTCGGCCGCACCGTGGGGCCGCTTTCGGCCGCCGGCGGACGCGATCATTGGATCCAGCAATCGGCCGTTTTCGCGGGCGCGGGGGTCAAGGGCGGGAAGACGATCGGGTCCACCACTTCGGATGGCTCGGCAACGGCCGACCCGGGCTGGTCGCGCAACCGCAGCATCAACGCCGAAGACATCGAGGCCACCATCTACTCGGCGGTGGGCATCGATTGGACCACCGTCCGCCATGACGACCCGTTCGGCCGCGGCTTCGAGTACGTGCCTTTTTCCGATCAGGACCTGTACGGGCCGATCAACGAATTGTGGGCGTAAGCGCTGCCGCTCTGTGGGGCAGGTTGGTAGGGGTGCCTCTGGGTCGACGAAACCACTCCTTAACGGTCGCGGCTCTGATCGGAGCCGCGCGCGTAAGCAAGCGGCCACTGAGGAACGCCGCACTGATTGAAGGGCGAAGCCTTTGCCTGCCTTCACCGGCGCTGTTGCTGTTGCGGCGGCGCCGATTCGATATCCCCATTCCGGACCACCTGGTACATGATGACGATGACGAAAACCAGGGCGACCATACCGATAATTCCGACGACCATTGGCAGGTGGCGGAAGGAATTTACCCGCTCGCCGCAGTTGGCGCACCTGGCGGCTTTGACCGGTACGGGCTGCAAGCACCGATGACAGATTTCCCGCGATTTCTGTGGCTGGGCAATGCTCATAGACGTTGAATTTGACTATAGCAGGATTCCGGCTAAAGCCCCGCCTTTTTCCAAAGTTCATCCACCCGCCGCTTCACATCCTGGGACATTTCGATCACACCGGGCCAAGAACGCGTGAAACCTTCGCCGGGCCACTTGCGGGTGGCGTCAATCCCCATTTTCGAGCCGAAGTTAGGCAGACGGCTGGCGTGGTCCAGACTATCCACAGGGCCTTTGACGAACTCGATGTCGCGTTCCGGATCGATGTTATTCAGCGCCTTCCAGGCCACTTCGGAATAGTTCTGCACGTCCACGCTTTCGTCCACCACCACGATGCACTTGGAAAACATGGCCTGGCCGGTGCCCCAGATGGCGTGCATCACCTTTCGCGCGTGGCCGGGATAGGACTTGCGGATCGCCACCAGAATCAGATTGTGGAACACGCCCTCGGGCGGCATGGCGATGTCGCGCACCTCCGGTAACTGCAGTCGCATCAGCGGCAGGAAGATGCGCTCGATGGCCTTGCCCATGTAGTAATCCTCCATGGTCGGCGGACCCACGATGGTGGTGGCGTAGACCGGGTCTTTGCGCTGGGTCACGCATTCCACATGAAAGACCGGGTACTCGTCGGCCAGCGAGTAGAAGCCGGTGTGGTCGCCAAACGGGCCTTCGGTGCGCAATTCGCCCAGCTCCACGTAGCCTTCCAGGACGATCTCGGCATTGGCCGGCACTTCCAGATCGTTGCTCTGGCACTTGACCATCTCCACCGGGCTATTGCGCAGAAAACCGGCGATCATCATCTCGTCGAGATCGGGCGGCAGCGGCAGAATGGCGGAGTACATGGTGGCCGGGTCGGCGCCGATGGCCACCGAGACATCCATCCGCTTGCGGCCCTCTGGCTGCATATGGTGCTGCATGCGGCGGTAATGTTCGGCGCCCTGTTTGTGGGTCTGCCAATGCATGCCTGCCGTGCGCTCGTCGAAGACCTGTATGCGGTACATGCCGCAGTTGCGCTTGCCGGTATCGGGGTTGCGCGAAAAAACCATCGGCAGCGTGATGAAGCGGCCGCCGTCTTCGGGCCAGCATTGCAGCACCGGGTAATCCAGCAGCGAAAAGTTCTGGTTGCGGATCACCTCCTGGCAGGCGCCCTTCGATACCATCTTGGGAAAGAAAGCCCCCATTTCGGCCAGCTTCGGCAGCATTTTGAGCTTGCCCATCAGCCCTTCGGGCATGCGCATCTCCAGGAACTCCACGATGCGCCCGGCGATCTCTTCAACCGAGTCCACCTGGAGCGCCAGTTCCATCTTGCGCATCGAAGCGAAGGCGTTGATCAGCACCGGAATGCCGTATCCCTTGGGCTTCTCAAACAGCAAGGCAGGCCCGCCCTGCTTGACGGCGCGGTCGGCGAATTCCGTGATTTCCAGAATGGGGTCGACTTCCACGGAAATGCGTTTGAGTTCGTGGTTCTTCTCCAGCGCGCGAATGAACTCGCGGAGATCTTGATAGGCCATAAGGTATGAGTATGGTAACAGAGTATAACCTGTTGATTCCCCGTTGATCCTACAGTGCTTAAATGGCAGAATGCGAACCGTGGCAGCAGAAGATCGATCAGGATTTCCTGCGACATATAGCAGAGCTGGCTGCTGTCCTTCCGCCAACCGTTCTTGATCGGTGGAACCAATCCGAACACTTGGCACAAGAGCAGGAAGCGCGGGCGCCGAGGCATGAAGCCGATCTCCTGTCCTCACGGCTTCGATCCCTTCGCGGGACACCGGCCGGCATCCGAGAATCGTGAACTTTGCCCGGTGGTTCTGGAAGCGTTCCCTTTCTTGCTGCGCCAGATGGCGACGAGGTCATCGGCAGGATCGGCCTCGACGCCGGGCGCGGCCAGGCCCCGAAAGACCCGGGCACAAATGGGGCTCCACGGGCAGTCAAGGTCCATTACTGCCCGCTCGACCCTTCGAGTCTTCCGCCGGGCCAGACGTACCCGCGCGATACCGGTACGTCGGCTACGTTTTTCAGTCTGTTCGGCCACCAGAGCAGTTCCTCGACCAACTACAATCCGATCGCATATCCTACGTGGAACTGCCCGACTCCCGCCGCTGCGCATCGCCAGGGCGGATTGACAATCCGACGCGGGTCGCCGGAATCCTTCATGGCAAGCTTTACGCGCCGCGTCCAGCTCGCGGTTGTTGGGGCGGCAAGCTCCGGAATTTCAACCGAGCCTCGCCGTCAGGATCGTTTACCAGCCTGCTCTCTTCGCCGAAAACCATGGTCGCGCGCTGGCTGGTCGTGTACGCAGGCCATGACGGGAGCCCGCTATGGTTCGGATTGCCGGTACGGGCAAAGGCAGCCCAAGACCCGGCCAGATGTTTGGAGAGTTTCTCCGCATTGGGATATCGAACCAGCCGCAGGACGAGCGGTAGCTCGGCTGTGTGGAACGCCCGATACCTGCCGTCGAGGATCGGCGTGTTGTACGTGAAATAATACATGAACGCGGGTGCCTGGTTCTGCTCCGTCTTCCTTTCCGCCTGGCTGATGGCGTTCATCCGCGTGCCCCGGTCACTGGTAATGAGAAAGAAGAGGTCGCTGGGTGTCTTGGCATCCGGGTGTGCTTTGCGGTAGATATCGATGAGTTCCTCAATGTCGCTCTTGGGCAGAGCGAGATTGTCGGCAAGCTTGGAACGCAGGCTCGCGTCATCGAGCGTGAAGGTGGACGCGTCCCGGTTGCCGATCAGCCAGGCCGTTTCGTCCTTGCATGTTCCAATGATCATTGGCACGGTCGCCGAAACCTCCGGAGCTTTCGGGTCCCAGGTCTGCTGGGGAATGGAGCGGCCGTCAACCACGGGACCGCCGGCCAAACCCGATCCGGCGGCAGCGAAGAGCTTCTCGGCGGCGTTTTTTTTGCAGATCGTCAACCCGCGATGCCGAGAGCCCGAACTTTTCCAGCAGCGCTTTGGCGCGCATGCCGGCTTGTTCCCTGGTGGAGACCCGTAGCGAAGACCCGCTTTCCACAATGGCCTTGCCGAACAGACCGTT
>DATMNI010000470.1:0-29350 GCA_035570275.1 Candidatus Acidiferrales bacterium | reverse complement strand
AGATCTCTCCCCCGACCCCGTAGCACTGCTCAGACAGCCGTGAAGGCGTTGACGGCCCCAGGGAGAGTTCAGTTCCACCGTACGTGCAACGCTTCGTGGCCACGAAGAAAACCGTCGAAGGAATCGCGGTGGGCGAAACCTCCTGATTTGAAAGTAGCAGCAGTGTCAAGCGGTTTCGGGGGCGGATGTCCGTAACCGATTGAATTCAGGGTAAAGATAAAATCCATTTTGCTGTCACTGCGGTTTCGGCGGCGCTTTCATCCTTTCCCCTGTGCGCCCGGCGCCCATCGCCAAATAACCTGCCCACACTACTGCTGCTCCGCCACCGCCTCCTGATCCTTATACTGCAACTGGTACAGCTTCCAGTAAATGCCGCGTTGCGCCAGCAACTCCTGGTGGGTGCCGGATTCGCGCAGCTTGCCTTTGTGCATCACCAGAATGCGGTCGGCACGCTGGATGGTGGAGAGCCGGTGCGCAATCACGATGGAGGTGCGGCCTTCCACCATGCGGCTCAGGGCCTCCCGCACCCGGAATTCGGTCTCGGTGTCGACGCTGGATGTGGCTTCGTCCAGGATCAGGTATCGCGGGCTGTGAGCCAGCGCGCGGGCGAAACTGATCAACTGCTTCTGGCCGGTGGAAAGGCCGCTTCCGCGCTCGCGAATCTGGTGGCCGAAGCCATCGGGAAGAGTGCGGATGAAGTCCAGCAGGTTGACTTGTCCGGCGGCGGCTTCCACGTCCTGGCGGCGAATGGTTTCGGTGCCGAGACGGATGTTGTCTTCCAGCGTGCCGGTAAAGAGATACGGGTCTTGCAGCACCACTCCGAACTGGCGGCGAAGCTGCAGCGGGTCGAAGTCGCGGACATCCACGCCGCCGATCCGGATGCTGCCCTGCTGTACGTCGTAGAAGCGCAGCAGCAGGCTGATCAGCGTGGTTTTTCCGGCGCCGGTGTGGCCCACCACCGCCATGGTCTCCCCGGGCGATATCCGGAAGCTCACATCGCGCAGCACCCAGTCTTCCTCTTTGTAAGCGAACCAGACGCCGCGGAATTCGATTTCCGCAATCTCGGCCGGCGGGGTGCAGGGCGCCTCAGGCGGCAGGACCGTGGCCCCTGTATCCAGCAGTTTGAAAATCCGCTCCGAAGAAGCCATGGCCGATTGCAGTATGTTGTACTTCTCGCTCAGGTCCTGTATGGGCCGGAAGAAACGCAGGCCGTATTGCAGGAACGCCACCACCACTCCCAGCGTCAGACGGCCGCCCTGCACGCGCAGGCCGCCCAACGTCAAAATGGCCGCCAGCGCCAGCATGGAGATGAATTCCACCACCGGGTAGAACCAGCCGTAGGCAGTGATGGCGTCCTTGAATGCGTGCATGTGTTCGCGGTTGACGCCATCGAATTCTTCCCTGCTGCGACGCTCGCGGTTGAACAGTTGCAGCACCACGATGCCGGTGACGTGTTCCTGCAGGTAGGAGTTGATCTTGGCGATGGCGATGCGGATGCGCCGGTAGCTTTGGGTCACGCTGCGGCGGAAGATCATGGTAGTGAGGATGACGAACGGCATGGCCGTCAGCATGATTCCGGCCAGCAGCGGGCTGAGGTCGAACATGATGGCGAGAATGAAGGCCAGCACCAGGACATCGCCCAGGATCGTGACCAGCCCGGAGGCGAAAAGGTCGTTGAGCACGTCCACGTCGGTAGTCACGCGCGTCACCAGGCGGCCCACGGGATTGCGGTCGTAGAAAGCCAGATCCAGCCGCTGCAGGTGCTCCATGAGCTGCTTGCGCAGGTCGAACATAGCCAGTTGTCCGGTGTACTGCATGGTGTACATCTGCACGAACTCGCAGACGAAAGTTCCGGCCAGGAAGGCGAAGTAAAGCAGGCCGATTCGGGTCAGGCCGCTCCAGGCATCGGCGGGCAGCCAGCGGTCCAGAACCGTAGGCAGGCGATGGAGGTCGGGCTGCAGGTAGCGGTCGACGGCGATGCGGGTGAGCAGCGGCCCGAGCACCTGCAAGGCGGATTGAACCAGCAGGAACACGAGCGAGACTCCGACCAGCAGGCGGTACGGCCGCATGTAGGTCAGCAGCCGGCGCATCAGCCTGGAATCGTACGCTTTACCGAGAACCTCTTCTTCCACTGCTTCCAGTCTAGCTGGAGTCAAGCTGAGCCGAGCTAGGCGCCGATTGGCTCACCGTGAAGAGTGTTTCTGTCTACAATGAATTGAGGTTATATGCCGAGCCTGGATCGTATTACGCGAAGCCCCGATGTCATGGGAGGCAAACCCTGTCTCCGCGGAATGCGCGTCACTGTCGCTACCATAGTGGGGTTGGTGGCAGCGGGGCACGCATTCAGCGACATTCTAGCCGCCTATCCGTATCTTGAGGAACAGGACATCCGGCAGGCTCTGGCATATGCCGCATGGCGGGTCGAAGAAATCGAAATGCCGCTACCAGCCGCATGAAATTCCTGGTCGATATGAACTTGAGCCCGCTGGGTCCCGTTCCTGACGAACCAGGGTTTCGAAGCTGTTCACTGGTCAAGAGTCGGTCAACCGTGGGCGCCCGATTCTGAGATCCTGGATTTTGCCGCCACCTGCGGCTGGATCGTTTTCACGCACGATCTGGATTTCGGGATGCTGCTGGCGGCCTACAGGAAAAGCGGCCCAAGCGTAATTCAGATCCGTTCCCAAGACGTGCTCCCGTCGGCCATTGGCGAAATTGTGCTGCGCGCGATTCGAACCGCTCAACCGTACCTCGAAGCGGGCGCCCTCGTTACCGTGGATCCCTTCCGGCACCGCATTCGGCTGCTGCCGATCTGAAAGATGAAACGTCCGATCCGGTTCGGTGTTGCAGATAGCGACAATGCGGCACGAGCACCGACCCGCTCGCAGGCTTAGCCAAGTCTGCCGGCCGTGAATGCTCTTCACTCGCACCCATGCCGCTGGCGCAACTCATCGGTTTCGTTCGGCACCCGCGTGAAAGTGCCGGTCGATTGCTTGCCCGCTATTGTCCCGGCTGCCTGTTCCAACGGGAACGCAGTCTCGATCCACTACCGCGCGCAAGCCGTGTTTGCACCAGGGGTTGCATCAGGTCCATCAGGCCTCCACGGTCCGATGGAAGTAGGTGCTATAGGTTTCGCGCCGCACCTGGTAGAAGGGACGCATCCGCACCTTGCCCGCGGCGGTTTGGCAATCGAATTCCAGCGCTTTCCCAGGCACCGCATCCATCTTGCCCAGCGCCGCCGCACTCGCCGACAAGTGCTCGGGCGGATCCACCGCGGCCAGCATCACCGGCCCGCGCATCACGGCGACGATGTTCGGGTTCTGCTGGTCGATGGGGACTGCGCGGAACGAAAACGGCAGCGTCAGCTCGATTGTGTCGCCTTTGCGCCAGCGGCGGCGGATGGCGGCGAACGTGCCGCGCTCGGCCGCCACCGAAACGGCCTTGCCATTCACCGAAAGCTGCGCCGGCCGGTCCAGCCACCGCGGGATGCGCAAATGAATCGCGAATTCTACCGGCGCGGCAGGGTCGACACGGAGCTCGATCTGCTCCGCTTCCGGATACGCCGTCTTCTGCGTGAGCTTCACCGCCACGCGGTTCGCCTTCCAACGCACCTCGCTGGCGGCGTACAGATTCACGTAGATGCCTTTCGCATCGTGCAAATACAGATCGACGGGAAAGTCCGCCACCGATTGCATCAGCGTGCCCGCGCAGCAAGGCCACTTGCGCTGGTAGTAGCCTTTTTTCGCGCGGGCCTGGTAATCGGAGTAGTAGAAGTAGCCGCCATCGTCATCCGGATCCAGCGCGCCCAGGATGGTGTTGACCAGAACGCATTCCAGGCCGTCGCCGTACCGCGCCTCGCCGGTAAAGCCGATCAGGTAACGCGCCAGCTTGGCATGAGCATAAAAACAGCACGGCGTTTCGAAGTGGTCGCGGGTGGTAGTCAGGCTGGCCGCCAGTTCGCCTGAGCCCGGCTTGACGAACGTCTCCTTTGGCGCCCACGCGCCCGATGCATATTGCTGGGTCTGCTCGATCATATCCCAGGCGTTGCGGACGGCCCGCAGATACTTTTCGTCGCCCAACACTTCGTACGCCTTGGCGCCGGAGCTCAACGCGATCACATGGCTGTAGCCGTGCTTACCCGGCAGGATATTCCTGCCTTCGGCCAGCGGGTTAAAGAACTCGTTGTCCAGCAGGTACAGCTTCGCCATGTCGTAGAACCGCTTCTGGCCGGTGAGCTCGTAGGTCTTGAAGAGGTTCTCGGGCAGGATGTACGGCTCGTCGTACGGCGCCTGCCTGGGACTATCGGGCGTGCGATCGTAGGTATGATCCGGGATGAACGGGGTGGCGCCCTGAATCACCCGCGGCAGCAGCGCGCGCGCCTCATCCACGCCGGCCAGCTCAGCCGCATCCAGCAGACCGATTTCGTATTTGTCGAGGATATAGCAAGGCCACGTGGTGGAGGCCTTCGGGCTTGCAAACGGGTTGCCATCGGCTTCGAAGGTGGCGGCGTAGCCCTGCACCAGGCGCCGCGCCTTGGCCGCCGCTTCGGCATCGCCCGTGTTGGCGTAAATGCGCGAGAGCCCCGAGATGAATTGCCCTATCAGGTGTCCGGGCACGAAGCCCTCGGCGTCATACCAGCCGCCCATGTCCCGTCCCGGGGCCGGCATGGCCACGCGTTGACGATAGACCTTCAGCAGCCGGTCTTCATCCAGCGTCAGAAAGTGCGCGTGCAGGCGCTGATACATCGCCGCCAGCGGTCCGCCCGTCAGATTGACCTGCGGATAGCCGAATGGGCGCAGTTTCACCCGCCCGGTGGTCCCGTCCTGCGCGGAAACCGCCAACGCTGCCGCACTTCCCAGAAAGGCTCGTCGGGAGACGGTCATGTTCTTTCCATTATTCCGCACCGCTCCTGCCTTGCGGCGCACGAAATCGGAAAAATCGTCCTTGATTCTACATCGTGGAACGGTAATATTGGTGTGAGGAATGTGGCCGCGACCCTCTGGGTCGCGAACCGGGCGATCTGGAGCGCCGCGGCTACCGCGGGGAGCCGCCTGGGCTTCGGGGCGCTGGATCTGCCGGACGCCATGCCATCAGTGGCATCGGTGGCATCCAAAGGGAGGCCGATATGAAGCACCCAGCCTGCCTGAACCCAGTCTGCCTGACGCGCCGCGGCTTTCTCGCTGCCACCTGTACCACCGCGCTGGCGGCGCCGGACCCCGGCGCGCGCTATCGGACGACCTACAAATACGGCAAGCTGGTGCTGGCGGCATCGAACGAGCCTGGGGCCTTCGATGCCCGAACCGTCGATTGCCCGTTCGTCTTTCACCACGATGGCCGGTTCTATATGACCTACGTGGGTTGGGATGGCACG
The DNA here is from genome assembly GCA_035570275.1 of Candidatus Acidiferrales bacterium. Lineage (GTDB taxonomy): Bacteria > Acidobacteriota > Terriglobia > Bryobacterales > Bryobacteraceae > DATMNI01. Next base: position 23,982 of record DATMNI010000470.1, on the reverse strand, counting down.
GGCTACCAGACCGGACTCGCCTCATCCGGCAATCTGGTCGACTGGAAAAAGGAGGGCTGCATTCTGCGCCGCGACCCGGCCTCCGCGGTGACTCGCTATAACATTGCGATGAACTGGATCGTGCGGCAGAACGAGCTCCGGTCCGCCGGCGAGTTGAAGAAAGTTCGCAGCCGCTTCCTGGGCGTCTATCACGCCTACCCCAACGCGGGGCTCGAAGAAGGTCCGGCGGTAATTGGACTCTGTTGGAGTGACGACCTGATGCACTGGGAAACTGAGCCCCCGTGTCTGCGCCCCGAAGATGGCGCCGCCTGGGAGAACGGCGGCCTCTACAAACCCTGCCTGGTGGAGCGCCGCGGCACCTGGTACCTGTTCTACAACGCCAAGACGACCAACCTGCCTCGCGAGCGGGGCGGCGGATGGCGCGAGCAGACGGGCGTGGCAACCTCCACTGACTTGAAGATCTGGCGGCGCTACGACCGGAATCCGATCATCCCCAACGGCCCCGCGGGAAGCTGGGACGAGCGTTTCGCCAGCGACCCGTGCGTGCTGCTGGATGGCGCGCGCTGGGTATTCTTTTATTACAGTCTTGACGCCAAGGGCAAAGCCCGCGACCTGTTGGCCTTAGGCAACGACCCATTCCATCCCCAGAAGGTAAACGAAATCCTGATTGACGTGGGTCCGCCCGGAGCGGTCGACGCGACTTACGCGCACAAGCCCAGCGTGGTGTACCACCAGGGCGCGCTCTATCACTTTTACTGCGCCGTTTCCGGTAAGTGGCCCAATGAAGTGCGCGGCATTTCGGTGGCGCGTTCCGGGCCGTGGTAGGTCGACATAGGCAGATCGACATACCGGGATGCATCGGCCAGCGGATCGAGAGTCTCAAAAACGTCGCCGATTCGGAAGGCTGCCCCGGGAAGGGTTAGATCTAAGTTCGATCTAAGTTTGATCGTGAAATCGGACAGCGTCCAAATCACCGGGCCGCTTTTGCGCCGGGGAGGCCTACGCACTGGGGGCAAGGCGCAAGCGATGGCTGCCAGGCATTCGTCCTCGCTGTGTAAATAGCTTGTAAAACCAGTAAGTTGTGGACTTTACGGGAGCGTCGATCCCTAGTATTGCGGAGGCGCTTGAGCCCGCATTTTGAGAGAATTGCCTTGCAGTCAAAAACGGGGTAGGCGCGCGGATCTGAAAGTCGGAGTTCGCTGGAACCCAAAACGACGGAGGAAGAATGTTTCGAACCAGAACGATGCTCGCACTTTCAACCAGCGTAGGTTGGATCTGCGCGCCGACAAGACGTACGGAATCGAAGACCAGCAGGAGGAAAAAGTGAAACGACGACATTTACCATGGTTGGTGGCGTTTGCGATCGTTGCGGTGGCTTTGATCGCGTTGGCAGAAGGTTATTTAGCATGACTCAGCTTGACGGCCGCTGGCCGGCCGTCAGCAGGAGACATAAAGAAGGGCTCCGCGCAGCGGCGACATTCTCGAGTTGCGCGGGCTCTCTTCTTGGTCAACCTATTGATTCGCGTGGATTGTATTTCGACGCGGAGCCGTTGCCGTCATCGGTCACGGCAGGTCCCACCGTTGGGGCCACTTCGTAGAAGGAAGTTATCGCTTCGCTACGCCGGACCATACTTCACGGATAGCCGAAATGACGGCGTCCGGGCGCTCGAAGGGAATCATGTGGTCGCTGTCCGGCACAACGATCTGCTTGCCGCGAGTGGAGAGATGCGCCTCTTCCACCTGCAGCACGTCGATCCATATCTTCCGTTGCTTTTCCAGGTCCGTCTTCGTCAGCAATGGCTCGGGCTCGTAAGGCTTCCCGGCGGTTAGGACGATGAGCGGGCGGTTGCCCAAATTCCCGGCCGAGCGAACCTGCGCCACGCTTTGCGCGGACGACTTGTCCTCAAGCACAACCGCGTTCCTGAATTTCGTCTGCCGTTCGAGATACAGAAGTTCTTCGACTAAATCCTTCGACAGGGAATTGGGCATGTCAGCCCATCCGGCGGCTACCGAGAAACGCTGAATGCCCAGATGAATCACGATGGGAGTGAAGATCCGCTCCAGCATTTCGTCCCTGTCTTCTTCCTCTTTCTCCTGCTTCCTCACCGCGGCCGGCAGCACACTTCCGATGCGTTCCTCCTCGTCTTCATGGCTGGCATCCACCAGCACCACGCCCGCCACATCGCTGGGATACAACCCGGTATAGACGCGGATGTTGAACCCGCCGAATGAGTGGCCCACCAGGATGTACGGTCCCTTTTCGCCGGCGGCATCCAGAAGCGCTTTCAGTTCCCTGGCGATCTGCAAACTCGTGCGCGGTGGGGGGCCCGACTGGCTCCAGCCGTAGCCTGCGCGGTCGTAGGAGCAAACGCGCGCGAATTTGGCGACCTCCGGCTGCACCTTGATCCACCCAACGGCGGGAACGCCCATGCCGCTGTCGAGGATTACTGTGGGGCTTGCCTGCCCGGTGCAGTCCAGATTCAGCTTCACCGCTCCCGCCTGTACGGACCTTCCCCGCTGCGGAAAGCGGCGCGCATCGCGCCACTCGCCGACCACCTGGTAGATGGCGCCGGCGGCTGCCAATGCGATCAGAAGTGCCAACAGTGCCAGAGCGGTCCTGCGGGACCAGCGGAGCAGGGTTCTGGCGGATGGATGCTGGGAAGGGGCCATGGGCTGAAAAATTGTGCGCAGGCAGACCCGGAAGGCTGCGTACCCCGGCCTGCGCTACGGCGCCCAGGCGGGCATCACGTAAGCATAAAACACCACCACCAGACCGATCACCGAGGCCAGCAGCACGCTGTGCTTCATGGTGAATCGGAAAAGCAGCGATTCGTCTTCGCGCTTCATGGAGGTCGCCGCCGCTGCCACGGCGATGCTGGTCAGGCTGATCATCTTGCCCATCACGCCGCCGGCCGAGTTCGAAGCGGCCATCAGCACCGGGCTCATGCCGAGCTTGGTGGCAGTGACCACCTGCAGCGTCCCGAACAGCGCGTTGGCCGAAGTATCGCTGCCGGTAAGGAAGACACCGAGCCACCCTAGCAGCGCGCTGAAGAATGGGAACATCACGCCGGTGGCGGCAAAGGCCAGCCCCAGCGTGCCGGTGGCGCCCGAGTAATTCATGAGGTAGGCCAATCCCAGGACGGTGGCCAGCGTGAGCTCGGCCAGTGCCAGTTGCCGGGCGGTATGGGCGACCACGCCCGCGAACTGGCGCGGCCGCAATCCGGCCACGATGGCGGCCAGAATGGCGGCGAACAGGCAGGCCGTGCCGGAAGCCGAAAGCCACACGAAGTTGTACACAGCGGGGTACGGAGCGGGTTTAGCCACCACCGGAGGCATGCGCTGGATGGCGTTGTGCAGGCCGGGCCACTTGATGGGGATATTGGTGGCGTTGAGCTGCGCCTGGATCGGCTTGTAGCCCCACAGCAGCACGAAGACCACCAGGATCGCGTAAGGCGCCCAGGCGAGGGCCACCGCGGACGCGGAGTGCGGCAGCGCCGCCCTTTTGGGCCGCGACGGCTGGCCGCTCGCGTCACGCGGTCTCCACAAACGGAAGAGGAGGATGAGGCTGCCGATGGCCGCCAGCGAGGAGAGGATATCGGTCAGTTCGGGGCGGCCGAAATTAGAGACCGCGAATTGCGTGCCGGCGAAAGCGATGCCGCACACGGCGACCGCGGGCAGGACGGCGCGCAATCCTTTCCAACCCGACATCACGGCGACCAGATAGGCAGGGACGAAGAGTGACACCGGCGCGCAAATGCGGCCGACGGCGGCGCTCAGTTGGTCGAAAGGCAGGCCCGTGGTGCCGGCCAGAGTGCTGATGGGAATGGCAATGGAACCGAACGCCACCGGCGCGGTGTTGGCCAGCAGGCAGATGGCGGCGGCGTAAAACGGTTCGAAGCCCAGCCCGACCAGCATGGCGGAGGCGACGGCCACCGGGGTGCCAAAGCCGGCGGCGCCTTCGATGAACGCGCCGAAGGCGAAGGCGATGAGGAGCGCCTGCAGGCGCGGGTCGTCGGTGAGGTGGCCGATGGAATCCTTGAGCAGGTCGAACTTGCCGCTTTCCAAAGTCACGCGGTAGAGCAAGATGGCGGCGAAGACCACCCAGCCAATGGGGAAAAGCCCGAAGACAGCGCCGTTGGCGGTAGCGGCGATGACGTTGCCAACCGGCATGCCATAGACCGCGGCCGCTACCACCGCGGCCGTGCCCAGCCCAGCCAGCGACGCCATCCAGGCTGGTTTGCGGACTACGCCCAGCAGCACCAGCAAAACGAAAATCGGCAGGGCGGCAACCAGTGCCGAAACGGGCAGGCTATCCGCGACAGGAGTGTAGTTTTGTTGCCACATTAGACGGCCATCCTTATATACGCTTCCTTATCCTCAACCTTGAATACGCTTGGAATATGCTTGGTCATCCCTGAATACGTTTTTCTTTGCCTTGCCAGAAAGCCTCGCGCAGCTCGCGCTTGATGATTTTGCCCGTGCCGGTCTTCGGCAGGGCGTCGGCGGTGAACTGGAATCGCCGCGGCATCTTGAATTTGGCGATGCGCGCGCGCAGGAACTCGCAAAGCTGCTCCTCGCTGAGTTCGCGGCCCGGCTTGAGGACCACGAATGCCGCCGGCACCTCTCCCCATTGCGGGTCCGGCGCCGAGACCACGGCGCATTCCAGAATCGCCGGGTGCGCCGCGATGGCGCGCTCCACTTCGATGGAAGAAATGTTCTCGCCGCCGCTGATGATGATGTCCTTCTTGCGGTCCATAATCAGAAGGAAGTTCTCTTCGTCCCAGACCGCCATGTCGCCCGTATGGAACCAGCCCTCGGTCATCACGGCCGCGGTGGCCTCCGGCTCCTTGTAATAGCCGTCCATCACAAGGTCGCCGCGGATGATGATTTCGCCGATGGACTGCATGTCGCGCGGCACGTCCTTCATGTGCGGGTCCACTACGCGGATTTCGCAGCCGGGAAGCGGCCAGCCGGTGGAGGCCCGGTGCCGCAGCCGGTCCTCTTCATCGGCGTACCTGACGGTAGACTTGTCGCGGGCGCAGGTGGCCACCGGGCTGGTCTCGGTCAGGCCGTAGCCGACACTCACTCTGGCGGTTGGAAATGCCTGTTCCAGGCGGGCCACCAGTTCGGGCGACGATGCCGCCCCGCCCAGATTGATCTCCTGCACGCTGGAAATGTCGAACCTGCCAAGTTCCGCGCAATTCAGCATGGCGACGGCCATGGTGGGGACCATCGACATCGCGGTGGCCCGCTCCTCCTGGATGAGGCGCAGCACCTGGGCCGGATCGAAGCGGCGCACCATCACGTGTTTCAGCCCGATCATGGTGGCGGCTTGCGGGCGGCCCCATCCGTTGGCGTGGAACAGTGGGATGGTGTGCAGTTCCACCGCGGTATCGTCGTGGTAAAAGGTGCCGGCCACATAGAGGGTGTGCATGTAGAGTGTGCGGTGGCTGAGCATCACGCCCTTAGGGGTGCCGGTGGAACCGGAAGTATAAAACAGCTCGGCGATTTCATTTTCGTTAAACGAGAAAACGTCAGGCCGGTCCAGCCGGCCGCGAGACAGCAATTCTTCGTACGGCTCGCCGATTTCCACCCAATGCTTCAGGGCGGGGCAGGACTGGCGGAGGTGATCCACCAGCGGGGCGAAATCGCTCTCGTAAATCAGCACGCGCGGTTCGGCGTGGCACAAAATGCCGGTCAGTTCGGCCGGGGCGAGCCGCACATTGAGCGGCATGGCGATGGCGCGCAGCAGCGGGGCGCCGAAATAGCCCTCCAGAAGCTGGTGGTTGTTGAAGCTCAGGTAGGCCACACGGTCGCCGGGAGCGACGCCGAGCGCCCGTAGACCGGCAGCCAGCCGTTCGCAGCGTTCGCCGAATTGCGCGTAACTGAAACGGCAGGCGCCGCAGACGACGCCCACCTTTTTCCCGTAGAGATCGACGGCGCGATAAAGGCAGCGCACCGGCGTAAGCGGAACGTGCATGACTTGAGATTGTACACCAAGTAGCACGGGCCTCCTGGCCTCTGTTGTCTTTTTTGGGCCGGGCGACTGCCCGACAACGTTCAGCGCCTTGCGAACAAGAACTGCCAAGTCTGGCGAGCGAACCCGAGTCGCGCGTCCCTCCGATATCGTCGGCTGGAGGGTCGGAAAACCTGGTCACGGTCCGCTGTTGGCAAGTTGAAGGCGGCATTGCTCTCGCGCCGCCCCAAGCCGATCGCAGCCGCCACCGCCCCGAAACATTCGGGGACTCTTTTCCAAAATCTTCGTGCAGATGGCGCGTAACAAGCCCCGACCTTGACCTCAGCCAGCGGTCAGCCTTCAGCTATCAGCTTTCAGCCGCGGGCTGCGCCTTCGGCACCCGCCTTGCAAAGCTGACGGCTGACCCCTAACTAGTTTCTGTCGCGAAACTGTCCTCGTTGGAGAAGCAACCACTCCCTAACGGTCGTGGCTCGGATGGCCTCGTTGACAACACGAGACTTCGCGTCGGAGCCGCGACCATTAGGGAGCGGTCTTACGGGCGGAGACCGAGATTCGCGACAGAAACTAACTAAGAGCTGGTCGCTGAGAGCCGACCGCTTCCCGCTTCCGCGCGCCAATCCGCACGCCGACTTTTTCCGTAATACTCTTATGATGGCCTCCGTCTTCATCACCGGCGCCAGCGGCTTCATGGGCCGGCGCCTCTCCGCCGCATTACTTCAACGCGGCCACCGGGTGCGCGGGCTGGTCAGGCGCGGGTCCCAGAACCGCCTGGCGCCCGGTTGTGAAGGCGTGATGGGCGACCCGCTGGATGCTGCCGGCTATCGGGATTCCGTCGCGGGTTGCGATACCCTGGTCCACCTGGTGGGGGTGTCCCACCCCAGCCCCGCCAAAGCCGCGCAGTTCCGCACCGTTGACCTGGCTTCGGCCCGGCAGGCGATCGCCGCGGCGGTTGATACCGGCGTGCAACACTTCGTCTACGTCAGCGTGGCCCATCCCGCGCCCATCATGAAGGAGTACATCGCCGCCCGCAGCGATGCCGAAGCCGCGCTCCGCGACTCGCGCCTGAACGCCACCGTCCTGCGGCCCTGGTACGTGCTTGGCCCCGGCCGGCGCTGGCCGTTGATCCTGCTGCCGGCCTACTGGCTGCTCGGTGCTCTGCCCGCCACGCGCGAATCGGCCCAGCGGCTGGGCTTGGTCACTGTCACGCAAATGATCGCGGCCATGGCGCTGGCAGTGGAGCGGCCGGCGTCCGGAGTCCGCATTCTCGAAGTGCCCCAGATCCGGGTCAACCGCCTATAAGCCCCCGACCCCCGATTTGAGTGCACACAGACCACAAAAGGCGATGGTCTGTCCCACCTGACCGCCTCAGCCGCCTGTGAGCATTGCCCGGAATTGCTCCTCGGTCAGGACCTTCACGCCGAGCTCGCGGGCCTTCTCCAGCTTGGAACCCGCGTCATCTCCCGCCAGCACGAAGCTGGTCTTCTTGCTCACTGCGCCGCTGACCTTTCCACCGAAGCTCTCAATCATCGTCTTGGCCTCATCGCGGCTCATCGAGGCCAGCGTGCCGGTCAGCACGAACACCTTGCCTGTCAACGGCCCGCCTTTAGGCCGCGCCGATTGATAGGTGAACTGCAAACCGGCGGCGCGCAGCCGGCCTACTAATTCGGCATTGCGCGGTTCACGGAAGAATTGAACGATGCTCTCGGCTACTTTGGGCCCGACCTCTTCGGCCTGCTGCAATTGGAGCGGGCCGGCCGCGGCGATAGCGTCCAGGCTTCCGAAGCCTTCCGCCAGGAAAACCGCCGTCCGCTCCCCCACGAACCGGATCCCCAGCGCTGTCAGCACTCGCGGCAGCGCGTACTTCCGTGAATCGGCGATGTTGCGGATCACGTTGCCGGCCGATTTGACCCCCATGCGTTCCAGCTTCGTCAGATCGTCGATCTTCAGGCCGTAAAGATCGGCAACGTCCTTTACGATTCCCCGGTCTACCAGTTGCTCCACCAGCGCATCGCCCATCCCGTCGATGTTCATCACGCCGCGCGACGCGAAATGCAGAATCGATTCCTTTAGCCGCGCCGGGCAGTTCAGATTGATGCAGCGCCTGGCGGCCTCGCCCTCTTCGCGCACTACCTTGCTGCCGCATACCGGGCACTCGGCCGGCATCTGCCACGTCTTTCGGTACGAACCCTGCGAGGAGACCCGCACCACTTTCGGGATCACGTCGCCCGAGCGCTCAATCACCACCTCATCGCCGATCTGCAGGCCCAGCCGTTCGATCTCGTCCTCGTTATGCAAGGTGGCGCGCGCCACCGTGACGCCTCCCACTTCCACGGGCTTCAAGTGGGCCACCGGGGTGAGCGCGCCGGTGCGGCCCACCTGAACTTCGATGGCTTCCACGCTGGTGGTCGCCTGGCGCGCCGGATACTTGTAGGCGATGGCCCACCGGGGCGCTTTGGCGGTGGAACCGAGCTGGCGCTGCTGCCCGATGGCATCCACTTTCACCACTACCCCGTCGATCTCATAGGGCAAATCCCCCCGCCTGGCTTCCCATTCCGCGCAGAAGGCCAGCACTTCATCCACGCTCCGGCAGATGCGCGTGTTGGGGTTGATCTTGAACCCCAGCCGCTGGAGTTCCTGCAAGGAAGCTTCCTGGCTGGGAAATGCCGGCTGCCCGTCCACCAGCAGGAAGTAAGTGTAGAATTCCAGACGCCGGGCAGCGGTGAGATGCGGTTCCAGCAGGCGCAGAGAGCCGGCCGCGGCATTGCGCGGATTGGCGAAACGGGAGAGCCCCCGCTCATCGCGTTCGGCATTGAGTTGCTCAAACGAGCGGCGGTTCATGACCACCTCTCCGCGGACTTCGAAGGCGTCCAAGGCGCCCGTTACCCGCAGCGGCAGGCTGCGGATGGTTCGGGCATTTTCGGTGACGTCTTCGCCCACCACCCCGTCGCCGCGAGTGATGGCGTGCGTGTACCCGCCGCCGCGGTAGTGGGCCGCCATCGAAAGGCCGTCCATCTTGAGCTCGGCGACGTATCTATATTCGGGGCCTTCCAGCAGTTCCTTGACGCGCCGGTCGAATTCGCGCAACTCGCCTTCGTTCAGCGCGTTGTCCAGGCTTAGCATGGGCGAACTGTGCTGCACCTTGATGAAGCCTTCGCGGGGTCTGCCGCCCACACGCTGGGTTGGCGATTCCGGCGTTACCAGCTCCGGATGCTCGGCTTCGGCCGCCTTCAGCTTTCGCATCAGCTCGTCATATTCGGCGTCGGTAATCTCCGGGGCGTCCAAAACGTAGTACTGATGCTCGTGGCGGCGGAGCTCTTCGCGAAGTCTTTCGATCTGGCCGGCGGGATCTTTCATCTGCCTCTCATCTATAATTTAACGAGGATACCGGAGATTACGCCATAACAACCTACAGGAATAGTGTCCTGGTCTACAATCCCCGTGCGGGAAAACTGGCCCGGAACGGCGGGTCGCTGGTCCAGCGGGCCGCGGAAATCCTCAGGAATAACGGTCACAACGTCACTGTGGCGCCCACCACCGGACCTGGGACTGCCGGTGCCATCGTGCGCCACCACATCGCCGGCGGCGCCGACCTGGTGGTAACGGCCGGCGGCGATGGCACCATCAACGAAGCCATCGAAGGCATGGTGCATTCGCACGTGCCCCTGGCCATTCTGCCCGGCGGCACTGCCAACGTGCTGGCCATGGAGCTGAAGATCGGCAAAAACCTGGAGCGCGTGGCCCAGCGGATGGGCGACTGGCGGCCCCGCCGTATTTCGGTGGGTCATCTCACCTGCGATGGCGGCCGCGTTACCCGCCACTTCCTGCTGATGGCCGGCATTGGCCTGGACGCCTACATCGTCCGCCATGTGAGCCCCACAATCAAGGCCCGGACCGGCAAGTTCGCGTACTGGGTGGCCGGGTGGAGCCTGCTGGGGCACGACCTGGCCGAATTCTGCGTGGATATAGGCGGCCACAAGAGCCGTTGCTCCTTCGCGCTGCTTAGTAAGGTCAGAAACTACGGCGGTGATTTCGAAATCGCACGCAGCGTGACCCTGCCAGACGACCGTCTCGAAGTGGTTCTGCTGGAGGGCCGCTCCTCTTTGCGCTACGTGAAGTATTTCACCGGCATGGCACTGAACCGCCTCGGTGAAATGAAAGGCGTCACCGTGCTCCGCACCGACCGGGCCGTGATCTCCAGCCCAACGCATGGCGACGCCTATGTGCAGGTCGATGGCGAGTTCGCCGGCGCTCTGCCCGCCGAAGTGCGCGTGGTGCCCGATGCGCTAACCCTCCTGATGCCGGAAGACTACGCTTGTGGGGCAGATTGTTAACCTTGGTTGTTAACCTGCGGCGGATTGTTAATCCGCCGGCGCGAGTTTGCACATTTCTGGGAGAAGGTGGGGACAGACCATCGTCTTTCGTGGTCTGTCATGCCTCGCCAGACACTCGCCGGTTTAGTTGTGAGCGCGGGCCTGGATGGGGAGGCGGTTACTGGATGGGGAGGCGGTTGGCCGCTTCAACCAACTCCACGCGTGCGTGATCATGCCCAATCACGTTCACGCGATCTCCAACGGGACACCGCAATGCCTACCATCATGCGATGGCTCAACGAGAGAACCATAGCGAGGGTCAAGCGCGGGCTGGGTGACAGACGACACAACCCGATCGTCCCACTTGGCGCCGGCATCCCATAGCCCAGTTTGGGCAATTTGCGCAAAAGGCTCCTCTATGTGCCTTGGAATCAGCAGGTAGAAATCGGCTTTGGGCAAACTGCCCAAAAACGGCCTGCGCTGGCGTTTGCCCGGGGGTTTCCGCGGCGATCCACGAGGGGTCGCGGCTACTCACGCAAGGCTTCCAACGGGTCCACCCGGGTGGCGCGGCGGGCCGGCACCCACACGGCGAGCGCGGCAACGAATGCTAATACCACCGGCACAACCGCAAACGTAACAGGGTCCAGTGGAACAATGCCGAAAAGCAGCGTCGCAATGAAACGCGTCAATGCGGCGGCGGCGGCCAGGCCCACCACCAGCCCGAGCCCGGTCATCCGCGCGCCCTGGCGAAAGACATGCACCAGGATTTGCGCGGGCTGCGCTCCCAGCGCCGCTCGCAAACCGATCTCGCGCCGGCGCTGCGACACGAAGAAACTGGTGACGCCGTAGAGTCCCACCATCGCCAGCAGTAGCGCGGTCATACCGAACATGCTCAACAAGCGGGTCTGAAATCGCTTCTCCGAAAGCGAGGCGTCGAGCCAGTCCGCCAGCGGCCTGGTATCGTAGACCGCGCGGCTCGGTTCCAGCGCCTGCATCTTGCGGCGCACGGTTTCCACAAGCTGCGCCGGATTCATGGCGGTTTTGACCATGTACACGGGGTCGGGGTAGTAGCCCGGCATCCCGCAAAAATAGATCACCGGTTTGGGTCCTTTCGAGTATCCGTGCTCCCGAACGTCGCCCACCACGCCGACGATTTCCATCTTCGCGGTCCCGGCAGTCAGATGCCGCCCCAACGGCGTCATGGCGCTCAGAAACTGGTCCACAAAGCTCCGGTTCACCAGCACGGGGCTGAGCGTTTTCGAATTGGCATCGGGGCCGCAGGTTTGGCCGGACAGCATGGGGATGCCCAGCAGACGGAAATAATCGGGGCTCACGGCCTGGAGGTCGGCAAGAGTCTTCTGGCCTTCGGAGACGGTGTCGCGGCCCTCAATGCCGAAGGGTTGGAGGTACTCCTCGCCGGTTCCAGGCATGCTGACGGTGAGCGCCGAAAGCTGCACGCCCGGTACCGTGGTGAGTGCGCCCAGCGTGCGCGCCAGGCGCTGCTCCACCAGGCGCATGTTGTTCTTCTCGCCCCAACTCGCGCTGATTTTTAGCGTGAGCACGTTTTCCGGTTGGAACCCCAGCGGCGTTTGCCCAAGCCGCGAGAGCGTGCGAATCAGCAACCCCGCCCCGACCAGCAGCACGATGGCCAGCGCGATCTGCGCGCTCACCAGCAGGCGGATGGCGGAGCCCCGGCCGCTCACCTGCGTCCGCGACCCTTGCGCCAGCCTGCCGCTCATTTGGCGCCCGGTGGCCGACAACGCCGGGAAGAGGCCGCAGAGGATCGCGGTCACCATGGTGATGGTCAGGGTGAAGGCGACGATGCGCCAGTCGAGGCGAATTTCGTCGGCCCTCGGCAGACGGCGGGCGGCGGTGCGGAACCAGTCGGCGCCCGCGGACGCCACCAGCAGGCCAAGCAGCGCGCCCGGCAGGGCGGCGCACAACGCCTCCGCGAGCAGGTGCCCCACTACCTGAACGCGGCGCGCACCCAAAGAAATCCGCACCGCGATTTCGCGCTCGCGATGGCTGGCATGCGCCAGCAGCAGACACGCCACGTTGGCGCAGGCTATCAGCAGCACCAACGTAACCGCGCCGAAAAGAATCCACAGGGAACGCCGCACGCCGCCGACGGTGTCTTCCTTCAAGGGCTCCACGAACGCCGCCCAGTTGGCGTCGGTCCCCGGATACTGGAGGGCAAGGCGTCCCTCAACGGCGGACAGATCGGCTTGCGCGGCGGCCGGTTTCACCCCCTCTTTGAGCCGCCCCACCGCGATGTAAAAGCGCGCCTCCCGCGAACGCATCACCACATCGGGCAATTTCGCCGGCGTCCACACATCCACGTCGCCGGCTGGAAAGCGGACGGAATCGGGCGCCACCCCAACAATGGTGTAACTGCGGCTGCCGGCCCGCAACAGCTTGCCGGCCACTTGCGGATCGCGCTGGAAGCGGCGGTCCCAGAAACGCTCGCTGATCACCGCGGCCCAGGGGCCATTGGTCTGGTCTTCCTCGGGGCTGAAGCCGCGGCCGGCCAGCGGCGGCGTTCCCAGCACGGCAAAGAACCTTGGCGACACGCGGGCGCAAACCAGCTTTTCCGGCAGCAGCCCGGAGGTTTCGGCCAGGCTCTCTGTGTAGGCCCCGGCGATGCCGGCGAAGTTCCGGTTCATGCGGTTCCATTCCTCCAGCCGCCCCGGCGCCAGCCAGCCGCGCGCGACTTTCTGGCGCGGGTTCACTTCGTAAACCGCCAGCAGCCGGTCTCCCGCGGGATACGGGAGGGGCTTCAACAGCACCGCGTCAATGACCGAAAAGATGGCGCTGTTGGCGCCGATTCCGAGCGCCAACGTGAGCACGACGGCAAGAAAAAACCCGGGCCGTTTCAGCAAGCCGCGATAAACGCGCAGCAGATCCGCAGGCATGCGCAATTGGACGCGGCACAGGGAGGAGGGTTAGGACGAACAGGCTGCCGGCGACCCCGCGCAATCGTGATATAGTGTCCGAACATGAGCCGGACACTCGTCGCACGCATTTCCGCAGGCGCCCTGTTCCTGATGGGGTGCTGGATCGCTTACACGCAGAATCAGCCCAAACAGGCGCCAGAATTAAAGATCAACAAGGTCACCGACGACCTGTATGAGATCGAAGGCGATGGCGGCAACGTGGCCGTGTACATCACCAATGAGGGCGTGATCCTGGTGGACGACAAGTACGACCAGGATCACGACAACATCGTGGCAAAAGTCAAGAGTGTAACCAGCCAGCCGGTGAAGTACATACTCAGCACCCACCACCATGCCGATCACAGCGGCGGTAATGCCAAGTTTCTGCCAACGGCCGAAATCATTTCCACCGCCAATGCGCGGGCCAACATCGCGGCCGGCAAGCAGTCGAACGCGCCTCCCGGAGTGGCCGGCGCCCGCGTCGTCTTTACCGACGAAGCGTCCGTATTTCTGGGCGGCAAGGAAGTGCGCGCGCACTACTACGGCCGAGGCCATACCAACGGCGACGCCATCATCTATTTTCCGGCGCTGCGCACCTTGCACACCGGCGACCTGATGGCGGGCAACACGCCGCTCATCGACTACCCCGGCGGCGGCAGCGTGGTGGAATGGACCAAGACGCTGGATGGCGCCATGAAGCTGGACTTCGACACGGTCATCCCCGGCCATGGCCCCGTCACCAACAAAGCCGCGCTGCTGGCCTACCGCAACAACGTTGAGAAGCTGCGCAACCGCGCGCAGGGCTTGATTCGCGAAGGCAAGAGCCAGGAAGACGTCGGCAAGGTGATGACCGCCGAGTTCAACTGGGCTGCAACCAGCTTGCAGATGCAGTGGAGCCTGCCCGGCATGATGACCGAGCTGAAGTAGCTTGAGTACGCCGGTCTTCACAATTCTCCTGGGCTCGGCAATTCTTCCGGCTTTCATGGCTAGCGCGCTTTTCGGTCAACTCGGTAACTCCTCGAATGGTGATTTAGCTCTGGTGGGAGGAACCATCTATGTCAGCCCCACTGCAGCGCCCATCCCGGAAGGCGTGGTGCTCATTCACGGCGGAAAGATAGCTGCGGTGGGCAGCAGGGCGCTGGTCAAGCTTCCTCAAGCCGTCCCAACGCTCGATTGTTCGGGCCGCACGATTACCGCGGGGTTTTGGAACAGCCACATGCACTTCTTCGAAAGGAAGTGGGCGAATGTGGCGGCAATCCCGACGCCCGAGCTCAGCCGCCAGCTTCGGGACATGCTCACTCGATATGGTTTCACCAGCGTGTTCGATCTGGGGTCCCCGTGGGAGAACACGCGGCGGCTTCGCGACCGCATCGAATCTGGGGAGGTGCCGGGCCCGGGAATTCGGTCGACCGGGGAGGGCCTGGTTCCCCCGGGCGGAGTTCCGTCGGAAACAGTTCTCAACATGATGGGCGTCATGAAAACCCCGCTTCCCGAGGTCGCCGATGCGGCGCAAGCGGCGGCGGCGGCAAAGAAGCTTCTGGATGCGGGCGTGGACGCGATTAAGCTGTTCGCCTCTGCGCCGCGCGGGGCCTCGCTTCCGGAGAGCGCCATGCAGGCCGCCGTAAGCGAAGCCCATCGCTCGGGGAAGCCCGTCTTTGTCCACCCCAATAGCGCCGCGGACGTGCTGGCCGCGGTTCGAGGCGGAGTTGATATCATCGGTCACACCACGCCCTCGTCCGGCCCCTGGGACGAAACCATCCTGCAGGCGATGACGGAACGGCGGGTAGCCCTCACGCCAACCCTTACGCTGTGGAAGTACTACATGCGCCACGACCGCATATCTACTCAGGAACAGACTACCAATACTGCCATCGGCCAGTTGCGAGCCTGGCTGGCCTCTGGAGGGGCGGTGCTTTTCGGAAACGATCTCGGCGCCGTCGACTATGATCCCACGGAGGAGTATGTTTTGATGGCCGAGGCGGGAATGAGCTTTCGCCAGATTCTCACTTCATTGACGACGGCGCCCGCCGAGCGGTATGGAGAATCAAAACAACTGGGACGAATCGCCGCAGGTCTTCAGGCGGATCTGGTCGTCTTGAAGGACGACCCGTCCAGGAACATGCGGGCGCTAGCTGCCGTCGAGTACACACTGCGTGCCGGGAAGATCGTCTATCGTGCCGGGGAGTGAAACGGGCGCCCGCGCGCTGCTCCGGCCACCATCGCCGGGAGCGTAAGGTTGACACGACTTGCGCCCGGCCGCGTGGGAGTCAGTGGGAGTCAACTCCCAGCGCTATGATGGAGCCCCAGCGCTATGATAGAGCCATGGAGCGCCGGATAGTAGGATTCGTCAGCAAACTGATTCTGCTGGCCACGTTTTGCTCCGGTCAGACCCCCAAACCAGTCAATCCCTCGCACTACGTTGAGATCAAGCTTCCGCCCGAGGTGATCTCCGAGACCTTTTTCGCCCGCTATGTGCTGACGGGACAAGATTTCGGCGGTTGGGTTCAGCCGTTACCCGGCATCTCTTCCTATGGCATCAGCACGACGCTTAAAGGCCGTCCCGCAACTGGAATCAAAGCGATCCTTTATGCACCAGGCTGTGCGGTCCAGACTCTCGATCTACGTCTTTCGGGCCCTGATAACCCACCATTCCTGTTCATTTGCGAACCTCTGAGGAAAATCGAAATTCAGGGCGTACTAACCCGGTCCGAACGGCTGTACAGGCATAAAGTTAAGTTGCAGGCCAAATACATTGCCCGCTGGGCGCAGCCGTTCCTGGGACTGGATGATAGTATCGTCACAGGCATCCCGGTCGGAGATGTGGCCCATCTCTCGGCGGACGGCCGCTTCCGCCTGGTGATCCCTGATCTTTCGCAAGATCCGCTGGCCGGAGCGCCGGACCACCCTGGAGAACTCCAGGTCTGGGCCAAAGACGAAACTAACGACGCCATCGTGGCCAAACTGATTTCTACCGACCCTCAGTTCATGAAGACAAGGATGGGTGGCCTGAAAGTGCAGAACGAGTACCCTTTGGAAATTGCTTTTGCACCGTGCGCCGCAAGTTCTGCTCAGGGACATGACAGGATAGGATTCGCCATGCGACCCGATATCCGCGACGCTTGCGATCCTTAGATCCGGGTATTCCGCGCTGCCGATTTGGCGGCATCGGGCATCGGCCTCGTGTGTCCGGGATTACCGGAAATGTGAATCCACCGGGAATGTGATTCCGCGGCGCGCCGAACCTGGCTGGCACAGGGCGCCGGACCGACACGGCTTGCACCCGCCATCGCTTTGACATAGGCTGGCTGCTGTGATCACGGAACCTGCTGACCAACAGCCGAAGCGCGGCGCCAGTCGAAGAAGGTTTGTCCAAATGGCGGCGGCCGGGCTGGCTTTGCATACTGCCTCCAGGGTGGGACGTACCATGGCGGGACGTACCATGGCGGGCCGCGCCGCCGTGCCGCTGAGCGACCGCATGCAAGTCGGATTCATCGGACTGGGCGGCCAGGGGACGGGACGGCTTAACGAGTTCATGAAGCAGCGCGATGTCGACGCCGTGGCCCTCTGCGACCTGGACCGGACGCATCTGGACCGGGCCGCCGGGCTGGTCGAGAAGCAACAGGGGCGCAAGCCCGAAACCTTCCACGATTTTCGCAAGCTGTTGGAGCGCAAAGACCTGGATGCGGTCATGATCGCTACCCCGGATCACTGGCATGCGCTGCCCGTGGTGCAGGCCTGTCAGGCGGGGAAGGACGTGTTCATCGAGAAGCCGCTGGCTTATTCGGTGGGTGAGGGGCGGGCTATGGTCAACGCGGCGCTGAAGTACAATCGCATCACGCAGATGGGCAACCACATTCACAATGACCTGCCGACTTACCGGCGGGTGGTGGAGGTGGTGCGGTCGGGTGTGCTGGGGAAAATCAACCGGGTGGATTGCTCGCTCAAGACGGGGAGCCAGGGCATCGGCAAGCCTGCGGATGGGGCGCCGCCGGCCGATCTGGATTACGATTTCTGGCTGGGGCCCGCGCCCAGACGGCCGTATAATTCGAACCGCTCCCACTTCAACTACCGCTACTTCTGGGACTACTCGGGCGGGTATCTCATCGACTTCTGGTGCCATTACACTGACGTGGTTTACTGGGCCCTTGATTTGAAGGCGCCCCAGAGCGTCTCGGCGGCCGGAGGGCGGTGGGCCGTGGATGACAACGGGGAAACGCCGGACACCGTCGAAGTGCTCTGCGAATACCCAAACCTGATTCTGGCCTGGACGCTGCACCCGAACGGGCGCCCGGGCTTCGACCACATGGGCAGCAGCGTGATCTTCCAGGGGTCCGACGCGACGCTGGTGACCAACTACAACCGGTACGAGGTCTACGTGAACGGCAAGAGGGAAGAGAGCTTTCGGCCGCCCGCGGCCAGCATTCCGGACTCGCCGGGGCACATTCGGGAGTTCCTGGATTCCATCAAGTCAAGGCAGCGCACCACGTGCGATATCGAATACGGCAACCGCGTGACCAAGGGCGGGTTGTTGGGGAACATAGCTTACCGGACGGGCGAGCGGTTGCACTGGGACGACGACCGCGAGCGCTTCACGGGGAACACACAGGCCAACCGGTACGTGACGCGGAGGTACCGAAAGCCGTGGAGGTTGGGGTAGGTACGGCAGGGGCCGGGGGCCGGGATCCTAGCCCTGAAGCGGGCTAACCTTGCCGGTCTACCTCATCGGCGGTACTCTTGCGGAATGCGACCCCTTCGGTATTCCATCAACGTCACATTGGACGGCTGCTGCGATCATCGCGTAATTCTCGCCGACGAAGACTTGCATCGTCACGCGGTCGAGAACCTCGACCAGGCCGATGCCCTCCTCTTTGGCCGGGTGACTTACGAAATGATGGAGGCAGCGTTTCGGCCGCCGGCGCGGACGGGAGCGAGGCCTGATTGGATGGAACCCTTCGCACGGACGATCGACGCGGCAAAGAAGTACGTCGTGTCGAGCACCCTGGACCGGGTCGATTGGAACGCGGAGCTCGTGCGCGAGGATCTAGGGAAGGCCGTTCAGCAGCTCAAGCGGGAGTCGGGTAAGGGACTGCTCGTGGGAGGCGTGAAGCTTCCGCTGGCGTTGGCGGAACTGGGATTGATCGACGAGTACGAGTTCGTGGTGCAGCCCAGGCTGGCGGGCCACGGGCCGACGTTGTTCGCGGGGCTATCGAAGCATGTCGACTTGAGGCTTGTGGGCCGGCTGGAGTTCGGCTCGGGGGCGGTGGCGATGCGGTATGAGCCGAGAAGGTAGCCATTGGGCTTGTGCCAGCGCATCCCGGTGACAGTAGTCGAGCAGGTCTCGCCTGATTCGGTCTCGTTCGTGCTTCGGAATCTTGTCCACGACGAAGAGGAGCCGGGCGATTTCGACGCCTCGTTGGGCCGGACCAGGACCGGCTCCGTGCAGGACGACGCCCTCCCGAAAACGATGGCGTGCCTCTCGTCCAATGTTGACAGCAACGTCGCGTAGTGCTCGCGTATGTAGCTCTTCAGAAACCTTCACCGCTGGAACCGCTGGCATCCCCTTCCGGGGATGAGTCAGAATGAACCCGCCGGCAAGCCGGCGACGGACCGGCGAGGATGCCTACCCTACTCTGGAAATCTGGCGGTACTCCTGCTCGGATTGCGCCGGCAGCAGAACCCACAAAGTGAAGATTCCCAAGGCGGTACCAAGGGGAATCTGAACCAGGCTGAAACAGGCCAGCACGATGGCCAGCATGCGGGCCCAAGGCTGGCGTTCCAGCAATCCCCAGCCGGTGATGACGCCGAGCGCGCTGCCCACCAGCGATAAGCCAGCCAGTGTCCCCAGCCAGTGACCCATGAACGGAAAGTCACTCCCCGGGAACCAGTCGCTATGCCGCCAAACAGTAAAGACCAGCAATCGCGGAAGCAGGCGAAGCGCTGAAAACGCGATCCAAAGGATACCTAAGGTGCGCAGATGGCCGGCGATCCGGCTAGGTTCCGGCATCCGCGCCGCCGGTCTGACGCCTCCCGCCGCTTTGCCACAAGCGGGGCAGAAAGCCGGCGCGCCCTGCAGGTTCGTGCCACAACGGTCGCAGAACATACGGTTACCCTCACTTCCAGAGTACGCCGGCGGGTGGCGAATTGTTCCCGGCTATTTTGGCGTGCTGGTGGCGTGTTGGCGCCGCGGTGGATTTCGCGCAACCTGCGCCGGCCTTGCCGTGCTCTAACATATAGTAGGGGCTATATTTTCGTGCGCACTGCCTTGTTTTTTGCAGTTACGTTCTGCCGCGCCGCGTTTGCGGCCGACAACCCGACCATGGTGGACCGCGTCGGCTCCACCGGGTTCGTCCAGCTTGAGTCGCCAAGCTTCCAGAGACTGCCGCTCAAAGAGCAGGCCCTGGCCTATTGGCTGACCCAGGCCTCGATTGCCATCGACCCCATCATCTACGATCAGAGCTCTGTTTTCGGGCTGCGGCAGAAGCGGATCCTGGAAGAGATCCTGCGCCATCCAGCCGGCGTCAATCCACCTGCCGTCAACCCACAGGCCCTGCGCAAGATCACGGACTTTACCAAGCTGTTCTGGGCCAATCGCGGCAACCACAACGAGACGACGGCGCAGAAGTTCCTGCCGGAGTTTTCGTTCGAGGAGTTCGAAGCCGCGGCCGCCGCCGCCATGCGCAACGGCGGATTCAAGGGGACTCCGTACCTTGTCACTGTCAATAACCAGGCCGCCCTGGATCGCGAACTGGAGGCGCTCCGCCCATCCCTGTTCGACCCGGCGTTCGAGCCCATGATCACGGCCAAGAACCCGCAGGGCAATCGCGACATTCTGCAATCCAGCGCCAATAATTTCTACGCCGGCCTGAGTATGGCGGACCTGAAGGATTTTCACGACAAGTACCCGCTGAATTCGCGGCTCACCAAGAGCGAGGGCAAGCTGGTGGAAGAGGTCTACCGCGCCGGAACTCCGGATGGCAAAGTGAAACCGGGCATGTACGCCAGGTTTCTCGGCCGCGCCGTGGAGTATCTCGAAAAGGCTCGCACCTACGCCGATCCCAGCCAGAAAGAAGCCCTTACCGAACTGATCCGCTACTACCAGACGGGCGACCCGGCCGCCTGGATTCGCTTCGGCATCGCCTGGGTGCAGAACGACGCGCGGGTGGATTTCGCCAACGGCTTTATCGAAGTCTATCGCGACGCGCGCGCGGCCAAGGGCAGTTCCCA
This sequence comes from Candidatus Acidiferrales bacterium, assembly GCA_035570275.1. Taxonomy (GTDB): domain Bacteria; phylum Acidobacteriota; class Terriglobia; order Bryobacterales; family Bryobacteraceae; genus DATMNI01. The sequence goes on along the minus strand of DATMNI010000470.1, from coordinate 3,538 downwards.
GAGCTTCGTCACCATCACGGACGAGAAACTCAACCAGGCCATGTTGAAACTGGCCGCCAACGCGCAGTATTTCGAAGACCACGCGCCGTGGCTGCCGCAATACAGGAAGCAGGGCGTGAAGCCGCCGCTCGCCAAGGCCGTCGAGACCCTGATCGAGACCGGCGATTTTCACGTGACCACGATCGGCGACAACCTTCCCAACGAAAACGAGATTCGCGAAAAATACGGCAGCAAGAGTTTCATGCTCACCGGCAGTTCGCGAACCTTGCGCCAGGCCACCGGGAGCGGGCCGCTGGAAGAGTTTGCGGCGTCCCCCGAAGAGATCGCTCTCGCCAAAAAGTACGGCGAGGAAGCCGCGGACATGATGACCGCGCTGCACGAAGTCATCGGCCACGGTTCCGGTAAGCTCAGCCCGCGTCTGCAGGGGGGCTCCGAGGCGTATTTGAAGGAATACTTCTCCACGCTGGAAGAGGCGCGCGCCGACCTGATGGCATTGTGGAACATCTTCGACCCCAAGTTGCAGCAATTGGGCCTGGTCTCAAGCCCGGAGGTGGGCAAGGCGATGTACTATAACGCCGTGCGCACCGTGCTGATGCAGTTGATGCGCATCCCTCAGGGCGACACCATCGAGGAGGACCACCAGCGCAACCGCCAGTTGATTGTCAATTACATTATGGACAAGACCGGCGCCATCCAGAAGGTGGAGCGCAACGGCAAGACATACTTCCTGCTGAAGGATCCCGACAAGATGAAGCAGGGCGTTGGCCAGTTGCTGGCCGAACTGATGCGCATCAAAGCCGAGGGCGACTATGCGGCCATCAAGGCGCTGGTGGACCAGTACGGCGTGCACTTCGACCCCAAACTGCGCGACCAGGTGGCGGCCCGCTATCAGCGGCTGAATGTGCCATCCTACTGGGCCGGAGTCAACTCCGACCTGACGCCCACGCTGGATTCGTCCGGCCAGGTCACGGCGGTGAGAATTTCCTACCCCAGGGACTTTGTCAAACAGCAACTGGGCTATGCAGCCATGTACGGGTTACAATAACAGGCACTCCGATGGCGGCCCGGCTACATCCCGCCCCTTGGCGACAGCAGGAGGTTATCGATCTCCGGCACCTCTCCGCGGAAGATCTGGAACCGCTGCTCGAAGAGGAGACGGCTGCCTGGCGCGCCGAGCTCGAATGGGATTTCGACAAATCCGCCGATCTGGTGCACCGCTTCGTGGACATGCGCGCCCTCAGCGGCAGCGCGCTGATCGAAGACGGCGCCGTGGCCGGGTACATGTACTACGTGCTGGAAGAGAACAAGGGGCTGATCGGCGACCTTTACGTGCGCCGCGGCCTGCGCACGCCCGATCGCGAGAGCCTGCTGCTGAAGGCGGCGCTGGAACCGCTGCTGCAAACTCCGTCGCTGGATCGGGTGGAGTCGCAATTGATGATGCTCAGCCACTCGCCGCAGCGCGAACTGCCCTATGCGGCCTACCTGAGCAGTTTCGAGCGCAATTTCATGCGGCTCGACCTCCAACGGTGCACTTTGCCGAAGGGCCAAGTGCGCCGCGCCATGTACATCGAAAAATGGTCCGAGCATTACCAGGACCAGTCCGCGCAGTTGATTGCCGCCGCCTATTCCGGCCACATCGACAGCCGCATTAACGACCAGTACCGCACGCCCCTGGGCGCCCGGCGTTTCCTCTTCAACATTGTGCAGTATCCCGGCTGCGGCGCCTTTTACCGGCCGGGGTCGTTTGCCGCGTTTGAAGGGTTGAACGGCCGGTTATGCGGCATTTCGCTGGCCAGCATAGTGGCGCCGAACTGCGGCCACATTACTCAGATCTGTGTGTCGCCTTGGGTGCGCGGCACGGGCATCGGCTACGAATTGCTGCGCCAGTCGCTGAACGCGCTCCGCGCCGCCGGCTGCACCTCCGCCAGCCTCACCGTGACCGCGGCCAACGAAGACGCGGTGTTGCTGTATGAGCGCGTCGGCTTCCAAACCGTGCGCCGCTTTTCGGCATTCGTCTGGGAAGGTTTCTAGGACGGCGAAAAGGGGGGACGGCCCACCGATTTCCGCCTTTTGGGATTGGATGGCTGTCCGCCGTTTGCGCACGGTCTGCCCCTATTGCTTCTTCTGTGGCGGCTTCTTGCCGGCAGGTTTGCTCTTCATTTGATCGAAGGACTTCAGAATGCCCTCGAATTGCGTGCGGAGTTCTTCGTTGACGGGGTGCGGCGGGTCCAGGGTTGCCAGCGCGCGCACATAAAAGGCCCTGGCTTCGTCGAGATGGTTCTCGGAAAGCTCTTCGGTGGCCTGCTGCGAAAGGCCAGTAGCCAGGAAATGGGCGCGGATGGCGGAGGAGCGTTCCAGGGCCTGGCGGGCCTGGTCGTACTTCTTCTGTTCCGCGTAGAATACGGCGACCTTGTCCAGCACCACCGCAATCATCGGATGGTCGGGACCGACGGAGGTTTCCCACAGCCCGATCAGGCGCCGATAGATGGGTTCAGCCGCGTCGTAATTCTTCTGTCCGAAGAGGGCGTAGGCCAGGCCATCCACGGTGGAGATGAGATCGGCGTGCGTCTTCCCGTAAATAGTCTCGCGGATCACCAGGTCGTGACGGAAAGCGGCTTCGGCCTTTTCGTAATCGCGCACGGTGGTGTAGAGTTCGCCGAGGCGGTCCAGGTCGGGCACCAGCGTAGGGTGCAGAGGGCCGTTCAATTTCGTCCGGATATCCAACGCGGTGTTGAGCGAATTGATGGCGGGCTCGGGCTTCTTCTGGTCGAGATATATCTGCGCGGTGCGGCTGAAATCGTCGGCCACCTGCGTGCTGTTCATAGTGAACGCCGCCGTGTGCAGGCTTCGGACACGATCCAGGATGTACAGGGCGCGGTCGAAATCCTTCATGCCGCGGCAGAGGTTGACCGAGATCACGAGGTCGTCGGGAATCTCCGCGTCCCGGGGGCCCAGGATGTTTTCGCGCCAGGTGACGGCCTGTTGCAGCCAGTTGTCGGCGTCGGCGAATTCTCCGGCGGCGGCGCGCACGTTGGTGAGCCGCTTGCAGACGTCATAGCGGACGCGGTTGTCGCGGAGGGTTTGCTGGGCGAACTCCCAGGCCTTGAGGAACGATTGGCGCGCGGCCTCATAGTCGCCCTTCAGGTACCATGCGTCGCCCTCTTTGAGCAGGGGCGGAATGGCTGCGGCGGGATCCGGCGGGGCGACCGGCGGGGCGTCCTGTGAGGAAATCTGCGGAGGAACCGGCGGGGAGACCGGCGGAGCAACCTGTGGGGCGACCTGGGCCGCGGCGCGGAGCCAAAAACCAATGACAAAGATAAGTCCGGCGATGAGTCCGGGGCGCATGTTGAATGTTATAGTACTAATTCGTTAGCAAGTCAAGACCGCGCGATGGGTCGCCAGGAACTTCGCATACCAAGCTTGTCCGCTGGCCCGAAGGGCGCAAAAGTTGGTGAACCGGGCCGATAGAGGCGGCGGGCAGATTCGCGGGGCAGGTATTTCGTTGGAAATGGGGCCAACCGCGAGGTCCGCGGATCTT
>DATMNI010000469.1:0-9053 GCA_035570275.1 Candidatus Acidiferrales bacterium | reverse complement strand
AGATCTCTCCCCCGACCCCGTAGCACTGCTCAGACAGCCGTGAAGGCGTTGACGGCCCCAGGGAGAGTTCAGTTCCACCGTACGTGCAACGCTTCGTGGCCACGAAGAAAACCGTCGAAGGAATCGCGGTGGGCGAGACCTCCTGATTCGAAAGTAGCACCGGCGTCAAGGGGTTTCGGGGGCAAATGTCTGTAACCGATTGAATTCAGGGCGAAGAAAAAGTCGATTTTGCAGTCACCGCGGTTTCGCGGCGTTGCCGCGCGCTCTTGGACGGAATGTGCCGACTACGGAGCGATCCGCCGTCTGTCCCGACATCCCCGAGCGTTGCGGCAGCGAGCTAGTCCCTCGTTTTCGCGCCCATGCCCGCCGGAGCGCGTCAGCGCCGCGACAGGCGGATTGCCAATCCGCCGCAGGTTAGCAACCTGCCTCACACTAACTAAAATGTCAGGCCGACCCTCGCGATGACCGTGCGCGGCTGCAGGAAATGCGTTCCACTGAACGTCGACAGGAAGTTGTAAAGCGCTACCTTATTGGTCAGGTTGGCGATTTCGACGGACGCCGTGAAGCGCTCGCGTTTTTCGGTGTGGAACAGATTGTCGGTGCCCATTCCGAGGTTGAAAACGTGGCGCGGATTGACGCGGTCCGGATTGTGATCGTCGTTCTCCTGCCCGGCTTGGGGTAGGGTGATTAGCTTGGATTTGACCGCGTTTGCACCGCAGACATCGGGACTCAGCCCGCCGTTGGTGTAGGTGGCTACCGTACTGCCGCAGGATAATCCAATGCTGGCCTGTTGGGCCGAGGTAAGGGAATTGAGCGCGAAGTCGGAATCGGGTACGCCGCTCACTACCAGGCCGCTGTCGTAGCGCCAGGTTAACGACGCCCATTCGTTATTCTTGTGCTGGTAGCGGAAGACGCCGGTGGACTGGAATGCCTGGTCATGATCGATCCGAAATACTCCGTTGACCAGCGGCGCTCCTTGCGAGATCAGGCCGCCGACTTCCGGGGGGAAGTAGCGCGCGCGCGTGTGGCCGAACGTCCAATAGGCCTGGAAGCCGTGCAGGTTCGTCGTGCTGACGCGGCCGGTGACGCCATCCAGCTTCGAGTTGTGCCAGGAAATTGGAAACGTGAGAGTGGTGTTCAGCAGCGTGCTGAAGTCGTAGGCGTTGTGGGTGTACTTCCAGAAGTAGTCTACGTCGGCGACCAGGTATTTGCCGATGGCCTGCTGCAGACCGGTGTTGAACTGGTTGCGGTGCCCGGGTTGCAGCGGCACGGCGTCGGCTCCGAAGACGCCCTGGGCCAGCCCGCCGGCGCCGGTGACGCTGGAGAGCAGAAGATTCTCGTTGAACGGCGTTTCCAGTGTCCTGGCGTAGGCCGCGCGAAGCACGGTTCCCGTCCCCTTGATGTTATAGGCGATGCCGGCGCGCGGTTCCAGGCCGTTGCTGGCGGTGATGCCATCGTAGCGTTCCACGCGCAAACCGAAATTGAACTGGAAATGGCCGGCCGTAATGGCATCTTGTGCGTATACCGCGAATTGATTGATGTTGTGAGTGGCGTGGAAGGCAAACAGGCTGCCGCCCCGGGTGAGGTCAAAGGGCAGCAGGCCGGCCGAGAAGCCGTCGTTGGGGGTAAGCCCAGCCTTGGCGCAATTGGCGGGATCGGTCAGGGTAGATGGGCCGGCTGCGTTGCCGTCGCCATTCACGCAGACCGGGTTGAAGGTGAAGTCGGTGATGCCGAAGCCGAAGTTCTCCTGCAGCCGCGTCTGTTTCGCGTCGATTCCAATTTTGATCGCGTGCGCGCCGGAGCTGACGGAGAGATCGCTCTTCACGCCCCAATTCAGCAGTTGGCGCGACTGGCTCTGGGTGGATGGGCTGTCGGCGAACGGATCGCGGCTGGCGTAATAGTTCACCTGATCTTTGCGGATATATGGATTGATGGTCAATAGCATGTGGGAATTGAACGTATGCTGGTAGCCCGGCGCCACGTTCCAGGTGAGCACGCGCTCGTGCTGGTCCTCACCCAGGCTGTCATAGGTATTGGGAATCTGGAACCAGTTGCGGGCGGTGAGCAGGTTCAGGTGGAAGGCGTCGCGCCCGCTGGGCTGGAAGTCGAAGCGGTCGAAAATGCTCTCGTTGTTCCCTTTGTCGTGGAAGGCGGTGAATTCGGGAGTGTCCAGAAAGCGGCCGCTGCGGGTGCCATCGATGGTGATGAAGTTACCGATCTTCGCAGTGCCAAGGCCAAGCCCGATGCTGCCGCCCGAAGTGCCAAAAGATCCGTAAGTGGCATCTACATTTCCAAATACCCGCCCCGCCCCCAAACCGGAGCGCGTGGTGATATTGGCTACCAGGCTGGTCTTATCGCCAAACTCGGCGGCGGGCGTCCCGGTAATTGCCTCCATGCTCTGAATGGCGCTGGTGGGAAGTTGGGTGGAAAAGAGCTTGCTCTGCTGGTCGCTGATAGGCTGGCCGTCAATCATGAAGCTCACCTGCGCGTGGTCGCCGAGGGGATGAAAAAAGCCGTTGGCGTCGGCGGCCACTCCGCCGGTGCTGTAGACGATCGCCTGGCTAAGCCCACCGCCGGGATCGGAACTGGGGATCTTGGAGATCAAGGTTCTGTCGGCGTCCACGTGCGCGGAGGGGTCCACCTCCAGCATGTCCGCTCCAGCCGCTTCCACGGTGACGCTCGACTTGGAGCCGGCCAGGGCCAGGGTGACCTTGACTTGCACCGGCACCCCACTCCGGATGGTCACGTCTTCGGAGAACAAGCTGAAGCCGGGTGCGGTCACTTCCAGGTGGTATGGATTCGCGGGAACATTGTTGAACCGGAACACACCGTCCGCAGCCGCGGCCGTCGCCTGACGATACCCGGTGACCGCATTGTGGATGGTTACCACAGCCTTGGCAACCGAAGCACCGGAAGGATCGATTACCGTACCTTCGATGGTGCCGGCGTTGCCGAGCGATTGGCCGGATACTGGGCCGGAAGCTGCAAGCGCTAGAAGACCGAGGGCACAGCAAGCCAGAGTTCTGTTCATTCCTCTAGTATTCGAAGGAGATTGGGATACGCCTAGCTCATTCTCACCAGCGGCCACGAATTCGCCGCCAACGGGCTGGAAAACGCCACCATCGGACCGTCGGAACGGCTCACCAATGCAGAATCTGGCGGATGTTGTGCGCCTGCCGTTTGCTGACCACAAGTTGCAGAGCGTTGCTCAAGGTGATCAGCCAGCGCTGGCTGCTGAGGGCGCTCATTTTTCGAACGTGGTTTACATTGACGATGGCGTTGCGGTGGACTCGTTGGAATTGGGGGCCGCGCAACCGGTTTTCGATTCCGCTCAACGATTGATTGGCCATGAAGCGCTGCCTGGAGGTGACGATCCACACCAACTCCCCTTCGGCCTGGAAAGCCAGGACCTCATCCAGGTCCAATAGAAAATGGTCAGCCCCGCTGCGGCCGACGATCTTGCGCGGAATAGGCGAATTGGAGCTATCCGCCACCGCGGCAATTTTGGCGATCCGGTCGGCCACCTCATCGGGGCGGCTGAGCAGGTTCCTGGCGCGTTCCACGGATTTGTGGAGCCGGGCTTCGTCAACGGGCTTAAGCAAATAGTCGATCGCGCCGGCTTCGAAGGCTTGAATGGCATGCTGATCGAACGCCGTTACGATCACGATGGCGGGCGCGTGGGGACCCAGGTTGCCGACCACTTCGAAGCCGCTCATCACCGGCATCTGGAGATCCAGAAAAACCAGATCCGGCTTCAGGGACGAGATTTTCCGCAACGCGTCCATGCCGTTGTCGGCTTCTCCAACCACCTCCACGCCCGGCAGGAAGTCCAAAGACTCCCGGAGAATGCGCCGGGCGATGTGTTCGTCATCCACGATCAGGGTCTTGAGCGCGCGCGACTCCACTTAGTACGTTTACGCCAAGGCGCGTGAAAACTCTCAGTGGAAACTTGCGAACGGCCGGTAAGTGGGCGGTGAGCGGCCTGGAATCGGCAGCGAGCGGATTTGGCCCGCCGGCCCGGGATGCCTGCCCGCTCACAACGGATTCTCTCCCGCCGGTAAGATTACCGCTGGGATTTGATCGGCGGCCGTCTTGGGAATCAGTTGCCTGCTGCTGCAATCGATGGTCTGGAACACACCAGCCGCGGCTCCGGAGCCCTTCTACGCCACCATTCCCGATGTGGACCTCAGCGGGGCGCCACCGGCGAAAGCCGAAGCCCTGGCCAAGGAGTGGAATGCGCGCCGGTGCCCGTGCGATTGCATGCGGACTGTCGCCAGTTGCGGAACCATCACCGGTCCTGCACCTTCAGCCTGAGGATCGCGAGGCAAGGAATTGCGGCCGCCGGCGCGCAAGACGGGGCTGAGTTTCAACATTGAGGCCAGCAGCCCGCTGTGTCCGTACCTTACCCTAAGCCTACGGGAGCGGCAGCGGTTTTGGGTCGCCGCCGGCGGATGCGAAACCTCGGCTGCGGCGGGACCTCACGAGTTCAAACCGCTAGTACTGTGAGCATCGTACTCGAATGGTTCCCGCCGGTAAATCGACCGTGCCCCCGCTGACATTAGCGAATACCACCCGGATGGTTCCCAGTCCGCTTGGCATCGCCGAAAGTGCGAACGCATTAGCGCCCATCTGATCGAACGACGCGTTACACGTCCAGGTTGTATCGTTGGTGACTGTGCCTGCGCTAATCGAAGCGACACTGGACGTGCCGGTGGCCAGGCTCGGAGGGTCGTAAGCGCCCGTGAAGCTCAAAACCTTGCCAGCCACACCCAGTGGCACGAACGTCCCGGCAAAATGGCTCACCACGACGCCGGAAACTGCAGCATCGGCCGGCGTGTCCACAGTCACCGTGGTCCCCACCAGCGCTACGATTCTCTTGATACCCGAGACGCCGGGAATCGTGATGTACTCGCCGACCGAAAGGAATTTGTCGGAATTGATCGCCAGCGCCGGGCTGCCAACGGAAATCGTGCCGGTAGTGCTGGAAGCGATTGAGTTCATGGTTCCGGCGGCAGTGCAGATCCACGCCGGAGGACCCCCGTTGGCTGCCATCGTGTTCAGCACCAGGTCGCCAACATCGTACGTCCCCACAACTGGGATGGCCGCCGATGAGCTGACTTTCACGCGGGCCTTCTCTTCCGGTTGCGGTATCAGTTCGATGCCGGCGATCACCGCGTTCGAGGTGGATATTCCGACCATCACGATTCCCCCGCCGGATTGACCGGGAGGCGCCGAGACGATGGCTTCGCAGGATTGCAACTGCGTGCTGGAGGTGAGGTGGCACGCGTCCGCGGAACGAATCTTGTTTTCGACGCCGCCTGCGATGTAGGAAGCCGAGTACCGGATGTCGCCGACCGCGGCAACCACCGCCCATTTGGCCGGCTGTGTGCCTGGCGGTACGCCTGTGTTGGCGGCGAGGGCCTTGTACGCCGCGCTCCCAAAGCTGACCGCATCGTTGGTGGCATAGGCAGTCAGGGCATTCCACGGGCCGTGCCAGGTTGTAAATCCGCCAAGGATCATACCGGTAATTTTTAGCAGCCATCTCCGGGACGTCTGGTTGGCAAGAGGGATCGACACATAACCCTGCAGGTTCTGCCGGTCAATGACGTAACCCCCGGCGGCGGCATTGAGGCTCCAGGGCGGTGTCTTGAACATGGGGCCAAACGGGGCCTTGCCGTTGGCGGGATTCGGAATGGAGTTGTAGGCGAAGTGCAGGTCATCGGCCGAATCGTCCGTCACGCCCGGATATTTCGGCGTGACCAATCCGGTGTTGTTCTTGAAGATCGCCAGAATCGGAAAGGCAATGGCGTAATTGGCGTCCGAGACAGCGACGTTCAGAGGCGATCCGGCTGCCGACCATTGATTATTGCGGTGGATGAATTGGTTATACGGCGCGATGTCTAAAACCGGGGTGGTTGTCGCCGAACCAACCACAAAAACATTGCCGTCCGTGATCGTATCGGCCTCCCCTTGCGTCTTGATGAAGGTGGCGGCGTCGGTGATCGACTCAAAGAAATTGCTCCTGACGTTCATCCGGTCTACGTTGTCCACGAAGAGGCTGACGTTCAGCCACGACGCGCCCAGATCGTTGAACAGGACGTTAGAGCCGCCGCGCGTGTAAGTGGCGCCAGGCAGGTTCTTGACGTGAATGTTCCGGCCTGAATTGTGAAAGCGGTTCGCCAATACATCCATCTGGTCGTCACCGGCCAACAAGATGCCTATGCCGCAACCTTCAAATACGTTCTTCTGGATGAGGGTTTTGTACGCCCCAGACAGTGACAGGCACGCGCCGTAGCCACGAAGTGTCGCCAGCGCCGGTATCGCAGCCTTGCCGCGGTCCGGATCGGCAGCCGCCTTATTCTGCCCGTTGAACACCATATTGGCGATCGTCCCGCTCATCACCGTGTTGGCGGTATCGAGGCTGCCTACATTCCGGTCCGGGTCGCCGATTCTGAGTGCGTTGACGGCGTTAATTGCGAAGCCGGTGAGGAGGAAACTGACGTTATAGACCCTTCTGGTTCCCGCGGGCTGCATGTCAAACACCGGATTGCTGGTGGTGTTGGTGATCGTCGCCGTCGAGCAGCCTTCAATCTGATGATCTTGGGTGATGGCCAGGCTGGCGATTGTCTTGAGGTGGACATCGCAGGGAATCCAGATTCGCTTACTGGCATTGAACGCATTTTGCATTCCAGCGGTTGAATCGGCGACGCCCGTAGGATCGACTCCAAAGTCCTTCACGCTGACGGCGTCGTTGAGTTTATCTTGCGCGGTGCGCGCGACCGCGCCACTTTCCGTGCGCATACTGGTCAGGCCGGTGGCCGTGCCCTGTCCGCAGAGGGAGTGGCTGAACAGAAGGAAAGCAGCCCCTATTTGTGTAGTCTTCATATGGTTGGCATATTATGGTTGGCCTGGGGGTCTTCAGCGTGGCTTCCCGTTCGATCTTGCGGTGGCTGGGAACTTTTCCTGTTGTCGCTGCCCGTTCGCGCGTGGCTGTTTTGAGTTTAGCTCTATTCCGAATCGTCGGCACGCGGACAACCTGAAGACTTTCTAAACCATTCCGATTGTCGATCTCGCCAGTTGCAACTGTCACCCGTCCCGGACCTTGACCGCGTCCCGAGGCGAGGGAATTGACGCCAGTCGTTTCGGCGGTAACGAAAGCAGCGATTCCAATCCTCCCTTTCAGATCGCGGATCGGGCTGTTGTTTCACCGTCGTCGTCCACCGTTTCTCCTCCACAGTGCCGCCCGTCATCAGCCGGTAGGCGAATAGTGGCCGGTTTGGCCGAAGCGGTGGTTTCATGACATCGACATCCACCGCCGGCATCTGCGGCATATCAGGCGAAAGACTTCGAGGGAATAATTGGCTTCGGGCAGGCCGCGGCGTGCCGGCCCGTACGGCTCAACAGCTTTCAATAGACTATAGTCTATTGACACCAAATTTCAAATAGGCTATAGTCTATTAGGTTGCTTAAATAAATAAGCTATAACCTATGAACAGTGCCCGACTCGCTGCCCAATCCCGCTCGCATCTCGATAAGCGCTTCAAGGATATGGGACCGGTTACGCTCTACGCTTCGCCCGTACGCGGATGGATCAAGGCTGTCCGCGACGCGCTTGGCATGTCAACGGAGCAACTGGCGAAACGGCTGGGGGTCAAGCAACCTTCCGTGGTCGCGCTCGAACAGTCCGAAGCCAAGGGCACGATCGAGCTGGCGACATTGCGCCGCGTGGCCGAAGCGCTCGATTGCAGGCTCGTTTATGCGCTGGTGCCCAACAGACCGCTGGAGGCCGTCGTCCGTGACCGGGCGCGCACCTTCGCGCGCCGTCGTCTGGAGCCGGTTGAGCACTCGATGTTGCTGGAGGACCAGAAGGTGACGGCGAGGGATGCGGAAGCGCGGCTTGACGAAATTGTGCGCGAGACGAACCCGCGCCTGTTTTGGGATTAGCCCGTTTTGGGATTAGCATGAGCGACCTGTTCGAACAGCCGGACGACGCCGCCACCCCGCTGACGGCGGAGGAAATGCGCGATCTGATCCCGGCGTATATCGCCTATCGCCGTGAGTTGAACGAAGCCGAACAGGAGAACATCGTGCGCGCGCAGGCGTGGGCGCTCAACCGCCGCCGCGATCTGCTGACCGAGAAATTCGTCAAGGACCTGCACCGGCAGATGCTCGGCGACGTATGGCGCTGGGCCGGAAAGTTCAGAACCACCGAACGTAATATCGGGATTGCCTTTTTTGAGATCCCCGTAGCTTTACGCCATTTGCTTGACGATACCAAGGCGTGGATCGAATACCAGACATACCCGCCCGATGAGATCGCGGTGCGCCTCCATCACCGGCTGGTGCAGATTCACCCCTTCCCGAATGGTAACGGCCGCCACGCCCGCCTCACGGCGGATCTTCTGGCGATGAGGTTCGGGCGTGAACGTTTTTCGTGGGGACGGGAGAGTTTGCGCGATGCCGGCGGGATGCGCCAACGCTATATCGCAGCCTTGCAGGCCGCCGACAATCATGACATTAGTCCGCTGCTGGGGTTCGCGCGTGCGTAGATGCCCCTGCGAAGCCGTTCAGCGTGCGGTTGAGGCGCAGTCGTTGGCACGTCGGCTCAGGGGCGTCGGCCGTTTGGCGCTTGGTCTTCTGCAACCAGAACTTTCTCTTCCACGTGTCGCGCGCGCAATCAGCCGGTAGGCGAATACAGACCGGGCAGGCTGCTCAAGTCGGTTGAGTTGTCAGCAAAGCGGCGCTGAAGGCGGGCGGGTAAGGATAGGCGCCAACGCTCGCACACTTCCGGCGGAATTCTGATCTAGGATTAAAGAGGTGAAGGGCAAGGAACTGGTCCGGCGCCTCCGGCGTGCCGGAGTGGACGTCGCCGGGCGCCCTGGTGGGACAGGTCATCTGGTGGCACGCTACCGGTGCAACAAACCAGGGCAACAAAGCGCCGGTGCCGATGCACGGCGATCGGGATATCGGCCCGGTTTTTGTAAAGAGGCTCTGCAGAGAGTTGGGACTGGACCCCCATCTGGTCCTTTAGGAATGGAAATCAAATGCAGTAC
>DATMNI010000468.1:0-29898 GCA_035570275.1 Candidatus Acidiferrales bacterium | reverse complement strand
ACGCCCAACGGGAGAAACGGTTCGAAGCCAAACTCAAACGGCAGGCTCAGCAACTCGGCTACAAACTCGTACCCATTGAAGAAAAACCCAGCCGCGTAACCGGCTGAATCGAATCGCTCGCGGGGGGAGTTCCTTAGGAGGCATTTGCAAAATCTCAAGCCGTGGGCGTAAGATGGTCTGCTGGATAACGACAGATCAGGGATGCACCTGCGGATGCGAGGGACACGGTGAGGGGTAAGGCTCTTTCGGCAATTTTTTCGGCCACTCATTCTTAAGTTTTCGGGTTTGGTCTAACGTGAGCCTGGAACCCTGCCCGATCCGGAGCATTGCAGGTGGTTTTCTGCGTCGGTTATCGGTGTGTATTCAGACCGGTGTGTATTCAAAGGTCATGGGGACAAGATGGCGAATCCAACGTTAGAGCCCGGCGGGGCCAAGGGACAACCCGCGCCGCCGCCGCCCGCAAAGCCGTCACTGGCAAAGGCACTTCAGGCAATATTCTCCAGGAGCGAAGATCCCGACGAGTCCAGAACCATCGCCCGCCGCCGCAAGTTCGTGATGGCGGCCGTGCTGGGCACGCTGAGCCTGAACTTGTTGATGTTTCTGCGCTTCTTTTTTCCGCGCGCCCTATATGAGCCGAAGACGAAATTCCGCATCGGATATCCGTCGGATTTCGGTTTCGGCGTGGACACGAAATTTCAGAACCAGTACCGCATTTGGGTAGTGCGCAACACCGAGGGCATCTTCGTGATTTCGGCGATCTGCACTCATCTGGGCTGCACACCCGACTGGAAGGCCAGCGAAAACAAGTTCAAGTGCCCGTGCCACGGCAGCGGCTACGATCCCGAAGGAATCAACTTCGAAGGACCGGCGCCGCGGCCCATGGACCGCGCGCACGTGGAACTCGATCCCGAAGGCCAGATTATGGTCGACCTGAGCCACGTCTACCGTTGGCCCAAGGGCGAACCATCGCAATTCGGCGAAGATGGCGCCATTCTTCGGAACGTGTGAGGTGGGATCATGCCAGAAACTAACGGACACGACGACGGAAAACCAGTATCCCCAGGCGCTCCGGCCGGCGCCGGCAACGGCAATGGAACTAATGGCGGGGGGAAACTAGCTGCGGTGTTGGCCGGCGCCAAGGAAGTAAAAACGCGCGCCACCGAAGAGCTTGCCGGGACCATCAAAGCGCCGGAAAAAACCGACGTATGGAAATCGGTGCTGCGCGTCAAGCACGACGAAACTCCGCGCAGCCGGGCGCTGGGCGTGCTCAGCAACGTTTTTCTGCACCTGCATCCGGCCAAGATCAATCGCGACGCGGTGGCCTACAACTATACCTGGGGCATGGGCGGCATGACGTTTTACGTGTACATCACGCTGGTGTTCACGGGCACGCTGCTGATGTTTTATTACCACCCGTCGAAGGTGGTCGCCTTCCGCGACATTCTTTACCTGGAGAGCGACGTTCCCTTTGGCAAGCTGCTGCGCAACATGCACCGCTGGGGTGCGCACCTGATGGTGATCATGGTGGAACTGCATATGTTCCGCGTGTTCCTCACCGGGTCGTACAAAAAGCCGCGCGAATTCAACTGGGTGGTGGGCGTGCTGCTGCTGGTGCTGACGCTGCTGCTGAGTTTCACCGGATATCTGCTGCCCGACGATCAACTCGGCTTCTGGGCGGTCACGGTGGGCACGAACATGGCGCGCGCCACACCGCTGCTGGGGCATGACGGACCGTTCGGCGCGCAGTTTGGCATGACGCCGTTCAACGACGTGCGGTTCGGACTGTTGGGCGGGTCGATTGTGGATTCCAACGCGCTGCTGCGCGCCTATATCTGGCATTGCGTGGCGATTCCGATTATTGCGTCGCTGTTCATGATCGTGCACTTCTGGCGCGTAAGGAAGGACGGCGGCATTTCGGGGCCAGCGCCCATGATGCTGGAGAGCGAAATTAAGGAACCGAAGAAGTAGTGGCCGCTACCCTCTGGGTGGCGGGGAGGAACCCCCTATGGATTTCCATCAACTTTGGACCATCGTGAGCTTGCCGGACAACGTGCCGATCGTGCTGCTGCTGTTCGTGGTTCCTTTTTATGCGTGGTATGGAATGCGGCAGGCCTTCGCCAATGACCGGCTGATTGCGGAACTCGAAGCCAATCCCGAAATGGCCAAGACGCACCACCGCAAGACCCAGACCTGGAAGCCGCAATGGGCCCGCGAAGTCCACGTCTGGCCGTACCTGCTGCGCATCGAGTTTCTGGCGGCCATCATCGTCACCATCATCCTGATGGTCTGGTCCATCACGCTGAACGCGCCGCTCGAAGAGCCCTCGAACCCGACCCTGACGATGAACCCATCGAAGGCGCCCTGGTACTTCCTGGGCTTGCAGGAAATGCTGGTCTATTTCGACCCGTGGATCGCAGGCGTGATCATGCCCTCGCTGATCATTGTGGGGCTGATGGTGATTCCGTATATCGACACCAATCCGCTGGGCAACGGCTACTATACTTTCAAACAACGCAAGTTTTCGATTCTCACCTTCATCTTCGGCTTCATCGTGCTGTGGGTCAGCATGATCGTGATCGGCACGTTGATACGCGGGCCTGGCTGGATGTGGTTCTGGCCGGGGACTACGTGGGATCACAACCGGCTGATCTTTGAAGTCAACCAGGATTTGCCGGACCTGGTGGGAATCCATACGCGCGTGCCGAAGATCATTTTCGGCGCCATTGTGGTGGGTCTCTATTTCGTGGCTGCCGGGATCGGCATGCACAAACTGATCACCAGGACGGCGTTTAACCGCAAGGTTTACGCGCGCATGAGCGTGCTGCAGTATGCCACCATGCAGTTATTTCTGATCATCATGCTGGCCCTGCCGCTGAAGATCATGATCCGGCTGCTGTTCCGCATCAAGTACATTTGGGTCACGCCCTGGTTTAACGTTTAAGTGTTTAACGTTTGACGTTTGAAAGATATGAGCGATCAAGAGCAAGAGAAAGATCCGGTAGTCCATTCCAGTCTGAGTACGCCGCTGTTCATTTCGTCGGCCCTGTTGGTGCTGTCGATGGTGTGGGGCCTGTACGACGAAATGTACGGCATCCGCCCGTGGAAGGGCTACCAGGCGCGGTTCGTGAAGACGTACTCGCGATACCTGAAGAGCCTGACTGGCGGCGAAGGGGACGTGGAGCGGCAGATCAAGGCGTCGCCCGAGTACAAGCAACTCGACAGCGAGATTGCCGCGGCAACCAAAGAGGCGCAGCCGGGAGCCTCGGCCATCGACAAGAAGATCAACGAGGAGTTGGTGCCGAAGATCCTGGCGCTCAACGACCCGTTCCAGGAAGTCCGCAGCCACATCGGCGCGCTCACCTATCAGATTGAGGTCACCAGCAGTGAGAGCAGCAAGGACTCGCTGCGCAAGCAGATCGTAGAGATCAAGGCCGAGACTAAAAAGGTCAAACTGCCGGGCGAAGACCAGCCGCGCGAGATGAAATTCCAGGAGATGTCCGACCAGCTTCAGGCATGGAAAGACGAAAAGGCCAAGCTGCTGCAGCAGCGCGTCGACCTGATGAAAAAGGTGACCGATCTGCAGGCCAAGCAGAGCTTGTACATGACCGACCGCATCCCCGATGCCAGCACCGGAACCATTCTGGCGGTGCAGAACTCGCTGGAGAAGTTCGATATCAAGATCCGCCAGATCCACGTCAAGGATGTGGATTTGGTGGACCGCTGCGAATCCTGCCACCTGGGAACCCGCGAGCCGATCGTGTTGACCAAGGCCGCTATGGGCGGCGAGGAAGTGTTTGCCAGCCATCCGGACAAGGAACTGCTGAAGATTCACGACCCCGATCGATTCGCCTGCACGCCCTGCCACGGGGGCAACGGCGCCGCGCTGGCGAGCATCGAGAAATCGCACGGTTATAACAAATTCTGGCTTTGGCCGCTGCACCATAAGGAGAATATCGAGGCAGGCTGCCAGCAGTGCCACGTGAAAGAGATCGTCACCGAAATGTCGACCACGCTCAACCAGGGGCGCGAAATATTCCGGCTGCGCGGCTGCATGGCCTGCCATCGCTACGAAGGCTTTGACCGCGACGCCGATGAGATTTCGACGGTGAACCAGCAGATCCGGCAACTGGAACAGCAGAAGGCCGAGTGGAAGCGCGACATCGGTTTTGCGGAGCAGAAGGCCAACAATCCGCGGACCAGCGACACCGAAGCCAAGCTGCTCTTCCAGCACTCCAACGATCTGAAAGTGCGCAGCACGGGTCTGGACGCCAAGATCGAACAGTTCGACATGCGCTCCAGAGAACTGGTGCGCGAAGTCAAGAAAGTGGGGCCCAGCCTGAAGGAAGCGCGGGCCAAGCTGAAGAAGGAGTGGATTCCGGTCTGGTTGAAAGATCCGCACCAGTGGCGTGAGGGCACCAAGATGCCCACGTTCCGGCTGGACGATAACGAGATCCGCGCGATTTCGGCATTCATCTGGCAATCGGGCGTGCAGACCACGCTGCCGCAGCAGAAGCCGGGCGACGCGGCGAAGGGCCAGGAGTCGTTCGAAACCCGCGGGTGCATGGCCTGCCATTCCATGGGCGAGGGCGGCCAGAAGCAGGGCGGCACCTTCGCCGCCAACCTGAGCCGCGAAGGCGAAAAGGCTAATTACGATTACCTGGTGCGCTGGGTGCACAATCCGCGGCAGCGCTCGGCGCCGTACTGCTCATTCGAGAAAAAGGATCTCACTGAGGAAGACTACAAGCGCCACAACCTGCCCTACGTGTTCGACCTGGAGCATACCAAGTGCCCCAACGACGGTCATGAACTGCAGGTGCAGCAGATGACGCCGATGCCGAGCCTTCGGCTGACCGAAGACGAAGCCCGCGACATCGCCAGCTACCTGATGACCCGCAAACACGACAACGCCTCATACGCGAATACGGATTTCATGGACGACGCGAAGCTAAAGAACCAGGGACTCTCGCTGGTTCGATTTTACGGTTGCGCGGCCTGCCATGAAATCAGCGGGCTGGAAGAAGAGCAGCGCATCGGCACGGAACTGACCAAGGAAGGTTCCAAACCGGTGGAGCGTCTGGATTTCGCGCTCGAGGGCCACAAGGCCGAAGAGGATGGCTGGTTAACCCACAAGGGCTTTTTCGAGCACAAGCTGGAGAACCCAGCAGTCTTCGACACGGGCAAGGAG
This sequence comes from Candidatus Acidiferrales bacterium, assembly GCA_035570275.1. Taxonomy (GTDB): domain Bacteria; phylum Acidobacteriota; class Terriglobia; order Bryobacterales; family Bryobacteraceae; genus DATMNI01. Next base: position 24,713 of record DATMNI010000468.1, on the reverse strand, counting down.
AAAGCCAAGCAGGACCGGCTGAAGATGCCCAACTTCAACTTCTCGAAGCCGGAGATTGACGCGGTGACCACGTTCCTGGAAGGCTCGGTGGATGCCAGCGTGCCGGCGCGGTACTTCTACAATCCCGTCGACCAGCGGCAGGACATTATCGACGGCTGGTGGGTGGTCCGGAAGTACAACTGCATGGGCTGCCACAAAGTGCACGTGGGCCAGAACTCCATCTTCGACACCATGACGAAGTATCAGGACCCGGATTGGAAAGACCAGAGGCCGCCCACGCTGATCGGCGAAGGCGCGCGCGTGAATCCGGAGTGGCTGATGCGATTCCTGAACAACCCGGCCCTGAGCGAGACTGATACCAATCGCGATGGCGTCCGGCAGTATCTTAAAGCGCGGATGCCCACGTTCAGCTTTTCCGATGGCGAATTACGCAAGATTGTGCGCTTCTTCGAAGCCATGTCTTCGCAGGCGCAGCCGTTCATCGCGGACAAACTCGACCCGCTGACGGATCAGGAGCGGACCATGGCGCGGCAGTTGTTCACCAGCGAGGGCGCCCCCTGCCTGAAGTGCCACATGACCGGCGACGCGAAGCACGATTCGCGGGCCACGGCGCCCAATTTCACGGTGGCCAAGGAAAGGCTGAAACCGGGCTGGACGCGCCGGTGGATGCTGGACCCGGCCATGATGAGTCCGGGAACGGCGATGCCTTCGGGCCTGTTTCGCAAGGAGGGCGACCGGATGGTGTTTTCGGGTCCGACGCCCGCCAGTTTCAACGGATATGAGAAGGACCACGCAGACTTGCTGGTGCGCTACATGTTCTCGTTCACTCCCGAGGAGTTGAGCAAGATGCGTGCCAGTGTGGTGCCGAATTAGGAAGCAACGCTTGCTTACGCGCGCGGCTCCGTTCCGAGCCGCGACCGGCTCCGTTCCGAGCCGCGACCGTGAGGGAGTGGATTTTGAGAGTTTTGACAAGGAGACTCATGAGCATGAAGAAGATCTGGATCGGAGTTGGGCTGGCAGCCACCCTGGCGCTGGTTGGCTGCGGCGGCGACAAACCGCCGGAGACGGCCAAGACGGATTCCGCGGCGCCGGCCGCGGGTGGGGCGGCGGCGATGCCCGATGAGGCCAATGGCGGCACGGTTACCGGCAAAGTCGCTTTCACCGGTGACAAGCCCAAGATGGCAACCATGGATATGTCGGCCAATCCGGCGTGCGAGCGGGCGCACAAGGACGCCCCGCAAAAGTCCGAAGAAGTCGTGGTGAACGGCAACGGCACGCTGAAGTACGCGTTCGTGTGGGTGAAATCCGGTTTGCCGGACAAGAACTGGGCGGTCGCCACCACGCCGGTCTTGCTCGACCAGAACGGCTGCATGTATAAGCCGCACATGATCGCAGTCATGGCCGGACAGAACATCGACATCAAGTCGAGCGATCCCACCAACCACAACATTCACCCGCAGCCCACTGTGAACCAGGAATGGAACGAGTCACAGTCGCCGGGCAGCGAAGACAAGTTGAAGGCCTTCGCGCGCCAGGAGATCATGATTCCGGTGAAGTGCAACGTGCATCCGTGGATGCGCGCCTACATCAACGTGGTCGGGCACCCGTTCTTCGCCGTTACGGGCGATGATGGAACATTTACGATAAAAGGATTGCCTCCCGGGACCTACACAATTGAACTCAGACATGAGAAGTACCCCGCCCAGGAACAGCAGGTCACGGTGGGCGCCAAGGAAAGCAAGACTTTAGATTTCACCGTGAAGGGGTAGCGCAGGGCAGCACAGGCATTCCTGCCTGTGGGGTTGGGGGGATTAATGGGGCAAAGTGTCTGGCTGCGCCGCTACTCGGTACTGGTGGCGTGTTGTACCCTGCTTCTGGTGATTGCCGGAGGCCTCGTCACCAGTAACGACGCTGCCCTTTCCGTGCCCGATTGGCCTCTGGCCTGGGGTAGATTTATTCCGCCGCTCGAAGGCGGCATCGTTTACGAATTCGGCCACCGCGTGGCGGCGCTCACGGTGGCCATTCTCACCACGATTCTGGCTTTCTGGTTGCAGAAGGCCGAACCGCGCGCGTGGGTGCGCCGGCTGGGTTGGATTGCGGTTGGCACCGTGCTGGCGCAGGCGGCGCTGGGCGGCGTGGTGGTGCTGTGGGTGACGCCGAAGCCCGCCAGCATCGCCCATGCCTGCCTGGGCCAGCTTTATTTCGGGTTGATGGTGGCGATTTGTGTGGGGCAGCGAAAGGCGGCCCAGGCAAAGGCCAAACTGAAAGGGATGTCCGCGCTACCCGCCATCGCGCTCTTTGCGCAAACAATTTTGGGTGCGGCCCTCCGCCACAACGCCGCGGGCCTGGTGCCACATATCATCGGCGCCGGCGTTGCCACGATTCTGGTCATGTGGGCCGGCCTGCAGGTTCTGATGGCCAATTCGGAAGACGCCAGCCTTCGGCGTCCGGCGCTGGCATTGCTCTGGCTCACTTTTTCGCAAGTCTTTTTGGGTATGGGCGCCTACCTGAGCCGAATGATGACAGCCGATGCCCCGCAACCCGTGCCCGCGATGGTATGGCTGACGGTGGCGCACGTAGCTGTCGGCTCGCTGGCTTTCGGGGCGGCGGTATCGATGGCTCTGGTTGGGACACCTATTGGAACACCTGTGATTGGAACACCTGGGGGGATGGCGGTCGCCTGAATGCGCGATTACATCGAATTGACTAAGCCGCGAATCACCTGGTTGATCCTGATGAGCACCGGAATCGGGTACTTCTTCGGGCTGCCCGCGGCCGCGAACTGGTGGGCGTTCCTGAAAGGCATCCAGTTTCTTCCGCTGCTCCACACCATTGCCGGGACCGCGCTCATCGCCTCCGGCACGGCCGCTCTGAACCAGTGGTACGAACGCGAGGCCGATCGCAAAATGCGCCGCACGGCCGGCCGCCCGCTGCCTTCCGGCAGGCTCTCCGCGCGCCGCGCCCTGGCGTTCGGCATGGTGCTGGCGGCCGCCGGGTTCATGGAATTGTGGCTGGGAGTGAACCTGCTCTCCGGGTTGATCGGCGCATTCACCCTGGCCAGTTATCTTTTTCTGTACACCCCGATGAAGCAGCGCACCTGGTGGTCCACCACCGTGGGCGCGATCCCGGGTGCCATGCCGCCCATGATCGGTTACGCCGCCGCGGCCGGCGCCATCACGCGCGAGAGCTGGGTGCTCTTCGCCATCCTGTTTCTCTGGCAGTTCCCGCATTTCTATTCCATCGCCTGGATGTACCGGGAAGACTACGCGCGGGCCGGCATTCTGATGCTGCCGGTGGTGGAACCCGACGGGCGGTCCACGGCGCGGCAGATCGTGCTGTACGGTTTGGCACTGATCCCGGTCAGCCTGATTCCAGGTATGCTAGGAATGTCGGGGCGCGTTTATCTGGTAGGGGCGTTGTTGCTGGGCCTTTGGTTCCTATACTCGGGTGTGCGTGTCGCGCTGGAGCGAAGCCTGGTACGTGCGCGGAGCGTTTTGATAACTTCGGTAATTTACCTGCCGCTCATCTACGGGCTTATGCTGCTCGATAGGCCTGGTTTGTGACGATAGGCCTGGTCTGTGATCCAAGTCCAAAACCTAACTCATCGATATGGTGACCGCGTCGCGCTTTCGAATGTCAGCTTCGAAGTGAAGACAGGCGAAATCTTCGGCCTGCTGGGGCCGAACGGCGGCGGCAAATCCACGCTGTTCCGCATTCTTGCCACGATGATGGCGCCTACCGAGGGCCACGCCATTCTGGACGGCCACGATGTGGAGCGCGAACCCGGGGCGGTGCGCCGCGAGATCGGCGTGGTGTTTCAAACCCAGAGCCTGGACAGGGCGCTGACGGTGGAAGAAAACCTGCGGGCGCAGGGCCACCTTCACGGGCTCAGCGGCCATCTGCTGCGCGACCGCATGAACCGCGCCATGGAGCGGCTGGGCCTGAAGGAGCGCCGCCAGGACCTGGTGGAAGCGCTCTCCGGCGGTTTGCGGCGCCGCGTCGAAATCGCCAAGGCCCTGCTTCACCAGCCGAAGGTCCTCTTGATGGACGAGGCATCCAGCGGACTCGACCCCGCCGCGCGGCGCGACCTTTCGCGCCACATTGAGAGCTTGCGCGAGCATGAAGGGGTGACCATCCTGCTGACCACCCACATCATGGAGGAAGCCGACCGCTGCGACCGCCTGGTGCTGCTGCATCAGGGCAACATTGTGGCGCAGGGCAATTCGGCCGAATTGCGGGCGCGCATCGGCGGCGACGTGGTGGTGCTGGAGACCACCGACTCAAAATCGCTGGCCGCCGGTATCGAACAGCGGTTCGGCCTGCACCCCGTGGTGAGGGACGGCCAGGTGCGCGTGGAGATTCAGAATGGCCACCGCTTCATCGCCGAAGTGGTGGAGGCCTTCCCGGGAGCGGTGGAATCCGTGGGCCTGCACAAGCCTACGCTGGAAGACGTGTTCGTGCGCGAGACAGGAGCATCGTTTGAATAGATTCAAAAACATGAGCAGGTTCCAAACATTGGGCAGGTTCAAAACATGACCGGCTTTTTCTTACCCGCCGCCACTCTATGGCAGCGCGAGATGATCCGCTTCTGGCGGCAGAAGAGCCGCGTGATGAGCGTGGTGGCCTCGCCGCTGGTTTTCTGGCTGTTGATCGGCTACGGTTCCAACGATCTGGCGCTCTACTATTCGGGCACCCTGGTGCTCACGGTGATGTTTTCCGCCATCTTTTCGACCATTTCGATCATCGAAGACCGCAGGGAGGGTTTTCTGCTTTCGATGCTGGTTTCCCCAGCGCCGCGCACCAGCCTGGTGCTGGGCAAGATTTTGGGCGCCGCCACCTTGGGGTGGATTCAGGGGCTGATGCTATTGGCCTTCGCGCCGCTGGCCGGCGTGAGCATCGGCCTGATGGAAGTGATTCAGGTGGTAGCGGCAATGTTCCTGATCTCGTTCGCGCTCACCGGCCTGGGATTCGCGATCGCCTGGAAAATGGATTCCACCGCGGCATTCCATGGCATCATGATGCTGCTGCTGGTGCCGATGTGGATGGCTTCGGGCGCCCTCTTCCCCATGGCGAAGGCTCACGGATGGGTGAAGGCCATCATGTGGATCAACCCGCTGACCTATTCGGTCTCACTGTTGAATTACACGCTTGGGCTGCCGAACACCGCACCGGGTCCGGCGGAAAGCCTGGCCATCACCGCGGCATTCGGATTGGTGCTTCTGCTCGCCTCCGGCATGCTGGCCGGACAAAAGGCTACGCGTAGTGCGGCATAAGAGGATGCCGGTGGCCGGTGGTCGGGGGCCGGGGCTCGCGGCTTTGGCCATGCTGCTGGCTGGTTGCGCGGGGCCGAAGCCGCTGCCGATCCTCAGCGAGGTTCCCCAGTTCGACTTGATCCTTCAGACGGGCCAGCCCTTCGACAGCAAATCGCTGGATGGCCACATCTGGATCGCCGACTTCATTTACACCACTTGCGACGGACCTTGCCCGATGATGAGCCACCTGATGCGCGGCCTCGAAGGCTCCACCGAATCCACACCGGATGTGAAGCTGGTTTCGTTCAGCGTGGACCCGGCGCACGATACGCCCCCGGTCCTGGCCAAGTACGCTCAGCTCTTCAAAGCCGATACCGCACGCTGGTTCTTCCTGACCGGCGATATGGCACGGCTCAATGAGCTTGGTCTCAAGGGTTTCAAGCTCAACAGCGTGGATGGCAGCCTGAGCCACAGCACGCGATTCGCGCTGGTGGATGGCCGCCGGCGCATCCGCGGCTTCTACACCACCTCGGACGACGATTTCAAAACGCGCCTGCTGCACGATCTGCACCAACTGGAACGCGAAAAACCATGATCGGGCTTCTCCCCACCGTTAACGCAACCCTGAATGCTCTTTCCGCCGTGCTGCTGGTGTGGGGTTACGTGCTGATCCGCAACCGGCGCATCGACCAGCACCGCAGGGTCATGAAGACAGCGTTCGTCACCTCGTGCCTCTTCCTGGCCTGCTACTTGATCTATCATGCGCAGGTGGGCTCGGTGCCGTTCGGCCACGAAGGCACCACGCTGCGCACGGTGTACTTCGTCATTCTGATCACCCACACCGCGCTGGCAGCCACCGTCCCCGTGCTGGCCGTCGTCACTCTGCGCCGCGGCTTAGCCGCACGCTACGACAAGCATCGCAAGATCGCGCGCTGGACGCTGCCCATCTGGCTCTACGTGAGCGTGACCGGCGTGGTAGTCTACGTGATGCTGTATCATATGTAACGCGGCGGACTTCAATCGTACGTGCGATTATCCTGACACGTACGTACGTATTTGTGGTAAACTCGACGATGAGGAGCCTGTCCAAATGGAATCTACGCAAATCACTGTTTCGAAGCTGCGTGAGAATGTCTACCGGATTCTCGACGAGGTGATTGAGACCGGTGTGCCGGTGGAGGTTGTCCGCAAGGGCGTGGTGGTGAAAATTGCCGCCGAGAAGCCCGTCTCCAAGATGGCCAGGCTGAAAAAGCGGAACATCTTCGTGGGTGACCCGGAAGACATCATTGGGATGGACTGGTCCAAAGAGTGGACCGAATTGAAATGACGGTTTACCTGGACACGCACGTTCTGGTAATGCTCGCACAAGGCGATTCCCATAAGTTCAGCGTGGCTGCCAAACGGGCGATTGACCGCAACGACCTTCTGGCTTCGGCCGCCGCAGTTCTGGAATTGCAACTGCTCTACGAAATTGGCCGCATGCGCATTACGGCGTCCAAGATGGTGGCGGCGCTGGCCAGCGGCGTCGGCCTGCGAGTCTGCGAACTGCCGTTTCGAACGGTGGTCGAACATGCACTGGCGGAGACCTGGGGGCGCGACCCGTTCGACCGCCTGATTGTGGCCAACGCCAAGGCTGCCAATGCGCCGTTGGTCACCAAAGACGCCCGCATCCTGGATAACTACTCCCGAGCCCTCTGGTAGCCGGCACTCTGGTAGCCGGCCGGGGCGCCGGGGCGCGCATTGCCGTTACGCTCCCCGCAGCCGCCTCGCCGCCTCCTCCGGCGTGATGTCCCGCTGCGGCGTCGCCAGCATCTCATAACCGACCAGAAACTTCCGCACCGTGGCCGATCGCAGCAGCGGCGGATAGAAGTGCAGATGCATGTGCCACTCGTCATGGGCCGTGCCGTCGGTGGGGCGCTGGTGGAAACCCGCCGAATAAGGGAACGATACCTGGAACAGGCGGTCGTAGCGCGCCGTGGTCCGCTTCAGAATGTCCGCCAGGCCGTCGCGTTCGCCATCGGAGAGCCGGTCTACGCCCGACAGATGACGGGTCGCAATCACCATCGTCTCGAAAGGCCAGACGGCCCAGAACGGGACCACGGTGACGAAGTGATCGTTGGCCTCCACGATGCGTTCGCCGGCGGCCTGCTCCAGCCGCGCATACTCGCACAGCAGACAGCCGCCGCGGGTTTCACGCCAGGCCAGTTGCGCCGCCTGCTCCTTGGCCACTTCGTTCGGCAGCCGGTGGCTCGCCCAGATCTGGCAATGCGGATGCGGATTGCTGGCCCCCATCATGGCACCGCGGTTCTCGAAGATCTGCACGTAGCCGATGTTCGGCCCGGCGCCCAGTTCGGTGTACTGGTCCACCCACGTGTCCACCACGCGCCGCAGTTCGGCGGGTTCCATGGCGGCGATGGTCAGGTTGTGGCGCGGCGAGAAGCAGATCACGCGGCAGATGCCAGGCTCGGACTGGGCGATCAGCAACCCATCGCGTTCGAAGCTGCCCAGCGGCGTGGTGGGTTTGAGGGTGGCGAAATCGTTGTCGAAGACGAACGTCGCCTGGTAGTCCGGATTCTTCACTCCGCCGACGCGCGTGTTGCCGGGGCAGAGGTAGCATTGCGGATCGTATTCCGGCAGCCGGCCGGCCGTTTTTTCTTCCGTCTGCCCCTGCCAGGGCCGCTGGCTGCGGTGTGGCGACACCAGCACCCATTCGCCGGTGAGCGGATTGAAGCGGCGGTGCGGGTCCTGGTTCCAATCGAGCATGAACCTACATGGTAGCGCCCGTTCTGAAGGCCGGCGCGGCTCCGGTCGACGCAATCCGGCAGTTCCAAAAAGGACTGTAGGCGGGCCACCGCGCTCTTCCAGCTTCAACTGCCCAAGCAGATCATCGCTCTGGTGCTAAATAGCGAGCGGCGAAATTCCAGGCGTGCTCGACGATGGTGCGAAGGTCCGTATATTGCGGAGCCCATGCCAGATTCTGGCGCAGTTTATCGGATGCGGCTACCAGGCTCGGCGGATCGCCATCACGGCGCGGACCCACGGTATAGGGTACCTTCTTCCCGGTCACTTCCTCCACCGTGCGGATCATCTCCCTGACGGTATGGCCGGTTCCGGTGCCCACGTTGAACCGGTCCGAAATGCCGCCGCCGATCAGATACTCCACAGCCAGGATGTGCGCCTGCGCCAAATCGTCGACATGAATATAATCGCGAATACAGGTGCCATCGGGCGTGGGGTAATCGTCGCCGAATACCGTGACGGGCTGGCCGGTCTGGACGGCCCGCAGCAGCAGCGGGATGAGGTGGGTCTCCGGTTCGTGCTCTTCGCCCAGCCTGCCTTCGGGGTCGGCGCCCGAGGCGTTAAAGTAGCGCAGGCAGACGCTGGTGAGGTGATGAATTTCGTCGAACCAGCGCAGCAGCGTTTCCACCATCACCTTCGATTCGCCGTAGGCGTTCACGGGCTGGATGGGGAAGCTTTCGAGGATCGGGGTGGTGTGCGGATTGCCATAGACGGCCGCGGTGGAGGAGAAGACGATGTGCTTCACGCCCGCCCGCACCATGGCGTCCAGCAGCGAAAGCGACCCGCCCACGTTGTTGGTGAAGTAGCGCGCCGGTTCGCGCATGGATTCGCCCACCGCGATGAAGGCGGCGAAGTGGATGACAGCCTCGCATTCGGTCCCGGCCATCAGTTGCGCCAGGGCTTTGGTGTCGGCCAGATCCATCTCGTGCAACCGCTCCGGCGGCACGTTGTGGCGGTAGCCTTTGGAAAGATTGTCCACCACGGTGACATCATGCCCCTGCCGCAGGAGCAAACGAACGGTATGTGAGCCGATGTACCCGGCCCCGCCAGTCACTAGAATTCTTCTTGGGTTCACAGACCTCGATTGTAATCGGCTTGCGCGGGAAAAACACAGCCGGGAATGGCGATGCTGCGCCAGGAATGGCCGTGCCGCTTGTAGTAGCATGACGGAGGAATGCCAAACGGAGCCGAGCTGTTTGTGCAGGCCGCGCTGGAATTGGGGATCGACACCATCTTCACCCTGGTGGGCGATCATCTCAACGAAGTGCTGGCCGCGGCCGCGCGCCGTGGGATGCGCATCGTCGATATGCGGCACGAATCGGGCGTTACCCACGCCGCCGATGCCTGGGCGCGGGTGCACCGCAAACCGGCGCTCTCGTTGGTGACGGGCGGGCCGGGCCATACCAATTCCCTCACCGGTATTGCGACGGCGATGCTGGCGGGCAGCCCGTTGATCGCGGTGAGCGGTTCGCGGCCCAGCACGTTGGCGGGCCGGCAGGCCTTCCAGGATATCGACCAGGTGGGGATGGCGCGGCCGGTGGTCAAGTGGGCGGCCGAACCGGCAAATGCGGCCGAGATCCCCGCATTTCTGCGGCGGGCGTATGAGGAGGCGGATGCGGGACGCAAGGGGGCGGTGCATCTGACCGTTCCGGTGGATTTGTTTGTCAGTGAGGTAGGTCCCCCGGCCTCCCCGGCGTGCCCGGACGGCCCTCAATGCCTTCCCCAGGCGGACTCCGTTACGCACGCCGTGACCCTGCTCCGCTCCGCCCGGCGGCCGGTGATCATCGCAGGCAGCGGCGTCTGGTGGGCGCACGCCGAAACCGCCCTTCGCGACTTCATTGCGCGCACCAACATTCCGCTCTACACCATCACCATGGGCCGCGGGACCGTCCCTGACGACCACCCGCTCGCCATGGGCTATGCCGACCCGGCTCTGAACTACACGGTCCACACGGTATTCCGCGAAGCCGACGTGTTTCTGGTGATCGGCAAACGCATCGACTACCGGCTGGCCTTTGGCGGCGCCCGCCTGTTTCCACCCGAAGCCAAATTCATCCAGGTGGATATTCACCCGCGGGAACTGGGCCTCAACCGACCGCTGGATGTGGCCATCTGCGCCGACGCGCGCCTCGCCCTGGAAGCGCTCACTGAGGCGGCGGGCCCGGAGACTTGGCCGGCGAGCCCGTGGCTGGACCGCGTGCGGGCGCTTCGCGGCGATTGGGAAGCCAGGCTGGCCGCCGCGGCCGCCGACCGCGCCCACGTGGGGTGCGAGGCATCGCCGCTGCATCCGGCCGCCCTTTTCGGCGAGTTGAAAGAGGCGCTGCCCCGGGAAGTGCTTTACTCCTGGGATGGCGGCGATTTCGCCCATTGGGGCCGCGCCATCCTGCCGGCACGCCACGCCGGCGGATGGCTGCGGCTGGGGCCGCTGGGCACCATCGGGTCGTCTCTGCCCAACGCCATCGCACTGCAGTTGGCCCATCCGCGGCGGCCGGTAGTTGCCATCACGGGCGATGGTGCGCTCGGCTTTTACCTGGCCGAGATGGACACGGCCGTCCGCCACAAGTTGCCGATCGTGTTGATTGTGGGCAACGACGCCGGCTGGGGTCTGGAGCGCGAACTGCAATCCGCCGCCACGTCCGGCGAGCCAACGGTGGCGTGTGAGTTGCAATCGTCGCGGTATGACCTGGTGATGCAGGCTTTCGGCGGCGATGGGGAGACCATCGAGCGGCTGGACCAGGTGCGCCCGGCGCTGGCGCGCGCTTTCGCAGGCGGCGTGCCCTATTGCCTGAACGTGAAGATCCGCGGTGTGCGGTCGCCGTTCACCGATTGGCAGATTGCGGGGAAGAAGCGCTGACGGTCTTCCACACCATCTTGAGGCCCGCCGGCAGATTCAGCCGGTCGCCGCGCACGAAGAAGGTTCCGACTCCGGGCAGGTTGGTTACAAAAATCTGCTCGCTGGTGGTAACCTCCCCCTTCAAGGACGCCCCGGTACGCCGCCGGGTCGTGGACTTTCGAAGCATCCACTCGATTCCGGGCGAGCGGTCGATGTCTTGCAGGTCCGCATAGAATCGTACTCTGGCGCCGTCCGATTCGATATCGGTGAACTCGAGCCCCACCACGAAGTAGCCGCCCTGGCCGTCGTAGTGCTCCAGACGGCGAATCCGTCCCCGAACCGTGGCACCCTCCGGGATCAGCACCTTGCCTCTGGAACGGACCGGGCCGAGAACTCGGGCCGAGATCAGGGAACCCACCAGATCCTTTTCGGTGATGGGCGTGGCCAGTGCCAGGGTAACGTCTAGTCCCTTCGGTAGAGCCTGCTGGGGCGCCGATGAGACCGCGAATCTGGGCCCACTGGCGGCCGCCGCGTCCTCCGGAGGCCCAAAAGTGAGGCTGCTTTCCGCCCGAAACTCGTGGCAATGCGTGAACTCCAGGTAATTCCGCTCCTCTTCGAAGGCGATAGACAAAAGGCGCATGACTGCGGTTTGGGGCAGCATCGCCACTGCGTTGCCGACGCGTTCCCTTGCATAGATCAGGGTAGTGTTCACTTCCATCACGGGCATCCCGAACGGAATATCGTCGGCATCCACGGACAGTTGCAGCGGGTCCAGCGATTCCGGATCGGCCCACACGCTTCCCTTGATTCCCGCGGCGCCCGAAACGCCGGCGACGGTGAGGGTGTACCCGCTCCACCTGACAGGAACCCGGAAATCCCACCGCACGGACCGATGGCCGGCCACGCGCTCTGGTCCGCGCCAGGCGAAGGTGGCCTGATTGTCGACGAACAGCGTCCGCAGCCAACTGGCAAACGTGCCGGTGCCGATCATGCCCGATCCGATGAAATTCACCGGATTGTCATCCAGGAAGCGACGGTCTCCGGGAGAAGCATACAGTTCCTTGCCGTCCGCGTAAAGTACCTCGAGGTGAACAGTGTCGAAGGCTTTCAGGGTTTCTTTGGGTCCCGCTGCTTTGCGGAATCGCTGCATGGTCTCCATACAGGTATAGTTGGGCAAGTGCGCCAGTTCTTCGCGAACGTGATCGCGGATGCGCGAGAGCAGCAGGACTTCGGGGGCGATATCCTGGGCCGACGCGAACCGGGGCGCAATCGCCGCCAACGCGAAGAGGGCGCCACGCCACTTCATGCGATCCATCATCGCTTCCGCAACTACCTCGCTTGAATGGACATGATTCGCTATTCTACGCGAACTTCGCGAGCCGGGCCGACCGGGAGCCGGGCCGACCGGGAGCCGGGCCGACGGAGCCGGGCCGACGGAGCCGGGCCGACGGAGCCGCGCCGACGGAGAGCCGCGCCGACGGAGTCCCAGGCCGACCGCGAGCCGGGCCAACCCGATTCCCTCGGCCTCCTGAAATTGCTTATAGGCCGGATTCCTGCATGTGTTAATGGTTTTGCCCGGTGCGGCCGATTAAGTTCGTAAGAGGACCAAATGATCCGGCTGACCCGTCTCAACCACTCGCCCATCGTGCTCAATTCGGACCTGATTGAGCATATTGACGTTACTCCCGACACGGTGGTCACTCTGACTACCGGCCAGATTCTACGAGTGCGCGAAACGGCCGATGAGGTAGTAGAACGAATCGTCGAGTTCCGCAGAAGGGTGTTTGGACCCGAGGTGCGGAACGGCGATCTTTGCCAGGATGCACCATCCGCTGAGCTTTTCAAAAGCCGGGAATCGGGAGACGAATCGAAATAGGACCTCATGGCTGAAACCGCGAAACCTCTAGACACGAAGGCCCCAGGCCCCACGAAGACCGCAGGCCCAAAGAAGGCTGGGCTGCGGCCAGACCTCGCCACTCTCGCCGGTATCGCTTTGGCGCTCGCCGGAATCCTGGGAGGCTTGATTCTGGAAAAGGGAAGCATTCAGGATATCGCCCAGGCCACCGCCTTCATGATCGTCATGGGCGGCACATTTGGCGCGGTTCTGGTCACGACACCGCTGCCCATCGTACTGAAAGCCTTCAGCGGATTGGGCGGAGTTTTCTTGGAACGAGCCGATTCCACGTCCGTGGCTATCGAAACCCTGATTCAGTTTGCCACCAAAGCACGCAAGAACGGAATCGTAAGCCTGGAATCGGAGGCAGCCGCCCTCACAGACCCGTTCTTGCGCAAAGCGCTCAATCTGGCGGTGGACGGAACCGACCTGCAGGAACTCCGCAAGATGATGGAGACGGACATCGCTTTGGGCGAGCATGCGGCGGAAGCCGAGACCAAAGTCTGGGAATCGGCTGGCGGTTACGCGCCCACCATCGGGATCATCGGCGCGGTGATGGGGCTGATTCAGGTCATGAAACACCTGGAAGACATCAAGGAAGTAGGGCACGGAATCGCGGTGGCCTTCGTCGCCACCGTCTACGGCGTGGGTTTCGCCAACATCTTCTTCCTGCCAGCAGCCAGTAAGCTCCGGGCGCGCATGCAGGATGCCACACTGACTAAAGAAATGATTCTGGAGGGTGTGATTGGAATTGTGGAAGGTCTCAACCCGACCTTGATTCGATTGAAGCTGGAGGCGTACAACCAGAATCCGCCGACGCCGAAGAAGGCCAAGAGACCGGCGGAGGCCCGGACGGCGCAGCCTGTCCACAAGGCCGGTGCCGCCTCCCAATCTGACCCGGTACGTACCTAGGAGTCCTGATGGTTCGCAAGAGAGTCCCCGAGCGCGTGAATCACGACCGCTGGCTGGTGTCCTATGCCGACTTCATCACGCTGCTGTTCGCTTTTTTCGTGGTGATGTTCGCCACGGCGCAAGGCGATAAGTCCAAGGCGAAAGACGTTTCCAGTGCGGTTCGTGACGCTTTCGAACACGGGCAGTTGAGTTCAGCCGTTTCCAACGTGCTGCACGGCAACCCCGATACCCGCAAGATGGGCAACCGGCAGGTGCCCAAGAGCGTGCCCGAGAATCCTCCCCCACCGGCCCCGGCTGACCTCTCGAAATCCCTGGTCACGCTGCAGAACGGTCTCGGTCCGGAACTGAAAAGCGGAAAGGTGGAACTCAAACTTGAAGGTCGCGGCCTGGTGATCAGCCTGCGCGAGGCAGCGTTCTTCGGGTCGGGCGACAACGGCGTGGCCCCCGGCAGTCTGCCGATTCTCGCCAAGATCGCCGCGGTCATTCAGCCGTTGACGAATTCCGTGCGCCTGGAGGGCTACACGGACTCCGTCCCGATCCACAACTCGCGGTTTCGGAACAATTGGGAACTCTCGGCGGCGCGCAGTATCGCCATGCTGGAAGTGCTACGCGACCGGTTTCAGATTGCGCCCGAGCGCATGGCGGTCGCCGGCTATGCCGAGAATGCGCCCGCGGACACCAACGAAACCGAAGAAGGACGCGCGCATAACCGGCGCGTGGACCTGGTAGTGCTTTCCGTGGAAGGACAGAACTCGGAGCCGAAGGCCGCCGGCCGTTAAAGGCTCCGCCTCAGAGCGAGGGAGCGCCTAGCGAAGGAGTGCCTTCATCGCAGAGAGGAGTTTCCGGAGAGCCGCAAGGAACCGGAGTAAGCGCGGAGAGGGAAGACCTGGCAGGGTATGATTCTCTGCGTCGGCTCCCCAACCGGAGGCGCAATGCCGACCTGTCAAGGCTCAACGACTTCCTAGGCGCCTTGGCGCCAGGTCCCCTAACCCGCAATACTGTTCACCTAACGGTACTGATGCACTCGGAAACGTCCCTGTGGCGGGTTTGCCACCGCTGTCGCGAACGTAGCGGGCAGTTTGCTCACCTCCGCTTCACTCCTCGTGAGTTGATCCGATTGCGGCTGGAGCTAGCCCGGGTAGGTGCATCATGAGGCGGTTCTTCAAGGTGACTTTGCGCTGTAAGCCTGGAACCCAATCTGGGTCAGTTGCACGTAGCGCGTCCACAACACCGCTGGATCTTCGCCGGCGAGGTTGGCGCAGCAGATAGCGGTCGTCGCGTTGTTCGGCGGTTTTCGCCTTGGCCTTGTCCACCTGAAACGAGAAGTCTCGCGAGTCTCCCGGAACAGGCTCATGGCTCTGTAGTCTTCTTCGGAGTCGGCAAAGACCTCCAGCGATTTGCGCCACGCGGCTTGCTGCTGGCAGTTGGTCTCGCCCAGACACAACACCGTCCGCTGTACGGTCCTGGAGCCGGGCAGGCACCGATTCCACCACGCCGAAGTAGCTGAAGTAAGGGTGAGGCTTGCCTTCTTTCTTTCGCCCTTTGCAGCGCAGAAAAATGGAAGCAGCGGAATTCCAGAAATCGAGTCGAAAGTAGGCAGCCGGGTTAGGATAGGCGGTCGTCTTCGATTTCACCCATCACGGGTTCACAGCAACATGACTCATCCCCATCAGATTCACCGACGTACGTAAGTACCCAGCCTGGTGGACCGTCAAAAGCTGACGTTGACGTTCCCCGCGGGCGGATTCGGTCTGGGGCATTGGTACATCCCGGCAAGGTACAGGCCCTTGAGTTGGTTGGCTGCGTGCGCCTGGTGAACCTTTACGACCAGTGCAGACCAGTCGATCAATTCGCGGGCGTCCGAGAGCAGGGCAGCGGTGGCGGTTCCGGCGCCAATCATGCGCTGGAGTTGGCCGGCATACTCGCTCCACAAGCGCTGCGCCCTGGCAAACTCTCCGGAGGCAAAGGCCCTTCGAATCGCATCCGCCAGTTGGCCGTTCATGGCGTCCTCATCTGAACTGCTGACTTGAAGTCTGCATGGCTTGGAACATGCTGCTCAGGTAAGAGTACTGCTGTTCGATGCTGGAGATCGCCGCGTCGGCGGCCGCCATTTGGGCCTGCAGATTCGTCTGAAGCTGGTTGACCTGGTCCTGCTTGGCACTGATCCGGCTGTTGGTGCTGTCGATCTGGCTCTGAATGGAGGTTTCCGTTGCCTGGATGAGACCGGTAGTCGGATCTTCGACGCTGGTCATCGCATCCGTCGCGGCCTTGAGAAAACCGCCGCCGGTGGCCGAACCTAAAAAGGCTGTAACCCCCGTGGAATTCGAGAAGTCGGTGGCCATCATCGAGAACTGGTTGAAGGTCAGATGGCCATCCGCTCCCAAGTCCAGTCCGAGGGCCGCAAGTCCCGAGATGCTCGAACCCTGAGAAGCAAATGTGGCCATCCCGCTCAGGGTCTGGCTGAGGTCGGACACGATCGACTGGCCGCCCAGGGGGCCTTGTGTCTGGCCGTGTTGCGCGTCCAATGCATCGACCGTAGCGTTGTAGGCGGTCGCAAGAGCGGCCAGCGCGCTGCCAAGAGCCGAGGTCGACCGAGTCACCGTAATGTTCACTGGTGTGCCCGCGTCCCCGGCGAGCATGCTGACCGTAAGCCCCGGGGCGAGCGTTACCGTGCGCGTGGTGCTGGAGACAGGCGCGTTGCCATCGACCGCGTACGAAGCCAACTGGCCCGCCGGGCCCTGTTGCTGAAGACTTGTCGAGCCATCCAGAATGTCTAACGTCGCCGGGCCTAACGTGTTACTCTTGAGCGAAATCCGGCTATCGTTCGGCCCGATGTTGACCACCGTAGCCTGAACCTGGTTCCCGACGGCTAGATTGATGGCCTGCGCTACGCTCGAGGCGCTGTTGTCGGCCGGTGTGATGTTGATCAGGGAAGGGCCGCTGCCGGTATCGATGGAGATCTGGTAGGTGTGGGTCTGCCCGGCTGGGTTGGCCTGATTCACCCAGGTGCTGGTCGACAGGCTGGTGGCATAGGTGCCGATATTCTGTACATCAATGGAATAGCTGCCTTCCAAGGCGCCGGCGCCGACCGTGACGTTCACGGCCGAGGTATTGGAGACATCGGTCTGAAACGAGCTTCCGCTCATCGCCTGGCTGATTCCCTGCACGGCGCTTTGCAACGCGGCAAACTTGGAACCGATGCCGGTGGTGTTGCTCAAGGCGGTGGCTTGGCTCTGCAGGCTCGTCACATCGCCCTGCATCTGCGTGATCGGCAGAGAGGCAAGGCCGACCGAGCGTGTAATGCTGGCCGCAAAGTCATTCGAGAATTGGCTGCTGCCGGTGAAGATAGCGCTACTGGTTGATCCCATAAGAAAATTCCCGGGCCGAAGTAGACTATCGTCCGATTCGGCCCGAAGCTTTAGAGCAGGCGAAGCCGGTTGATCAGCCCCGCCTGCCGGTTAGTGTTTAAGATTAGCCTCTCAGGAGTGCGAGCACTGCCTGGGGAGCGGAATTGGCCTGGGCCATGGCAGCGATCGAAGCCTGCTGCAATACCTGGGCCTTGCTGAGGTTGGCCGCTTCCGACGCCACGTCGGCATCGCGGATTTGCGATTGCGCGGCGGAGAAGTTGGCAATCTGGGAGTTGGCCAGGCTGATGGCGTAGCCCAACTGGTTCTGGCCTTTACCGATGGCTGCCTGGGCCGTGCCCAGCGCCTTCACCGCGGCAGTAATGGCGGCCACGGCGGTCTGCGCACCGGCCGCTGTGCTGATATCGGCCGCGCTGGCGGTGCCGACTTGAATAGCCTGATTCGTGAAGCCCCCGAGAGGAGTTGCACCAACTGCACCTGTCTTGAGTCCGTTGATGGCGGTTGAGGACAAGCCAGCCGAAACGGAAAACGAACTCAGGGTGCTGACAAAGTTGATGGTATCGCCGCCGGCAGCCGCCACCTTCACCGCCGTGATCTGATGCAGCGTGGAGTCGTTCTGCTGTTGGAGCGCCTTGTTGATGGCGCCGATAGCCGCATCTACTGAAGCTCCGGTGCTGTTGCCGCCGCTGCCCTCCAGGTTGATGGTGATCGGGTGGGCGCCGCCGGAGGCATCGTTCCCCGAGATCGTGATGGCTTGTTTGTCGGCAGCCCCCAGATTCACCCACGTCAAGTCGGTTTCAGTGTTGGCCGTGCCGACGCCCTTGGTCCCAATCTCGGATACTCCGCCGGCGATAAGCGAACTGTAGTTGGAAGCCAACGACGCACTGTTAGTTACGCCGGCTCCTAGAGTTGCCCCCAGCGTTAAATTTGTGTCGCCGGCAGTCGTGGAGATAGTGAACGACTGGCCTGTGGCGCTGGAGAATGCGAGTGGGGCGCCACCTGCGGGATTGCCTGAAACCGATATGCCGAGGGCCTTCATGCCCGCATCGGCGCTGAAGTTCGTGATGAAGTTGGCAAGAGTGAGGCCGACAGGCGCACTGAATGCTGCGCTTTTGCCTCCGACATTGACCGTGATGGTGGTGTCTGCGCCGGCAAATGCGCCCGCGGTAGCATTGTCGACGGTTGTTAAAGTTGTGCCAATCGCCTTTCCTGCGGGAGCACCCGCGACGGCCAACTTACCTATCAAGGCGTTGGCCGTTACATCGTCGGCCCGCACCTGAAAGGCGGCGTTGGGGGAGTCGAAAGCGAGCTGCGTCCTGCCCAAGGAGTCGGTGACGACCGACGCCTTGATGCCGGCGGCCTTAAAGGATGCCGCCGCTCCGGTTGGCAGGTTGGCGGCGCTGTCGATAGCGGAGTTGATTGCGGTGACCAGAGTGGCAGTGTCGCCAACGCCGCTCAGGTTCACGTTGATGGTGGCGCCGTTGGAATCGCCAAAACCCGGTCCGGTGAACGTGAATGCGGTGGTGCCACCGGTCGCTGGGTTAGCGGCCAGAATCTTCTGGACGCTGGTGGCGCTGCTGGCGCCCAAGTCGTAATCATTAGTGACGGTGGTTGTGTCCTGGACGACGGCGCGCACGCCCGTCAGGCCGAGACTCTGCGAATCTACTGTCGCCTTGCTCAGATTGACACTCACCTGGCCGTTGGCGAGAATCGCGGAACTGCTGGCGCCAGCGCCACCGCCTAAGTAAATGCCCAGGTTCTTGGCGAAGGCGCCGCCCTGGTTTAAACCGATGCTCTGGGACTGCCGGTCAATTTCGCCCACCAGAGTCTGATATTCGGAATTGAGAGTGTTGCGGTCACCCGTGAAGCTGTCCGAAGACGATTGCGTTGCCAGCGTCTTCAGCCGGTCCAGCATCTTGGAGATGTTGTTCATGCCGCCGTCGATGATCTGAAGCTGCGAAACGCCGTCGTTGGCATTGCGCACGCCCTGGGTCAATTCCGCGATGTCGCTGCGGAACTTGTTGGCGACGGCCAGGCCAGCGGCGTCGTCACCCGCCTGGTTGATGCGGTACCCGGAGGTCAACCGCTGGATGGTTTGGCTTTGAAAGCTGCTGTTGACGCGCAGATTTTCCTGCGCGATGAGAGAGTTTACGTTCGTCTGAATCGAGAATGCCATGGTGAAATCCTTTCAGTTCCTTGCCGGCGTCTTGCCGGTTATTTAACTTCCAAGAATCTCATCGGTGCGGGCGGGCAGAACTTGAACCGCGGGATAAGAATAAGTTTTGGGGGATAAAAATAAGTCTTAGGGAAAGGAGGGGGAGGAATTCACGGTTGACGCCAAACCGGGACGTCCTCCGGCCTTGGCGGAGGACATCCCCTGGCGTTTAAAAAAGATTAGCCCTTCAGCAGGGCCAGAACGGCTTGGGGAGCCGAATTGGCCTGGGCCATGGCAGCGATGGAAGCCTGCTGCAAAACCTGGGCCTTGCTGAGATTGGCCGCTTCCGCCGCCACGTCGGCATCGCGAATCTGTGCCTGCGCTGCGGAGAAGTTCGAGATCTGCGATTGAGCCAACCCGATGGCATAGCCCAACTGGTTCTGGCCCTTACCGACGGCTGCCTGGGCCGTGCCGAGCATCGTGACCGCGCTGGTTATAGCCGCAACCGCGGTCAGTGCGCCGGCCGCCGTGCTGATATCGGCCGCGCTGCCGGAGCCGATCTGCGCAGCCTGATAAGTGAAACCCTTGCCGGTGCCGTCCTTGAGACCATTGGCGGCGTTGGTAGCCAGGCCGGCCGAGACGGAGAACACCTTCAACGTACTGATGAAGTTGATCGTATCAGGGTTGGAGCCGGGGACAGCGCCCGCTGTTTTCACTGCCGTAATCTGTTGCAGCGTAGGGTCGTTCGATTTCTGGAGCGCGGTATTGATGGCGTTGATCGCCGCGTCTATCGAGGCTCCGGAAGTGTCGGTGATGCTGTTGGCCAGGTTAACGGTAATCGGGTGCGCGCCCCCTGAGCTATCGTTCCCGGAGATCGTAATGGCTTGTTTGTCGAGAGCCCCCAGGTTCGCCCAACTCAGGTCTTGCTTAAGGGTGCCGGCGGTGTTCGTCAACTCGTTTGCACCGCCGGCGATGAACGAATTGTAGAGGGAGGAGGTCGCCGAAGCTAGTGGAATCGTGGTACCGCTCAGATCGGTTCCCAACGTGAGATTCGTATCTACCGCGCTCGCGGTGATGCTAAACGACTGGCCCGTGGCGCTGTGAAATGTGAGCGGGGTCCCGGGACCAATATCGGATACGGACATCCCGAGTGCCTTCATGCTAGCGCTGGAGTTGAACGCCAGCTCGAAACTGGCAGCATTGTCGGGGGTGACGCCGCCGGCGCCCGTCATGAATACGCTGGCATTCTTGCCGCCGACATTGACCGTGATAGTGTCGTTCGCACTGAAAGTTCCTGTTGAAACGCTGGCGTCGGTGGCCTGGGTCAAGTCGATTGCCTTGCCGGCCGGCAGCACAACGCTAGGCAACTCGCCGATCAAGGCGTTGGCCATTGGGTCGTCGGCCCGCACCTGGAAGGCGGCATTGGGAGAGTCGAATGCGAGTTGCGTTTTGCCCATGGCATCGGTGACTACCGACGCTTTGATAGTCGCAGCTTTAAAGGACGCGTTGGCTCCACCCGGCAGGTTGGCGGCGCTGCCGATCGCCGAATTAATCGCCGTAACCAGGCTGGCGGTATCGCCTACGCCGTTGAGGTTCACGTTGACCGTGATCCCGTTGGAATCGCCGAATCCCGGTCCGGTGAATGTGAAGGCCGTGCTCCCGGCGATGGATGCCTTGTTGGCGGGGTCCCCCAGAATCGCCTGCACACTGGTCGGACTGGCGGCACTCAGATCGTAATCCAGGGAAGGGTTGACGTTCTGATTCGCCACGCGCACACCCTTGAGGCCCAGGCTCTGGGAATCCACCATGGAGTGGCTCAGGTCTACACTCACCACACCATTCGCCAGCGCGGCACTACTGGTGGTTCCGGTTCCTCCGCCGATGAAAACCGAAAGGTTCTTGGCGAAGCTGCCGCCCTGGTTCAACCCGATGCTCTGGGCTTGCCGATCGATTTCAGTGACCAGGCCCTGGTATTCGGAGTTGAGCGTATTCCGGTCGCCGGTGAAGCTGTCGGAGGACGATTGCGTTGCCAGGGTCTTTAGCCGGTCCAACATCTTTGAGATGTTGTTCATGCCGCCATCGATGATCTGCAGTTGGGAGACGCCGTCGTTGGAATTGCGTACGCCCTGGGTCAATTCCGCGATGTCGCTGCGAAACTTGTTGGCAACAGCCAGGCCGGCCGCGTCGTCGCCCGACGAGTTGATGCGGTAACCGGACGTTAACCGCTGGATGGTCATGCTCTGGAAGTTGCTGTTGACGCGCAGGTTTTCCTGCGCGATGAGAGAGTTTACGTTAGTTTGAATCGAAAAAGCCATTTCAGAATTCCTTTCTTTGGTGGTGGGAGCATCCTGCTGGTATTTACCTGTGCCGGGCCGAATCGGTTGCCGGACGCAACCGCTTAAGCAATCCGGAAAGCGCCGCTGGAGTCGGAGGCGCAGCCGCCGCGGCGAGGTTTTCATCTCGAACCAGTTTCACCTCGCGAGCGATTACCGGGGTTTGCCGGGGAGCGCGGATTCCCACTTTCACCCGCGTGCGCCCGATACGTGCAATTACAATTTCAATCTCGTCGCCAATGAGGATAGTCTCCCCTTCCCGGCGCGACATCATTAGCATGCAGCCGCCTCTTGCAGCCCCTCTTTCGGCGACTCTTTGGGCGACTCTTTGGGCAACTCTTTGGGCAACAAGGCGAACTGGTGAGAATAGTCCGACTCCGGCGCCAGCGCCTGCACCGCTTTGCGATTGCGCAGGTTGACCACAATCGGCGCCAGCAGGTTGGCGGTTGGGCCCGTCTCCCGGATGGAGAGCACGCTCAAACACATCACGTCGTCCCCGATGCGCGGCTGGCGGGTCGAACTCAGGCCGAGGTGCTCCAGGGTCTCTCCGCTCACCTTCAACCGGTACTGCGGGTCTATCGCCAGAATGGGCATCGTAATAAAGCAGAGCTCCGGATCCTCCAGGCTCTGCAAGTAGATCAACGGGTCGTTCTCCACAATGTGCACGGCAACGAACCGTTTTCGGTCGTCGAATCCGGGCAGTCCGAGCGGGAACTCGAGTTCCGAGTCCTCCTCGTAGGAGAGCTTTCCAAAATGTTTCGTCTCTAACACGGGCATACCACCTCGTCCTGACCAGTAATCGGCAGCACTACGGAAAACTTTAGTGCAACAGTCGTCGGGAATTTCTTGGCTATACTGCCGGCTTGGAAGGCCGCCGGCCTTGAATGCCGCGCGACCCGCAGGCAGAGGGGGACCCCGGTCAACTGCCGGACGGGGGCGGATTATTATAATAATTCGCCGGATCTAAAGGGTACCCCTGACGATTTACCCATAAGGTTAAGTTAGAATCGGGGGAAATGCATTACCGCCGAATCGCGAGCTTGCTGTTGGGTTTCTGGCTGGGTGGAGGTCTATGGATGGCCTGGATCGCGGTCGAGAGCTTCTGGTCGGTCGACCGGTTGCTCACCGCGCCCGGGCCGGTAGCGGCCATCCAGATCAAGGCGTTGGGACCAGGCGGCGCGCGCGCCCTGCTCCGCTACCAGGCGGCCGAGCAGAATCGCTCGTTTTTCGAGACATGGGAGCTCCTGCAACTCGTCCTGGGAGTGGGCTTCTTTTCCTTCCTGCTGTTCGGCAGCAATGAAGGCAAGGTGTCGCTGCTGCTGCTGCTGATCATGGTCCTGATCGTCGCGGCACAACGTGTTTTCATGACACCGGAGCTCTCATCGCTGGGCCGCACGTTCGACTTCATCCCGGCCGACGTGCCCTCCATCGAGCGCAACCGGTTCTGGATGCTGCACAGTATCTATACGGGCTCGGAAATACTGAAGTGGGGGCTGGGGCTGGTGCTCGGAGCGCGCCTGATCTTCCACCAGGATCGGCGTTCAATTGACGCCGGGCACGAGTTCGATATGATCGATAAAGCCAATCACCGACATGTCAATCGGTGAATTGGGCCGCCCTACGGATGTCATGGCGCTGAAACCCTCGGTGGCCAGCAGCACCTTGTCGCCCACCCCGGCGTCCACCGCATCCATGGCCACCACGGCGTCGCCGCGGTCCGTGCCGTCCAGGTTCAGCGGCTGAACCAGCAGGAGTTTGCGTCCTTCATGACTGGGATGCTTTTGAGTGGCGACCAATTCTCCAACCACGCGGGCGATCAGCATGTTCAGGCCTTTTGGGACGGCTTGCGGGCGTTGGCGCGTTTGGCGCTTTGCGCGGGTCCGCTGAGCGCACCCTCTTCTGCTTCTCCGGATCCCGGGAGCGCATCCTCTTCTGGGGATGCGCGTAATGCATCCTCTTCTGTGCATGGGGCCGGGACGGTTGCCGGTTCCGGGGCGCCCTTCAGGTGCACCGAATCCACAATTCCCACCACGGTGGTATCAACCGGCGGTTCCTGGGGCAGAAACGGAAAGCTCGCCTCTTTGCCCCGCACCCAATAGACCAGTTCTCCGGTGCCGGCCCCGACGCAATCCGTGCAGATGAGGCACTTGCCCCGATTCTCCAGCTCCGGGCTCAGAGGCTGCACCACCAGAAGCCGCTGGCCCACCAGATGGGGGTGTTTCACAGTGGACCAGACGCGACCTACCACGCGGCCAAGATACATAGGTTAATCCAACCGCCACATGGGTTTAATCCAACTGCCACATGGGTTAATCCAACCGCCACATGAGCTAGTCCAGGTGCA
This sequence comes from Candidatus Acidiferrales bacterium, assembly GCA_035570275.1. Classification (GTDB taxonomy): domain Bacteria; phylum Acidobacteriota; class Terriglobia; order Bryobacterales; family Bryobacteraceae; genus DATMNI01. Next base: position 826 of record DATMNI010000468.1, on the reverse strand, counting down.
CGTCGTCCACAATGCCGATGATGGCATTGTCCACCGGCGTGTCCTTGCAACCCTCGGCCATGCGCGCCGAACTGCCCGATACCGCGATCACCCGTTCGCGAAATCCGGCTCCCACGGTGTCCACGGACACCACGTAGCCAGCTTCGTCCTTGCCGTCGGGAGCGATCGGTTTCAGGATGAGAAGCTTCTTGCCTTCCAGACGGGGGTCTTTTCGGGTGGCCACCACAGTGCCCACTACGCGGGCCAGAATCATGATACCCCAGCCTTCATACGCCAGCCTTCATAACCTACCTTTAGACACCGGGCTCCGGCTACTTACCTGCGTTCTGTAGCTTGCCGATCGGTAAAATCTCTTCCAGGCTCTGGTGCGGGCGTGGAATCACATGGACTGCAATCAGCTCGCCTACCCGCCGGGCAGCGGCTGCGCCGGCATCGGTGGCTGCCCGGACCGCCGCTACATCGCCGCGCACCATGGCGGTGACGTAACCCGACCCGATCTTTTCCCAGCCCACCAGGTTAACCTTGGCGGCCTTCACCATCGCATCCGCCGCCTCGATCATGGCGACCAGACCGCGAGTCTCGATCATTCCTAGCGCTTCACCCATCAATTGTCTCCAAACTCTTCCTGCCGGAATCTCCGATTGTATCAGCCTTGTGGGGCAGGTTGTTAGCCGGTTGTTAGCCTGGAGTGCGCGACATGAAAGTGATGGATCGGTGGTTTTCTTTTTTTGGAGCCGGTTTCTTAAAGTATGTAATACTGTAAGCCAAGGAGGCCCCATGCCAGACCCGCTACCGGCTTTGGTCAGCGACAGATCCACCCTGCTCC
>DATMNI010000467.1:0-137519 GCA_035570275.1 Candidatus Acidiferrales bacterium | reverse complement strand
TTTCAGCCCGAGCACCTGATTCAGGTGGGCGATGGGCAGAAGACTCCCGCGCCGGCGGTATACCGGTGTGCCATGCACATACTCGATGCGCTTCTCCGATGAATCTCCCTCCAGACGGATCAATTCCAGCAGGCTGACCTGGGGAATTACGAATCGTTCGCCACCGCTGGTGATCACCAGGCCGGGAATGATAGCCAGCGTGAGTGGGATCTTGATCTTCACCGTGGCGCCTTCGCCGGGCCGGCTGAACACGTCGACCACGCCGCCGATCTTCTCAATGTGGGACTTCACCACATCCATGCCAACCCCGCGTCCCGAAAGGTTGGTGACGGTTTCCATGGTTGAGAAGCCGGGCAGGAAGATCAGGCTCAACGCTTCCCGATCGCTCATCCCATCGGCTTGTTCGGGCCGCAGAAGCCCCTTCTCAATGGCTTTCTGTTTGACACGCGCGACGTCTATCCCAGCCCCGTCATCGCCGATTTCGATGTTGACTTGTCCGCCTTCGTGATAGGCGCGAAGCGTCAGTCTTCCCTCGGGCGGCTTGCCCGCACGCGCCCGAACGTCGGGCGATTCAATGCCGTGGTCGCACGAATTCCGAACCAGGTGTACCAGCGGGTCCTTAATGGCCTCGATGATGGTCCGGTCGAGTTCCGTCTCGGCTCCGTCCATCTCCAGCCGCACCTGCTTGCCAAGGGCCAGTGCCATGTCGCGCACCACGCGCGGCAGCTTGTTCCAGACCATCCCGATCGGTTGCATCCGCGTCTTCATCACGCCCGCTTGCAACTCGGTCGTGATCAGGTTCAGCCGCTGTGAGGTCGCGTTAAGGGCGGCGTCCTCGCGCTCGGCATTGTATTGGAGGATCTGATTGCGGGTCAGCACCAGTTCTCCCACCAGATCCATGAGCTTGTCCAGCAACCCTACCCCAACCCGGATGTTCGAATCCGCCACGGCGGAAGACTTCGCAGCGTCCTCGTCGGGCTTCTTGTTCTCGGCAAGCTGGGAGCCGTTGTCGTCGGGAGGTTCGGCCAGGGGAGCAGGCAACATGGCCGGAGCCGGCCGGCCTGTACCGGACCGGCTCTCGGAATCAGCCGTCAATTGCACCGCGGCCCGTAAGCGTTCGGTCAAGTCCTCAAAGCGTTCCGGACCTTCCTCCCCGCTCGCTTCGATCGAGGCCAGCACCTTTCGAGTCGAGTCGACCGTCTCCAAAATCAACGACACCAGGGACGGATTAAGCTCCCGCTGACCGTCGCGCAACTGGCTCAGGAGGCTCTCGGCCTGATGGGTGATCCTCTCCAGCGTTGAAAACGCCAGGAAGCCGCAAGTGCCCTTGATCGTGTGAATAGTGCGGAAGATGCTTGCCAGCAGCTCCGCATCCTTCGGGTGCTTCTCCAGTTCGACGAGTTCCTGATCCAGACGCGAGAGGTTCTCATGACTCTCGACCAGGAATTCACAAACTATATCCTTATCTTGCACGCGCGTTTCTCCCATCAATCAGATAAACAGTTCGGAATTACTTAAGTGCAAGGGATGTGCGCTTTATCTCAAACTACTTTGCAGAGTTAAGGTGGCTGCGTCCAATGACCGACCTCGCCCCAGATCTCCCGGCACGGCGGCGTCACCGGGAGCAGCGTCGATCCCCATCTTGCCGCAGCGCAACTAACAGGGAGCGAGACGGCCGTCTTGACGACCGCACAGGCGCAGCGCTGCCAGGCCGGGGGCGGCCTCGAAACTACAATTCAGCAGTACTGAAGTTCCGGGACTTCGGTTCCAGTAGTGTTAACTCTCACGTTAATTCTTCAGACCGACCCCGTTTCGACCCCTATTATGAGAATCGCCTGCTATGATTAGTGAGGTAAATCACACGATTTGCCTCTCCCAGGGGTCCAAACGTGTCTCGATTCACCACTTTACACATTCTCACTATCTGCTGCCTTACGTTCCTGTGCCCGTCAGCCAAGTCTGCGGTCATGGCCGGAGGCTCAGGCAGCCTCACGGTTACGGTGGATCCCGGCGGGTCGTACGACATCGCGGTAGCCGGCATTTCCTGGCATTTTCACGGAAACGTAGGGTATCCGCTCTCCAACATCCTGGTGGGGTCGGGCAGCGATGGGCTCGGCGCTTACCTTGAAATCGGCTTTGATTTTCCGTCCGATACCGGTAGTCAGCCCGCCACCACGCGTCATGCCGCCATCCGCAGCTACTCGGACCATCCCGATGTTCTGTTCACAGTGAGCAACGCCGCGGCGGCTGCCAATACCTTCAAATTCCCGAACTTCAGCCAATACCCGCAGAATCTGGATCACCTGACCTTTTCGGGGATCTTTGCACCACCCACGTTCTCGGATTTCTCCAATGAAAGCCCGTGGGTCTTTTTCGATTCCTCGTTCAACACGTTCATTCTTTCGCCGGCTACCAATTTCATGGCGGCGAGCACCGCCTGGGGGCCGAATAAAGAGCTTGCCAGTGGAATCGCGCCGGCGATTTCCAGCCTGCCGCAGGGGTTTGAGCACCGGACCCTGCTGGTGATCCAGCAGGGAATCAACCGCGCCTTCGATGGGTGGGGTCAGGCGTTGACGGCGCTGCACGGCAAGACCAGGCCGGCCAGCGATGCCGACGCCAGCCTGAGCAAGGTTGGATACTGGACCGACAACGGCGCCACTTACTACTACCACACGGCCGACTCGCTTTCGTACGAGCAGACGCTGACGGCCGTCAAGGGCGATTTCGACCGCCTGGGAATCGGACTGGGGTCCCTGCAACTGGATAGCTGGTTCTATCCCAAGGGAGCCGGAGCGTCCTGGAGTGATAACGGATCGGGCATCTACGAATACGTGGCCGCGGCGCCACCCTTCGACGGAGGCCTGTCGAAATTTCAGCAGAGCCTCGGAATTCCCTTGATCACGCACGCCCGCTGGATCGATGCCAACAGCCCATACCGGACCCAATACAAGATGTCGGGCAACGTGGTGCTTGACCCTGCCTACTGGAACTACGTCGCCGGGTATCTGGCCACATCGGGTGTGGCCACCTACGAACAGGACTGGCTGGACGACAAGGCCCAACCCGATTTCAACCTGACCGATGCGGAAACCTTCCTGGACAATATGGCCGCGGCGATGGCGCAGCGCAAACTCACCCTGCAATACTGCATGGCTTCTCCGCGGCACTTCATGCAAAGCTCCAAATACAGTAACCTGACCACGATCCGTACCAGCGCAGACCGCCTGGGCCGGGATCGCTGGACCGAGTTCCTGTATACTTCCCGGTTTGCGAGTGCGTTGGGAGTTTGGCCCTTCACGGACAACTTCATGAGCACGGAAACCAACAATCTGTTGGTAGCCGCTCTCTCCGCCGGACCGCTTGGCCTGGCTGACCCGATCGGCGCTCTCAACGGAGCCAACCTACTCCACGCCGTTCGCCAGGATGGCGTGATTGTCAAGCCGGACGTGCCTTTGACGCCGGCCGATAGCAGTTACGCAAACATGGCGCACAGCGTGGATACACCCCAGATCGCCACCACCTACAGCGACTTCGGCGCGCTCCGCACAAACTATTGGTTCGCTTACGCTCAGGGGACGAATACGCAAATCACTTTCAGACCCGCGGACCTCGGAGTGAATCAGCCCGCGTACTTCTACGACTATTTCAGCGGAAGCGGGCAAGTGGTAAATCCCTTGGATGTTCTGGCCAGGCCGATCGCGGGTGACGCGCTTTACCTGGTGGTGGCCCCGATTGGTCCTTCGGAGATGGCGGTAGTGGGGGACGTCGATCAGTTCGTGACCATGGGAAAGAAGCGGATACCGGCTGTGACCGACGACGGCGAGATCCATCTCACGGTGGCGTTTGCGGATGGCGAGATGGTGCGAACCATCAAGGGCTATTCACCCTTCCCGCCGGCGGCCAAGGCCACGGCAGGCCGCGTCGGTAAGGTCGCCTACAGTGCCGTGTCCCAGCAATTCCAGATTCCCGTGATGCCGGGCCCCGATGGTACGGCAGGTATTCGGATCCACCGGGCGCGAGCCAAGACCAGCCAGATCGGCGCGCCGTCCATCATCGTTGTCGGCGGCACTGGCAGTAAGTGATAGTCCCTGTCTTCTCCAGCTAAGTCGGTAATTTCAGAAGACCGCTTGCTAACGCGCGCGGCTCCGATCAGAGCCGCGACTTGTCGCTCGACCGTTAGGGAGCGGTTTCGTCGAAGTACGCGACCGTATTTATGAAACGGCGCACTAAGCTAGCGCGAGCGGGTCGCCGGAAGTTGGGTTGCCGTTTGCAGTGCCACGGTGAGACCCGGTTGGCTGGTGCGGTCGCCGATCTGCAACATCACCTCCGCGGGCCCGACTGGCACCCCGCCGGGAATCTGCAGGTTCACCTGAATGATGCCCTCGACCATGCCCGAGCCTCCTCCGGCGTAGAGCACCTGGGCCGGCAACCCGCCAACCTTCGCGGATACCGGCAGGACCGGCAGCGGCAGGCTGTCGCCGGTGACCACCGCGCCGTCCTGGCCGGGTGGAGAGAATTGTCCCACCCCGGTCGCATAGAGGACGATCACTGAACCGGGCGTTGCCGGGTTGGCGTCTGAGTTGGCAGTGCCGTCCTGGTTGAAGATGAGCCCCTCGCCGGCGCCCGAACCGTCCGCCGCGAAAATGCCTGGCAAGGAAGGCGCTACCGGGATGGTGAAGGCGTCGGACAACTGGCCCTGGAATTCTACCTGGACGCCGGTGGACGCGGACAATAGACCGAACGGCACCAGCGCATTTACCTGGCTGGCATTGGCGTACGCCACCGGGCTGGGGGCGCCATCAAACAGCACGCGAGTGCCGGCCAGACTGGTGGCAACCAGACCGGAGGCGTCCAACTGCATGCCCGCCGGGCCCCCGAAACCCAAGTTCGCACCGAATATGGTAACCAACTCGCCGGGCGAAACCGCGTCCTGCGAGTAGCTGGCTGCGTTGGCCACGGACCCGATCGTCGGTTGCGGTACCACACCTCCGCCCAACAGCCCATAGGCCGCCACGGTATTCGAAGCCGTCGCCACGTACACTTTACCGTTCGCCACCGTGGGGTTGGCGAACTTGGTCACCGCGCCCATCCGGTCGCGGCCGGGATTCATGTCGCTGTTCCACAGTTCCACTGCCAGGTTCGAGGCGTCGAAGGCATGCAGCGTGCCGGCCGTGGGATCGTTATTATAGTCGCCAGTGGTCTCCCACAGAATCCCGCTGCCGTCCTCACTGCCATTTGCCGAGACCGTCATACCAATTCGCGTATACTGGACGGCATTCGCGGTAGCCGAGACCGGAGAACTGTTGAGGCCTCCGTCGGTGAACAGAAAACACCGGGCCGGTTCTTGTTCCCCCTGCACATACACGTAGCTGCTGCCGGACCGGCTCCACACCGCAAAATTGAAAATGGAAAAGGCCGACGCGGCAAATGCGTTCCCGGATGCGGGCTGTCCCATGGAGTCGCCGTTCAGCACATAGAAATTGCCGAGCTTGTCGGCGCCCAGCACGGTGTGGGTACCGGGCAGCAGTGCGGGTCCGGCGGACAGATCGAAGTCGTTATCCGACATCGATTCCCAATCCGCGGGCGTAAACGAATCGGCACGCGCCAGGGGCGTCCCGGAGAGTTTGAGAAAGCTCTCCCCAAAATTCTGCGCGCCGTCGTAATTTCCGTTGCCGGTGACCGCGTAGACACTGCCCTGCCCGTCCGCCGCCAGGCCGCGGCCGGACTGCCAGATCGAACCGCCCATGGCGCTGGGCGTGGTTGCGAACACCCCGGTCTGCCGCGTCAGGTCGGAAGCATCGTAACTCAGGAGCCACCCGTGAAAGGGCTCCTGGTCCAGGTGCGAGCCAAAGGCAATATAGATGGTATCGTTGGCCAGCAGCAGACCCGGGCGCTGCAGATGCTGCCGCGGATCGAACGCCAGGCCGCCCGGCGCCGCCCCGGCGATGGCCACCGGGCCGTTCATTCTTTCGCCGCCGCTGCTAAGATCGAGCGCATGGAGATAGAATGCCGCCGCGCCGCGCTCCAGGTTCTCCGACACCACATACAATACGCCGCGTTGCGGATCGATTACTCCGGTGCCGAGGATCCCTATTTCGTTCGAGATGTCGCCATAAGGGCCAAACACGGTCGAAGCCGAAATCGACGGCCCCAGGCTGACGCGCCACAGCAAGCTAACGGGAGAAGCGGAGTCCGCATCATAGGCATAGACGCTGTTGTGCATGGTGGCGACGAACAGCACATTCCGCGGGCCCTTGCCGGCCATCGCCACGCCGCTCACGTAGAGCGGCTGAGCATACACCTGGCCATCGACGGGAAATGCGGCCAGCCTGCCAAAAGAGTCCGGCACAACGGTGGCGGGGGCCAGCAGAACCTCTTGTAAGTTGGCGTTGGTGCGATCATTACTCCCGTTGGCAGTAAGTATGTTGACTTGAGCCTGGATCGGAAAGCATCCCAGCGATGTTAGAAAAGTAAACAGTACGATTATAAGCGGGCGCATGCCGGGACTCTGCGAGATGGCCTGGACAGCTCATCCTATTACCTTATACACATTGGACGTCGATTAGTCGCGCGAGGATACGCCGAGCCAGCTCGCTTAGGTGATGAACTTTACATCGCGCGCCGAGTTAGCCCTATTGGGCTAGCCCGGGAAAACCCCTCGCGTGCGGGCCGGCCCAGTCGCGGCGGAGTCGGGCTCGGCCGGTTTCATTCGGTACGCCGTTCCGAGCTGCTCAATGGCCCCGGCGCCGCACCGCAACCTTGTTCGCCGCCCGCCCGGCCAGCGCCACACCTGCCACCGCAATCACACCTGCCACCACAGTAAGTAAGCCGCCGTCCCGCCCACTCACTCAGCACAGCATGGCGGCGAGCAATCCCGCCGCCAGCAAGGCGGCCAGCAGGGCAACCAAGAATTATTCCTTGTCCTAATCACCCATCACTTGGTCTGGGTGTCCGCCTGGCGCGATGCGAATTCCGATCTAGCGGTGCGCTGGCTCGCGGCAGTGCGGTAGGGGTTACCAAATCGTTTTAATGGTCGAAGACCGTATACGGGCATCGCGTGTCAATAGGGGCACAGCGTAGAATTGGGCGCTGGCAGCAATGATGCGGTCTGGGAGGTCGGGAATGTCCTGCCGGGAAACTTCCCGCATCTTCACAACCATGCGGTCATCGAGCGGAACCTGCTGAAGAACGGCTGTCGGATCGGCGATAGCGGCAAGAACGTCGTCCAGCGCGTGCGCCTGGATGCGGCCCTTCTCAATCAGGTAGACCATTTCCGCCAGGCTGATGGCCGAAAGACCGATATGATCGCCTTTGGCAATGGTCGCATCAATGAAGGCGGAAGCCGCCCGTCCCAACCGTGGGTCGGAGAAGAGATACCAGATCGCCGTATGCGTATCGGCTATGGCGGCAATCATCAGAAATCGGAACGCGGAAAGTCCGCGAGCATCTCGGCGCGATTTTCGTCAATCTCCTCCGCCGATGGAGCCGGTCCGTACTTCGCCAGAAGGCCGCGCAGCGATCGGGTTGGCTCTTCCCTGGGGCTCACGTCCGGTGCTTCGGCAAGAATCTTGTCGAGCGCCTCCCGAACCAGAGCATCGGTCGACAGGCCCTTTGCCTGGGCCGCGGCGATGAGCCTGGCTTCTTCCTGAGGTTGAAGCGGCAGAGTGATCGTCATTGATGGGTTGGCCCCGTTACCATTATGCCCTACCTTACGCGAAAAGCAGCCGTCGGGCAAACGCCGTGGCGCGTATGGAGCCCGGGGCAGCTTCACCCCTTTGAGTAGCCGCACGCAGAGGCCGTTATGTCGCGCTCTTTTGGTTGACGCCGGCGGATGCGCAAGGTAAAGGCATGGAACTCACGGTCCACATTCCCGACGACATCGCCGAACGGCTTGGCGGCGCCTATTCTCATTCCGGAGAGGCTCGTCTCGCCGCTGCCAGCCGCTCCGGCGCCCATAGCAGTCAACTCCGCCCCCCGGATCGGCCCGCTGACCGATTCGTTTACAGTATGATCAATAATCATGAGAGCACTCTGGGTACCGTGTGGTGCCGCGCTGGCATGTTTCGCCATCGCCGTCAACAGCAGCGCGCAACAGGCCGAAGCCGGCAAGCCAGTCTTCGAACGAGTCTGCGGCACCTGCCACAATTTGCAAATCGCCACGTCGTCCCGCCGGTCGCGGGCACAATGGCAGGACACCATGGAGGCCATGGTCTCCAAGCAGGGCGCGAAAATCGCCGAAGACGAATTCACCCCAATCCTCAACTACCTGGCCGCCGCCTACGGCCGCGACGCGAATTCCCCGGCCACCGGCCTCGCCGTGGCACCCCCGGGAGCCCTGCCCGCACCAGCCCCTGCCGGCCGCGGAGGCAGAGGCGCCAATACCGGAGGCGCCGGCGCTGACGATAAGCACGTGGTTGACCCGGTCGCCGCCGACCGCGGCAAGAAAGTCTACGCCGCCGAGTGCATCAACTGCCACGGCACCCATGCCCGCGGCTCCGATAACGGCGCGGACCTGGTTCGCTCCGTGGTGGTTCTGCACGACCGCTACGGCAACGAAATCGGCCCCTTCCTGCGCAAGGGCCACTCCACGCAAACCACCCCCGCTGCCGGTTTGAGCCAGGCGCAGATTGTAGACCTCTCCCATTTCGTCCACTACGAGCTTTACCAGACCATGCGCTCGGCCCTGGACATTCAAAACGTGCTCACGGGAGACGCCAAAGCCGGCGCCCTTTACTTCAACGGCGCAGGCAAATGCACCGGCTGTCACTCACCCACCGGCGATCTGGCGGGAGTCGGCAGGCGGTACAGCGCCGTCAACCTCCAGCAGCGGTTCCTATTCCCACAAGGTGGTGGGCGCGGAGGCCGCGGGGGACGCGGCGCGCCCGCACCCGCAGGCAAACCGGTCACCGTGACCGTAACGCCGCCCTCCGGCGCCGCCATCACCGGCGTCGTGGTTTCGCTTGACGATTTCAACGTCGCCCTGCGCGATGCATCCGGCGATTACCAATCCTTCAAACGTTCGCCATCGCTGAAGGTGGTGAAGAACGATCCCTTCGTGGCGCATGAGGAACTGCTCGACCGCATCACCGACACCAACATGCACGACGTGGTTGCCTACCTGGAAGGCCTGAAATGAAAACCATCCGTCCGTTCGTTTCCTTCGGTTTGTTCGCCCCCCGATTCGCCGCTCTGCTGGGCGCGCTATCGATGGTGTTGTCCGGCCAGGGCAGCCTGAATCCGGCCAAGCTCGGCGCCCCGCCCACCGACACCTGGCCCACTTACCACGGCGATTACTCGGGCCGCCGCTACAGCACGCTTTCGAAAATCAACGCCGCCAACGTCCATTCTCTGAGCCTCGCCTGGGTACACCGTTCCAGCACCGGTTTCGGCCCCGGCGGTGGCGGCGGTGGGGTCCGGATCTCCGCCACGCCGCTCGAAATCAACGGCGTCCTCTACTTCACCGCTCCCGACCACGTGTGGGCCGCCGACGCGCGCACCGGCCGTCTGATCTGGCACCATCAGTGGCAATCCAAGGGCGGCATCCACATCGGCAACCGCGGTGTCGGCGCCTGGGGCAACTGGCTGTATTACGAAACACCGGATTGCAATCTGGTTTCATTGAACATGAGGGATGGCAGTGAGCGCTGGCACAAGACCATCTGCGACCTCGACCTGTTCTACTACGGTTCGGTGGCGCCCGTGGTCCTCAAGAACCACGTCATCACCGGTGTGAGCGGCGACGACCTAGACCAACCCGGCTACATCGAATCTCACGACCCCGAAACCGGCGACCGGCAGTGGCGCTGGTACGTGGTGCCGCAAAAGAAAGGCGAAGTCGGGTCCGACTCCTGGCCCAATGAGGAAGCCATGAAGCACGGCGGTGGCATGACTTGGCAGCCGGTAACTTATGACCCCGAACTGAACCTGATCTACGTCACCACCGGCAACCCGCAGCCGGTAATTGCGGGCAAGGCGCGGCCGGGCGACAACCTGTTCACCGAATCCATCGTAGCGCTGAACCCGGACACCGGCAAGATGGCCTGGTATTTCCAACCCTCGCCGCACGACACCCACGATTGGGATGCCACTCAAACCCCGGTCTTGTTCGATGCCGAAATCAACGGCCAAAAGCGCAAACTCGTGGCGCAGGCCAGCCGCAACGGCTGGTTTTTCGTGCTCGACCGGGCCACCGGCAAGAATATCGTCACATCCCAATTCGTCAAGACTAACTGGGCCAAGGGCATTGACTCCAAGGGCCAGCCGATTCCCGATCCCGCTAAGATGCCGCAACTGGATGGCGCGCTGGTTACGCCCAACCAGGGCGGCGCCGCTAACTGGCCGCCGCCAAGTTACAACCCGGACACGGGCCTGTTTTACGTAAACGCTTCCAGGGCCTTCAGCGTGTATTACATCTATGACCCCAGCGACAAGCCGGAGGGTTGGGGCGGCAACGATCGCGGTGGATGGGGCGTGGGTATGCTGCAGGCAATCGACTATAAGACCGGTAAGATCCGCTGGAGCCACCAATGGGAAGGCGGCAGCGGCCGGTCCGGTATTTTGAGCACAGCCGGCAAAGTGCTGTTCGCAGGCGACGCTTCCAACAACCTGGTGGCGCTCCATACCGAGACCGGCGAACCCCTGTGGCACGCCAACCTCGGCGCCTCCGTGACCAACGGCCCCATGACTTACGAACTGGACGGCACACAGTATCTGGTAGTGGCCGCCGGCGACACCCTGTTCGGCTTCGCCATGCTGAGCCGCTGACCGGCCGCGACGGGCTTTTTAGATACAAATTGCGCTGAATTTCCCGTTTTTCCGAAAAATCCAACGAATAAGGTTGCTTTTTCGGCCATTAAATCTTAAGCTGGTCAATATAGTCGTTCTCCGGCTTACTGGGTTGCCGCTTCGCAGGTGCTGTCCTCGATCCGGGCAAGATAGGGCTGGTTTGCCTTCCGGCTCTTGGTAGTTCGGGTGGATCTTCCTTAAACGGGGTTATCAAATGAAAAATTTCAGTGCATTCGAGGCTGGGACCGCTGGTGCCGTCGTCGCGCTGTCGGTTTTTCCCAAACAAGAAGATCACGCTTCTTTGAGAAGCATTTTCCGCTCCTCGGACTGGCCACTTTGCCCCGGTATGAAGTGGGCGTTGGAAACCAGCCGAAGCCTGGATGAGGCGCTGCCGATCTTGCGGAATGGCCGCATTCCCGTCGTCTTGTGCGAGCGCGATCTGCATCCCGGTACCTGGAAAGACATGGTTGAGGCGCTGGCGCTTCTACCCGATCCTCCCTACCTGATCGTAACTTCCAAGCAGGCGGATGAGCGCTTGTGGGTGGAGGCTTTGAACCTTGGCGCTTACGATGTGCTGCAAACGCCATTCAATGCCGCCGAAGTAACACGCGCCTTGGGCATGGCGTGGCTGCGTTGGACCGATCGGCGTCAGTCCCTCCAGGCCAAAGTCGCGAAATCCGTTGCCTAGGATCGTTCTACCTCACTGTCCGTGTCTCTCTGTCCGTGTCTCCCTGTTGTGCCTCCCTAAGGAGAAAACAAGCCATGTCGCGAACTTTGCATGAGTCTTCCTCTGACAAGGCACCGGCCAAAGATCCGGTCCGGTCGGTGATGGTTTACGTGTGCGAATGCGGGACCAAGTGGATCAACTCCGCGAAACCGGCCTGGGAATGTAAGTGCGGCAAGCCGTTGGTGAAAAGAAACGGCATCATCCACGCGGCTTTGGGCCAAACTTCCCTGCCGATGACCGGTCGCACACGCAGCGCCCGCATTGCTGTGTAGGTAGAAGAGACCGCTGTGTGAAAGAGCCCATTGCCGGGCAACAGAAATCCGCAAGTCTCCCAAATAATGGCGATCGGCCCAAACCCCTTGGTGGGGCAGGTTGTTAGTCTGCGGCGGATTGGCAATCCGCCTCAACCTGACGCCGTCGGCGCCTGTGGTTTTGATTATTTCATCAACTTCAGGGATACCCAGCCTACATGTGCCCTGTCCAACGCTTCAAGTGCGGGGTTGCCCACCGCCCTCGCATGATCGGGCCAGGATGGTTCGCTACTCCTTTCCTGTGACTCTTTCATTCACTACTTCACGCCCGGTTTATCCCGACGCTATCCAGGTTGGCAACCTTGTTGGCAACCTGGTTAGCAACCCGCCCCACATACCCGCTTCATCATCCCCCGACCCCCGATCCGCCGGCCCCCGCGGTGTTATGATTCGTCTGAAGGCGGCAACCCCCCTCATGTTGAGACGACAATTCCTGTTCAGTGCGGCTTTAGCGCCGCTGGCTTTGGGACGTACCAGCCTGACGTCCAAAGAACGCGTGGATCTGGCGCTGAAAGGCGGCGATGTCGATCGGCCCCCATTCAGTTTCTGGCATCACTTCGGCCTCACCGAGCCCGAGGCGCATGCCAAGGCGACGCTGGCTTTTCATGAGGCGTACCGGACGGACATCGTCAAAGTGATGAGCGATTTTCCGTACCCGAAGCCCAAGGGCAAATGGTATGAGCTGAAACCGGAGCGGAACCCGTTCCCACAACAGATTCGCGCGCTGGAACTGATTCGCGACGGACTCGGTGGCAAGGCTTACTTTATCGAAACCCTCTTCAACCCCTGGAACGTGGCGGAAAAGCTGTCGTCCAAGGAGGAAGTGCTGCGCTTGAAGTCGGAAAACCCGCAAGGCTTGCTGAACGCGCTTGACGTGATCACGGAGTCGGAGATCGCGCACGCCAAACGTGCCTTGGCCACGGGCGCATCCGGCGTGCTGCTTTCGGTGGCGAATGCCAATGCGTCGGAACTCACACCGGAGGATTTCGTGAAATTCAGCCAGCCGTTCGACAAGCGCATCCTGCACGGAATCGTCGGAGCCAGGCTGAATATCCTGCACCTGCACGTGGAACCCGCATATCTCGGCCTATTCGACGGATTCCCGGCGCCCATCATCAACTACTCGCTGCACGTCTCCGGCATCCCGATCGCGGACGTGCGAAAGCGGTACCCGATGACGATCGCCGGCGGCATCGATGAGGTCAACTACCGGAAACTGACGCCCGCCGAACTGCAGGCTCAATGGAAATCCGCGGCACAATCGGCCGGGCCAAAGTTCATCCTGACGCCTGGGTGCTCGGTGCCGAACGACAGCAGCGCCGGCGAACTCCAGCGCCTTCCTCACGTGTTGGGAGCGTAAGATGACCCGGACGCGGACTGGTTAAGGCAGCGCGACTTGGTCCCCGCGCCGCGTGTTGCGGATCGATGAGGCAATCAGGGCGGCGCGCCTGGAGGCCGCATGAGATATTTTCCGGCTACCCTTTTCGCCGCGCAGGGGCTCGGACCTGATGTCAGGTTCAGTCCGGAAGGCCGGGTGACCATGGTGTTCGGCCGCAAGAAGGACGCCTCGGACTAAGCCGCGCCAGGGACTCGCGTCACCTTGCCCCGTCCCGCCTTCGACGGACAGTTCCGGTAGCCGGCCGATGTTACGTGGGATCCGCAAGGCAACATCTTCATCAGCGACTGCACCGGAGAAGCCGCAGGCGATGACGTCGGGCAACCAGTGACTCGCGAAAGGGGGACCCGGGTATACAATACGGTGTACAAGCTGTACTACACTGGCCTCTGATGCTCCTTTCCAACGCTCGCGGTGGGTACTCATTCTTACGGGGCGGCAGCGCCTACTCGGCTGGCGTGGTAGCGGCGCCGGGATTCACCATCGAGCACGTGCGCCTGGCGCGCGCCATCCCAGTGATGGCCGGTTTTGCATTGGTGGATGCGCACCTGCGCGCTGCCGGGCGGCCCCGGGCGGCGTTGTGCGCCATCGCGCTGCGGTCGCCGGAGCCGTTCTCCTTTTCGGGATTCAAAGAGTTTAACGCCGGCTATGTAGAGGTACTGAAGTCGTGGGACATGATGGTTGACGGCCTCAACCCGGTGGCCCGCACCAACGTCGCACCGGCAGTGGATCCGCCGCCGGAGCCTTCGCTTTATTCGTTCGCCTGCACGGTGCCGGCGGAGGGCGCCGCGACTTCCTTTGTGGTGTCGGGAGCCGGCGAATTGCCGGAGGGGGCGGCCGGCCCGGATGACGTGGTGCGCCGCGGCGAGACGTCGCCTGACGCGCTGGCGGACAAGGCGCGTTGTGTGCTGGGCCTGGTGGAAGGGCGACTGCGCGGCCTCGGCGCGACCTGGGACCAGGTTTCAGTGACCAATATCTATACCGTGCACGACGTGAACGCTTTGCTGGCAGCGGAGATTCTGCCGCACATCGGGCCTGCCGGACAGCACGGCGTTACATGGCATTACGCGCGTCCGCCCATTGTCTCCATCGAATACGAAATGGACTTGCTCGGGGGCGTGCTCCAGCAGAGTGTAAACCAGGAGGGTCTAAGATGAACCGCTTGTTTGGACGCAGAAACTTTTTCGGTACGATGCGAAACCTCATGACCGCGGGTGGGGTCCTGAGCCAGGCTCAATCGCTGCGAGCAGCGCAGGCCGCGGCAGATTCCGCGGCTCATTCCGGCGCCCATTCCGGCAACCATTCCGCCAACCAACGCGGGGAGGACTACTACGAGAAGCTGGGCGTGACCAAGATCATCAACGCGGCCGGCACGTACACTAACCTCACGGCATCCATCATGCCGGACTCGGTGCAGGCGGCGGTGGCGCGCGCGGCGGAAACCCCGGTGCGCCTGGTGGAGTTGCAAAAGGCCGCGGGTGAATACCTGGCCAAAAAGCTGCATTGCGAGGCGGCCATGGTAACGGCCGGAGCGGCTTCGGCGCTGACCCTGGGCACCGCCGGATGTCTGACGGCGGCCAACCATTGCGGAATTCGCGCCATCCCCATCGAAGTGGCCCACCTCAAGAACGAAGTGCTGGTCCAGAAGACGCACCGGTACGGTTATGACCAGGCGCTGCTGTGTTGCGGCGTCCGCACGGTGGAAGTAGAGACGCTGGAAGAGTACGAGGCGGCGTTCGGCGAACGGACCGTGATGGCGCATTTCTACAACGCGGCGGAACAGGGACGGATCGGCCGCGAGGATTGGATTCGGGTGGCACACGCCCACGGCGTGCCTTGTTTCAACGATGCGGCAGCCGACGTTCCGCCGATTTCGAACCTGTGGAACTACACCAAAATGGGGTTCGACCTGGTGACGTTCTCCGGCGGAAAAGGGATCCGGGGTCCGCAGAACGCGGGTTTGTTATTGGGGCGGAAGGACCTGATTGCCGCCGCCGCGGCCAGCAACAACCCGTTCGATGGAGTCGGCCGCGGCATGAAGGTGGCGAAAGAACAAATCGTCGGGATGGTGGCGGCCGTCGACTGGCTTCTTGGACAGACGGACGACGGGCTGGAGAAGGAATTCCGGCGGCGCGCCGACCGGATCGCTACCCATCTCAAAGGACTCCCCAGTCTACAGACGGAGGTTTCCATTCCTCCGGTGGCGAACCATGTGCCGCATCTGCTGATTCGCTACAGCCAGGAGAAGTTGAAGATCTCGCCTCGCGACGTGATGGCGGAGCTCCGTGGCGGAACTCCCGCGATCGAACTCAACCCTTCGACGGGCAGAGCCACCGGAGCTTCCGCCGGCATACCGGCCGACGTCAATACCATCGTGGTGGGTGTATGGATGCTGCAACCCGGCGAAGACATGATCGTGGCTCGCCGGCTGCGCGAGGTGTTGGGGAAAGCCGCTCAAGGGTAAGCGCGCCTCAGGCCTAAACCCGGCAGACGGGAACCGAAGGCGGGTTTGATTGTCGGTCATTACGGTCACTCTACGGGGGGATCCGCCCATCAGGCGGCCGTCACAGCCGCAGAGGGCGTCACCGGATTGCCGTCCGACGTCACTCGGCTCTTGTCGATCGCGGAGTCTGGCAGCCGGTCGCCGATCGTTTGCGGCGGGCGGTCCGCTATCAAACGGCTTGGCATACCGTGTGAATCGCGGATATGCCCCGGCTCACCGCCGGTTTCAATGGCGGCGACTTTGAGGATGGGGGGCTGAGCCGGTTTGGGCTGCAGGACAAAGAGGCTGTTTGAGGCGGCTGATGGACGGCGGCCTGGCTATCCGATCAGCGCCCTGACCTTCGCGCGGACTTCCGCGAGTTCAGTTGGGGAAACGGCGCCTTTGCGCTTTGCCTTCCGGATACGCCAGTCGAGGCTTTTCACTTGATCGGCAAGGACGGCGCCTGGCGGGTCGCCCGCGAGGACAACTTCGAACGGGTAACCCTTAATCTGAGTCGTCAGCGGACAGCAGAGCATGAGGCTGGTCTTGCCGTTATAGAGATATGGGCTCAAGACGAGGGCGGGGCGGTGCCCGGCCTGCTCGCGACCGGCCTGAGGCGTGAAATGCAGCCACACGAGGTCGCCGGCATCGGGTATATACGCGCCTGCCATTACCAGGTTTCCTTGCCCGCCGGACCACCGAAATCAACCGCCCCATGAATATTCCTGGCGGTGATGCCTTTCAGGAGGTCATCGAGGCGATACGCTCTTTCGCGGAGTGGCTCGATCACGATCCGGCCTGCTTCCTCGCGCACATCGACGGCCTCATCGATCGCGAGATGGAGGGACTCCAGGACGGAGGCGGGAATACGCACGGCCGCGCTGTTGCCCCATTTCTTGACGACGCCTTTCATGGACGATCTCCTGTCTGCACTATGTATATGCATACTGACAGGTTTCTTCGCATGTGTCAACAATGTAGATACAGGCGCTGCCCTTGCAGTCACGGGTGGAGCAGCGGGCGCATCCGCGCGCGAATGCGGAAAGGCCTGGTAGACACGGCGTCCGGGTGTAGACAACCACACCCTCCAGGAGGCCCGCGCTACTGCGCCGGCAGCACCCGCTGGACCATCTGGATCAGCATTTCCGGAGAGAAAGGCTTCTGCAAATAGGCTACGGAGCTGTCCAGTACGCCATCGGCGCTCATGATGCGGTCGGTATAGCCGGACATGTAGATCACCTTCATCTCCGGTCGGGATGGGGCCAGGCGCACGGCCAGCTCGCGGCCGTTGATTCCCGGCATGATCACATCCGTCACCAGCAGGCGGATCGTCTTCTTATACTCGACCGATACCAGCATCGCCTCCATGCCATCGCTGGCCTCGATCACTTCGAACCCGAGATCGCGGAGAACGGCGCAGGTAAGCAGCCGGACTTCGTCCTGGTCTTCCACCACCAACACCGTTCCGGAGCCGCGAAGGGCCTGGCGCGGCGTGTCGCCCAAGACATCGCCGGTTGCGGGGGCATCGCTGCGGGGGAAGTAGACGCTGAACGTGGCCCCATGGCCTGGCTCGCTGTCCACGAAGATGAAGCCGCCGCTCTGTGTCACGATCCCGAAGACCGTTGCCAGTCCGAGCCCGGTCCCCTTGCGAGATCCCTTGGTTGTAAAGAACGGTTCGAAAACGTGTTGCCGGGTTTGCTCGTCCATCCCCACTCCGGTGTCGCGGATTCGCAGCCGTAGATAGGGATTCGTATTGGCCCCCTCGGGCTCTTCCCTGAGGTCGCTCCCCACGTAGACATTGCCCGTGCTGATGGTCAAAGTGCCGCCGTCCGGCATGGCTTGGCGGCCGTTGACCACCAGGTTCATCAGCACCTGGTGCATCTGCCCACGGTCGGCCTTGATGGCCCACGCCGCGGAATCGAGCGCGATCACGAGGCGGATGTCTTCGCCGATCACGCGTTGCAACAGACCCTTGGATTCCTCGATGACGGCATTCAAGCTGAGGACCCGCGGCTGCGTCATCTGCTTGCGGCTGAAGGCCAGCAGTTGCTGGGTGAGGTCCGCGCCCCGTTCGCCGGCGCCCTTGATTTCCATCAGGCCATGGCGCAGCCTTTCCGGGTTGTCGAGTGAGCCCAACAGCAGGTCGCTGTAGCCGGCGATCACCATCAGCAGGTTGTTAAAATCGTGGGCGATTCCGCCGGCCAATCGCCCCAGGCTCTCCAGCTTTTGCGACTGCAGCAGTTGCTCTTCCAGGCGCTTGCGATCGGTGATATCGAAGAAGGAGACGACTACGCGCGACCAGTCCGAGCGTGACGATGAGGCCAGCGATACGATCATGTTCACGGTGCGGTCGTCGCCGCGGATTCTCCGCACCTGCAGTTCGGCTTGATAGGTCGAATTGTTTTCGGCCAGCACGGCGATTTCTTCGCAGAAGTTTTCGTAAGCCCGATCGTCGAAGAGAGTGGTCAGATCGCCGAGCAGTTCCTCCTTCTCCTCCACGCCATAAAACTGGCGCGCCGCGCGGTTGACGTCCAGCAATTTCACGCGGCGCACGCATTCCATCGCGGCCTGGCGATTTTGGTTGAGGTAGACTCTAAAATCGGTAATACCGCGGGCCCGCAGGTCATCCACGTACTGCTTGACGCCGGAGAAATCTTCCTCCCACATGGGAAACGGGGAGTCCTCAAACAAGCTTCGGTAGCGCTCCTCGTTGACGCGCAGACGGTGTTCGGATTGGCGCCACGTCTCCTCGGCCATACGGCGCCCAGTGACATCGCGTTCGTGCCCCTGCACACCGACCTGGCTGCCGGCATCGTCCAGCATGGGCCCCCAGGACGACTCCACCCATTTCATGCGTCCGTCCTTGGTAATCAGCCGGTACTCCTCTTCGAGGAACGACTTGCCCTCAAAAAGCCTCTCCCAGTGGCCCAGCATGCGGTCGCGGTCTTCCGGATGAACCCAGCAGATGAATTGGGCCTGCTCTAGTTCAGCCACGGAATACCCGGTTAGCGTCTGAGCCGCCGCGTTGGCAAAAGTCAGCCGCCGGTCCATGTCGTAGGTCAGAGCCATCTCGGTGAGGTTCTTCGCCATCAGCCGGAACCGGGAGTCGCTGTGGCGCAAAGCCTCCTCCACGCGCCGCCGCGGCGCCGTTTCGTGGGCGGCATATTGCACGGTGACGGACCCATCGGCCAGACGCGCCACCGCGGCCCGCAGTTCCACGCCGATGACGGCGCCCGACTGCGCCACCATTTCCCCCTCAGTGGAAAAGCGTGGCTGGTCCATCAATCCCAGAATCCTGGTCCAGGACTCAGGAGTGAGCAGTTGGCGGAAGTTCATGGCCAGAAGCTGCTGGTGGCTGAAGCCGGTAAGCCGGGCCGCCGCCGGGTTCACCGCCACCAGTCTGCCGCCGGCTTCGTGGATCAAGACTGCCTCGGCAAGCCCGTCGAGCAGGAGTTCGTGCCTCTGCTTCCAGGTTTGGGCCTCTTTTTCGAGACGCCGGATGCGATCGCGTAATTCGCCGGGAAGCGGACTGTGCACGCCCTATTCTAGAACGCTGCGATGAGGCTTATGGAACGCCGTGTCGATCAGCCCTGGTGAGACGCGATTCGGCGGGTAAACCTGCGCGTAGCCGCAAAGTACCGAAAACTACAGAACCATAGCTTTGGAATCATCGGGTGATTGTAATTCTGTTCAATCTCTGGTAACACTCATCATTGTCGCTGATTTGCTCCCGAGTGTTTGTCGGGCTTGAAAGAGAATACCTATGAAAAAACCGCTGATCCTCATCGCGGTAGTTCTGTGTTTAGCCGCCGCGCCTTCCGCGGTCGCGGCCGACCCGTTCGAGGTCCATCCGTCGACATTCGTCGGCAAGGCTGGCGATTGCGGAACAGGGTACCCTGCTGGTTCCAATATCGTCACTGCGGCGTGGCTCGAGGGTATGGGCCTGCCGGATAACGGAGGTCTCAACAGTAATGCCGTCAATCCAGAGGATAACCCTAACAAGAAAGACCCGCATTTCGGTCTTCTTCTGTCAAAGAACGGACCGCTGCAAGATTGCTCCTCCGCCGGAGCGACCATCAAGGGCGCAGCGGGCATGACAATCACCGAATTCGGTTTCGACTTCCGCAATGGCACCCATTGCGGTGGCGGCGCTCCACGGTTCAATGTCACGGCTACCGACGGCCCTCACTTTGTCGGCAACTGTTCAACAGGTGGGACGGTAACCCCCGCCCCTCAAGACCCGGCTGCGTGGTCGCGCATAAGATTCAGCCCCGCACAGGCAACCCCGCCCATCGCGGCGGGTGCAAAGATTAAGAGTATCGAGATCGTCTTCGATGAGGGCACAAGCGCGGATTCAGGACCGGGCGCCGGCCTGGCGGTGATTGACAACATCGACATCAGCGGCTTCCTGGTTGGCAAACGCCCGCCAGCAGCTAACTGAAACCGGACTATAGCCCGAACGCCTCCTGCGGATCCAAAGCTGACAGGCTGACGGCTGCTCACAGCATCAACTGGCCGCCGTTCACCTCAACGGTCTCGCCAACAATATAGCTGGCCGCCGCCGACGCCAGGAAGGCAATCACCGTGGCGCACTCCAGCGACTTGCCCGTCCTGCTCATCGGAATCCCCGCCACAAAACTTCGGATCATCTCCGGCGTGGAAAAGACCTCATGGAACGGCGTATCGATCACACCGGGCGACACGGCGTTCACCCGGACTCCGAACGGGGCCATCTCTTTCGCCAGCGCTTTGGTGAACGAAATCAGCCCGCCCTTGGCGGTGGCGTAAGCCCCGGCGCCTGGCCCTCCGCCGTTGCGGCCCGCAATCGAAACGATGTTGACGATGGCGCCCGATTTCCGCTCCATCATAGTGGGCGCTACCGCCTGCGAGCAAAGCATGGCGCTCTTCAGGTTGAGGTTCATGATGTTGTCCCACTTTTCCGCCGTGATCTCGCGAAGCTTCATGCGCTCCACCAGCGAACCGGCGTTGTTCACCAGAATGTCGATGGGCCCGAACCGCTGGGTGGCGCCCTCCACCAGCGCGCGAATGCCGGCCGCTTCGCGCACATCGGCTGAGAGCGCAATCGCCTGCCCACCGGCGGCCACGATGCCGTCCTGCACCTGTTCGGCGCCCTTCCGGTTCTGGTGGTATCCGATCGCCACCCTGGCGCCCAGGTCGGCGAATACTGCCGCCGTGGCGGCTCCAATACCCGACGACGCGCCCGAAATCAGCGCGACCTTGCCTGTCAAATCCATGTAGTTCTTCACGTCAGCTCCTCCTTTTTGACAGACGACACAAAGCGATCGTCTATCCTACCGTTCAAATGACAAACGCCGGACCGGTCCGCCGAGCACGAACAGGATCGTTGTGCCCACGGCGGGCAGCAACCCCGCCATCACCAACATCGGCGTGTAAGAATAATGATCCACTACGAACCCCGTGGCCTGGGTAAACAACATCGCCCCAATGCCGGCGCCCATGCCGCCGAGCCCGGCTACAGACCCCACGGCGGCCTCCGGAAAATAGTCGCTGGGCAGGGTCTGCACGTTGTTGATCCATGTCTGGAAGCCGAACAGCACCACGGCGATGAATGCCAGCGCGCCCGCCGCCGTGTGGACTACGGCCGCCAGAAGCCCGGCCGACATGCAGGCAGCACCAAAGAGGATTACCGTTTTCCGCGCCCGGTTGGCCGTCCACCCGCGCTCCATCAGCCAACCCGACATCCAGCCGCCGAACAGGCTTCCGGCATCCGCCGCCACATAGGGAACCCAGGCGAACATGCCGATCTGCTTGAGGCTGAATCCATGCACCTGGTAAAGATACAACGGCAGCCATGTGATGTAGAGCCACCATACCGGATCGGCGAAGAACCGCGCCAGCACGAGCGCCCACGTCTGCCGGTAGCGGAGCAATTCCATCCAGGAAAAACGCCTGCCCGCGGGCGGATCGCGGTCCTCCTGAATCAGCGCGAATTCCGCCGGAGTGATTCTGGGATGACGCTCTGGCGGCAGGTAAAAGGTCAGCCAAAGTACCAGCCATACGAACCCAAGCGAGCCCACGGCCAGGAACGTGTCCGGCCATCCAACCCGCAACTGCAGCCAGACGATCAAAGGCGGCGCCACTACCGAACCAATAGAGGTTCCGCTGTTGAAGATCGCCATCCCCAGCGCCCGCTGCCTCGCCGGAAACCATTCGCCGATCACCTTGGCCGCCCCCGGCCAGTTGCCCGCCTCCCCCAATCCCAGCAGAAACCGGAAGCAATTCAGGCTGAAGAGGCCGGTGGCGAAGGCGTGCAGCATCGAAGCCACGGACCACACCACGATCGACAGGCTAAACCCGCGGCGGTTTCCGATGCGGTCGTAAAGTTTGCCGGACAGGGCCTGGCTGGCGGTGTAGGCGATCAGGAAGGAGTTGGTGATGCCGGCGAACTGGACGCTGCTCAGGTGCAATTGCTGGATGATGACCGGCGCCAGCACCGAGATGGTCAGCCGGTTGACGAAGTTGATCAGGGTGGCGAGAAAGATGAGGCCCGCGATCCACCAGCGCAGTCCGGGGATGCCCGGTTTGACGGCCGGTGCCGCGGGCAGAAGCATATGGAAAAACGATCCTAGCACAGCACGGCATTTGCATACGGGGTGTGATAGATCTTATAATCGCCTGCAAAGGGGTGGGTACTGCCAAGTCCCTTCCCCAACGAAAACCTATTGAAATGGGAGTTGTGCCTATGAAAGATCTACGTTCGATCTTGTTTCCTCTTGTGCTGGCGGTATTCAGCGCCAGTTCAGCTTATTCCCAGGCGGTTAATGCAACGCTGCTGGGCACCGTTACCGACATCACCGGCGGCGTAATCGCCGGCGCCAAGGTAGCCATCACCGAAGTCAACACGGGTGCGGTCCGCGATACCCAGACCAACGAGAGCGGAAACTTCACGTTCCCGGATCTGACGCCCGGCCAATACACGGTCAGCGTGGAGGAAGCCGGCTTCAAGAAAGAAACCCGTAAGGACATCACTTTGATCGTCAACAGCAGCACGCGCGTCGATCTTCAATTGACGCCCGGCAACGTGACCGAAACCATCGAGGTGACGGGCGCGCCTCCGCTGCTGCAAACCGACCGCGCCGACACCGGCGCCAAGATCGAGTCCATCCAGACGGCCTCCCTGCCGCTGGGCACGCAACGGAACTATCAGTCTCTTTTGAACCTGGTGCCCGGAACCACGCGCGCCTCATTCCAGCATTCGCAGTTTTTCAACGCTTCCAGTTCGCTGCAGACGGAAGTCAACGGCCAGATGAGAATGGGCAACAGCTACCAGGTGGAGGGTATCGACAACAACGAGCGCACCGGGCTGCTGCAGATCATCGTGCCGCCCGTGGAAGCGATCCAGGCGGTGGACGTTTCCACCAGCAACTTCGAAGCCGAGTTGGGACGCGCCAGCGGCGCCAATACCAACGTCATGCTGAAATCCGGATCCAACGAACTGCACGGCGCGGGTTACGAGTTCCTGCGCAACAGCGCCCTGAACGCGCGCAACTTCTTCGACGTCTCGGTAGGACACCTGGCCGGCAACTATTTCGGCGGCAACGTGGGGGGCGCCATCAGGAAGAACAAGATCTTCTTCTTCGGCGATTTTCTGCGAGTCACCGACCACGAAGCCAACACCAACCTGGGCACCATACCGCCTGCGAGCTGGCGCACGGGCAACCTGAGCTCGGGGCTGTCGCTGGCGGCTCCGGTGACGGTGTATGACCCTGCCACAGGGAACGCGGACGGCACCAACCGGACGCCATTTGCCGGGAACATCATCCCCTCCAACCGGATCAGTCCCATCGCCGCCAAGATCATGAACCTGGTGCCGGCGCCCAACCAGGCGTCCAGCGATTCGGCCCCCAGCAACAACTACTTCGCGCTCCTGCCGTTTACGAAGGACACCAATTCGTTCGATGTGAAGATTGACGACGCCTCGTCGGACAAGGGACGCCTCAGTGGGCGTTTCAGCTATTCGCGACCGGTGGTTTTCCAGGCGCCCATTTTCGGGATCGCCGGCGGTTTCGCGCAAGGGGCTTTCGAAGGCACCGGCATTCAGAAGACCTATAGCACGGGCATCAATTACAACCGGATCTTCTCGCCCACTCTGATCGGCGAGTTCCGCGTTGGCGTGGCGCATTACCATAACGATGCGCTCAACTCCGACTTCGGCACCACGGCGTCAAAGGACCTCGGCATTCCGGGAGTCAACATCGACCAATGGACCAGCGGGCTGGCCAGCATCAACATCAACGGCGGCTTCAGCACGCCGCTGGTGGGTTACTCGGCCTCCGTGCCGTGGCACCGCGCCGAAACCAACATCGATACCGTAGCCACGTTTACCAAGACGTTGGGCAACCATACGGTGAAGTGGGGCGCGGATTTCCGGCGCCTGCGCGACGATCTGCTGCAGACGCAGACCATCAACCCGCGCGGCTTGTTCAACTTCGGCACGGCGCAGACGTCACTGAATCCGGGACCGGGCGGCGTTCAGCCCAAGACCGGGCTGGTGAACAACATGGCCAGCTTCCTGCTGGACCAGCCATCGGACGGCGGACGCGATATCGCCGCCTATTTCCCGGCTTTGCGCGGCAACCAGTTTTTTGCTTTTGTGCAGGACAAATGGCAGGTTTCGTCCAAGCTGACCTTGGATATAGGCCTCCGCTGGGAGTTCTACCCGCCGGCCACGCCGCACTTCCCGGCCGGCTTCTCCAACTACAACCCAAGCAACAACACGCTGGAACTGGCGGGAGTGGGCAGCGTTCCGATGAACCTCGGTCTGCAGACGAATTACAAGTATTTCGCGCCGCGCACCGGACTCTCCTACCGCCTGAACAATTCCATGGTGATCCGCGCTGGTTTCGGCATGAGCTACACGCCATTCCCGGATAACACGTACGCCTACAATTTTCCGGTGAAACAGAACAACCAGTTCGTCACGGGCGCCAGCAACTTTGCGCCGGCAGTCACCGGCAACGGGCAGTTCTTCTCGATGGCGACCGGCTTCCCTGCCCCGCAGTTGGCGGTGATTCCGTCCAACGGCATCATCACCAACCCGTCGCTTACGCAATCCGATATCGTGATCCCGAAGAACTTCAAGAACCCCTATGTGGAGTCGTGGAACCTCTCGGTGCAGCAGGCCCTGCCGGTGCACTTCACGCTGGACGTCGCGTATGTAGGCAACCACGGGGTACGCTCGGTATCCACCTACAACCTGAACGTCCCCAACACCGCGGCCTTGATGGGGCTGGGCGTGAACGGCCGGCCGCTCTTCCTGCAGTACGGCCGCACCGCGGATACCACGGTGTATTTCAATGGCTACTCCTCCATGTACAACGGCCTTCAAGTGAAGTTGAACCGGCGATTCTACAATGGCCTGTCCATCACCACGGCCTACACCTTTGCCAAGGGAATGAGCTATCAGACCGGCGATGACGGCGGAATCTGGCAGTACATCAACGCGCGCCGCTCCTATGCGCGCACCGATTTCGACCGCAGCCATACGTTTGTGCAGAGCTACATTTACGATCTGCCCTTCGGAATCGGGCGCAAATGGATGAATCACGGCCTGATGGCCAAGGCCATCGGAGGCTGGCAGGTCAACGGGATTCTGACGTTGATGACCGGCACGCCCATGACCTTCGGCGCCAACGGCTCCGCCTTGAACACCCCGGGCGCCTCCCAGACCGCCGACCAGGTGGGCCCGGTGGCCATCTTAGGCGGCATCAACACGCCGTCTAAGGGCGGCAGCGCCTGGTTCAGCCAGTCGAGCTTCCTGCAGCCCACGGGAGTGCGGTTCGGCAGTTCTGGCCGCAACATTCTGTCCGGGCCGGGCTTCTTCAACCTGGACGCCTCCATTTTCAAGATCTTCAACTTTACGGAAAGGATGAAAATGGAAGTTCGCGGCGAGGCCTTCAGCGTCACCAACACGCCGCAATTCAGCAATCCGACCACCGATGTTTCCAATTCTAACTACGGCTACATCACCGGAGTGAACGGCGGCGCGCGCGGCATGCAACTGGGCGCGAAGATGACTTTCTAAAGATGCCGGGAGCCGCGGCCAAGCGGGCGACCGCTCCGGTCTGAGGCCCGAGACAAACCGCCTGGCCACCATTGCAAGCAGACCCTTGCGGTGGTGGCACAGGCGGTTTCGCTTGTGCGTCGCGAATCTGCTTTACAGCTTCTTAGGGTCGCGGCGCAGATCACTTCGTAAGGCGAAGGATCTGGGAACCAATTTGTTGCAATGCTGTGCCGATGCCGCCGGCATCAACGTTAAAGTAATAGCCGCGCGTTTGAGCAGCTTGATAGACATGGTTGCCGCTAGCATCCAAAAAGTCTCTATCGTTCGCGACTCGGGCTAGCCAATCCTTGTCAAGCGGCTCCTCGCCGTTGTTGTTATTCAGGCCGATCACGAACATGACTGGGGCTATATTGAGATCGGTGCGGATCGTCGTGGCTATGTTGTCGGCGACGTTAAAGGCGGCGTAGCGGACCGCCCGCGGGCTCGAGGTGCTTGTTCCTGCCCCGGTGAAAGTTGTCAAATCCGCATTTGTTGTTAGCGTAGTGAAGAATTGAAGGTTAAGTGGGTTGTCGTCGGGTGGCGTAACCGAGAGGGGAAAACTGCCAACATCGTTGTGCACGGCAGTTAGGTCGCCCCGAAAACTGCAACCAGCGTTGTTGGCTACGGCGCTACTAAGGAGGCCCTCCTTCCCGTTGCCTTGGAACGTGCTCATTACCACGCCGTTCGTGTTCCCGAGGGACGTCGGCGGGGGCCAGCCTTGGTTGACTGAGGCATCCAGAACTCCGACTTTGTCCGTCCTGTCTGTGCATGTACCGCCGGCGCTCACCGGAAAGGTCCCGCTGAATGCGGAGGGTCTGCCATCGGTAAGCAGAATGATCACATTCAGTGCGCCCGGCTGGGCCAATTTGACGAGTTGCCGGTAGCCATGGAACAATCCGTCCCCCGTATTCGTGCTGTTGTTGGTATTCCAGTCGATGTTATCGATTGTGGTTCCAATATGAGGCGTGCCGCTTTGAAAAGTCAAAGACATTGGGAAGTCGAGATCCCAAGTGGCGCCGAAGGTCAGCATGCCAATGTTGTCGCGCCCATCGTTGAAATAAGGCGACTTGCTGCCGTCGCTGGGGTCGACAAACTGGTGCAAGGCGGCCGCGACAATTGTGGTGGTCGCTACCCCGTTAAATGTTGCCCGCTCAACCGATCCTGAGCGGTCCACAACCAAGATCATGTTGACGTACCGAACCGTCACTTGCGCCAGAGCGCCTACCGTGCTTTGGCTGATGCCCAACACGCGCAGGAACAGCATCGGCACATGTTCTGACGCGTCGATTGTGATGGTACGTACCCCGAGTGCGCCTTGTACCGGGTTTGAGTTGTAAGATACCTGCGTTGTTCCCCAGTAGCCTGTTGGATAATTGGCGTTGAAGAAGCGCAGTGCCACATCGTTTACCGCGGCGGTGTCCATCACAGCGCCCCGATTGAGCGTGTTTCCGGAACCGACGGCAGCCGCGTCCACAGCCGTCTGCAACCTGGCCTTCACGCTATACAGAACGCTGAAATCGATCGCCAGCCCAGCCATCGGGATCAAAAGAAATGAGCTGAAGGCCATGTAGACGGATACAAAACCCTTACTATTCCCAACAGCTCGGTGATTGGTTTTCATATTTGCCTCCTGATTGCGCACCTAGAAAATCGCTCGGGCATATACCAAGGGTCCTCCGGACAGCCCAGGGATATTCAAATCCGGGGTTTGATTTACCATCTCCGCCACATAGGCGAACTCTCCCGCGTTGAGAACCATCGGAAAGGCGGTCGTCTGGGCGTTAGCGTTTCTGCCCAGGTCCTTGATGGTAACGGTATATACGCAGGGCGTGCCTGCAGCTATTGGCGTGCAACTGGCGGGCTGCACCGGCGGCGCGCCGAAGTGGCTCGACCCCGCGCCGGTATTACCAACCAGCAACTGCTCCATAAATACCAATTTGCCAATGTTGGCGCATGAATTGCCGGCGGCCACGGGGGCAACCGCGTTAGCCGCCGTGCAGTCCCCCGCGGTGATTAGCTTAACCTTGGACAGGATCGCCACGCTGGTGCCGGTGGCCGTCATGTTATAGTCCTCGGCCAAGGTCTGAGCGGTTTGCTGTGCCCCTGCTCCCCTGAAGTCTACGCCGCGAAGGTACATGTTGCCCAAATCGCGAGTGACCTGTGTCATCTCAAGGCTGCGGATCAACTTGAATCCGAAGATGAAGACACCCAGCAGGAGCGGGATCAGAAACACCAGCGAGAACGTAAACTCCATAATCGCGACACCTTGCCGCGCCTTGGTCGATCTTCTGTGGATGCTCATGTTATTCCTCACCTACTCTGCCAGGCAGATACTGGGCAGGATGGGCAGCCCTCCCATAACATCGGCTGCGCGCGCCCAGATCCCAAGTTTTGCGGCAAAAAGCCCGTATCTCGCCAGCGGGCCATATTGATAGTTTTCGACCGAGACCTCGACGATGTTTCCCGCGGCGTTGGAGTCTATGGCGCCGGTTGCCGGGTTTCTGAATCTTACGTGCACCGCCGCGGCCCCTTGCCCGGTGTTCAGGAAGCCGATGGCATTCTGTGCTACCACCGTCTTGATCGAAGTGTCCTGACAAGTCGTCGGCGTAGTGGTTTGCCCGGTGATCGCGTAGCGGGCGCCTTCGCGGACGGCCTGCTGAAACGTGCTGCGCAGGAAGATGGCCATCGAAAGATTGAGCAGAAGGAACGTAAGCAACAACAGGGGCGTGAGGATCAAGCACACTTCAACCATTTCAGCGCCGCGCTCGCCTGACATGCGAGATCGAGTCGGGTTTGATGCCTTTTCACGGCTCCGCATTAGTGGCTCCTGATTACCGGCCGCCCGCCGGTCACTCTCTATGGGTGCCGCTCCAATCCGGTCAAGTACTGGAGGTACCGGCAAACTACGCTTTGCCATCATGCAATAAAGACGATTTGGCGGCGGGTATTATTTACGAAGCCGCCACATTTTCTTGCGGTTATCCTTGTGGGGCGGCACATAGATAACTAAAGTAGGCACGGGGAATACTGCTCATAGCCATCTATCTCATAGCCATCTATGTGCAGGGCAATGGGCCGCAGTAAGATCGGGTGCGATGGATCGAACCCCCGGCAGCCCGCCGCTCACGGCGGGAATCGAGCAGGAGATCGTAGACCTTTACGAGAGGGAAGCCGTCGGCATACTCCGCTACGCCGGCGCGGTTGCGGACAACCGGGAGACGGCCCATGATGCGCTGCAGGAAGCGTTCTTCCGTTACTTCCTTTGCCGTTCGGCGGGCCAACAGATCCGGTCGCCGAAGGGTTGGCTGTTCCGCGTGGCGCGCAACTATGTCCTGGATCAAAAGAAGGCAGGTTCCCGGAATGAAGTGGGCATGGACTCGCTTCTCCACGTGCCTTGCCCGGCGCATCATCCGGAAACCGATGGCCGCGTTTCCGATCTGCTGCAAGGCCTGCTGCAAATTGGTCTCTCGCCCAGGGAGATAGAATGCGTCCAACTGCGGACGGAAGAATTGCGCTATGAAGAAATTGCCGCCGTGCTCGGGCTGCAGGCGGGCACGGTCGGCGCCTTACTCGCCAGGGCGCACGAAAAAATCCGCAAAGCCGTGGGCCAGGATGGCCGCAAGAATCGCGACCTGGCGCTGCCTGTGACGCGGGAAAAGCGCTATGCATCCTAGCACCGCCGGTTTGGTGGCGTATTGCGATGCGCAAGCCGGCTCAGCCAGGCGCCGCCGGATCGACAACCATCTGTCGAGGTGCCAGCAGTGCCGCGGCGAACTGCGCCGCATCCAGGTTGAGAAGGACGAACTCTCCATTAGCGGAATTTCGGGCGCTACTGGAGATCTGAAAACGGGTCTGACCGAACTTCTGTCATCGATGGTGGCGTGGCGGGACGGCCAGACGGTTGGTTTGGCGTCCGGCGTGAAGAACCGGGTCCGTTCGCAACTGGAGCTCTATATGGGTTCGCCCGCGGTCTCACTGATGGAGCGGCCTGGCATGCGGGCGGAAGAATTACTCGCCAACGCCTGCGAGATCCTGGACGCCCTGCTGGGGCCGGCCGCGGCGGAGGCCGTCAGAGACGACATGCTGGGCGGACTGCGTTGCGCCCGCGAGGCAGCGGAAACACTCTCCCGCGCGGCCGTTGAGAGACACCCCCGCGCGGCAGCGGACAAACACCCCCCGCGCGGCAGCGAGAAACACCAATGATGCGAAAGTCGGATTTTGAAGGGATCGAATCGGCGCCCCGATGGATCTTGCTGTTCCTGGGCGCCAACCTGGCCGCGGGCATGCTTGCGGTCTACGTGTGGCACGCCGCCAACCTGGTGTTCTCGATTCAGGCAGCGTCCGGCAGCACATCGGCGTTGTCAGTGACAGGCATGGCGGCCGTAGATCTGTGGCTCTGTCTGGTAGTGTTGCGCGGCTTTCCGGCCGGCGCGCCGCTGCGGTCCGCATGGCTCCTGATCACTTTGGCGGCGGCGGCGCGCGTCGTGTCGGGCGTAATGGGCAGTCTGTCCGGGTCGGGGGCGCCGGCGGTTTTGGCGGCTGGCGGTCCAATCCAGTTGGCGCTGCTGGCGGCGGGCATCTTCACGTTGCTGCGGGTATTGCGCCGGTTCGGATTCTGCCGCGAGCCGGGAACTGCCGATTGGGCAGTGTCGGGCATCGCCGTCCTATTCACTCTCTGCCGGCTGGGCGAGGTGGCCGCGGAATGGCTTGCCGGCCGCCCCATCCCCTTAGAGACTTGGATCTCACTAGCCGGGCTGCCGATACTGTGCGTGCTGTTCCTGGAAGCCATGCTGCTTCGCCAATCGGTAGTGCGTATCGGGAACGGTTTGATCACCAGAGGCTGGGTTGCGTTGGTGTGCGGGATCTTCTTGACTGGAGCCGGCGAGTTGACGCTGTGGGTGATCCCGCATTATTCCCAAACGCTGCCGCTGGCGATGTTCGGAGCCCTCATCAGGCTCCCCATAGCGGCGGCATTCGCGCTAGTGCCCGCCAGCCAGGTGGCGGCGCAACGACGGGCGACAAAGCCCGCCAACGGCCAGCCCGAGGATTTAGCAGGTGGGACAGACCATCGCCTTTTGTGGCCGGTCATGCCTCGCTAAACCGCGATTTTTCGAGCAGCCAATCAGCCAGCGCCCCCCGGGCCCAGTTCATAACCCTAAAAACAGGCCGTTGCTAAATGACCTCGGCTTCGGGCGATCCAATCTCGGCCCAGCCGGCCGCCGACCGGGATGTAGGAATCGCCCGCGATTTCACTGCGCTACCGCATTACTCCGTCCGGGTCCGCGCGATGTATGACAAACTCTTCGGTTCGACAGCACGCGGCGATGCTGGGCCCGATAGCGACTACGATCTGATGATCGTTTTACCCGACGACACGCCAGCAGGTAAGAAAGACCCGGGCATTGGCTACACGGCCGTTGAGGGACTGCCGCGAAGCGGTGACTTCCTGATCAGGACACGCCGCAACTTCGACAGCCGGCTCCATTTGAAAGCGTCCCTGCCCTCGACAATATTGCGGGAAGGAATGCTGCTCTATGCAGCCTGATCCCATCCGCGTCGAGGAAACGCTGGCCTGGATTAAAAAGAGCCGCAAGGATTTGTGGCGTGCGGAGAGCGTGCTTACTCTCGACCCTCCCGACACGGAGGATTGCCTGTTCCACTGCCGGCAGGCGGTTGAGAAGTCGATGGTCTGGACCAATCGTTTCGGCGCACGCACGATTTGGTGGAACTCACCCGGCAGTGTGTTGATTTGGAACCGGCATTGGGTGATGTCATGAGCGGCTTGGGGCCGTTGACGAGATTTGCGTGGGAATTTCGCTATCCGGGCGAGACCGGATTGCCAACTGTCGAGATGGCTGACGAAAATGACGAGCCGCCAGTGATTGTTACCGCTTACCGGACCAGCAAGATCGAGAAGTACTGGAGCGCAGAATGAAAGTAGTATACGACCCCGAAGTTGACGTCCTCAGCGTCCTGCTCAGGGACGCTCCGGTCGCGGAAAGCGATCAGGAAAAGCCCGGCGTCATCCTGGACTACGATGCCGGCGGCAACATGGTCAGTTTCGAGATTCTCGATGCTTCCAAGCGCATGGCAAATCCAAGGTCCGTCGAGTACGCCGTTACGCCGCCACTTCGCCGACCGGCATGATGGTGCTGGATGGATCAAATTCGTAAGTTCAACGGCCACCTGGCTTTCCCGAAAACACCGCTCAGCCTCGCAGTTGCGTATCAGGACTGACCCCGCCTGGCGGACATTGAACAGCGCACCCGCGCTCTAAATTCGGCCGTCGCGCATCTGGTCCCAAATCCGGCGGCTTCGTCAAGGCGGCGCCAGGCTGGCGTGGCGTGGGAACTCGCGTGTTTGGTAGAGGGATACTTTGAAACTAACGGGCTTGAATTGGTTGCTCAGGTAGGATTCGAACCTACAACCCTTCGGTTAACAGACGACACGGTTGCAGATGCCTCAAGTGGGAGCGGGGGTGTGCGGCCTCACCTGCGCTCACGACCTGGCGCTGCTGGGGTATTCGGTGGAAGTGTTCGAGCAAGCGCCGGTTCCGGGGGACTATGCTCTAGCCCTATTCCCACCGCAACGCTCGCATCGGATCGATCCCGATGGCCCGCCGCGCCGGCAGATATCCCGAAAGCAGTGCCACCGACGCGATGCCGAACGCCGCCAGCGCCATCGTCGGCACGTCTGCCGGATCAATTCCGAACAACTGCGTCTGAATCAGCCGGGTCACTGCCCAAGCTGCCGGCAGCCCGATGGTCACACCGACCGCCGCCAGCAGCATGACTTCGCGCATCACCAGCCAAATTACGGACCCGCCGCTGGCGCCCAACGCCATCCGGATGCCGATCTCCCGCGTCCGCCGCACCACCATGTACGCCATCACGCCGTACAAACCCACCGCGGCCAGCACCGTCGCCAGGCATCCGAAGACGGTGGCCAGCATCGCCAGCATGCGCTCCGTCACCAGCGACTTGTCTACCTGCTGCTCCAGCGTGCGCATCCGGTACACAGGCACGTTCGAGTCGACTTCCCGCACTAACTGGCGAAGCGTTGGGAATAGACCTTCCGGGTCGCCTTGCGCCCGCAGATAGGCGGTCATTCCTTGCACGAAGGGCATCTGCCGGTAGGGCAGATAAAGTTCGTAGGGCACCTCATCGCGCATGCTTTCGTAACGGGTGTCTTTCACCACGCCGACGATTTCGATATCCAGCTTGGCGCCGGGGTCTCCGCCGTTGCCGACGTGCCGCCCCAAGGGGTTAGCTCCGCCGAAGTAGCGCTTGGCGAACCTTTCGTTCACGATCCCCACCTTGGGCGCGCCCTTATCGTCACGTCGGTCGTCGCGCAGCGTGAAATCCCTGCCCAACAGCACCCCGATGCCCAGCGTTGCAAAGAAACCGGGCGATACAAATTGCATGTGAGGGTCCACCCATTCGCCCTGCTTGGCGGTGTACCCTTCCACCGTATAGGTGCTATCCCATTCATTGCCATCCAGCACGGGCATGATGGCCAGCGCCGCGGAGGTAACTCCCGGAAGCTGGGTCAGCCGATCGGTCAGTTGCCGGTAGAATTGAAAACAGCGTTCGTCCTTGTAACCGTTAAGCAGCGGATCGACGGAGAACGACACCAGGTTTTCGGTTCGAAATCCGGGGTTGACGCCCTTCAGGTTTTTCAAACTCTGCACAAAGAGTCCGGCGCCAATTAGCAGCAGCAGCGAGAGCGCCACCTGCGCCACCACCAGCGATTTGCGGAGCATCACCGACGTGCCGCCCACCACGGCGCCGGCCTGGTCCTTCAGGGTTCCGGCAAGTTCCGGACGCGTCGATTGGATGGCGGGAGCCAGGCCGAAGATCAGCCCCGTAACCACGGAAACCGCCAGCGTGAAGCCCAGGACCCTTAGGTCCGGCGTGCTGGTCAACGTCACCGCGGTTACGCCCACTGGCAGGAAACCGATGAGTGCTTTGTCCATCAGAACGGCCAGCCCCAGCCCGGCCGCGCCGCCGGCCGCCGAAAGCAGAACGCTCTCTTCCAGAAGCTGGCCGATCAGGCGCCGGCGGCCGGCTCCCAGCGCCAGGCGAACGGCGATCTCCTTCTGCCGCGCCGTGGCGCGCGCGATCAGCAGGTTGGCCACGTTGGAACAGGCAATCAGCAGCACCAGCGCCACAATCGCCATCAGCGCCAGCAGCGGATTGTAGAATTGCTGCCGCAGGAACGACCGGCCCTTGGAGGCGGGCAGCACATCCATCGACATCTTCAGGAATTGTTGCTTGGTATACTCGGTCGCCCGGCCGAATTCCTTTTGCTGCACTTCCATTTGCAGCATCTGGTGGAACAGCGGTTGCAGCCCGGCCTTGGCATGTTCAAGAGTCATGCCTGGCTTGAGCCTGGCGAAGGCCTGCACAAAACGGCCCCGCCGGTTGTTCAAGCTGTAAAACTGGCCCGGGATCACTTCCTTTTTCATCATCATGGGCACGCGGATCTGCACCGTGGAGCCCGGTTCCACGCCCTCGAAGCCGGCCTGGCTCACTCCCACGATGGTCAGCGGGTACCCATCCACCACAATCCGCTTGCCAAGCACACCCGGGTCCCCGCCGAAGCGCGTCTTCCAGAAGCCGTAGCCCAACACGGCGAGGGGATGGCCGCCCTGAATCAGATCGTCCTGCGCCGTGAAGACCCGCCCTAGCGCGGCGCCCACGCCCAGCACCGGAAAGTAGTTCCCCGAGACCAGTTCGCCGGTTACCAACTCGGTGCGGCCCCCGGTGGTGAGGCTGAACAGCTCCCCGTAGCGGCAGAACATGCCCCGGAAAACTTCGTTCTTATCGCGGAAGTCCTGATACATCGGGTAAGAGATAGAGTTCGCCCCGGTGTTGCTGCCGTAGTGCGAGCCGCGCGCGGTGAGCAACACAAGTTCTTCGGGATGCTGCACCGGCAGCAGTTGCAGAATGAGTTGATTGATCAGGGTGAAGATGGCGGTATTGGCGCCAATTCCCAGCGCCAGGGAAAAGACCGCCACCGCGGTGAACAGAGGCGCCTTCCGCAGGCTTCTGACGGCATAGCGCAGATCTTGCAGCATCGTTCCCATGGCGGATAATACCGTTCGACTTCCAAAAGGTTACATGGTTAGCGGTCCGTGATAGTTTGGACGTCATGAATTGGCTTGCATGGTCCCTGCTATCCGCTTTCTTCGCGGCATTGACCGCGATTTTGGCGAAGCTCGGTGTGGCCTCGGTGGACGCCAACCTGGCCACGGCCGTGCGGACGTCCGTAGTGGTGATGTTCACCTGGGCGCTGGCCCTTGCCACCAGCCAGCCGGAGAGCCTGCGGGCGTTCACGGGAAAGACGTGGCTCTACCTGGTGCTTTCCGGCCTGGCGACCGGGCTCTCGTGGCTGTGCTATTTTCATGCCCTGCAGGTAGGCGAAGCGTCGCGGGTGGCGCCGATCGACAAACTCAGCGTGGTGCTGGTGATCGTGCTGGCAACTCTGTTCCTGGGCGAGCGGCTGACTTGGGGAAAGGCTATCGGCGCCGCGATGATAGCGGGCGGGGCGATTGTGATTGCTCTGGATTGAAGAGAGTCGTCAGTCGTCAGTTGTCAGTCATCAGTTCCGGAGGCCGCGTCTTCGGCGCGCGCTGTTTTAACTGATCACTGAAAACTGATTACTGATAACTTCTTCAGTGTCCGTACTTCTTCTCGCCGGCTTCCACCCTGATGGCCAACCGATTCTCAGCCGGCGGCAGCGGGCAAGTGGCATACGGCGTGAAGGCGCACGGGGGATTGTAGGCCTTGTTGAAGTCCAGCTCGACTTTGCCGTCCTTCGGCATCGCCGAATACAGGAAGCGGCCGGCGCCGTATGTTTCCCTGGCGCTGGTCTGGTCGCGGAAGATGTAGAAAAGTTCCTTGGCGTCCGGCTCTTCCAGGACGGGTCGCAGCCGCAGGTCCTGCCCGTTCAGGCGGAACCGTACGTAGCCGGGACTTTCCATGGACTCGGTCTGGCCCAGGATGTTGAGGATCGGAATCTTGGCCGGCTCGGCGACGAACTGGGCTGTCACTCGATATTCCGGCTTCGGCGGATAGTATTCGATGCCGCGAAAGTCGCGGCGGTATTCGCTCTCGGGATCCTTCAGGCGGATGCCGTACTGGTCGCCGCGCTTGATGGCGAAGAGGCTGAGCCGTCCGACCTTCGCCACGTCCAGGGAGTCGGGCCACAACTCGCGCGTTTCGCCGCCCATCGTCACGTTCACTTTGCCGTCGTGCAGTGCAAAAACGCCGGCCTCCGCAGGGCCGTCGGGCAACGCGATCTCGTTCGCCGGGTCCTTGCCGAAACGGTTGGGGCCCTCATGCAGCCAGAACAGGCCGGCAACGGTGAGCCAACCGCCATCGCGCTTCAACCCCTCTTCGCGCTGGTGCCGCCATTCGGCTATCTCGGTTTGGTACCCGGTCGCAGCCAGCATCGCCAAGCCTCCCAGAGCCAATCCTCCCAGAGCCGTCAGTAAAACTCGCCAGGGCTGATGATAAGCCATCACTGATCTCCAATCACTGATGATCCACTCACTGATCTCCCGCCGCTTCGATGAGTTGTTGCAGCATGCCCGCGAACTCTTCGCTCTTGCGGTCCACCCGTTCTTTCAGGCTGCTGAATTCGCGCTCGAGAATGCGCAATTTGTCCGCCATGTGCAGACAGGCTAATACCGCGATATGCGTGGAATCGGCGTTGGGCGCCCGCCGGGCGATGGTGAGCATCAGATCATTCACCGATGCGGCCGCCTGTTCGAGTTCCCGCGGATCACCGGCCGTGCGCAGCACATAGGGCCGGCTCAGGATGGTAACGCGAACGGGCTGTTTTTCGGGAGTGCTGCTCTCCATCCTGCTCTCCGTCGCAACTCTCAGTCCCAGCTCTCAGTCACCACGACGCAGTCCAACTCTTAGGCCCAAGACTCCGGATGGCGCCGATTACGGGGTGCTCAAGTGATCGATCTGGCCCAGCAGTTTCTCGATCCGGCTGCGAACCTGTTTGCGCTCCGCGTGAAGCGTTTTGAGTTCATCGGCAAGCCGCGCGGCGTCAGCTTTGGCCTGGGCCGCCTCATCCAAAGCGGCCTGTTTCTCCTGGCGCAACCGGGCCACAAGCTGGACCGCCAGGGTTATGCGCTCTTCCAGACTGCTGAGCGAATCGTTTTCCTGTTCGACCGGGCTCATTTCTTGGCTCTCATTCGGTGGCTAGGACTTCGTCCTTCTCCGGGGCCGCGTCTTGCGCTGGGGCCACTGGGGCCGGCGCCGCGTCCTTCTCTACGACCGCGTCCTTCGCCAAGGCCGCGCGGGCCGATTCTTTCAGCGCCGTCGCAGACTTGGCCAGTTCCGCCAGATTGCGAAAAGCCGCTTCATCGTGCAGCGCCACATCGGCCAGCACGTTTCGGTTCAGGTCCATGCCGGCGGCCTTCATGCCATGCATGAACTTACTGTACGAAATCCCAACGGCACGGCAAGCGGCGTTGATGCGGACGATCCACAAGGAACGGTATTCCCGCTTTTTGTTCTTGCGGCCGACGTAGGCGAATTTCAGGCCGCGCTCGACGGCTTCCTGAGCGGCGCGATTGAGTTTGCTCTTGGTGAGAAAGTAGCCGGAAGCTAGCTTAAGCGTCTTCTTCCGGGCTGCCCTGCGATGGGTACCACGTTTAACTCTGGGCACGTTTCATCTCCTTAAATCAGTTGGTACGGATTGCAAAATCCGTTTCAAATGGATTGGCGGATCGGGCACGTGCCACGCGCACCGTCCGCGCAATACGCTCCACCCTTCAGTAGGGGAGCATCCGCTTCAGAACGGGTTGATCGGCTTTATCGGCCACCACGGTCTTGTGCAGTCTTTTCTTGCGTTTGTGCGGTTTCGAGGTCAGGATATGACGGCCGTAGGCGTGACTGCGAACGACTAAGCCCGTGCCCGTCTTCTTGAACCGTTTAGACGCACCTTTGTGGGTCTTCAGCTTCGGCATAATTATTCCCTGGATCTTTACAGGAAAGACGAGTGTATTGTAGCACGGAGCCAGCCGCCGCGCCTTGGTGCTGTGGGGCAGCTTGTTAACCTGTTCGCGATGTGCGCCGGGTGCATAGGGGAAGGATGAAAGTCGCTGGTGGCGCTATGTGGGGCAGCTTGGCAAGCCGCTTGGCAAGCTGCGGCGGATTGGCAATCCGCCCGCCGGGAGTTGGCGCACAGCCGAACTTCCACAAGCGACTTTCGAGAGTGCGGCGGATTGCCAATCCGCCGCCCTCGGCGATTGCCGCAGCTTGCCAATCTTCACCGTGCAATTCGCGGGTTCGTCAAACGCGACAGGCGGATTGCCAATCCGCCGCCGATTAACAATCGGCCCCACAAAGTTGCCGACGCTACCGCGGCTGCAAGGCGCGCAACTTGCGCACCGCTTCCACTACCCTGGCGGCGGCGTAATCCATCTCTTCTGGGGTGTTAAAGCGGCCCACGCCGAAGCGTAGCGCCCCACGCGCGTTCACTCCCAGCGCTTTCAGCACGTGGCTGGGAGCCACGCTTGCCGAACTGCACGCCGACCCCGTGGAGAGTGCCAGCCCAGGCAGGCTCAGGAGCAGCGCTTCGCTGTCAACCACGCCGAAACTCATGTTCAGGTTGCCGGGAAGACGGTGCTCCATGGAGCCGTTGACCCCCACGTCGTCCAGCCCGGCTTCGATCCCCGCTTGCAATCGGTCGCGCAGCCCACGCGTGCGCAGACTCTCGGTTTCCATCTCATCGGCGCAGATTGCGCATGCCTCTCCGAAGCCCACGATGGCTGGAACGTTCAGCGTCCCCGACCGCATGCCGAACTCATGCCCGCCGCCTTCGATCTGCGCGGCCAGCCGGACCCGCGGATGGCTGCGCCGTACGTACAGTGCCCCAATACCCTTGGGGCCATACATCTTGTGAGCGCTGATGGACATCAGGTCAATTTGGTCCGCTTCCACATCCACCGGGATCTTGCCAAAAGCCTGCACGGCATCGCAATGGAACAGGACGCCGCTCTGTCGGCAAATCCGGCCGATCTCGCGCACCGGCTGAATTACGCCGATTTCGTTGTTGGCATACATTACGCTCACCAGGATGGTGTCGTCCGCGATGGCCGCGCGCAGTTGATCGAGATCGATCCGCCCGCCGGCGAGCGGCGGCAGCACCGTCAGGCGGCAGCCCAGCCGTTCCAGGTGTCCGGTTGGATCCAGAACCGCCCGGTGCTCCGTGCTCATTGTCACGATATGGCCGCGGCCTCCATTTTGGCCCGACCAGGAGACGGCTTCCACCGCCCCTTTGAGCGCCAGGTTGTTGGACTCGGTGGCGCCGCTGGTAAAGACGATTTCGCGTGCGCTCGCTCCAGCCAGATCGGCGATCGTCCGGCGCGCCCGTTCCACGGACTTCCCGGCCTCCCATCCGAAACTGTGGCTGCGGCTGGCCGCGTTGCCGAACTTCGTACCGAAGAACGGAAGCATGGCCTCCAGCACCCGCGGATCCACCGGTGTGGTGGCATGGTGGTCGAGATAAACGGGATTGTGCACGATGATCCGGGAACGGTTTGCACACCGCCCAATCCCGAGTATAATTGGGCACAGGCTAGGGTGCCTCGGTCCCGTTCCGATGAATCGTTTATTCAAGGTTTTCATACCAGCCGGAACACTGACGTTGTTGGTTTCCGAAATCATCCTGGTCACCTCTGCCTTCATCGTTGCCACGTATATCGACTTGAACGTGGACCCGACCGTCTTCCTGCTGGACGATGGCGGTATGTTCAAAATCGTACTAGTGGTGATCTCCATTCTGGTAGGGCTGCACTTCCACGATCTGTACTCCGAGTTTTATGTGAAGTCGCGGATCGTGCTGTTCCAGCAGCTCTGCCTGGTGATGGGCATCGCCTTCGTCCTGCAGGGGCTGATCGCGTATGTGGCTCCGGACATGCGGGTCCCAATTAAGGTAATGATCTGGGGCAGCGGGATAGCCATCGCGGCTATCTATTCCTGGCGCATTTTCTTCAGCGCGGTTGCCATCAACGTGGTGGGTCGGGACCGCATGCTGCTGGTCGGAGGGAGTCCGCTGCTGGAAGACATCGGGCGGCACATCGCCGAGCATCCCCATTTGGGGTTGGAGGTTGCCGGTTACGTGGACGACCAGCACGAGACGGGCGACATGGTGACCGGAGCCAAGCTGTTGGGCCCCATGAGTTCGCTGCGGGAGATTGTGCGCGCCACCCAGCCAAGGCGGGTGGTGGTGGGAATGTTTGAGCGGCGCAACCGCATGCCTGTGACCGAATTGTTGGAACTGCGGTTTGCCGGACACATCATCGAAGAGGTTGCCACCACTTACGAGCGGGTTTGCGGGCGCGTCTCCGTGAAAGAACTGCGGCCTTCGCAGCTCATTTTTTCCGGCGAGCTTGGGCCCCGGCCACAAAATCTTTTAATCCAGCGCGCGTCGAACATGGCGGTGGCGGTGATCGGGCTGATTGTTTCGTTTCCGATCACGGTGTTGACGGCGCTGGCGGTGCGGGTTTCCTCGCCCGGGCCGATTCTCTACCGGCAGGTGCGCGTCGGTTTGGATGGAGCGCTGTTCACGGTGTACAAGTTCCGGTCCATGCGCGCCGATGCGGAAGCCGCTACCGGAGCGGTCTGGGCCGCTAAGGACGACCCGCGCGTGACCCCGGTCGGCCACTTCCTCCGCCGCCTCCGGTTCGACGAGTTGCCTCAACTTTACAATGTTCTCAAGGGCGAGATGTCGATTGTGGGCCCGCGCCCGGAGCGTCCGGAATTCGTCAAGGCTCTTTCGGAACAGATTCCGTATTACCGCCAGCGTCATTGTGTGCGGCCGGGTATCACGGGTTGGGCACAAATCAACTACAAATACGGGGACACCTTCGAAGACACTATCCAGAAGCTGGAATACGACCTGTACTACATCAAGAACATGTCGCTGTCTCTCGACAATTACATTATTTTCCATACCTTGAAGGCCATGCTGTTGTCGCGCGGGGCGCAATAGCGGATACTATACATACCGGCCGTTGCCGGTCCCCTGAGACTGATCCGCATGGCGAAGGTTTCGGTTGCCCCTGAAACGGAAGTGGTGGAGCGGGACCATCTGGTTCCGCTTTACCGTGTCGTGCTACTCGACGACAATGACCATACCTACGATTACGTCATCGAGATGCTCCAGAAGATCTTCATCTTCACCCTGGAGCAGGCCTACCGTCATACCGAAGAGGTGGATCGCCGCGGGCGAACGGTTCTGATTACCTGTGAGTTGCCGCAGGCCGAGTTCGCGCGCGACCAGATTCACTCTTATGGCCCGGACTGGCGCTTACCGCGTTCGAAGGGTTCCATGTCCGCCGCGGTGGAACCGGCGGCGTAGCACGGGAAGCTATCAGCCGTCAGCAGTCAACAGTAAGCCTGACCCGGCGCGCACCGACGGCGCGGTGGGTTTAGCTGAAAGCTGATAGCTGACCGCTGAAAGCTTCTTGTGCGGGTATCATAAAGCCATGAGGTTTTTCGCAGCTTTGCTTTGGCTGGGCTTAGCGGGCGCGGCGTTTTGCCAGACCGTTACGCTTGCGGTCGAGGACCCCGCATCCAAAGTCCTGCCCACGGTTCCGCCTGATCGCACGGTGATCGCCATCGGCGATCTGAAAATCACCGCCGCGCAGTTCGATCAAATGATCGACGCGCTGCCCGAGAATTCTCGTCCCGTCGCGCGGGGCGGCGGCCGCCAACAATTCGCGGACAACGTGGTTCGAATCCTGGTGCTGGCCCTGGAGGGCAAGCGCCGCAAGATTGATGAAACGCCTGCTTTCAAGACGCAGGCCATGTTCTCCGAGGCCAGTGTGCTGGCGGGCCTGACCTCGGACGACCTAAGGAAGAACGTAAAACTGGACGACCCGGAGTTGCGCAAATACTA
This sequence comes from Candidatus Acidiferrales bacterium, assembly GCA_035570275.1. Lineage (GTDB taxonomy): Bacteria > Acidobacteriota > Terriglobia > Bryobacterales > Bryobacteraceae > DATMNI01. The sequence continues at coordinate 95,807 of DATMNI010000467.1, read as the reverse complement.
TGACGCGCACCAATCGGAATACCAAAGGGTCCGGGTGCGCCACATCCTGATTCGGATGCAGGGGTCGCTGTTGCCGTTGACGACGGGCCAGAAGGAGCTTACGGAAAGCGAAGCGCTGGCCAAGGCTCAGGACATCCGCCAGAGGCTTCTGGATGGGGAGGATTTTGCCACTCTCGCCGGTAACGAATCGAGCGACACCGAATCCATCGCATCGGGCGGCGACATCGGGTTCTTTCACCGCGGCCAACGGGTACCTTCCTTCGAAGAGGCGGCCTTCGCTTTGAACGTTGGGCAAATCAGTGAGCCCGTGAAGACGCCGTTCGGTTATCACATCATCCGGATGGAGGCTAAGGAATCGAAGAGCTTCGAAGCGTCGCGACCCGACCTGGAGAAGAAACTGCGGCCCGAGCATGCGCAGAAAGCTATCGAAGAGCTTGCCGCCAAGGCCGGCGCGGTGCTCGACAATGAATTCTTCGGAATCGCCAAGAAGTAAAGTGCCAGGAAGTAAAGTGAAGACCCGGAAACTGGAAATCGCTTGCCCGGTCTGCGGTTCGGCCGAGGTCTTCTACACTTGCACTCCCAATTGTTGCTTCAACCACGTGTGCAGCGGCTGTGGAACCACGTTCGAGCCCGCAACCACGCTCAAGGGTGGAACTGCGGCCGGCATCCTTCCGCCCGACCCGCTCCCCGATTCCACCGGCCCGACTGCCGAGTGTGCCAAGTGCACCTCCACCGCAGTCTACATGACGGCGGATGGGACGCTGGTGTGCGGCAATTGCGGCGCCTGGCTGATTCTGGAGATTACCGAAGTGGCGCCAGGGTGAGGCAACAAGCTTTCAGCGGTCAGCTATCAGCCGTCAGCTAAACCCGCGCGCGCCGAAGGCGCAGTTGGTACTAGCTGAAAGCTGATCGCTGAAAGCTGATAGCTTCTTCCCCTACTTCTCCTTGTGTGCCGTCCGGCTACAAGCGGTTTCCGCTCCGGTCGGATCGATGGCCGTATTTCCCTCCTCGATGTACGCAATCTTCCCTTCCTTGTCCACCACGAAGGTGGAGCGGTTAGCCATCCCGGCGGACTGGATCAGCACGCCATAGGCTGCCGACACTTCACGCTTGTTGAAATCGCTGAGCAGGGGGAAGGACGCGCCTACTTTAGTGGCAAACTCTTTCTGGGAAGGGGTGTTGTCGGTACTAATTCCAAAAACCTTGGTGTCCGCTGCATCGAATTTTGCAATACCAGCCTGGTATGCGGTTATTTCTTTGGTTCAGCCACCGGTGAAAGCGGCCGGGAAGAACGCCAGCACCACGGTGTTCTTGCCGCGAAAATCGGCGAGCGTCACCTTGCCGCCCGTGGTGGCGGTCAGGGTGAAGTCGGGCGCCATGTCACCAACTTTGAGGCTGGTGTGAGGCGGTTGGATCGCCTGGGCGAACAAGCCGGCCGGCAACAGTGCACCGGCCAGCGCCAACGACAGCATCTTCATTGAGTTACCTCCAGTGTGTTTTGAGCCTATCACTCCCCGCAGCCTGCCGCAACTCAAAGGCGACGGCGTGCTGCAACATGAATCCGGCATGCCGGTTGTCCCGGCCCGGCGGTTAGTCCTGCTCGCCCAAGCCAATCAGCACCATGACATCCTCAATCTCGTAGTCCCGAGGCTGTGCGGCCTCGATCGATTCGAAGCTTGTCGGATTCGCCGATGCCGGTCAAAAGCGGTCATCACCTCAACTCGCAACGCCTGCAAATGGTTCGCCTGGTCCAGTCGGCTTCGCGTAATCTCGTCGCGGACTGATCGATCGACCTGCTATATTGCCCGCTGCACCGCCGAAAGGCTGTTGGGAACGGGTGTGAGGTCTGTGTCCCCGTCTAAGACCTCCGATGGCCTCTGCCACTGCAGGTGCAGGAGCACGAGAACCAGTCCGAGAGCTATCAAACCGCTACAGCTAGCAGGTTCATCATCGGATACTCACCTTTCCAGGTTGGCTGCCCTGTTCATAGGTTTTCAGTCGAAAGTCTTCTATTGTACTATTAATTACATATGGACTGAAGGTCGGGGCCAATTTCAGCAGCGACGCCGGCAAGGCGTCGCCGACGAGTTTTTCGGAGCGTCGCAGGTGCGGTGCCGCCTCGTTCAACTAACCGGGAATCCGTAGGATCCACGCCTGTCCGGTCCTCGTGCCGAACGCGTAACGTGATACCGAAACCTGCAACATTAAAATCGTTGCCTCGGCACGGTACTGGGTGATACGCTGAAGCTAGACGTGGATTGATTTAGGGTTCTTTGAGCCCAGCTAATTGCAACCACGAAAAAAAGTGCTAAAGGCGAGTCGGTCTGTTCGAGAACATTTTTACCCTGGCGCCTTTCGGCTCCAGGGTTTTTTGTTCCCGGAGCAGGCCCCCTTCGCCGGATGCTGGAGGTTTGTATGAGCGTCTGGCCCAAAACATCGGCCACCACTACTTCGTTGTCGAGCCCCGCGCTTTCGGGCCGCGAAGGCGATCTGATTTCGGTATCGATTAACGTAGACCCTAGATATCTGGAGTCTCTGCTGGAAACCCTGGCGCAAGTCAGTTTCCCTGTCAATCCCCAGATCTACCACGATGCCGCCATCGTGTACGTGTATCCGGACGGCCGGGAGGAAACCGAGGCCACCACCCTGGTGGAGTTTCCGGCCTACGGCAGCCAGTTGGACGAAGTGTCCGCCGGACTGCAATCCCGCGGCTTCGATCCAGCCAGTCTGCAAGTCACCAGCATGCTGGAAGAGATCATGCCCGATGAGATTCAGCCGGAAAGCCAGTTTGCGGCTCTGCCTCCGGATGCGAACTACGTGGCGCGCCACCGGGTGAAACACCGGGTAGCCGGGGCACATTAGTTGTCAGTTTTTCAGTTGTCAGTTTTCAGTAAACCAGCGCCTCCGGCGGGTGCGCCGGGTTCAAACTGACGACTGACGACTGACGACTGACTACTACCACCCGTAACGTTGCTCCTCCCAGGGGTCGCCGCGCATGTGGTAGCCGTTGGCTTCCCAGAAACCTGGCCGGTCCTTTTCGGTGAGATCCACGCCGGCAACCCATTTCGCGCTCTTCCAGGCGTACAGCCTCGGCACCACCAGCCGCGCGGGGCCGCCGTGTTCGATTGATATCGCCTCACCGTCGTGGAGGAACGCCACCAGCGCGTCTTCGGCGAGGAAGTCTTCCAACGGCAGGTTGGTGGTCCAACCACGGTCGTACCCACGGACCGTGGCAAAGTGCGCCTCTGGTTTGGCGCCACCTGCGAGTTGCACCAACTGGCGAGTGGTGACTCCTTCCCAGAGGTTGCCGAGCCGGGACCATCGCGTGACACAATGGAAGTCGGAGAAAACCTTGGCCCTGGGCAGGAGCTGGAATTCTCTCCAATCCCACTCCACCGGTTTCTCAACGAGCCCGCCAAACCGGAAGCGCCAGGCTGCCAGATCGATGGCCGGAGGTCCACTGGCGTCCAGCACCGGCCATTTCCTGGTACGGGATTGGCCCGGAGGGGTTCTTGCGCTGCGCCGCGTGTCCGGGCTGACGATCACGTCGGACGGAATCTGGAGAGGCGACGGGATGGCGTCACCCTGGTTGTCTTGCTGGTTCTTGGTGCGGCCCATGCCAAACATCGCGGTTTCCGGGCAACGGCGTTGCCTCGCCTTTAATTCTACCCGGCTTCCAGCGCTCCATTCGGAGACATGCAAGATATAACCCGTATCGACGGTACTTTTTTCGTGAGAATTACCTTTTGCTGTTGCGCCTTTCGAAATTTGCGCCATAATACGTTATCAAGTGATTCCCACGAATGGATGGGAATTCTGGTATCGCAGGTGCTCAGTAGCGATGGCGATGGGACCCGGATTAGTCATCGGTCGGGGACGAGGAAGGTTGGCGGATTTCCTCGCGTATTCGCTGTTGTTCGGTTCGGCTGCCTCCAGCCAGAGCCTGATGCCGGTTTCGGGGCCAGGGGGCATGGTGCGCCTGTTCACCTCGGACGCCGCCATTCTGGAGGCGCAGGAGGTTCGGAAGGACATTCCTTGTACCGCCACACCGATCAAGCCCGTGCTGGGTTTCGACCTCAGGTTCCATGCCGGGTACGATATCAGCATCCCTCTGAAGGATCTCGCCGGGGCCGACAACCAGTTGACCATGGTCTTCCGGGTCAATCCCGAACATCACCCGGACGAACCAGTTTACTTCTCGCAACATTTCCCGGTTCCCGTGATCGATTCCGATGCCGGCGGCAATGCCCTGCTGACCGGAATGTTCGATTTGGGCGAAGGAAAGTACCACGTGGACTGGTTGATGCGCGACCGGGCGGAACGAATCTGCTCGTCCAATTGGGACCTGGAGGCAACGCTGCCAGCCAAGGACAAGCAGATCGCGCTGGATATCCTGGCCGATGCCGTCCAACCTGCCGATACCGAACCTTTCAAACAGGAGCCTCCGGTTTCACGCGCCCAGGGTGAAGATCCGCTGAACGTGAAAGTGATGGTCAATTTCGCGCCCCAGGACTCATATTCGGCCACCCTGCAGCCCTTCGATACGGCGGCCCTGGTCTCCATACTGCGCAACATTGCGCGCGAGCCGCGCATCAACAAGTTTTCGATTGTGGCTTTTAATATGCAGGAGCAGCGAGTCATCTATCGCCAGGAAGCCGCTTCCCAGATCGATTTTCCGGCTCTCGGCAAGGCGTTGCGTGGGCTGAACCTGGGCACCGTGGACCTCAAACGCCTCACCCAGAAGCACGGCGATACCGAGTTCCTGACCAATTTCATCACTCAGGAGATGAAGGAGGATCGGGAACATCCGGATGCGGTGATTATTGCCGGCCCCAAGGTGATGCTGGATAACGCCCTGCCGCCCGATACCTTCAAACAACTTGGCGACAACGTGAAATACCCCGTATTCTACATGAATTACAACCTGAACCCGCAGGCCAATCCGTGGCGTGACGCCATCGGCAACGCCGTGCGCTACCTCAAGGGGGCGGAATATACGATCAGCCGGCCTCGCGACCTGTTTTATGCCTGGAGCGAAATCATCGGCCGTATTGTAAAATCAAAGTTCGGGAGAACCGCCGGCGCCAACCCGTCGGTGGCCCAGTAGCTCATGCGGGTTCCGTCAACTGCTATGCGGGTTTTGTCGAGCGGCCGGTGGGTCGCGTCAAGTGTCCTCTGCTTCGTGTCCGCCGCGATTCCCGGTTTTACCCAACAGTTTGGGGGAGCCGAGAACCTTGCCCCTTATATTCCCACTCCCGAAGCCGTCGTCGAGAGAATGCTGCAGGCGGGCCGCGTGAAGCCGGGTGACGTGGTCTACGATCTGGGCAGCGGCGATGGACGCGTGATCATCATGGCGGCACAAAAATTCGGCGCCACGGGTGTTGGAGTGGAACTGCTGCCGGATCTGTGCCGCAAGACTCAGCAGCGCATTGCGTCACTGGGCCTGGCGGACCGCGTCCGCATGGTGGAGGGCAGCGCGTTGCGGGTGGACGTAAGCCCAGCCAACGTGGTGACCATGTTCTTCACTACACTTTCCAACGAACGGCTGAAGCCCAATCTGGAAAAGCACCTGAAACCGGGGTCGCGCGTGGTCTCGAACGAATTTCCGGTCCGCGGATGGGTACCAGTGGAGGTGGCCCATGTCAAAGCCGGCAGCATGGACCACACCATCTTCGTTTACGAGATCGGGCGTTTGCGGTAACACGGGCATTCTTGCCTGTGTTTCTTACCTACTTTACTTTACTTCCCCCGGGTCCACTGCCTTCTTCGTCCCGGTAGCCGCGTAGCGGACGTACGCGATCACATCGGCGATTTCCTGGTCCGTCAGTTTGCCGGAAGCCGGCGGGTGCCTCCATTTATCACTGCCGGACATGGACGCGATGTCGGACTGCGGTACCACCTGCAGTTCCGGAGGCATTTTGGAAAGGTCATAAAGCGAAAGTCCCTTTTCGTCCTTCTTGCCGGGCATCGCCGGGAAAAACTGCCCGGATTTCAGCGTCACATTCTGCACGTATTGAGTGGCGGTGGAGCGCACCCCCATCGCAATCGCCGCTGGAGCCAGCCGGCCGATCCCCGTAAGGTCCGGCCCGACCGCCGTGCCCTGGCCTTTCAACGCGTGACAGGTAACACAGCCTTTTTGAGAATCCATGAAGACCGCCTGGCCCCGGTCGGTCTGCGACGGAACGGCGGCCTGCGCCATCAGAAGTACTATCCAGATCATAAGCGGCGCCCCTTTCGAGCGTCGTCTTGATTATAGCCGATATCAAGATATTCGGGTCTTCAATGTTTACAATATCCCTCAAAAAGGCGGGCCAACGGCAGTCAAAGTCCGGCTTCTCCGGGTGCGGTAAGATGAAGAAGCGTCACCGGCCATGACCATCGACGAACGCCTGGAACGCCTTACCGGGCGGCACGAAGCGCTCACCCAGACTATCGAACTACTGACTCACGACGTGCAGGTGGACGCCGAGAACATTCGCGCCCTGGCGCGCATCGCCGAGATTCATGACCGACGCCTCACACGCATCGAAGAGGAAAAGGCGAATTAACAATCCGGCCCGGAGGAGGCGGATTGCCAATCCGCCGCAGGTTAGCAACCTGGTCAGCAACCTTGGTTAGCAACCTGCCCCACAACGCTAAAAATCTTCCAGCAGGTGGCCCATCTTCTCACGCTTGGTGCGGAGGTAGACTTCGCGGGTTTCCAGCACGTCGGCCAGACACGGGACGCGTTCCACAACCTTGACGCCGGCGTTTTCCACGGCTTCCACCTTTTCAGGATTGTTGGACATCAGGCGGATCGCCTGCAGTCTAAAATACTGGAGAACGGCGCCCGGAATCTCGTAGTGGCGCAGATCGGAATCGAAACCCAGGCGCTCATTGGCTTCGACGGTATCGGCGCCGTGATCCTGCAGTTCGTAGGCGCGCAGTTTGTTCAGCAGGCCGATTCCACGCCCCTCCTGATGTTCGTAGATCAACAAACCGCGGCCTTCCTTGGCGATCATGTTCAGCGCCAACTCCAGTTGCGCCCGGCAATCGCAGCGCAGGCTGTGGAAAACGTCGCCGGTCAGACACTGGGAGTGGATCCGGACCAGCGGCGGAGTACCGGCCAAATCTCCCATTTTCAGCGCCACGGCCTCCTCCACCCGCATGGCGGAGCGGGCCTGAAAACCGTAGATCCGGAAGTAGCCGAATTCGCTTGGAAAGTCCGCTTCAGCCACCTTGACAAGCTGCAGCGCGGGGGCGTTGTTCATGCTCAACTATTAGGAACCTTAGTGCTTCTATTATAATGGCTTCCAGCACCAAATGCTCGACAGCTACTTTCCGCTGCTGGTGAAGCTTGCCGCCATGGCCTCGATCGCGAGCCTGCTGGCAAGATCGAACAGCTTCAAATCCATGCTGATGCGGGAGACGCGAACGCTCCACCAGCGGGCCGCGCTTTCGTTCTGGCTGTCCAGCGCTTTCGGCGCCGGCGTGGCCATCCGGGTGTTCACCGGAGACTACCCCGCGGCTGACCTGGGTCTGGAAGGCAGCCTGCTCGCGGGAATTCTGGGCGGGTACGTAACCGGCCTGTGCTCCGGAGTGCTAATATCCGTGCCTGCCATGTTCGGCCACGAACACCTGACCATGCCGCTGCTGGCGGGCGTCGGCGTGCTGGGCGGATTGCTGCGCGACTTTGCCCCCGATTCCGAGGAGATCTGGAGGTTTTCGCCTGCCCCCGACCTGAGCATCTACCGCTTCTTCCGGGAGCGCGACTATCGTACAACTTCCTTTCACCTGGTCTTCATCGCGGTGGTGCTGGTTGCCGAATTCCTGCGGACGACCATGGGTGAATTATTCAACTCCCGAAAGGAGGTTTTCTACCTTCAGCCTGCCGGGCCGCATCCCCAGGTGCCGATGGTAATCGCGATTTATGCCACCACGCTGTTCGCCGTCGCCATCCCGCTGAAAATCTGGAACAACACGCGCAACGAGAAGAAACTGGAAGAACAGGCGCGGCTGCTGGTGGAAGCCCGCCTGGCGGCCCTGACCAGCCAGATCAATCCGCACTTTCTGTTCAACACGCTGAATTCGGTTTCCTCGTTGATCCGCACCGATCCCAACCAGGCGCGGGTGATGGTGGTGCGGCTTTCCAAGGTGCTCCGCCGGCTGCTGCGTAAACACGAAAACTTCAGCACCCTCCGCGACGAACTGAGTTTCATCGAGGATTACCTGGCCATTGAGGTGGTCCGCTTCGGCGACAAACTGCGCTTCGAAAAGGACGTCGCCGAAGATACACTGGACATGCTCGTGCCAAGCATGCTGTTGCAGCCGCTGGTAGAAAATTCGATCAAGCACGGTTTGAGCAGCAAGGTGGAGGGAGGCATTATCCGCATACGGACCAGCCGCGCCGGGCCCAGGCTGCATTTGCTGGTGGAGGATGACGGGGTCGGCATACCGGAGACCAAACTGGCTACGCTGCTCCATCAGGGCATCGGCGTCAGCAACGTACACGAGCGCCTGCAGGTGCTGTTTGGGAACGAGTACCGCATGTGGATCGACAGTCAGCCGGGTAACGGCACCCGCATACAGATTGAATTGCCGGAACTGCAAAGCGCACTGGCGGCTGTGTCATGAGCCCGGTGTCACAAGCCCGGCTTCACGAGGAGAGACCTTGAACCAAGTGGAAGAATCCGGCGGCGTCTGGCCTGTCAACGGGCTGCCGGCAACGCTGGCCCAGCGTACCCAGCGCGTCTACGACCGGCTGGCGGGCGTGTATCCAGTCTCCACCATGCTGTTTCACTCCCGGGCTCACCGATGGGCTCTGGGGGCGTCGGACATTCGCGACGGCATGAAAGTGCTGGAAGTGGCCACCGGATCGGGCGAGATGTTCCGCAGACTGGTCCGCGCCAACGGGAACGGCACTACCATCGGCGTGGATCTTTCGTCCAACATGGCGGCGCGGACTCAGAGGGTCGCGCGGCGGAAATTTCCGCACGCGCAAACCCACTGCCAGGCGGTGGACGCCCGGCACATGCCGTTCCGCGCCGAGTCCTTCGACGCGGTTTTCTGCTGTTATCTTCTGGAGCTGCTTTCGGCCGAGGACATTGTGACCACCTTGGGAGAGTTCCGCCGTGTCCTGCGCGACCATGGCAACCTGACGCTGGTGCTGATCGGGCAAAATACGGCCATGTTCAACGCGATCTACAAGGTCCTGGGAAAAGTGGCGCCCGCGTTCTGGGGCCGCCAGGTGGAGCGGCGGGTGCCGGAGTTGATCGAGTCGGTACGGTTTAAGATTCTTCGGGATCAAGTGGTCCACCAGACTTTTTACCCCTCGCGCGTCATGGTGGCGCAAAAGCTGGTGGCCCGAAAGTGAGCGCCCGAAAGTGAGGGCTCGAATGCGTGGTCTCAAACGAGCAATGCCGCTGTCTCTGGCTCTGGCCGGCTGCGTAATTCCGGGAGTGGCGCAAACGCCACCGGCCAGCGGGCCTGAAGTTCTGATTACTACCACCTTCGTCACTCCGATGACGTACGCCGCCGCGCTGGATCGCCTGGACGGCTTCTACGATGAACAGGTTGGGCGCAAGCGGCAGATTGCCTTCCCGGAGATTGCCCCGAACCAGCACTTCGAAGTCTGGCACGAGATGTGGGCGGTGTTCGAATCACCCGAAGATCGCACCCGGGTAACCTTGAAGAAGCCCTCGGATGCCGCTTCGGCGAGCCTGGCGAAGAGTTGGATGCTCGACATCGCCGGGCGGTTGAATGCCGCTTTGCCGCTGGTGTTTCGGGAAGAGCCCGGACTGCGGACGGTCGGAAGCGAGATTTATACTTCCCGCCGGGATCTTGCCGCAATCGTGGCCGCCCAGCCGGCGTTCCGTTCGCTCGAGACCTGGCGGCACAGCGGCCTCTTCGTTTCAGCCGAGCCGCTGACGAAGATTGCCCTATCCACATCCGCTCTGCATGGCGCGCGTCAGCTCACGGTGACCACGCTAAATCTCCCGTCGGCGAAGTCTCTGATGGCGAAACTGCAGCAGGCGGCCGCGGCGCCGGGAATATGCGGAGCGTTTTCCGAGGAAGTGGAGCTCGACGCGGAAATCCACGATACCGCACAAAATCGAAACGACGCCTTCACCAACGCCGCCGGAACGCCGACTTTGTATCATCCGCAAATGGATCTCAAGTATGTCGAGGAGCGCATTCGAAGCGACCCCGGCATGCAGAAGCGCATTGCCGCGGCCCGCGGAAACTACGACGTCCGCTTTCGCGTGGACCGCGCTTACCGCAAGGTCACGCTGGCCTGGAGCGAACTCACCGGTTATGCGGCGGCTAACGGCAGCTTCGAGGCGGCACGCGACCTGGGGCAGACCTCCCTGCCCAACGCGCGCAAACTGGCGCCGGGTACGCTCCCGACAGTCGCGCGCGTCCACCTGGCACAGCTCAAGACCGGCGCCTTTCGTGTGCGCCTGTCCGGTGAGGGGATGGCCGGAGAAGCCGTCACGATCGACGAACGCACCTTCTGGTTCGACGGAAAGACGTTCGAAGAACCGCAGTATCCCGGCCAGTAGCGCCGGCACCAACCAACGTGCGAATCACCATCTCCAAAGAGAACTACCTCAAGGCCATCGCTGAAGCCCAGTCCGAGGAGGAAACCGTAAAGGCGGTCACTTTGGCCCGTTGGCTGCACGTTTCAGCTCCCGCCGTCACCATGGCGATCAAACGCCTGCGGCGCGATGGCTTGATCCATGTAGGGCCCGAAGGGCAGATTACCCTCACCCCGGCCGGGCGCAAGATCGCCAACCGCCTCATCAACCGGCATCACCTGATTGAACGAATGTTGACGGAGATTTTCGGCCTGGAGTGGTACAAGGTTCACGACGAGGCGGAGCAACTGGAGCACGCGGTATCGGCCGATTTCGAGCGCAAGCTGGCCGAGAAGCTAGGCACCGGCAGTGTGTGTCCGCACGGCAATGTCGTAGGCATGGACTCGCCCCGCCTGCGCCGGCAGCAGGGGCTGAAACTGCTTGAGGAAGCTTCGGCCGGCGAATGCCTGTCGGTGGTCAGTGTTTTCGAACGCGACCGCAAGTTGCTGGAGTATCTGGATAGCCAGGGCATCCGTCCCGGGGTCAGGCTACAAGTGCTGTCGACCGGCGGATCCATCGATATGGCCGCCGATGGCCGCGCGGTCCGGCTGGATCGCCCGGTGGCCGCCAGGGTGTGGGTGAAAGCGGAGTAGCTTCGAGCCATCAGCTTTCAGCGATCAGCTTGAACCTGGCGCACGCGCCGTGCTGGTTTAGCTGAAAGCTGATAGCTGATAGCTTCTACGCCTATTCCGCCTTCGAATAATAATACGTGTACTTGCTGTAAAGCTCCGAGGCCCGGGCCCCGTTGGCCACGATCCCCAGCACGTTGTTCTCGCACAACGATTGCATGGCGCGAGTCACGTTATCAAAGGTGGTGGAGCCGATTTTGACCACCAGGATCGTGCCGTCAGCCGCCGTGGACAGCAAGTTGGCATCCGCCGAGAACAGCAGCGGCGGGGTGTCGAAGATGGCCCAGTTGAAACTCCTGGGCAGATCCTCGAACAACAGTTTCGCCTGCCGCATGTTCAACAGTTCCAGGGGATTCTTCACCGGCGTGCCAGCCGGTAGCACGTACAAGTTCATGCCCTCCAGGCGGCGCAGCGCCTGAGGAAACGTGCACTGGCCCGTCAGAAAGTCCGAAAGCCCGGGAGCCCGGTCGATCTGAAACAGGTTGTGAATAATGGGCCGTCGAAGGTCGAAATCGCCCAGCAGCACCGAGCTCTCGGCGAGGTGGGCATGGGCCAGGGCGAGGTTGACCGCGGTGAACGTCTTCCCCTCCGCGGGCGAGGGGCTGGTTACGATGACCGTGTGGAGCGGCTGCAGCGTCTGCAGATGGTTGAGCCGGGTGCGCAGCGTGCGGAACTCCTCCGCCGGTGTTTCGTGGGAGTTGTTCAGATCCAGCAGATGGGATTCGGGCGCCGGTGAAAACGGCACCATCACCACCTCGCTCAGCATAGCCGGGTGAATGTTGAGCCGGAGCGGCACTCCGTTCGCAGCGCCGGGACCAGTGCTAAACGCCTGCGAATCCCTGAACCGGACCTCCGGACTCAAAGGCGGTATGCTAACCGGAACCTGAGGTTCCTCCTCCGGCGGCACGGTACCCTCTGCGCGGCGTAAAGCGTCATGAACTCGACTCATTGTTTCTCCACTGCTCCCTGGGTTCGCCCCCTGGTTTGCCCACTAGTTTGACCACTGGTTTCTGAAGCCACCGCTCCCCTCACGGTCACGGCTCTGAACCGCTTCCCGCGCAGCTCCGAAGCCCCTCCGAGCCGCGCGCGTCAGCAAGCGGGCCTTACGTACTGTGGCCGAAATAGTAATAGTAAGCCGACCCGCTCATGGCGATAGAGCCTATGACGATCGCACTGGACCACGCCAGCCATTGCAACCGCCGCTTCCGCCTCACCAGTAGAGCGTTTTCCAGCAATGGGATGCTGCTCAACACCGCCAGATTGGTATAAGCCCGTACGTCCTTCAGGTTCTTCAAGGACGTGTTTTTCATTTCTTTGGCCGCGGCCAGCACGATTCCGAGCATCAGCCCCGCGCCCGTACCGACGGCCGCCCAGTACGGCCGGTTGGGCTCCGACGGAGTCATCGGGTCCGAGGCGGCGTCGAGAACTTCCAGGTTCTCGCCGGCCTTGTGCTCTTCCAGGTCTTTGGCGGTCTCGGACTGCTCGCTGCGCTTCGACATTTCTTCGTAAGTCGTTTTCGCCATGCCGTAATCGCGCATCAACCCCGCATATTGCTGCTCTAACTGCGGGCTGCTTTCGATGCGCGACTGGTAGCCGGAGATCTGCCGGTTCAACTCCGCGGCCGACTTCATCTTATCGTCCATTTGCAGGTTGATCGTCTGCATCTCGGTCTTCAGGACGGCAATCGAGCCCTGCAAATCCTGGATCATTTTCATATTCTGGAGGTTCGGGATCCTCTTGACGGTGGGTTGAGACGTGGCGGCGGCCGTTTGATTCGCCAGGTCTTCCCGCTCCGCATCGGACTTCTGTTTTTCCAGAGACGCCAATTGCGCTTGCGCCGCCTTCAGATCGGGGTGGTCCTTGGTCCACATCTCCGCCATGGCGGCCACGCGCGATTGCACATCCATGATCTTGAGGTTGAGATTGTTGAGTCTCTCGTTCCTTACCTGGGCCGGCCCGGTAACTGTGACGGTGTCGTCGGCAAGAGCGGTGTAATAGTTCAACTGGGTGTTGTAATTCTGAAGTTGGGTTTCGATCTGCAGCTTCTGCTGCTGATTGCGGCTGAGAGATTCGTTGGCGTTGGAAAGCTGCATCTGCAAAGACTGCAATTGCGCCACGTTGGATTGAAACTGTTCCGGCAGGCGCCCCAGATTCTCGCCTTTGAATTTGGTGATATCCGCTTCCAGTTTGTCCATCTTCTCCCGAGCGCCTTTCAATTCGTAATTCAGAAACTCGCTGGTGGCGGTGGCCTGGTTGTGCTGCACGGTGACATTTTGCTCGGTAAACTTGGTGACCAGTTCGCGCACCACTGCCTGCGCCTTGAAACGATCCGGGTACGAGAAGGAAATGGTAAATGCGGACGTGACGCGGCCCGGCCCCGCGTTCACTTCCACTGGCTGGATCCGAATCGCCTTGTTGCGCATATCCGTGACGATGTCTTCCATCGGAAGGCGCGCCCGTTCCGCCTTGTACAGGTCGAGCGCCGGCCGCGCAATCAACTCGGCCAGGCTGCCGCGGCTGAGGATTTCCTGCTGCAACTGCTGCAGCCGCTGTTGCATCTGCATATTGACCACGGTGGGCACCAGGCGGTCTGAGATTTGCTGCGGCGTGACGCGCAATACAGCCGAGGACACGTACGTATTGGGATACAGAAACGCGACTACCACGGAGATCGCCAAGCCTGCGAACATCGGCCCGATCAGCCACGACCGGTAGCGCCGGAACATGTCGATGTAGTCCTCTACGTCCGGCGGGCGGCGAGAAACACTCACGAAGTTTTGCGCGGTTGCCATATACTCGAAAATCCTCTTAGTTACTACTGTCGGTCCTCACTCGAAAGAATGGTATCCCTGCTTACAAAAACTTACAAAAAACCCCAAAAACCTACAAAAACACGGTCATTTTACGATGATTATGTCGCCGGGTTCGAGGTATACATTCTGATCCGCAGTCTTGGCGCTGGTCTTACCCTTTATGGCGCTCTTGTAATTGAAATGCAACACTGCCCCGCCGCGCATGACTCGTATATCTGTCTGCTTGGCGAAATCTTTAAAACCGCCCGCGTTGACCAGCGCCTCCAGAATCCTGGTCGGCACCACCAGCTTGTATTCTCCGGGTTTTAGAACTTCGCCCTCGATGAAATACCTCTTGCTGTTGACTTGGGTTACCGAGACGCTGACGTCCGGATCGACCAGAACCCTCCGGAGCCTTTCCCTGATGGATGACCCCAGCGCCTCCGGCGTGATTCCCGCCGCCTGCACCTCGCCCACCAGGTTAATCGTGATCTTGCCGTCGGGCCGGATCATGTGCTGGCCCGAGAACTCCGCGCTTCGCCAGACCGTGATAAAAATCATGTCCTCGGGCCCGAGCACGTAGCTCTTTGCATCCACGGGCGCGGCGTTGGCCGGTTTGGCGCCGCCGTTCACGGCAGGCGCAGCCATCTTGGTCGGATCCACTGCCATTTTGGACGGATCCGCTTCCGCCTTGGGATCTACCGCCACGGTGGGCGGCGCCACAACAGGTGGTTGAGATTCCAGTGCCGGAGTAGACTTGGCGGCAGTGGACCCCGGGTGCCCGGCAGTCTCCGCGGGCTTCGGCCTGGGAGGTTCCTGGGCAAGGCATCCCAGGACGCAGAGAGCCGCCCCTAGCGCGGACGATATCACCGTTCTCATCATGTACCTCTGGAAAACTTTCCTGGACCTGACTCACGCAGGCCCCCTGTACGTTTGACCCTGTCCGTTCGACATGATCGAAGCCTGGATCAACGCGGCCACGTTCTTGATTACGCGCCCCCGGGCGCCGATGATACTCTGACCATAAGTGTACAGCATCTAAAATCCAAACCATCACGGTCCGGCCGGGCCAACTGTGGGATTCCCATCATTTCAACCGGCAAAGCGAATCTCTCTCGGGTAATGTACTAGTCGGTAGTGTATCAGTAGTGTGCTAAACGTCCCTGAAGCAAGAACGGTGCTGGCGTGAGAAGCGGAAGATGCGGATGCTCGCTTCGCTCGGATGCCGGTGGCCAGTGAACAGAATGCCGGGAGCGTTGCTTTTAACCGGCCACCGGCTACCGGCATCCGGCCACCGGCATCCGGCCACAGGCATCCCTTCCTCGCCGATACACTTCCGCATAGTGTATTTCTCCCAAAAACCGGATGGCGCTGCCGGGCGGCCCTGTAAGTTGCAGATAATCTTGCTATTCTGGATACCGAATCGTGGATCTCACGCGGCCCTCAACGTGCTGTTCTGAACCCGGATTATTGTCTCGCGACTGGGGCCGACGGCGGTCATTATGTTTCAGGAACTCAAGTTCCAATTGTCCACTGCAATATTGACTATTTTGACCGTCGCCGCAGGTGTGTCCGCGTTCATCAACTTCGAGCAGCAGAGCCGTTTCCACCTCCCCGAAGACGGCGTCATTTGGGTGGACCGGGCGGGCGGAGTGGCGGCGTTATATGTCCGTCCCCAAAGCGGCGGGGCCAATGCCGGGGTGCATCCGGGGGACCGCCTGGAGAGCATCGACAACGTACCTGTGGACCGCGCCTCAACGGTGATGCAGATCCTGGTGCGAGTGGGCCCCTGGAGGCAGGCACAGTACCTGGTAAACCACGGCGGCGTGTCCGTCCCCACCACCGTGGTGGTCGGCGAGGCGTCGCGTGCGCTGGGCTACGAATATCTGGTGGGGCTGGCCTACCTGGCGATCGGGCTGTTCGTCTATTTCCGCCGCGGCAGCGCCCATAAAGCGCAGCACTTCTACATCTTCTGCCTGTCTTCGTTCATCTTCTTCTGCTTCCACTACACCGGCCGGCTCGACTCGTTCGACATGGTGATCTATTACGGGAACGTGGCGGCCGGCCTGCTGGCGCCCAGCGTGTTCCTGCACTTCTGTCTCACCTTCCCCGAACCGCGCAAATGGTTGCTGGGGCGGACGCCGAAAGCCCTGCTCTACGTGCCCGGGGTAATGGTGTTCGCGGCCTACATCGCTTTCTCTTCGAGCACCATCACCATCGGCGTCCCGCTGCTGGAGTTGAGCTGGCTGCTGGACCGATTCTGGGTCCTGTTTTCCACTTTGCCTTACATCATCGGCGGCGTGGCCCTCAGTATGGAATACGGCAGAACCGAAGATCCGATTGTGCGCCAGCAGCTCAAGTGGCTGCGCAATGGCGCCTTCTGCGGCATCCTGCCCTACGCTCTGTTCTACGTGCTGCCTTATTCGGTGGGAATGATTCCGCATCCATACCTGAAAATGTCGGTGCTGCCGGTGGTGCTGATCCCACTCACCCTGGCGTACGCCATTGTGCGTTACCGGCTGATGGATGTGGATATCATTTTCCGGCGCGGCTATGCCTACACTCTGGCTACCCTGTGCGTGGTGGCCGCCTTTTACGCCCTGGTGTTTTCGTTGGGCAATCAGGTGCAGCGATATTTCACGGGTCTGGGCAGTACCGGGTTGATGACCGTGATGCTGATCACGGCGTTTCTATTCCAGCCCATTCGCGACTGGATGCAGGAACGGCTGGACCGGTACTTCTACCGCGACCGCTACGACTATCGCCGCACCCTGGTGGAATTCGCGCGCGAGCTGAGCTCTGAAACCGACCTGGACACCATGCTGGCGTCGGTGGGCGAACGGCTTCGCGAAACCCTGAACATCAAGCACCTGATCTTCTTCCTCGCTATAGAAGACGCCGTGGAAGACGCCGCGAAGTGCGCCGCGGAAAAGGCCGGCGCCGCCACGTTCCCGTTGAAGCCCGCGCCGTTCCAATTGAAGCCATCAGCGCTCGAATTGAAGCCCCCCACGTTCCAGCTAAAGAAAGCCATGGGCCCCAATTCCCGGCTGGCGGGAGTGGAATGTTGCGAGCTGGACCTCAGTTTCCTCAACTGGGAACTGCCCGAACCCTACCTCTTCTTCGAGCGCACGCGCTACCAGTTGGACGCGGTTTCGCGATCCTGGCCCGCGTCCGTGCGCAAAACCATCGCCGATCTGGATCTCACCTACTACCTGCCCTGCAAGGTCCGCGGGCGCACCATCGCTTACCTCGGTGTGAGCCGGACGGCGGACGGCGAATATCTTTCCAGCATCGATGTGGAATTGCTGCTCACTCTGGCCGGCTACGTGGCCATCGCCATCGAGAATGCGTCGCTCTATCAATCGCTTCAGCGCAAGGTGGAAGAATATGAGCGGCTCAAGGAATTCAGCGAGAACATCGTGGAATCCATCAACGTCGGCATCCTGGCCGCCGACCTGGAAGACCGCGTGGAGAGCTGGAACACCCAGATTGAACAACTGAGCGGCATCACCCGCGAACACGCCGTGGGAAAGCGGCTGTCAGAGTTGTTCCCCGCCGCGTTGTCCGCCCAGTTTGACCGGGTGCGCGGCGAAACCGGAATCCATCATCTGGACAAGTTCGTTCTGAGGCCCGCAGCCCCTGGCTCTGGAACCGGCTCTGGAACCGGCAGTGGAAACGGCTCTGGAAGCGGCAATAGCAACGGAAACGGCAACGGGAACCTGAACGGCCAAGGGGACGGCAACCGGAGCGACCAGGACCACGTGTTGTCCGGCCGGCTAAAGGATGCCACGCTGAACATCGCCATCGCCCCGCTGGTTTCCAAAGACCAGCGGCAGATCGGCCGGCTGATCATTTTCGACGATGTCACCGACCGCGCCGAACTGGAACAGCGGCTGGTGCAGGCCGACAAGCTGAGCAGCATCGGCCTCTTGGCCGCCGGCGTGGCGCACGAAGTCAATACCCCGCTGGCGGTGATTTCCACGTATGCGCAAATGTTGGCCAAGCAGGTGGCCGACGACTCGCAGAAATCGCTGATCCTCGATAAGATCGCCAAGCAGACCTTCCGCGCCAGTGAGATCGTCAACTCGCTGCTCAACTTCTCCCGGACGTCCACTACATCGTACGGCGATGTCAGCGTAAACCGCGTGATCCAGGAGACGTTGTCCCTGCTGGAGCACCAGTTGCAGAAGTCCGGAATCCAGGTGAAGACCGATCTCGATCCCGGCCTGCCCGGCGTGCATGGCAACACCGGCAAACTCCAACAAGTCTTCCTGAACCTGTTCCTGAACGCGCGCGACGCCATGACCTCCGGCGGCACTCTGGAGGTCCGTTCCTGGGCCGATGGCGCCCGCGCCAAGGTCGAAGTGGCCGATACCGGAACCGGCATCGCCCCGGAGCACGTGCATCGCATCTACGATCCCTTCTTCACTACCAAAGCCGCGCGCAAAGGCACCGGTCTCGGTCTATCGGTGACCTACGGTATCATTCAAGAGCATGGAGGCTCCATCGAAGTTTCCAACCGCCGGTCGGGCGGCGCCACCTTCCACGTGGAACTGCCGCTCGCGGTCCCGGTCCCGGCGAGGAAACCGGTGAGTGCCGCCTGATAATGGTAGCGTGCTTAATGTTTTGGGAAATATGTGGGGCAGGTTGGTAACCTGCGGCGGATTGGCAATCCGCCTGTCGGGGTCATGCGTGCTGCCGGCCAGGCGGATTAACAATCCGCCGCAGATTGACAATCTGCCCCACAAAGCGCGCCCAATTATAGTGAGTGCCGCTTAATGATCACGCCCGCTTCCCAATCCACGGCCATCCCAACCAAAGGCAATGTGCTGGTAGTCGACGACGAGGCGGATATCCGCGAGAGCCTTGAGCTGCTGCTGCTGTCCGAAGGCTATGCCGTCGAATTGGCGCAGAACGCTACCGAGGGCCTCCAGAAGATGGAGGCCGGCGCCTACGACCTGGTGCTGCTAGACCTCATGATGCCCGACAAATCCGGCATGGAAGTGATCGAGGAAGTCCGTCAGCGCGACAAAGAGACCCCCATCTTCATGATCACGGCCTACGGTTCGGTGGAGGCCGCGGTCCAGGCACTGAAGCTGGGCGCCAACGATTACTTTTCCAAGCCCTGGGAGAACGACAAGCTCATTATCGAGATCGACCGCATGATCGCGCGGCGGCGCCTGGAATACGAAAACACCCATCTCAAACGCGCCCTGAAGCAGCGCTACAGCTTCCCCAACATCATCGGCAAGAGCGAGCGCATGGTGAAGATGCTGGATCTGGTGGGCCAGGTCGCCTCCAGCCGCTCCACCATTCTCATCACCGGTGAGACCGGCACCGGCAAGGAACTGGTCGCCAAGGCCATCCACTCCAACTCGCCCCGCGCCGACCATATGTTCGTGGCGGTCAACAGCGGATCGCTGCCCCCGGAGTTGCTGGAATCCACCCTCTTCGGCCACGTGAAGGGCGCCTTCACCAGCGCCATCCATACCAAGAAGGGCTATTTCGAAGTCGCCGACCGCGGGACCATATTCTTCGATGAAATCGGCACCCTGGGCCCGGAAACGCAGATCAAGCTGCTGCGCGTGATTCAGGAGAAGGAATTCACCGCGCTGGGCGCCACCGATCCAGTCAAGGTGGATGTCCGCATCCTGGCGGCCACCAATGCCGATCTGGCGCTGCTGGTGAAAGAGGGCAAATTCCGCGAGGACCTCTATTACCGGCTCAACGTGATCAACGTGGCCCTGCCATCCCTGCGCGACCGCAAGGAAGACATTCCGCTGCTGGCGGAGCACTTTTTCACCTACTATTGCCGCGAGAACAGCAAGTATCTGGACACGTCCGGCAAATCCATCCTGCATTTTCAGCCCGAGGCGATGCAGGTGCTGATGGAGCATTCCTGGCCCGGCAACGTCCGCGAACTGGAGAACGTGGTGGAACGGGCCGTGGTCCTTGCGGCGGAATCCTCGGTCCCGGTGGACGTGCTGCCCGAAACCATTCTGCAGGCCAATGGCATCCGCCTGCACCGCGGCGAGGGTGTGCCGCTGCCGGCCGACGCCTCGCTCTTTGAAATCGTCAACGATTTCGAACGGGGCGTGATCCTCAAGCGTCTGGAGCAGTGCACCTGGAGCCAGACCGACGCCGCCGAGAGCCTGCATGTGCCGCTGTCCACTCTAAACCAGAAAATCAAACGGCTGGACATCAAGATACGGAAGCGCTCGGAAGGGTGAGAATAGCTATCAGCAATCAGCCGTCAGCTATCAGCTAAGGCAACGCCTCC
The DNA here is from genome assembly GCA_035570275.1 of Candidatus Acidiferrales bacterium. Classification (GTDB taxonomy): domain Bacteria; phylum Acidobacteriota; class Terriglobia; order Bryobacterales; family Bryobacteraceae; genus DATMNI01. The sequence continues at coordinate 75,490 of DATMNI010000467.1, read as the reverse complement.
GGGCGCGCGCCGCGATGGTTCAAGCTGAGCGCTGATAGCTGATAGCTGACCGCTTGTTTTCAACGCGCGCACCAGCCTCCATCGATGAGAATGTCCGTTCCCGTGATGAACCCCGCATCGTCCGAGCACAAATACACCGCCAGTTGCCCGATTTCCTCTACCTTGCCCCAGCGCCCCAGCGGTACGCCGGCGAGGAACTGCGCGTTCAACTCGGCATTCTCCATCAGCGGACGGTTCATCTCGGTGGCGAACGGGCCAGGGCTGATGCCGTTGGCCGTGATGCCCTCCGGCGCCAGTTCCAGCGCCAGGGCGCGCGTCATGCCGAGCAACCCCGCCTTGCCGGCCGAATAGGCCGCGCGGCCCGGCAGCGAAACCCAGCTCATGATCGAGGTCATGTTCACGATCCGGCCGTAGCCTTGGCCGGTCATATGCGGGACGAACGAGCGGCACATCAGAAACGCCGCAGTCAGGCTGGTGTCCACCACCGACCGCCATTCTTCCAGCGTGAAATCCGTCACCGGCTTGCGCACGTTGATGCCGGCGTTGTTGATCAGGATGTTCACCTTGCCGAAACGCGCCACAATCTCCCGTTCCACGCCGCGCACCTGCTCTTCGTTGGTCACATCAGCCTGAAAAACGCCGGCCACGCCGCCAGCCGCCGCAATCTGAGCCGCCACGCCTTCCAGTTGTTCGCGGTTCCTGGAAACCAGCGCGACGCCTGCCCCGTCCGCTGCCAACGCCAAGGCCATGGCCCTGCCCAAGCCCTTGCTCGCGCCCGTGATGACCGCGTTCCTGCCCTTCAGCTTCTCGCTCACCCTGATGTTGCCCCTTTCTGAGCACGGTTCATGATCTCGTCCGCCAGCGCGTGCGGATTATCCACGTTGTGGATGCTCTCACGGCTGCTTTGCCCGGCGGTCTCGATGGAGAGATCGCCCACACCGAAGATGCGCTGCATGAGACCCTGATCCACCCGCACGTCCTGCAGTTTGGAAAGCTGTACGGTCCGCGTAGTCTTGGAGATCGCTCCGGTTTCCAAGCGCAGGCGGTCGGCGGTGAGGGTGATGGTGGTCAACTGACGGCGCATCGCACGCGCCGCAGGCCACAACAGCAGCAGCGCAGGCAGGATCATCAGCCATGCCCCAACCTTGTCAACCTCTTCCTTCCAGGACGTGAGGCATTCTATCTCCAGCGCCAGAACCACCAGCACCGATACCACTGTTCCTGCCTTGAGGAATTTCGCCGTCGGCTTAATCGTGAGGTCTGACACAGTACCATCCTTCCCGCCGCCTATTGTACCGCCACCTGTCCGTATCCTACGATGACGACGCCGGGGACCGCCACGCAAACGGTTGCCGCAACGGTTGCCGCAACGGTTGCCGCAAACGGTGCCGCAAACGGTTGGCGTTAGAGGCGACAATACGGTTCACCGCCCGCCGGCTTCGAGGTCTCTGGCGTCGCATCAAGCGGGACCTCGGGAGACCTTGGAAAAACGCTAGAGTGAGCCCCCCACCACCTCTTCAAACCGATGCCGAGTGCCCAGTTCGCCCTCGGATTCGAACACGTTCAGAGCCTGTTCGTAGAGGTCCCGCGGGATCTCAATGCCGCCATCCCAGCATCCCAGAGCTTGATACCGCCGGACGGCGTCCGCCAGCGCCGCGGCGGGCACTTGCGGAAAGAACGCCGCCTCCGCCGCTGCAACGGCTTCGGGCGAGGCCGTCCGCACCCACTCCCGCGCCAGGCCGTAGGCCTGCAGAAACAGCCGGTAGGCCGGGGTCTCCTGGAACCGCCGCGCGCAGCAGAGGCTGCTGAACGCCACCGGCGGCACGGCGGCCCCAACCGAAGCTACAATCTCACTCATAGTCGGGCCTTGCAGGTGCACGTAATCACCGGTGCCAGCTCTGAAGAGGGCAGCCATCTCCAACGGCGATCCGCCATCCACCACCCGGATTCGGCTCCAATCGGCGCCGTTGTGCCGGACGGCGTATTTCAGCATCACCAGCGGCTGCAGCCCGTGGTCGGCCAGCAGCGTGACGCCTTCCAGCTTGCGAAAATCGAATGCGGCGTCCGGTTCGCGGCCCACCAGAAAGAACCCGTCGCGCCGGTTGATCTGGGCGAAATGAACCGGCAGCGGCGTAATCCCGCGATCCATCAATTTCCAGTTCGAGGACACTGCCGATTGCATGACGTCCACCTCGCCGTTACCGAGCAGGAGGTGGCTCTTTTGCCCGGGCCGGAGAACGTTGTACACGGCATCGTGGCCGTCCCGCCGGAGGAATTCGACGCAGCTCAGCAGCGGGCTGTAGAAGGCCGAGTGACGCGACGCAGTGATTCGGAGCAGCATGGTCAGTCCGCCCGCCGGTCCAGCCGGTGAGCCGAAACCTGCACGCTGATCGGCATCTGCTCGGCCGCCGCCTCGGCGAATCCTTTCGGCATGGCCGTCTGGTGGAACGGGCGCCAGCGGTCGCCGGAATTTGACGGAGCCGCGGCCGGCGACCGGGTGGTATCCAACGGGCATGCCGCTTGCGGACGATCGGTGGCGGGCAGGCAAAACAACACCTCCCGGCATACACGAAACGGCCCGCCCAGAAATCCCTTGCCGGCCAGTTCGATGGATTGGGAAACGAGTTTGTCCGGAGGCAACCCACGGTCGGCCAGCACCTGCTGAGCGGCCAGGCTGGAGGGGAACGTCAGAGAACAGAGTGCGGTCTTCACGCTCTCATATGGTAGGACAAATCCATTCCGGAACTCGTGGACCGTTATCCGGGCCAGTTGCAGGTGATCGCACTCACCGTGCAGGATTCCCGGCTGGCCGCGCTCAAAAGATCCCAGTTCTTTTCGGGCGAGGGAGTCCCGCGCAACGCGTTCATCGATACGCAGGGCAGGATTGTCGACTACCATGTCGGTACCTATGTGGCCCACGAAGACGACCTGATGCAGAAGGTGGACCGCTGGTTGAAGCCGTAGGAACCGGGCTCGCCGACGCGTACAATCCTGTAGCCGGGCCGCCCTGGCGGACCAGGCTGGGCAAGGCCAACCGCGATTTTGGCGCGAACTCTCCCGCCCTCCGCGCCGCGACGCGCGACAATGAGGGAAGCCGATGAGTCCAGACCCCCGCAAGCTCTACTCCCAGTTGCTGCAGGAACGCCGCGCCGAAATCGCCCAGCGCGAACAACGCAACCAGCGGCTCTCTTACGCGCGCCTGGCGGCCGTGGTGTGGGCCCTCGCCATGGTCTGGCTGGCACTGGCCCGGCAGGCGTTCTCGATTCTGTGGGTGCTGGTTCCCGCCGCCGTTTTCGTGGCCCTGATCGTCATTCACGAGCGCCTGCTGCGCGTCATCGAACGGCGGCGGCGCGCCCAACGATTCTTCGACAAAGGCCTGGCGCGCCTGGACGGGAAGTGGATCGGGACCGGCGAACCGGGCGACCGCTACCTGGACCCCGCCCACCCCTACGCGGTCGACCTGGACCTGTTTGGCAAAGGCTCGGTCTTCGAGTTGCTTTCGACGGCCCGTACGCGCATCGGCGAGGACACGCTGGCGAATTGGCTCATGAATCCGGCCACCCCGGCCACCGTTCGCGCCCGGCAGGAAGCCGTGAATGAGTTGCGCCCCCGCGTGGACCTGCGCGAGGAACTGGCGGTGCTGGCGGAAGAAGCGCGCACCGGCGTGGAGCCCATCGCGCTGGCGGCATGGGGCGAAGCACCGCCGATTCTGCAGGGCCGCGGGCTGCTCGTGCAAGTTTGGATCTTCACCGTCCTGGGCTATGCCGGGTTCGCCGCCCTGTGCGCCATGGTGGTGTATGGCGCCGGGTTATGGCGCACCACCGAAGCCACGGCGTCGCTGGTGCGCGATGGCTTGCTGGTGGCGCTGGTGGTGAACGGATGGTTCCTTTACAGCAAACGCCGCCTCTTCGGCGCCGTGACCGCAGCCGTGGAAGAAGCCTCGCATGAACTGGGACTGCTCTCCGAAGTGCTCTGCCGGGTGGAGAAGGAACGGTTTCAATCGCCGCTGCTGGCCGAACTGCGCGCCTCGCTCGATTCCGCAGGCGAGCCGCCGTCCAAACGGCTGGCCCGGCTCAAGCGGCTGATGGAATACCTGGATTCGCGCGACAACGTCTTCGTCCGCGTGATGGAGATCTTCATTCTCTGGACGCCGCACCTGGCGCTGAAAGTGGAAGACTGGCGCCGCCACTCCGGGGCCGTGGTACGCCGCTGGCTCAAGGCTGCCGGAGACCTGGAGGCGCTTTGCTCACTTGCCAGCCACGCCTTCGAACATCCGGCCGACCCGTTTCCCGAATTCACCCCGGAATCAGGCCCGGAGTCAAGCCCGGTATCAGGCCACACCGCGCCCTACCTGGAGGCCGAAGCCATTGGCCACCCACTGCTCGCCGATGACCGCGTGGTCCGCAACGACGTGCGAATCGGCGGCGAACTGCGGCTGTTGGTGGTCAGCGGCTCCAACATGTCGGGCAAGAGCACTATGCTGCGGACCCTTGGGGTCAACGCCGTTCTTGCCCAGGCCGGCGCACCGGTCCGCGCCCGGCGGCTGCGGATTTCGCCGCTGGCGGTGGGAGCGTCCATCCGTGTTTCGGACTCGCTGCAGGGCGGCGTTTCGCGTTTCTACGCCGAGATTCTGCGCCTGCGCCAGATCCTCGACCTGACGGCGCAAAAGCTGCCGGTGCTGTTCCTGATCGATGAGTTCCTGCACGGCACCAATTCGCATGACCGCCGCATTGGAGCCGAGGCTCTGGTGCGCAGCCTGGTGACGCGGGGCGCCATCGGGCTCATCACCACGCACGACCTGGCGCTGGCAGAGGTCGCGGAGGCGCTGGGGAACCGCGCCGCCAACGTCCACTTCGAGGACCAGATCGAGAACGGCGAGATCCGCTTCGACTACCGTATGCGGCCCGGCGTGGTGCGCAAGAGCAACGCCATCGAGTTGATGCGGCAGGTGGGATTGGAGATTTGACGGCCGCGCTCGATACCGGCACGGTTCGCCAACTGGCGCGCGCTTGCGGCTTCGAGCTGGCGGGCGTGGCGGCGGCCGTACCGTCTACGGACCGCGCCCGGTATCACGAGTGGGTGGCCGCGGGCTTCGCCGGCGAGATGCGCTACCTGACCGACCGCCGTGCCGGCGTGCGCGACGACCCGCGGAACCTGCTGGCATCGGCACAATCCATGATCTGCGTCGGCAAGCTCTACCAAACGCCCTGGCCCTATTCCACGCAGTGGAACGACCGCGAACGCGCCTGGATCTCACGCTACGCCTGGGGCGCCGATTATCATGACGTGGTGCGGCGAGGCCTGGAACAGCTCGACGGCGTATTGCGCCAGCGCACCGGTCCCGGCTACGAGTCGAAGATCTGCGTCGACACCGCGCCGTTGCTGGAGCGCTCCTACGCGCGCATGGCGGGGCTGGGGTGGATCGGCAAAAACACCTGCCTGATCAACCAGCCGCTCGGTTCCTGGTTCGTTCTGGGGGAGCTGTTGGTATCGCTCCGGATGGAACCGGGGTACCTCCTGGATCCGCCACCGCCCGACCGGTGTGGAACCTGCACGCGCTGCATCGACGCCTGCCCGACGGCGGCGATCGTGCCTGGTGGCCGCGACCCTCTGGGTCGCGACTTCACCATCGATTCCCGCCTTTGCATTTCGTACTTCACCATCGAACTCCGTGGTACCGTTCCGGAGGCGCAGCGCAGCGAAATCGGCAGCCATGTGTTCGGCTGTGACATCTGTCAGGATGTCTGCCCTTGGAACCGCCGTGCGCCAGTGACAGCCGAGCCCGCCTTCGCCCCGCGTGAGTTCGCCCCGCCCCTGGAGCGGCTGGCGGCTGTCACCGAGCCGGAATTCCGTTCGATGTTTCACGGAACACCGGTGACCCGCGCCAGGTACGCGGGCTTTCTGCGCAACGTGGCGGTGGCGATGGGCAATGCCGGGCTTGCAAAGTTCCGCGAGCCCCTGGAGCGGCTGGCCGCGTCGCAGGACCCGGCTGTGGCCGAACATGCGCACTGGGCGCTCCAGCGATTAATTTGTGGGCCAGGTTGTTAAACCTGCGGCGGATTGTTTTTAATCCGCCTGCTGCGATGCGGCAGCGAGCAGCCCGCGCTTGCAGCCTTGCCGGCGGCGATTGACAACCACCGCGCAACTTACCAGTCCGCACCGGGCATTTTGGGCCGCACCGGGCATTCGGGCCAGCGTGGCCCGGAAAAATCCAGGGAGTTTGTTGAAAACAAGAGGCTTATCATTTCAAATTCCAGGCCACGCTGGCCCAAATTCCGCAAGCTCGCCGCAAATTCCGAGATAGTCCCCATAGTTTGCTGTGCTATTGTGCTACGAGGTAACACCTTGGAGCACTCGCGATGGCGACACTGTCTACAACCAGCCTGAAGCTCGATAGCGCGATGAAAGAGCGGGTGCACCGGCTCGCCTCGGCGCGTCGGCGGTCGCCGCACTGGGTCATGCGCGACGCCGTCGAGCAGTATGTGGAACGCGAGGAGAAGCGCGAGCAACTCCGGCAGGACGCGCTGGCTCCATGGGCCGGCTTTCAGACGACCAGCCTGCACCTTACAGCCGAGGAAGCCGACGCCTGGCTAGCCAAGCTCGAAGCGGGCAAGCGCGCGCTCCTATCCCTAAGTGCCACGTCTAAAGTGGTCCCAACCGGCCCTGCTGGATGTGGCCCGTCTCCATCAGTTTCTGGCTCCCAAGGGCCGGGATGCCGACAGCGCGCCGTCAAGACGATCCGGCAGGGTGTGAAAGCGCTCGGCAGGCACCCGGAAATTGACCGTCCTGTCGAAGAGTTGCCGCCAGAGTTTCGCGAGTGGGTGATTGAATTCGGACAGGGGGCCTATCTCGCCCTGTATCACTACGACGGGATACAGGTTGTGATTCTGGCGGCCCGCCACGGACGCGAAGCCGGATATTGAGTACCCCCCGAAAGAAAGAGGCAATGGGATTACCGGAAAGTGCTGCGCACATCGAAGTCGCCAAACACGCGCGGCGGGCGCTGAAGCGGCTACCATGAAATTGATGGGGAAACTGATGCTGCTCCTGGGGGCTTTCGCGGCGGCGCTGACCGCTCAGGGCGCCGCTCAGGGCAACCTGGTCGAAGAGGGGTTCGGCCACTTCTACAACCTTGAGTATGACGAAGCCATCGCCTGCTTTGAGAAGGCCATCGCACGGAACCCGGATTCCCCCGATCTGCACAACCACCTGGCGCAGACGCTGGTCTTTCGGGAGATGTTCCGCAACGGCGCGCTCGAAAGCGAACTGGTTTCCGGCACCAATTCCTTCCTCCGCCGGCCTAAGCTGAATCCTTCGCCCGAGACCGAAACCCGCTTCCTGGGCGAAGTCTCGAAGGCCCTGGCTCTGGCCGGCGCCCGGCTGCAGACGAACCCTAACGATACTGCCGCCATGTACGCCATGGGGATCGCCTACGGACTGCGCTCCAACTACTTCTGGGTGGTGAAAAAGTCCTGGAAAGACTCGCTCCGGGATGCCACCTCGGCGCGGCGTTTGCACAACCGTATCTCCGAGCTGGAGCCCGGCAACGTGGATGCCCGGCTGGTGCAGGGACTGCACGATTACATTGTGGGCAGCCTGCCTTGGCACTTCAAAATGCTCGGCTTCCTGGTGGGAATCCGCGGTGACAAGGAGAAAGGCATCCGCACCGTGGAGGATGTTGCCGCCAACGGCAAGCTCAACCGCAGCGACGCGCAGATTCTGCTCTGTGCCCTGTACCGGCGCGAAAATCGCACCCGCCTTGCCATCCCCATCGTGCGGGATCTGATCGGGCGCTACCCGCGCAATTTCCTGCTGCGGCTGGAGTTGGCGGCGATGTACAGCATGGCGGGCGATGGCACGCTCGGCCTCGAAGCGCTGGACGAGGTAGCCCGCCTGAAAACGCGGCGCGCCCCCGGGTTTGACCGGCTGCCCTGGGAGAAGATCTACTTCCAGCAAGGCTCCATTCAGTTTTGGTATAACCAACTGGACCGCTCGCTGGAAAACATGAAGCGGGTCACCGCGGCGTCCGAAGACGTGGACCTCAACACCGGCGTGCAGGCGTATTTGCGGATGGGTCAGATTTACGACATGAAGCAGCGGCGGCAGGAGGCGGTGGAAGCTTACAAAAAGGCCATCGCCTACGCCCCTGAGGCCGAAGCGGCGCAGGAGTCCAGGAAATATCTGGCGACGCCCTACGCCCGATAGCACGTGGCCGCGACCCTCTGGGTCGCGATGCCGTGGGGTCCATCTTGCTCGCGACCCGGAGGGTCGCGGCCACTCTAGGGCACTCTACTCCTCGATCGTCACCTTAACCGGTTGTTCGATGTACTTGGGCTCTTTGCCGGTGGTCAAAATCATCAGAGCCAGCCGTCCGGCTTTGGCTGTCGGGATCTTGAATTTGATCGTGGTGGCGGTCTGCTCGGTCACCTCGACGGGCGTGTCGTTCTTGCCATCCGTCAGGTAGACCTTGGCGACATTATCCTTATCCAGATTCTCACCCGTGACCGCGACCACATCCCCCTTCTTCCCGCTCGCCGGTTCGACAGTGCTCATGCGAGGCATCGCCTGACCGTACGCCGGGCTGCTCGCGGCAATGACGCTCGCGGCTATCAGAAGCGGCACCACAAAAGACAGTTTCATCTGATTCTCCGGTCCTTTGATGATTCGAATGTGATGATTCGAATGCAATGTGATTCTAATGCTATGTCCATTGAGTCCGAAACACAAGGGCTTTGTGGCCTTACGTGCCACACGTAACGACTGCACCCGGCTCCACGTCCCAATGGTCGATGGCAACCGCGACTTTCCAGGAAGCCGAGCGCAAACAGCTTAGCATGCTGGCCACCGTCGAAAAAAAGACCCTGGTCTGGCTAGCTATTCGGATGCCGGCATGGGTAACCTCGGATCGTCTGACCCTGCTTGGCTTCGTGGCGATGTTCTTTGCGGGTGTGGGGTATTGGGCCGCCAGGTGGGACCGGCGGGCGCTGATTGGGGTGATCGCCGCCCTGGCCTTGAACTGGTTTGGGGACAGCCTGGACGGCACGCTGGCCCGCGTTCGCAACCGTCTGCGCCCGCGCTACGGATTCTACGTGGATCACATCAGCGACGCCATCGGCACCTTCTTCCTGATGGGAGGGCTGGCGCTCTCCAGCTACATGAGCCCTTACATCGCGATGGGATTGACGATCGCGTACTTCCTGCTCTCCATCGAGGTTTACCTGACCACCTACACGATAGGCGCTTTCCACCTGTCCTTCTGGAGTTTCGGGCCGACGGAATTGCGGTTGCTGCTGTCGATCGGCAATGTCGCCCTGCTTTTCCTCCCGGTGGTCAAACTGTTCGGGCGGAGTTTCCTGTTGTTCGACATTGGCGGCGCCATCGGCATCGCGGGCATGGCCCTGATGCTGATCTGGTCGGCCGTGAGGCACACCAGAACGCTGTACCAGGCCGAGCGGCTGCCGTGAGCCTCGCCTTCTGCTGGGGCACAAGGGCGCTGGTCAACCGGTGGCTGAGATTCAACGCGGTGGGCGCCCTGGGGATGGTGGTGCAGTTCGCCTGCTTCGGCTTGCTGTTCAGCCTTCTCCGGATCAACTACATGGCCGCCGCGGCACTGGCGGTGGAGGCGGCGGTGCTGCACAACTTCGTGTGGCACGAACGCTTCACTTGGAAGGAGCGCACGACTCAGGTGAAGCCGCCGGCCGGCGGGCTGCGGCGCGAAGCCGCCATGCGCCTGCTGCGATTTCATGCCGGCAACGGCCTGGTGTCGATTCTGGGCAATGTGGCCCTGATGCACGCGCTGGTGGGAGGGATGCACCTGAATCACTTCCTGGCCACGGGAATTTCCATCGCCACCTGTTCCCTGCTCAATTTTGCGGTTAGCGAATGGTTTGTGTATCGAATTTGACCATTTTGTTATATGATACATAAGGAGCGTGTCTGCGAAGCAGGTGTCGGTCCACCTATTTTGATCCAGAACTATCGAAATAGGGGTCCGACTCGATCATTCGGCGCTGGTGAGCAAGCTCCTGGCGGTTCGCCGCAAGGGAGAAGCCTAAAGGCGCTCGGGGGACACCGTCCGTATTCACATACGGGTCAAATAAAGGGTCTGGCACGGCCTAGTGGATACGCTCCCCATCTCTCCAAACCCAAAGTGGGACTGTGGGACAGACGATCGCCTTTTGTCGTCTGTCGGCCTCTCAAACCGCGGCGCTCAACCTCGGCAGTCAACCTCGGCACTCAACCAGCGCACTCCAACCACGGCACTCCAACCACGGCCAGTTGACAGACGACACAACCCGATCGTCTGTCCTACCGGATCTACAGGACGTCGGCGAAACCACGCTTCATGTGGCGGAAAAACAATCCGCCCAGGATGAACGCCACCGCGCCGTACGCCGCCGCGATGGCCAGGTCGCGCGGGTCTGGCGTCCCCTGGGTCAGCAGAACGGTCCGATAGGAGCGCACCAGGTAGTACAGCGGATTTGCCACCAGCACGAAGTGAGCCCACGTGGGAAAGTGGTCCTCGGGGATGAATATGGGCGTCATATAGAGCCAGAAGGTCAGGCCCACACTCACCACCTGCGCGGTGTCGCGCAGGAAAACGTGAAGGCTGGCGGCGATCCAGCCCAGCCCCACTGCCAACAGCCCCACCACGAAAATGTAAAGCGGCAGAAAAACTAAAAAAACGCTGACTTGTTTTTGCCAGACACCAACCGCCGCCACCAGCAGGATCACGGCCAGCAGGTGGCTGACAACGGTGGAGAGGAACACCGATACCGGCACGATTTCCGCGGGGAACACCGTCTTGGTGATCAGGTTGGACTGCTCCAGCAGGCTGGAAGCCGACCTTTGCAGCGTCTCCTGGAACAGAAGCCAAGGCAGCATTCCGGCGAAAATAAAGAGCGCGTAACTGCGGAAGCCGGCGGGAGGCTGCATTTTCAAACAGAACTGAAACACGAACGTCCAGCTCAGCAACAAGACCAGGGGATGAATCAATCCCCAGATCCAGCCCACGGCGGAACCGACGAAGCGCTGTTCGAAGTCCCGCCGCACCAACTGAAAGAGCAGGCTGCGCCGCTCCACCAGATTCCGCAAGAAAAGGGTTCCAGGTATTCGCGTGGGCACGTTAGAATTGCACAATATCAGCTTTATCAATCACTTGCAAACCAAAGTAAGGGTTGACACCCCTCGTATTTCCTGTTAATGTTTGAAATTCGCCAATGATCCAGTAACACCAATAGCCCCACCGGGCCTTGGGGAAGACTGTTCATCCTCAAATCAAAAGGGTCCGGCAGGAGAGACTATGAAGCAGGAATATTTCGTCCTAGTACTGGCACATTCCATACGCGGCAGGCTCAGGCGCATCCACGTCCCGCATCAGGCAGTTTACGCAATACTCGCTTTAGCTCTTTTTGGATGTTTCTCGGTTTTCGGATTCGTCGCCAGCTACGCCCGCATGGCCTGGAAAGTAGCCAATTACAACGCGCTGAAACAGGAGGCGGATGCGCTCCGCACGCGTTACCAGAATTTGCAGAAGGTGGTCAGTCAAACCAACATTCAAATGGCCAGCCTGCAACTGTACGCCAAGGAAGTTTCGGTCGCCTTCGGGATCAAGCAGAAGCTGGAAGGCCCGTCGGACATTTCGGCGGAGGGCAAGCTGGTGCCTTCATTTGCCGAGAGCATGGAGGACTACCGCTACCTGCAGAGCGTCGACAAACTGGCTTTGCCCGGGCGCGCCTCGCGCCGTTTCCTGCCGGGGAACTCCCAACCCAGCCTTTGGCCGGTGGAAGGCCGGTTGATGAGCGGCTTTGCCCAACGCACCGACCCGTTCTCCGGTGAGGGCGCTTTCCATACTGGCGTCGATATCACAGCACCCACCGGCACGCCCGTCCGTGCCACCGCCGACGGCATCGTGATCCAGGCCGAAATGGTGTCCGGGGGTTACGGGCGCCTGGTCCGGATCGACCATGGCGGCGCCGTGCAGACGTACTACGCCCACTTGTCGAAGATCAACGTTCACATCGGTCAGGAAATCCGGCGCGGCGATCTGGTGGGTTTGGTCGGAAGCTCAGGCCGCGTCACCGCCCCCCATCTCCATTACGAAGTCCGTGTGGGCGGCGCTCCAATGAACCCGTACCGTTACCTGGCGAGTGCCGGCGTGTTCCACCAACCGGATTTCCCGTTCTAAGTACATCTTCGGGCTACAGGGTCATCGCGGCAGCCAGCACGGCGGCGGTTTCAGGCCGGGCTACATCTCCGTGGCTCTGAATGATGGCGTCCCCATTCAGGTTGAATACCCGCTTACCCGGCGTCGTGAAATCATATTTGCCGCCAACCGCCAGCAGAGGGATCTCCGCCTTATCCACATGCTGCGCCCCGTTCGCGCCCATGCCGCCAAAGCGGTCGCCGGCATCTCCAATGCCCGCCGCATCGTCTCCGTTGAGGCGTGACGCCAGGGGATAGGCCAAACCGACGGCGGAATCGTTCTTCGAGTGCGTGATCAGAATCGGTCCGGTGACTTTGTGGTTATCGAAGACCGCATGGAAAAAGCCGTTTTTGTTGGCTTCGAAGTTCAGCGCCAGCCCGTTATGCGAGTAAGCCGCCTGTAGCAGAAGAAGCGTCTGGACGCGCAGGGCATTGGGGCCATCCACCGCCGCCGTGACCAGCCTGCCCCCGAAGCTATGGCCCACCAGGTGGAACTTCAGCGTCTTGGAAACGGCGGCCTGTACTCTTTCGAGCAGCGGGTTTGCCGCGTCGCGGCCGATCTTGCCCGCCCGGTCCTTCATCACGTTGTACGTCGCCAGATTCAGCAGCCGCAGCGCGCCGGCCTTGATGCCGCTGAAGAAATCGGCCAAGCCTGCCGCGGTTCCGGCCCGGGCTCCGGCTCCGGCCCCGGTTCCGGCTCCACCCTGACGCAAAACAGGGTTACCGGCGAATCCGCCCACCAGTCCGCCAACGCTGGCGGCGCCGCCGGCGCCAGGCGTGGCTTTTGGTGTAATCGGGAGGCTGAACGATTTCAAGAGCTTCGCCCCGCCGTTGTTCTGCGCCCGGTCGCTGATGGTCGTCTTCCCCTCGTCATCGCTGCGCTGCGTGGGATCGGTGTGCTGGTCCAGAATCGCGCCTATCAGCGATACGAATTGATTCTGTTGGTTCGGGTCCGCGCTCAGCCCGGCAACCAGAGCCTTCATCTGCTCCAGTTTTTCGTCGGCCTGCGAGTCGCCGAAAAGGTGCTTCATTTCCTGTAAGCGGTCGAGAAGTACGCGGTCCGCAACGGGATCGCCGGCCGAAGCCGCGCCGCCGGGAATCAGATCCGCCTCGGCGAACTTCTTTGACGGCCAGAGAATTCCGGCAGCTAGCGTCGTTTCGGCGGCGGCCGGGAACACCTGTTCGAGCGAGCGGAAGAAGTCGCGGTAGAGCGTCCGGGCCTCGTCGATATCGTTATTCCATCCGTGGGACATGACGACTACATCGGTGAATGGGTTGCCCGGAGCGGTCAGGGCCTTGATGATATCCTGCTCCTGCGACGGCGTGACCAGATTCGCGTTCTGGTCTATCTGGACTTCAAAGATCGGAATGCTCATAATCGTATGCTGCCGGTGTCTAAATGGACTGGATCGCGCGCATCAGATCCACCAGCCCGCGACCCTGAAAATAGCAGTTTCTCCCGAGATCCGTGGCGGTCGACAAAAACAATTCCTTCACCTTTTCCGGGTTTCCAATGTACTCCCGGCGGATCGACAAAAACGCCGCGATCACACCGGATACGTGCGGCGCCGCCATGCTGGTGCCGCTGTCCTCGACGTAAACATTGGTGGCGTTGACGCCGTTCTTCATACTCGAACAGCACGACAGAATGCGCTCGCCCGGCGCCACCAGATCGGGTTTCTGGCGGCCGTCGCCGGTTGGCCCTTTCGACGAGAAGTAGGACACTCCGTAGGTGTGCGGCGCGTCGCGATGCGTGGAACCGACGGTTATCGCAAACTCGGCGTTTCCGGGATCGTTGATGGTGAGCATGAAGCCCGCTCCTGTGGCGCGTTGATTCGCGCTCAGAACGCCGTAGCCGGTGTTTCCCGCCGCCACTACTACCACAACCCCCGTGCGCACCAGCCGGTTCACCTCCACGCAGACCGGGCTCTGCCCGCAGGCGAACCAGAGCGGGTCGAATTCATACCCGACGCTTAAATTCACGCCGTGAATCTTGATGCTGCGGCCGAAATCGTTGATGGTTTGAATCCGATCGATGGCGGCAATGATGTTGCTGACATCGCCGTCGCCGTTGTCGTTGAGGACCTTGAGGCTGACCAGTTTGCAGGACGGCGCCATCCCCGCGATCTTGGAAATTTCTTCTTCGAATATCTCCACCTGGCTGCCTTCTCCAAGCTTCGTGCGTTGGGCTTTCGCCGGCCGCTGATCGGAGAAATAGGCGCCGGCGATGATACCGGCCACGTGTGAGCCATGGCCGAACCTGTCGACCAGCGCGCTCGCGCGTCCCCGGTCGTCGCCCGGTATGCCGGCCGGCGCCGTGAAGTCGCAATGCTGGACGGGTAATAAGACGTTCAACGTCTCTCTGGCGGCGAAATGATCGTGGGTGCCATCGATGCCGGAATCGATCACGGCCCAGACGATGTCCCTTCCCTCGGCGAGAAAGGCCCGATGAGCGGCATCCGCTTTGACGGTACTGATTGACCTGTCCATCAGCGGGCTGATCGGATGGTTGTACCAGACGCGCCGGATCGCCAGATAGCGGGCCAGTTGTTCGGGAGGAGCCGCCGCAGCCTGCCTGGCAGTTGCCGCACGCTGTTTTTCCTCCATAGCCTCGCGGTGTGTCCGGAAGGCATTGGTATCGTCCCGGTCGACGATATCGAGAATCTGCCGTGGCGTCAGGCTGGTTTTGTAATAGGGGTTTTGCTCGCTTCCGATGGATGGAAGTTCCACGCCGGCAACCGCCTTGACAAGACTCCGCATCTCTTCCACGGACTTTTCCTTGCCGGCGTAATAATCGTCGTTTGACTCGATAATGACCGGGATTTGCCGATCGCCATTATTCGGATCCCGGATCATCGTCAGCAGCGGCTGCTTGATTGCCGTCCGGATCAGGTCGCGCTGGATGTCTTCATGGTTCTTCCGGTTGGTTGGGTCAGCCATTGCCAGAGTTCATTTTACGCATACTCCGTTGTGGGGCGGATTGTCAATCTGCGGCGGATTGGCAATCCGCCTGTCGCGGCTGTCGAGACCTCAGCCCTAACGGTACGGCACGGGTGGAGTGGGCGCCCGCCCGCCACGCCCCCACGCATCCACTCGTGCTGCCTTGCCTTTTCGCGGTACCCTGTACTGTGAATATGCGGACGCTGATCCTGATGGCGGCTCTCGCCGCCTGCGCTTGCGGGCCTGCCTCCCAGGCCGGCGCCATTCCGGAGTATAGCTACCAGGTGGTCCACACCTATCATCACGACCCTGACGCCTTCACGCAGGGCCTGCTTTTCCTGGATGGCGTGCTGTACGAAGGCACGGGCCTGAATGGCGAGTCCTCCATCCGCAAGGTCAAACTGGAAACCGGCGAGGTGCTGCAGAAGCGCGACGTGCCGGAACAGTATTTCGGTGAAGGCATCGTCAACTGGAAGGACCGGCTGCTCGAAATCACCTGGAAGGCGCAGATGGGTTTCATCTACGATCTGTCGTCGTTCACGCCCAAGGGCCAGTTCGATTATCCCGGTGAAGGCTGGGGGCTCACGCAGGATGGCAAGCGCGTCATCATGAGCGACGGGTCGGCCGAACTCCGGTTCTGGAATCCCGAGAACCTGAAGGAAACCGGCCGAATTACGGTAACGGCCGACGGCCAGCCCGTTACCGATCTGAACGAGCTGGAGTGGGTGAAGGGCGAGATCTACGCCAACGTGTGGCAGACCGACCGCATCGCGCGCATTGACCCCGCCACCGGCAAAGTGACGGGCTGGATCGACTGCAGGGGCCTGCTCAGTCCCCAGGACTACATTCCGCAGCGGACCGACGTGCTGAACGGAATCGCCTACGACGCCAAGGGCGACCGCCTGTTTGTGACCGGCAAGCGGTGGCCGAAGCTGTTCGAGATCCGAGTGGTGAAAAAACCGCAGTAGGATGATAGAGGAAGAAGGCAGACGACAAAAGACGATCGTCCGCCCCACCTCTAAGTACCGCGCAACAAGCCCTTGACATTCTACACATCAAGTCGTATATGTAGATTAACAAGGCATCTCACATGGACCCAAAATCGGACCTGCTGCAGGGCACGCTGGACGTGCTGATTCTCAAGATCGTAGCGCTGGAGCCAATTCACGGATACGGGATAGCCCAGCGCATCCGGCAGATTTCCAAAGCGGTACTGCAGGTGCAACAGGGCTCTCTCTATCCCGCGCTCCACCGGCTTGAGAAGCGAGGCTGGCTGCGCGCGGAATGGGGCGAGGCGGAAACCGGGCGCGAAGCCAAGTTCTACACGCTGACCAAAGCGGGCCGCAAACAACTCGAAGCTGAAACGGCGAACTGGGACCGTCTGTCTGAGGCTGTCACAATGATCCTACGGACGGTGGAGTAGGAGGCGGAAGATGTGGTTTCGAACATCCGAGTCGCGACTGAACGCCGAGCTGCGCTACCACTTCGAGAGGCTGGTCCGCGAATCGATCGAAGCGGGCATGCCGCCGGCAGAAGCGCGCCGCCGCGCGCAGTTGGAGTTCGGCGGCGTCGAGCAGATCAAGGAGGAGTGCCGCGACGTTCACGGCCGGTGGCTGGAAGATCTGGGGAAGGATCTCCGCTACACGGCGCGAACACTGCGCCGGAGCCCGGGTTTTCTGGTGGTGTCGGTGCTGTCGCTGGCGCTTGGCATTGGCGCGAACACCGCGATTTTCAGTTTGATTAATGCGGTGATGCTGCGGTCGCTTCCCGTTCAAGAGCCGGAACGCCTGGTGCAGATTACCAGGCTCACGCCAAACGGAAAACCGGGCGTGGTCTCCTATCCGCTGTTCCAGTACTTTCGCGACAACCTGAAATCTATCTCCGGGGCGGCGGCGGAGTTGAGCAGCGGCCCCACGATTGTGATGGACGGCGCGGAGGAAGTGGTCACCGCCGAGATGGTTTCGGGCGCGCACTATGGGCTTCTGGGAATGGAACCGGCGGCCGGAAGATTGCTGGAGCCGGCGGACGACGCGATTTCGCCCGCCTTGCCGGCCGCGGTGATCGGCCACCGTTATTGGCAGCGGCGCTTCGGTCTCAATCCCGCCGCCATCGGAAAAACATTCACCCTGCAGAACAACGTGTTCACCATCGTGGGTGTCACGCCTGCGCGCTACCAGGGAACCAGGCCCGGGCGAGATCCGGACATCACCCTGCCCCTCTCGATGCTGCTGAGCGACCAGCAGAGACATGAAGCCTCTTTTAATATGCTCAGCATGATGGGGCGGCTGGCGCCCGGAGTTACCATGGCGCAGGCGAATGCGGAACTGCAGGTGCATTGGCGAAGCCTGATTCAAGCGCAGGCCGCCAAGGCGTCCGAGAAGAACCGGCCGGGCATCCTTCGCCAGCGCACCGCCGTTCTTAGCGGATCTGACGGTTTCAACCCACTGCGCAATCGCTATTCGGAACCGCTGCTGGTGCTGATGGGAATGGTCGCGCTGGTGCTTCTGCTGGCATGCGCCAACCTCTCGGGCCTGCTGCTGGCGCGGGCCGCATTCCGGCAGCGCGAGATCTCGATTCGCCTCGCCATAGGGGCGGGCCGCGGACGGCTGATGAGGCAATTTCTGGCGGAGAGCTTCGTATTGGCTGTTCTGGGCGGGAGCGTGGGTCTGGTGCTGGCGTATTGGTTCAGCAGCGGACTGGTTGGCATGCTGGCGAACGGCGAAACGCTGCTGCTTTCGACGGCGCCGGACTGGCGCGTACTGGCGTTCACCGGCGCCGTTTCCCTGCTGGCCTGCCTGCTGGCGGGTCTAACGCCCGGCTGGCACGCGCTGCGGGCAAACCTTAACCCCGCGCTCAAGGAAGTGCGGGCCGGCAGCCGGCGTCTCGGACGCGCCCTGGTGGTTGCACAGCTTTCGATTTCCATGGTGCTGCTGGTGGGCGCGACTCTCTTTGTCGGAACCTTGGTCAAGTTGTACAGCGTCGACCGGGGTTTGCGGACGGATGGCGTCTTGATGTTCAGCGTGAGATCTCGCGAGCGGTATCCTCAGGCGCGTAGCTGGGCGGTGCAGGCTGCGGTGCTCGACCGGTTGGCGACGCTGCCTGGTGTGGCGTCCACCAGCGCAGCTCAGGTTGTGCCGATCGCGGGCGCTCTCTGGGACCGTACCGTCCAAGTGGAAGGCTACAGCTTCCGCTCCGACGAAAGCGAGGCTGTCGGCTTCAACGCCATCGCGCCGAAGTATTTTGCCACAGTGGACACGCCTTTGCTGAGTGGCAGGGAATTCGAGGAGCGGGATACGAATGCTGCCAGGAAGGTCGCGATCGTGAACGAGAGTTTCGCGCGGTATTTCTTCGGCGCCCAATCGCCGCTGGGACGCAAGGTGACGTCGGTGCGGGTCCCGTACGAAATCGTGGGAGTGGTGAAAGATGCGAAATACCAGGACCTGCGGTCTGACGTGATGAAGACGATGTACATCAACTGGATGCAGCGCGAAGGCGAACAGCCATCGAGTTACACCTTTCTGGCGCGGGTCGAAGCGGGCAATCCGATGCGCCTGGCACCGGCGTTGGAAAAGTTGGTTCGTGAGGCCGACCCTGGCCTGCGGCTCGGCACGCCGCAGACATATACCGCGATCATCGACCGCGGGATTGTGACGGAGCGTATCATGGCGACCCTGGGAGGTTTCTTCGGGCTGCTGGCGCTCATCGTGGCGTGCCTTGGAGTATTCGGTGTGATGGCATTTCAGGTATCGCGGCGCATCAATGAGATTGGTCTGCGAATGGCACTGGGAGCCAGCCGGAGGGGCATTGTGGGGCTGGTGCTGCGTGAGGTAGCCGTGATGCTGACGGCCGGGGCGCTAATCGGTGCAGCCGCGGCGCTCACCCTGACCGGGCTTGCCGGAAAGATGCTATTTGGAATCACACCGAAGCAGCCCGCCGTATTCGCCCTGCCGGCGGCGCTGCTGGCGGCGGCCGCTCTGGCAGCGGGGTGGTTGCCGGCGCGGCGCGCATCCCGCGTCGATCCCATGGTGGCATTGCGTCACGAGTAATCGGGTTACCCAAAAGCCACACAGGCAGGAATTTCCGTGTTACCGCCTGGCCCGATACTCCGCCGCCAGCATTTCCGGGCTCTTGGTCCGCGCATTCCTCGCCGTTCGCAGAATGGCGGCGTCCCGGAACCCCGCAACCGGGAAGGGATGCGGCCGCTCCGGATGCACCGCCGCCTCGGAATAGGCCGCCCAAACAGCCTCTCGCAGATCCTCAGGCACAAGCCCTGCCGCTACACCCTACCGCTTCCTCAACAACACGTCCACGCCCCCGATCACGGTACGGCTGGGCATCGGCACTCCCAGAATCTCCTGATACGACGTGTTCGCCAGGTTGGAAAACTGCAGGAATGGATGCACCTTGCCGCGCGACAGGGCGGCGTACAGGTCCCACAGCACGTACGTATCGCGGGCCCGCCGGTCCACAACCCCCACGCGCGTGCGCAGGACGAAGTTGCCCTTTGGGTTCATCTGCCATGACAACACTCCCGAGTTGGTTGGATAGTTGAAGGTGTACTTGGTGGACCCCAGCGGAACGGTATCCTGCTTGCCTTCGAGCCACGTGTAGCGCAAGTCGATGGCCTGCCAACGCGAAGGCGCCAGGTGCAGCGCCGCCTCCACGCCGGTGAATCTCAGGTTCTGGATATTCAGCGCTTGCCAGATGTCGGTGGGCGACAGGCGGTAATAGTCGATCCCATCCCGCAAGCGCCGCTGGAAGACCGTTACGTCGCCGCGCACTTTCGCGCTGGGGATCCAATCCAATCCGGCCTCGTAGGTCCAGGCCTGCTCCGGCCTCAAATCCGGATTCCCCACATTGCCGGGATCGTGATAGTAAAGGTCCGTATAGCTCGGAATCCGGAACGCCTTGCTGCCCGAGGCCCGGAATTTCAGCTTCCCGGAAAGCCACATGGCGCCCGATACCGTGGGGCTCAGGGCGGTGGAACTGCCGTAAACCTCCTCCCGCGCCGATACCGATAGCGAGAACCGTTTGAGCGCCCGCAAGTCCAGGTCCACATAACCGGCCTCCCGGTTGCGCGAATGGTACCCCAGATTGTTGCTCACGATGGATTCCTGGAGTTCCTCCGCGCCATAAAACAGCGTGATGCTGGAGGCAATCTCCTGCCGCCGCCGCAGCGCCGCCTGATAGCTTTCATCGGCATGGTGATTGGTGAAAATCTCGGGCTGGTCGCGGTATAACACGAACAGATCGCTGTGCCGGCGGAAACTGAAACTGGCCGTGGTCTGGGGCCCGATCTGCTGCTCGAAGCCCGCAAACCAAGTCTTGGTGTCTTCCCACGAATTGAAGTTGCCGTAGAACTGGTCGGCGCCGAAGGGGTGATCCATGTAGGCCGCCGTGATGCTGCTGGTACCCAGGCTGGTCACGAGGCGCGTGGTGGAGGCAAACTGCAGATTGCGATAGTCGCGGTCCGGCAGGAAGCCCGAGGAAAAATCGCGCGCGAACGACAACTGTTCGGAGAACTTCCGGTCCCCAAAGGCGGTGGACGCCTGCTGCTGGTTGATTCCCTGATTGCCGGCCGCGGTCCGCACGCGAAACTCGAAGCCCGGCGGGGGGTCGGTGATCACGTTGATTACGCCGCCCACCGCGTCCGATCCGTACATCGTAGACCCCGACCCGCGCAGCACCTCCACCCGCGAGACCGCCTCGAGCGGCACCGGAATATCCATGTTGTGATGACCCGACTGGGCATCGTTCAGCCGCTGCCCGTTCAAGAGCACCAGCGTCTGCCCGAAGCTGGCTCCGCGGATGGAGACGTCCGTCTGCACCCCGCCCGGGGCGCGCTCCTCCAGGTCGATGGAAGGATCTAACCGCAGTAAATCGACCAGGGAGTTGAGCACCAGAGACTGGCTGCGCGCCGGAAGCACCCGGATGGACCGGTCGATTTCTTCCAGCGTCAAGGGTTCGAACGTGCCTGTCACCACCACCGTCTGGACCGGCTGCTGCGCCAGGGCAACCGCGGCGGTAAAGGCCAATAAGGTAATGGCCAATAACAGGATGAATCGGGTCCGCAAGTTTCATTATCGCATGTGGAGCAGAGCATATTCTCATTCGACAACGGGCATGTGGGGCAGGTTCGGGGTGCTCTTTGGGTCCGGCGGATTGGCGATCATCTGTCCCCTCTGGCCGGAACTTAATCGTTGCCGCTTTGGAAGTTGGTGAAACTGTCGATCTTGTGAAACAACAGCCGCGGGGAAGCCATCATCGGGAATACCGCCCACCGCGCCGACACCGGCAACAGCACGCTCCGCGATGCTGTCTGAACGGTGTACTCGAACGGCGCGTGCATGACCCCAGCCAGTTCGTCGCGCACGATTTCGAGCCGGCTGACACGAGGCAAGAGACCGACCAGGACCGGGCCAGTCCATCGAAACAGACGGTCCTCCGGCCTCAGGCGATGTCCGACCCACTCCGCGAAGTGCTCCAGCACCTCATCTCCCACCTTGTGGCCGAATCGTAAGTTATAGATCTTAATTCGGTCAACCGACAGCACCGCCGCGAATGCCGGTGTCTCTGCCTGGGACGCCGCCAACAGGGCATCTTCGGCCACGGACCGGCGCGGCAGGTTGGTGACCTCATCCAGTAGTGCTTCTTGCGCCGCACCTTTCCGGTTCCGCGCGCTCTCCATGTCTTGGCTCAACTGGTCAACGGTCTTGCTGGTCTCTTCCCGCTGGCGGACCGACTCCTGTCGAATCTGGTCCAGGCATTCGGCCAGCTTGCCCTTGACAAGGCGAACATCATGTAGCTGGGTAGTGGAAAACACCTGCTGTTCGATTTCGACCAGCCGCCTGACATTCTCGTCGCCGGTTTTGACAATGCTGCCGATGGTCGAGGTCAGCATCATCACGATGGTCTGAAGCTCCTGTTGCTGAGCGCCCAGGTTTTGGTCAGCCCGTTGGTTGTAGTCCTGAAGCGCCCGGATGGCTGTGCAGGCGTGAATCACTATACCCTCGGCGTCGTGTTCTTCCTCTATGGCCCGCGATACCGCATTCAGGGCTTCGCGAAACCGCTCACGGTCCTCGGGGTTGCCCTCTACGGTATGGAGCCTGATCCCCTGAAGAAGGAGTTGGATCACTCGAAGCAACGTCGCCTCGGCCTTATCATTCGCCATCAGTTTGCGTATAGAAATCACATCGGTGCCTGTACCACATATCGGAATTTCCGCGGAAGACCTATAGTGGCCCGGTTGATTAAAGTTTTCTCTCCAACCTGCCGATGAGGATAGGCAGCGGATATGATTGCACGATCGGAGCCAGCCATTCACGCGACCAGCCTCGGTTTGGAGGACATTCTCAACCAGCCGGAACATGTTGCCCTGCGACGCCTCACCACCTTGGTGGAGCACTTGTTCCGTGTCCCGATTGCATACATGGCTCTTCTCGACCACAGGTGCAGGGTGACCACGAGGATAGGGTCGGGCTCCGATTACTGGGGTCTCCTGAAAGCATTTTCCGCTGGCTGGCCCGATCGCCGAGCCTGTCGTGTTTACGGATACAGAGATGGGTCTTCTGCCCGGCGCCGGTTTCGGCGACATCCACTTTGCGGCCTCGGCTCCTTTGCACGCCAGCACCGGGTTGGAACTGGGCATTCTAGTCATCGCCGACCTCAAGCCCCGGCCGGACTTTGCGGCCCGGGATCTCCAGGTTCTGGCAGAACTGGCAGCGGTGCTCGCTGGAAAAATGGAATTGCGCATGGTGGCATCGCATGCCATGGAATCGGAGTTGGCCTTGCGGGAGACCGAGGCGCGGTTTCGCGCCGTGGCCAACGCCGCGCCGGTCCTGATCATTTATGGCGGCCCCGATGGAGGCTGCGCCTTTGTCAATAGAACCTGGCTGGAGTTCACCGGCAGATGCCTGGAAGAATCCCTGGGCGATAACTGGGCCGAGGATGTTCATCCCGAAGATCGCCCCGGCCAGGTCGAGGCTTACTGGCGGGCGCTTCAAACGCGGCAGGCATTTTCCCGGGAGTACCGGATGCAACGCTATGACGGCGCCTACCGCCGGATGCACGGGCGTGGCACTCCCCATTTTCGGGAAGACGGCACCTTTGCCGGTTTCGTTGGTGCGGTTGTGGATATCCAGGACCAGCCCAACAGGCATCCGGAATAGGCCCGTCCGCCATTTTTCGCTGGACAAGCGGGACCTGCCCTTCGTTTCAGCCACTGGATCGACACCAGTGGAATAAACCCGAAAGGGGCAGCTCGCGGTGGGCCGCCTGCATGCCACCTAAGAGCGCTAGAACGGTTTCCGAGCCGCTACCGCTTTAGAGCGCTACCGCCTAGCCACCCCTCGGCCAGGCCGCAAGTGACTGTGATGCCGGCTGTAACCGAAATAGATGACCATCCCAATTACTAACCATCCGCCCAGGCGCAGCCAGGTCATCATGTCGAGAAACGCCATCATGGCGAAACAAACCAGCACGCCCAGGATCGGCACGACCGGCACAAAGGGAGTCCTGTAGGGCCGTGGCGCGTCGGGATTCGTCTTCCGCATCACCAGGATGCCGATGCAGACAATCACGAAGGCCAGCAGGGTCCCGATGCTGGTGAAGTGGCTCAGGTTGGAAATCGGTATGAAGCCGGAAAGCAGCGCCGCGAAGCACATCACGATCAGATTGGACCGGTAAGGCGTCTGGAATTTTGGGTGAATGTAGGAGAACATCGCAGGCAGCAGGCCGTCCCGCGACATGGAGTAGAACACCCGCGATTGGCCCAGCAGCATGACCAGAATCACGGAACTGTATCCGGCGATAATCCCGATATAGATGCTCGTCTGGAGTAAAGCCGACGGAAACAGCGAGATCACCGTCCCAACCGGGGCCGCATCGCCGTGAAACGTGCGGTACGGAACCATGCCGGTCAGCACGCGTGCAAACAGAATGTAGAGGACGGTGCAAATCACCAGCGATCCGATAATGCCGATGGGCATATCGCGCTGCGGCTTCCTGGCTTCCTGCGCGGCCGTCGAAACCGCGTCAAATCCGATGTACGCGAAGAAAATCACTCCGGCGGCCCGCATCACCCCGCTCCAGCCGAATTCGCCCATGGTCCCGGTGTTCGGCGGTATGAACGGGACGTAGTTCTCCGGCTTCACGTACGAGAATCCGACGACGATCACGATCACCACGATGGTCACCTTGACCAGCACGATGATCGCATTCACCCGCGCCGATTCCGAGATCCCGATAATCAGCAGGCAGGAAACCGCGACGATGATGAATACCGCCGGCAGGTTGATCAGGCCGGCCTGTTCATCCCAGGGGCAGTGCGTCAGCGCATTCGGCAAATCGACCCCGAACCGATGCAGCAGCCTCGCCACGTAACTCGACCAGCTCACCGAAACCGTGGCGGCCCCGATGCCATACTCGATCACCAGATCCCACCCGATGATCCAGGCCAGCAGTTCCCCCATGGTGGCGTACGCATACGTGTAGGCGCTGCCCGCGATCGGGATCATGGTGGCGAATTCGCTGTAGCACATACCGGCGAACGCGCAGCCAATGGCCGCGACGACAAACGAAAGTACGACCGCGGGGCCGGCATGATCGGCGGCGGCGATGCCCGTCAGGGAGAACAGCCCCGCCCCGATGACCGCGCCAATACCCAGCGCCACCAGGTTGACCGGCCCCAAGGTCCTTTTCAGTTGATGCGCCCCGCCTTCCGACTCGGCGATGATCTTGTCCAGAGGCTTCTTCTCAAATAAGCTCATATCGTCGCTTTCCTTTGCCAAATCCCTTTGCCAAACCAGATTAAGGTACCGGCGCACCCAGCAGACGAAGATGGGCTCCCGGCCAGTTGTTGTTCAGTTGGCGCAGCAACCGCCAATCCATCCAGGCCCGCCGCCAGGACAATTGTTAGGATGCCAGAGTAGACGACATCGCTGGTGTTAACAATACAGGAGAAACCTGATCTGCCTCCAGCGCCGTTGGTGATGCTGCCTGGCGAGAGCGGCCGAGCGATTCGGCTCACAATCGGTTCCCGCAGCTTCGCTCAGTCGCGTGGAGTGTTTCTGGTGGGACTCGAAGAACCCCTGGAAAGGTCCGGAGTGAGGATGTGTTTCCGGCCGAAGAGCCGGGCATCGATCGACCATCTACCAGGTCCCACCATCGCCAAGCTCGCGCCAAGGGCCGCCAGCATGATGGGAATCCATGGATCGCCGGGGTACGAGATAGCGATCCACAACTCTGCGATCGCTAGTAGACATCCCGCCACCGGGGTCCACAAACCCATAAGAAGCAGAGTCCCCGCGCCGATTCCGATGATTTGCGGCGCGACGGGCGCAACCTGAGGTGCTGTCCTAAGATAGGCAATCCCACAGTGAAGGAGGGCGGCGCCGGTCACCAGCCGTTGGAGCAATAGGCCTCCGCCGGCCCAGCCGCACGCGAAATGCGAAAAAAGGCGTTGCAAAAAACTGTCCCATTTATAGGGTAAGGGTCTGACAACAAAAGCGAAACACTCGATAGTCGATGGCCGCTTTGCTACTTTCGGGTTATCTATAGTTCGATAATCCCGCGCTTCAGCCCTATCGTGACGGCATGGGTTCGGTCATTGGCGCCAAGCTTGGCTAGGATGCCCGTCACGTGCCTCTTGACCGTCTCCTCTGCGATGGAAAGCTGAGCGGCGATCTCCTTATTCGCATTCCCGGCCGCGATCAGCCGGAGAACCTCCATCTCGCGCTCCGTCAGGCCGCTTTCGCCGATGTGCTCAGCCAATTCGGCGGCGACCTCTTGCGGGATTCGCCTTTGACCCGCATGGACTGCGCGGATAGTCTCCAGAAGCTCGCCCGCCAAGCGGCCCTTTAAGAGGTAGGCCCGCGCACCAGCCTTAAGAGCCCGCGTCACCTGGACGTCGCCGGCGTACGTTGTCAGCACAATGATCCGGGCGTTGGGAAATTCGCTCCGGATGCCGATCATAGCCTCGATGCCGTTCATACCGGGCATCTGCAGATCCATTAGGGTGACGTCTGGCT
Source organism: Candidatus Acidiferrales bacterium (assembly GCA_035570275.1). Lineage (GTDB taxonomy): Bacteria > Acidobacteriota > Terriglobia > Bryobacterales > Bryobacteraceae > DATMNI01. Next base: position 49,319 of record DATMNI010000467.1, on the reverse strand, counting down.
GATGCAGCCGGAATTGCTCGATTGCTTCCGGTCCGGTGGAGGCTTGCGCGACCAGCTCCATATCCGGTACGGAGCCGACCAGCGCCGCTATGCCGTATCGAAGAAGATGATGGTCGTCGGCGGTAAGAATCCGAATCGGCCCAATTTTCATGCTGGAATCGGTGCTCACGGGTTTGCCTTCTTCTTGCGCAAGAGCTGAAATCGGCCGCCGCGGGGTGCCGCGTATGCGATTGAGGCTGGGATGCTCAGCTCCACTTCGGTGCCCGCGCCCGCCTCGCTCCAGAATTCTAATTGGGCGCCGATTCGCTTCGCGCGCTCCCGCATCCCCTGCAACCCCCAGTGTCCCGCGCGGCCACCTGCCTCAACGACTTCGCGCTCGATTCCTTTTCCATCGTCGCGAATCAGCACCCGAAGCAGGCGATCCTCGTACCGGATCTCAGCTTCAATCTGGCTGGCCCGTGCGTGCCGGAAAGCATTTCGCAGCAATTCGCGGGCGATGCGGTAAGCCTCGTCCTGGATGATCGGATCCAAAGCTTGCCCCTCCCCTTCTACTGCCACACGGAAGATTACTGGGTTTCCGTTCGCATCCTCGGATTGCGCCAGATCTTGACCCGTTGCCGTCAGCAACTGCGCCAAATCGCTCGGAACCGCCGGCCGCGAACGCAAGTCCTGAATCGCATCCCGGCCTTCGCCGATTGCACCCGCCGCCATGTGGATCGCCTTATCGAGAGTTTCCCCTGCTTGTTCGGGGCGCCGGGAAAGAAGGTTGCGAGCCGCGTGCATGAACAACAGCGAGCCCTGAAAGCTCTGCAACAGCGTGTCGTGCAGCTCGCCGGCAATGCGCGTGCGCTCGCCGACCCGCTCTTCCAGGCGCGCGTTGAATTCCTGCTTGATCTGATAGAGGCGGTAGCGGTACAGCGCCCAGAGCAATGCGAAAAAGGCGGCGACGCATGACGCACGGAACCAGGTGGTCTGATAGTACGCCGGGTCGATGGAGAAATCGAGCGAGTCGCCGGTCTCGTTCCAAACGCCGCTGTTATTCGAGGCCATGACGCGGAAGCGGTAGTGGCGTGGAGGAAGATCGTTATAGAACGCCTTCCGCTCATTGCCGGCATCCTTCCAGTCGGGATCATGGCCTTCCAGCTTGACGCGAAAACGGACCTTCTCCGGTGCGACGAAGCTGAGAGCGGTGTAGTCGATCACCAGATCGCGACTCAGTGCGGGCAGGTGCAGGTTCGACGCGGCCGCGCCCGACAGGTTCTGCCAACGAAGTTTGCGGTCGACGGTGATTTGCTCGACGTGCACCGGCGGCGGGGTTTTGTTGAAGGGAAGGTGACGCGGATCGATGAAGCTGACGCCGTCGCCAGTCACGAACCACATTCTTCCGTCCACGGACTTGGCGACACTTGGGTTGTAGCCGTTGGAAAACCCATGACTCGTGACTCCGTCGGAGCTGTCGAAAACCGGGGCCTGGATCACGCGCCTCGAATCAGTGACCCACGCGTCCAACTCCGTCCGTGAAATGCGCAGCAGGCCGCAGGCCATGCCCAGCCATAACGAATGGTCGTCGTCTTCTATCACCCAGTGAACCGTATCGCAGGGCAGTCCGTTCCTGCTGGTAAGCGTGGCAACACGGCCGTCTTTCACTCGGCTTAGCCCGCCCGCGGTTGCGGCCCATAGCCTACCATCCCGGTCGAGGTGAAGGCCGCTGACGCCACCCTCGCCTAACCCTTCGGCGCCGCCGTACAATGCGCGCACCTGACCGTTCTTGAAATACGATAGCCCACCCTGAAAAAATCCGAGCCATAGACCTCCCTGCACAGGATCGGGGAGTAGAGTAGTCGCAGCATCCTTACGTCCCAGCCTGGGCCAAGGAATCCGTTCGACCACACTCCCCCCAATCAGATGAAAAAGACCCTGGGCCTGATCGTTGATCCACAGATTCCCGGCCGAGTCTTCGGCGATGGAGTGAACGAACCCGCCGGGCACCGCGCTTAAGGGAATAAACCGGCCATTCTCGAAGTACGCGATTCCGCGGCGCGTGGAGACCCAAATTCGTCCGTGACCGTCCTGAAGAAGGGACTCCACAGCATCATCCGGTAATCCACTGCTTCGCTGACGATAAATCGTGACTTGCCCGTTATTCCATCTGTTCAAGCCATCAGAAGTGCCGAGCCAAACGCTGCCGTCCCCGGCAGCCAGGACGGCCCCGACGCGGGCCTTAGACAAACCTTGCTTGAAAGAAATCGTCGGGACGGCGAAATCGCGAAAGCGGTCCAGACCCTCAAGAGTGGCTACCCAAATATTGCCTTCACGATCCTCGAAGAGATTTTCAATGACATCGCCCGAGAGGCCGTCAGATTGAGCAAACACATCCGTCCTTCCCTCGCGTACATGCAAAAGGCCCCGGTTCGCCGTTCCGATCCACAGACCGCCATTTCGATCCCGGAGCAGCCTAACAGGCGTGAACTGCCGACCGGCGCCTGGAAGCGGATAAGCCTCGGCTTTCCCGCCAACGAACCGTCTGATTCCGCCACGCATGGCGATCCAGAGTGCGGCCCTGTCGCCTTCGATTGCAGCGTAAATTTCGGGCGTAGGGTCGGGCGTCGGATAGAACTTCGGCGGACCAGGCTTCCATCGCCACAGCCCGGTCACCGCTCCAGCCCAGAGATTGCCACTGCGATCCTCATATAATGAGAGCACCCCGCTGCCGAAACTGCCGTCCTCTCCACGGCACTGGACGCTGGCGCTTTGAATCGCGCAGAGCTTCCCGGTCGGCGCCCCCCCGCCGGCCCATACCGTTCCTTGGCGATCCTCAAGGAGAGATTGAACAGCCTGTCCAGCAAGTTCCGTATAGTGAGTCAGCTTGCCGTCGTTCCAACTGGCAAGCCCTTTGTCGGTGCCGATCCAGAGACGCCCATCACGCGCAGCGAGCAGGCTTCGAATAAAGCTGCTGGGGAGATGCTCACCGGCTTGCGGCTGCCATGAGGTGGTCCGAACACCGTCGAAGCGAAGCAAGCCGAATTCCGTGCCCAGCAACAAATAACCGTCGGGCGTCTGAGCAATTGAGGTGATGATGCCTTTGAAAAAGCCGGCGCGGATCGTCCACGCGTTGTGCGCGTATTGATTGATATCGAGAGATGGGTTTAAGGCGGAAGCATAAGGGCAGCACGCCAGGAGGATGAGAGTGGCACAGCCTTTAGCCTGTGTTCCCATCTCGGCTCGTCGATTTCGATCCGCTCTCTCCATGGCAGGCACAATTATCCCGTACCCATATAGTTTGCACCCGATCCAGCCCTTACGGCATCTTTCTGCGAACCCGATCGGGCGAGCAAATTTTACCCCTTTAGAGGGATTGCTGCGGCGTTACGTTGGGTTAAGATCGGAGGATACATCGAGGCCGATCTTGATATCCAAGGGGCTGTTATCCGCATTCTTTTGCGTTTATTTGTGGCTGGCGGTTCCCCTGCTCGCCCAGAACGCCGAACTCTCGGGCTCAATCACCGATCCCTCCGGCCGGACGGTGCCTGGCGCACGAGTCATTGTGGAGAATTCAAACACTGCGGCAACCCGCACCGTCTCCTCCAACGCGCACGGCGAATATAGCGTACCAGCCCTTCTACCCGGCCCATACAACCTCACCGTTGAGGCAATGGGGTTCAAAGCAATCCACCAGAATGGGATTACAGTCGAGGTCGGTCAACGCGCACGGCTGGATTTCGCGCTGACTATCGGCAGCAACGCAGAAAGTATCACGGTGGAGGGCAGCGCGCCGCTGCTTAACACCTCCGACGCATCGGTGAGTACTGTGATCGGCAACCGGTTTGTGGAAAACCTGCCCTTGAACGGGCGCAGCTTCAGCTCCCTCATCGATCTGGCACCGGGTGTGGTGCTGATCCCCTCCAACCAATACGAGGGGGGGCAATTCAGTGTGAATGGCCAGCGGCCGGACGCAAATTCTTTCCTGGTGGATGGAGCGAGCGTCAACCTGGGGAATGCTGGAAGTGGCACCAATATGGGCCAGAGCGGGGCCGGCCAGCTTCCGGCAACCAGCGCATTTGGAGGGACCAGCAACCTGGTGTCGCTGGATGCGCTCGAAGAGTTCCGTATTCAGACTTCCACGTTTGCGCCGGAATATGGGCGAACTCCAGGCGCTCAGATATCGGTGGTGACCAAGTCCGGCACTAATACATTTCACGGCACTGCGTTCGAGTACTTTCGCAATGACAAGCTCGATGCCAACGATTGGTTCGCCAACCGCAACGCTCTGTCAAGGCCGCAACTCCGGCAGAACGATTTCGGCGGCGTTTTGGGAGGGCCGATCGTCAAAGACAAGCTCTTCTTCTTTGGATCGTACGAGGGGCTGAGGGTACGCCAGCCCCACGTTGCGCAGACATACGTGCCTTCGCTTGCGTCGCGCCAGACTGCGCCCGCGGCGGTCCAGCCGCTGCTCAACGCCTTCCCATTACCCAACGGACCGGACTTGGGAAATGGAACGGCGGCATTTTCGGCGAGCTACTCCGATCCCTCCACGCTGAACTCTTCCGGCATTCGCATCGATTATCTGCCATGGCGAAGAGTGACTATCTTCGGAAGGTACAGCGACGCTCCGTCGACCCTAGACCAGCGTGCCGGCGGTGCTTATAGAGCGACCTATAGCAACGTTTCGAATTTAAAGTATCACACCCGGAGCCTGACCCTCGGCACCAGCCAAGCGCTTAGCCCCCGCTCGACCAATGAGTTCCGCTTCAATTACAGTCGGAACCGAGCGGCGATTTCCTTGATGCTCGACAATTTCGGGGGAGCAGTGCCTCCTCCGGAGTCAGCGCTATACCCATCGGGTGCTCTTCCGCAGAACTCCAGTTTTGCTTTTTTCGGGGATTTTAGTCCCTATGGGCTTAAATTCATCACTGGCAAGCAGGGAGACAACTTGCAGCAACAGATCAACGTAGCCGACAGCATTTCCCATATCGTTGGAGCGCACCAGATGAAGTTCGGGTTTGACTATCGCCGCCTTAGTCCGGAGACCACATTTGTACCCTATCAGGTGCAATATGTCTTCGGTTCTTTGTCAAACATCCTTGCTAACACAGCGCCTCAGGCGGCCGTAGGTTCAAGAACCCCCGGTGAGCTAATCTTCTCAAACTGGAGCCTGTTCGCCCAGGATACCTGGAAGGCCACGCGAACGTTGACGATTACCTACGGAGTACGGTGGGAGTACAATGCCGCGCCTTCATCGCCTAATGGCACTCTTCCGTTTACCGTCACTCAGGTGAATAATTTCGCAACTATGACACTGGCTCCGCAGGGCACGCCCTTGTGGCATCCGCAAAAAGACGATTTCGCTCCGCGGCTCGGTGTGGCCTGGCAGCCTCTTCCCAATCTTGTCCTCAGCGCAGGCGCCGGCATCTTTTACGATCTCGGATACTCCACTGTGGCGAATGCGATGGGCGCTTTCCCATACGTTCAGACCAGGACCATTCTCAATACCTCGTTCCCACTGAGCGTTGCCAATGCGGCTCCGGTTCCTTTTACGACGACTCCCCCGGTCTCGTACCTTGCCGTGGTAGATCCGAATCACGTATTACCCAGAACGTATGAGTGGAACGCGGCGGTGGAAAGAACACTGGGAAGGGCCGACGTCCTCACGGTCACCTACCTCGGCGCAGCGGGCCGAAAGCTGATGCGGCAGGATCTTTACACTGCACCGAACGCCAACTTTACCGGCGAGTTTGATTTAACGCGGAATGGGCCGGACTCCAGCTATCAGGCGCTACAAGCCCAGTTCCGCCATCGGTTCTCGCACGGTCTCCAGACGCTCTTGTCTTATACCTGGGCGCATTCGATCGACAATGCTTCCTCCGATGCCTATTACCTGAACGTGCCGCCGGGAGTTTCCTCTTCGGAGCGCGGTTCCTCCGACTACGACATCCGGCACACGTTCTCCGGCGCAATTTCCTATAACATTCCCGCGCCAGGCAGCGGAATGTGGAAGTCGATCTTCGGAAACTGGTCGACGGATTCGATCGTTTACGCTCGCACCGCGCCGCCGGTGAATGTGGTAACCGGACTGAATCCCTTCGGCGGCTACCTGTCAGGAGCCTCCAGCGTGCAGCGTACAAATCTGGTTCCTGGAGTGCCGCTCTGGATTGCCGATCGGAACGTCGCCGGCGGAAAGAGAATTAACAAGGCGGCATTCACGGCACCCACCGGACCGGTCCAAGGAACCTTGGGACGCAACGCGCTGAACGGATTCGGCGTGACGCAGGTCGATTTGACGTTGCGGAGGCAGTTCAAACTCCGGGAGCGGCTTTCTCTTCAGGCGCGGGCCGATTTCTTCAACATCTTCAACCACGCCAATTTCGGCCCGCCCGTGAACTATCTGAGCTCTCCTCTATTCGGGCAATCCACTCAAATGCTGGGAGCCTCGCTGGGGGGCGGCGGCCAGAACGGCGGCCTCAATCCGCTTTATCAAATTGGCGGCCCGCGCTCGGCGCAACTGGCTCTGAAGCTTCTGTTCTGAGCGCCAACTATTCTGTCAACCCACAACAATGATGGCGTGCGACGGAGCACCACGAGCCCGCCCTTCGTCAATATCGGAAAAGCAGCAACGCCACAATATCATAATCGGGGCGCTCAAATCCGCACTCCGCTTCATGTTCGTGGGACAGGTTGTTAGGGGTACCCTTTGTGTCCGGCGCCCGGTCCGGCGGATTGTTAATCGCCGCCAGCGGAGGCCATTCGCCCAGGCCCCAAACCTCCGGGCGGCGGCTGCAGGCGCGATAATCAGGCTCATGGACCCGTTTCCGATTGCCAAGAACTCCTGGTCGCCGGGAGACACGCGCGAGGTGGAGCAGGATCGCCTGCGGCGGGAAATCGGCGTGGAGTACGATTCGTACCGGCGCATCTACATTGCCGACGGGCGGGAGTGGACGATCGTGGGACAGATCGCGCGGGACGACGGCAAGAAGTACTATATTCTGGAGTGCGTGGGGTGAGGGGGAGCGGCTGGCATGCTCGGAATCCACGCGGAAAAGACCTGAAGGACTTGGCGATGAGACTGCCGGGAAGCAAATCGATGCGGGCCGCCGTGTTCGGGACGTTACTGAGCGCGACGGCGTTTTGGGCGCAGGTTCAGGCGCCGCCGGCTCCGTGGCGAGGGGCCGGGCCGGTACCGTGCGTGGGCGCGGACGGCGGCGTCTATCGGTGCCCTCCGGCTGCTGGCGCGATCGCGGTCCGGGCCGGCCGGCTTTTTGACACCAGGACCGGCCGGATGTTGACCAGACAGGTGGTGCTCATATCGGGTGACCGAATCACGGACGCCGGACCGGAAGATCGCGTGCGGATTCCGGCTGGAGTCCCGGTAATTGACCTCAGCCGGGCGACGGTCCTGCCCGGCTTGATCGACGCCCACACGCACATGTTCAACACGCGCGGCCCAAAGGGGACGACGGAACTTGCGATGCTGATCGCCGTGCAGAATGTGCAGGCCAATCTGCGGGCGGGGTTCACGGCGGCAAGGGATATGAGTTCCCACGGTAATGGATACGGCGACGTCGAGATCCGCAATGCCATTAACCAGGGCCGCTTCGACGGCCCCCGGTATCAAGTGTCGACCCTGGGCATCGTGTGGGGCGCCACGCCTCGCAACCAGCCCCCCAACCCAGCGGTTCCGGAGAACCCACTAGCCAGCACCGTGGTGCGCTCGGTTGACGAGGCGCGCGCCGCCGTGAGGGAGCAGATTGGGCGCGGCGCCGATTGGATCAAGCTGTACCCGGCGGGCGGATATTCTTTCACTGCCACCGGCGAGGACCAATACCAGGTGACTTATCCCTTGCCGGTATTGCAGGCGCTCATCGACGAGACGCATCGCCTCGGCAAGAGGGCGGCCTGCCACGTCTATGGGGGCGAGGGGCAGAGAAACGCCATCGTCGCCGGCTGCGACACCATCGAGCACGGATTTGGCTTGAACCAGGAGCAGGTCAACATGATGGCCGCCAAGGGGCTTTATTACGATCCGACCGGGGTCCGCTACACCGAGCCGTACATGGACGATACCGATGCCAGGAATACCGGCGGCAAGTACCGGATCATTCCCATTTTCGAGAAGGCTGCGTCCATGGCGGCGGCTACCAAGGGAATCAAAGTCATGATGGGCAGCGGCGCCGATGGGTCGACTTACGCTCATGGGACCCAGGCGCTCGACTTTGAGTGGCTGGTGAAGCGTGCGGGCTTGACCCCCGCCAGGGCCATCCAGAGCGGAACCATGATCAACGCCGAAGCCATGGGTTGGCAGGACCAGATCGGATCCATAGACAAGGGTAAATACGCCGACTTGATCGCCGTATCCGGTGACCCGTTGGCCGATATCACCGAACTGCAGCGAGTAAGGTTTGTGATGAAAGGCGGCAAGATCGTCAGGAACGACATGGCGGTGGGCGCGCCGAAGTAAGTCGCGACACCCCTGGTCTGGCTGGCGCGAATCGTAGATCGACCGCGCGGAATCGCCGCCAATCGCGTCGCGGCCGGACCTCACGTCTGTGGTGCATGCTCCGCAAAGGCGAGAGTATACCCATCGCGGTCCCGGATGCCGAACTCGATGGTGCCGTAGTCCATCGATTCCAGAGGCCATACGATTTCAACCTCGTCCATAATCTGCGTGAAGAACTCCCGCACGCCATCCATCTCGACGTACAATGTCCCGCTGAATGCGGGCTTGGCGCCCAAATGGGAGCCAGTAGACAACATCAGACTGATTTCTCCGGCCTGCAGCATGCAGTTTTCGCCATCGCCATCGCCTGGAGAACGCCAGCACAGGTCAAAGCCCAGCAATCGAGTGTACCAGTCGATGGCTTCCGACATTTCTTGTACTCGCAGGACGGGCATGATTTTCTTGAATGACGGCATGGGAACTCCTTCGAATGTTTTCCGCTGGCGCTTGACACACCGGGCTCGGGGCTTCGATCGAGAACGGCGCGCAACTCGCAAAACCGTAGCTATGCGCCACTGCGAATCGAGCGGTGGCAAGCGTTGCGCCAGGCCTCTGCAAGGCGCAAATCTCATAGTCCCTTCTTGGCTGCCTTCTTTAGGTGTACCAGGTTTGCGCGCTGGGGTAGCGGGCGTGGGGAATCGGATCGGGGGAACCGCGGCGTCGCTCATGAACCTTCCTTGCTCCCGGCTAACTGCCGTTTTCAGGTTGACCGGTGTGGAAGTGGAGATCGCGGCCATGGAAGATCGTGGTAATTCAAGTTACCAGTTGCCGGCTGGATCGTTCGTCTTCAGCCCGATGTGGGCTAGCGCCGATAATTGGTGGCGTTTGACGGAGGAGTGCGGGCTTTCTTGTGAAGTTAGCAAATGCAAAGAGTGCGGCCAGCGCCCGTAGAGTATCCGGAGGAGAGTACGGATGTACTGAGAGTCATGGATGCGCTGTACTGCCGGAGCGGCCCGCAGAGTCGATCCTACTTGCCCGGCTACAAGTTCAGAATACGACTGAAGAAAAAAAGCCCCACGCAACTTACGCGTGGAGCTTAAGGTTCTACTGCAATCTGTCTCGGAGGATGACAGACCGGCATGATCTTATCACTAAGCGGCGGCTAAAGCAATCACCAAGGCCGTAAATTTTGCTGGTAGAAGGAAATCGGGCTAGCGAAGCTCGTCCATTACCTGGTCCAGAACAGCCTTGGGCGGTCTTGTTCTGGACTCCGGCAGGGTTGCCACGGCCTCATCGGTTACGTTTAGCTGATCCAGGAACGTAGGCTTGTTGGGGCTCACATATAGAACACCGGTAAGGACTTCGCCCTTGCCTTCGGCCTCTTCCAGGACGGTCAGCGCGGCCAGCCGGTCGGTCGGATCGAAATCGCGGCCGAGTTTGCGGATGCGCAGGTGCGATCCATCGTGCATCTGGACATCGGTAACTTCGCCCTCGGCGATTTCCACCGAAATGTCTTCGAAAAACGGCACGAAATCTAACTCTTGGAGCATGGATTCGTGGTCCTTCATGTAACTATAGCTCTTGGTGGAGCCCTGGTGGTCGTTGAAAGTCACGCAGGGGGAGATGACGTCGATGACGGAAAGGCCCTTGTGGGCGATGGCGGTCTTGAGAATGGCTTGCATCTGCCTTTTGTCGCCGCTGAAGGAGCGGGCCACGAAAGTGGCGCCCCACCGGAGCGCCAGGGCGCAGCAATCGAATGGCGGCAAGTCATTGACAGTGCCTGTCTTGAGCGTGGAACCCACGTCGGCCGTGGCCGAGAACTGGCCTTTGGTTAAGCCATATACGCCATTGTTTTCAATGACGTAGATCAACGGCAGGTTGCGGCGCACCAGGTGCATGAACTGGCCGATGCCGATGGAGGCGGTATCTCCGTCGCCGGTTATCCCAATGCCCAGGAGGTTCTTGTTGGCCAGCAGGGCGCCGGTGGCGATGGCCGGCATGCGGCCGTGGACGCCGTTGAAGCCGTGGGACAGGCCCAGGAAGTAGGCGGGCGACTTGGATGAGCAGCCAATGCCCGAAAACTTGGCGACCGACCAGGGTTGGACGCCGAGTTCATAGAAGCACTCCACGATGCGCTCGGAAATGGAGTTGTGGCCGCAGCCGGCGCACAAGGTGGTCCTGCTTCCTTTATAGTTGATAACCTCCAGCCCGATGTGGTTCACTTTCTTGGGCGGAGGAGCGCCCGGTGTGGTCAACGTAGTGCTCATTTGCCCTCCTGTTTGATGACTTCGTCGGTGACGGTGCGCGCATCCAGCGGCAGCCCGCCGTAGTAACGCAAGCTACGCAGTTTGGCGATTAGATCCACCTCGAGCTCCAGGCGCATCAGGCCCAGCAACTGGCCGTCGCGGTTCTGATCCACTACGTAGACGCGGTCGTGGCGGCGGATGAAATCGAGCAGGTGTTCGGTGAAGGGGTAGGCCCGGAGGCGCAGGTAGCTGGCGTCAATCTCATACTCGGCCTTCAACTGGTCGCAGCTTTCGCGCACGGCGTAATCGGAAGTGCCCAGGGCGACGAAGCCGATCCTGGCGTTTTCGGCGACCCGCACCTCGGGTTCGGGCACGTATTTGCGCATCACCTCGAACTTGTGCGACAGGCGATCCATGTTGTTGATGTAATCGTCTTCGCGCTCGGTGTACTGCGCCTTGGCGTTGTGGCCGCTGCCGCGGGTGAAGTAGGCGGCGTTGGGGTGGTTGGTGCCGGGGAGCGTGCGGTAGCCGACGCCATCGCCATCCACATCCTTGTAGCGGGCGAAGCCGCCGAGTTTTTCCAGGTCTTCGGCGGTGAGAACCTTGCCGCGCGCGATGGGCTTCTCGGGGTACGGGAAGGGGTCGGCCATCCAGTTGTTCATGCCGAGATCGAGATCGGTCATGACGAACAGGGGGGTCTGAAACTTCTCCGCGAAATCGAAGGCTTCGATGGACATGGAGAAGCACTCTTCGGGCGAGCCAGGGAAGAACATGGGGTGCCTGGTATCGCCGTGGGAGAGAAAAGCCGTGGTCAGCAGGTCGCCCTGCTGGGTGCGCGTGGGCAGGCCGGTGGAGGGGCCGACGCGCTCCACGTCAAACACCACCGTGGGGATCTCGGCGTAGTAGCCCAATCCGATGAATTCGGACATGAGCGAGATGCCGGGACCGGCCGTGGCGGTCATGGAACGGGCGCCCGCCCAGCCGGCGCCAAGAGCCATGCCGATGGAGGCCAGTTCGTCTTCGGCCTGCACGATGGCGTAGGTGGCTTTGCCGGTTTCCGGTTCGTGGCGGAAGCGCCGCATATAGCCGATCAGAGTTTCGACCAGCGATGACGAAGGCGTGATGGGGTACCAGGTGACCACCGTGACCCCGGCGAACATGCAGCCCAGGGCGCAGGCGGCGTTGCCATCTATGATGATCTTGCCCGCGGTTCCGTTCATGCGTGCCACGCGGAAGGGGTCGGACTTGGTGAACGTCCTGGCGGCGAAATCGAAGCCGGCCTGGCAGGCGCCCCAATTCAGTTCGACGGCCTTCGCCTTCTTCTTGCCGAACTGCTTGACCAGCGCGTTGTGGATCTCCGCCATTTCAATGGAGAGCAACTGCGCTACCACGCCATCGTAGATCATGTTGCGCACCAGTTTGCGGAGCTTGGCTTCGGGGCAAACGGGGGCGACGATTTTATCGAAGGGTACGGGGTAAAAGTGCAGATCGCTGCGCAGTTCGTTGAGTTTCAGCGGCGCGTCATAGACGACGGCGGCGCCGCTATCCAGGTGCATGACGTCTTCGCGCGCGGTTTCCGGGTTCATGGCCACCAGGAAATCGATTTCCTTCCGGCGGCCGATGTATCCGTGCTGGCTGGCGCGGATGGTAAACCACGTGGGCAATCCGGCGATGTTGGACGGGAACATGTTCTTCCCGGAAACGGGTATACCCATTTGAAAAAGAGAGCGCATCAGGACGGTATTGGCAGTCTGGCTGCCGGAGCCATTCACCGTTGCGACTTGGATGCTGAAGTCATTAATAACGGCGTGGCCTGATTGGCCCGGCAGCGATTCCGCCGGGGAGACTTCTAGAGTTGACATCGATAGGGAATCCTTTTTGCGGGGAGTGTGGCCCAGTTCACGGTTCTTTTCAATTATATGCGAAATGCGGAGGGGCGTGGCCGGGGGGCGGGGCGCGGGGGTGTGGACAGGTGGCGGGCGCCGGTACGAGTAGCGTTTCAGGCCCGGATTACCGGATCTTGCGCTAAGGTAGCCGCCAGTCAATACACCGGCCTTGTAACGGTCCGCAGGTCGGCCGACGACGCTTCGCCGGCCCGTACCGTGACTTTGACTGCATTGTTGAGCAGTGCGTCATCCAACGCCAGGACTGGGCCGTTCCCGGCAAACGCCAACGCGTAGTAGTCTCCAGGGCGCACCGCGCGAACTTCGTAATAGCCGCTGGCATCGCACGGTCCCGATTTGGAGAATCCCGGATGTCGAAGGGCCGGGTCGCTGGGAACCAACACCACGCCGCCCGAAGCGCAGTTCTCTACTTTGCCGCGCACCGTGCCGCCGTCGGTCTTGTAGACCACCGTGATGGCGGCATCGGACGAAACCTCCACTTCTTGCACCGCCAGATTCGCGCCCCCAACCTGGACCGAATCCAGGTAGTACGGTGGCGGCACCGGTTGAAACAGCGGCCCCAGCCGGTACACGCCAGGGTAGGCATTCTGAACGATGAAATCGCCCTTGGCATCGGGGTTAGCCGACACTGCTGCTATGAATCCCAGATCACCCTCACCGCGGGTGCGGCCTCCCGCGAGGGACAGGATGAGGGGGCCCAGCCTTGGCGCGGGCGCGTCTTTCGGCACTTCCATGACCACTTTGCCTCGCAGCGTCAACGGCGCGACGAGGCGCAGTTTCACGTTCTCCAAGTCGTGTCTGCTGACTTCAATCCACTCCGTGGCTCGCAGCTTCACCCCACCCCGCTGCGCTTCGGCCGAGAAGCGCCATTCGCCTTCCGCCACGGCCGGAAACTCGAATGTGCCATCGGGTTTCGATTCCACCGAAGCGGAGCGGGGCCCTTCGCCCACAGCTATCGCCACCCGCGGCGCCGGCGTGCCGTCGGGGTTGAGCACCACGCCGCGAACCGCATGCACAGGGACCGCCAGCAGTTTCAGTTCGACATCCGCAACCTCGCCGCCGGGCAACACGACGATCTTCGATGCCGCGTCCGCCAGGGCCACGTTGGGGTAATAGGTTCGCTTCCATGCCAGCACGGGACCGTCCGGTTCCGGATCGGGTGGCTTCAACTCCGGCGGCGGAACCACGGATAGTCCGTAAGTGCCGGGCATCAGTTGCACCTCGAACTTTCCATGGGCGTCGGTGTTCCCCGTGAGCGTCATGGCCATCGGCGCCTCGTTCAACTGCCCGCCACCACCGCCGCCCCAGGAAGTTCGCAGGTAGGTGCGCCCATTGGCCACCATCCCCGATCCGGTCAGTTCCACTCGAGCCTTGGCCACGCCGTTGCCCCGCCTGTCCACCACGCGGCCGGAAATCCTGGACCACGGCATCAGCCTGGCTTCCAGCTTTACCGGGCTTTCCGCGGCCACACGAAACAACCGGTAATCCGACGGGCTGGCTGTCAACCAATAGTCGGGCGACTGGTAGCGGGCCGCGTAATCGCCCTCTCTGACGTCGTCGAATCGGAAACGGCCCCCGCCATCCGTGGCAGTTTCATAAAACGGCGTTCCTCCCTTGAGCAGTTCCACCTTGACGCCGCCCACGCCGGCGCCCGTCGCGGCGTCGAACACGCTTCCCTCCACCGTCTGCGCCATTGCGCACGCCGCATCAAGAATTACAAGGCAGAGAAGGATGAGAAGGCAGCGAAGCTTCGCCATTTGGTTCCAAGCCTGAAATCACTTCGTCGGCGAAGCCACAGGGTAGCCCTGCCATATGTATTCCAGAGCCTCCGGAAGGGTTTGTTGTTTGACGGTGCGATCGGTGTGCCCGGCGTTACGCGCAAATACAAACTGATAGTGGTAGCCCTTGGCCGCCAGCACTCTGGCCATGTTCTCATTGGCGAGGACCCAGTCGTGAAAGTCATCGCGCGTGCTGAGATTGTCCCTGTCCCCGACCTCCATCCAGAGGCGTATCGGCTTGACCGGGGAGTTGGGGATGAGGTGTTCATGGAACTCCCATGCGCCGTGGGGAGTCTCGGGATTCAACGGCCACTGCTGGTTCACATAGGTGCCTGAATAAGTAAGGACGCGGTGGTATAGCTCCGGGTGATACCACGCCATGATCAAAGCGCACGAGCCGCCGGAACTGCCGCCCATCGTCGCCCGGCCATCGGGATCTTTAGTCAGCTTCACGTTGTATTGCTTCTCCACCAAAGGCAGCACTTCCTTCTCGACGAACTCCGCATAGAGTCCCGACATGGTGTCGTACTCCAGGCCCCGTTCGCTTCCCTGGGCGTCGCTCCCGCCATTGCCTATGGAGATCGCAATCATCGCCGGCACCCGCTGCTGGGCGATCAGATTGTCCAGGGCCGTGAACAACGCCCGGTCGGGTCCGTCCGCCCCGATGAGGAACGGCGCGGCCGTGCCGGGGACGTATTGTTTGGGGACATACACAGCCACCTTGCGAGTATAGGGAGCGGGGTGGGTGGCGATTACCATCCTGACCACGGCGTTGGGCTCGCGCGCGATGCCCGGATAGATCTTGCTGGCGGTCGATTCCATGGTGAAGTCGTAGACCGTTCCCTGCGGCACCCCTTCCTGCACGGTCATTTCCGGCGCGGGGTTATGGGTGGGGCCAAGGATGAAGTTTCCATCGGCTTTTACCGGGGCGTTGGCGCCATCAGGCAAGTCTTTCGCCGTGACAAAACCGGCCGTGTTCGGATCGCGCGTCGGCGGCGCCGGACGCGCCGGGCGTGTCGCTGGGGCCGCTGGTTGGGCGGGAGCTTGGGCCGGAGCTTGGGCGATGGCCGGATCTATGCCGATCGTCAGGTTGCTCAAGAGGGTGATCAAGAAAGCCGTGCATACAAGACGGAACATCAGGGACTCCTTTTCGTCTTCGGGATGTGAATCCGGGTCGCGATCAAACAAATTGCCAAAATCCCATCACCGATCATAGCTCGCTGTTAATCTGTTCGCGATGTGCGCCGGGCGCACAGGGGGAAGGATGAAAGTCGTCCGTGCCGATATGTGGGGCTGCTTGGCAAGCGCTTGGCAAGCTGCGGCGGATTGGCAATCCGCCCGCCGGGAGTTGGCGCGCGGCCGAACTTCCACAACCGACTTTCGAGGGTGCGGCGGATTGGCAATCCGCCTGACGCTGGCCCAACGAGCGCCTCGTGGCTCGCTCCGAACGTCGGAAGGCGGATTGCCAATCCGCCGCAGGTTGGCAACCAGGTTGGCAACCTGCCCCACAGAAACGTGCTCACAGGGCGGTTCCCCAATTCGGTTAAGCACCCGAAACTTCGGCACTCGTATATACTGGCCGCGATGCCCAACCACCCCTTGCCCGGATCCACGACGTCCGGATCCACCTTGAAAGATCCCGTCACCTGGCTCTACCCTCCAATCGAGCCCTATAACACGGGCCGCCTCCAGGTCTCACCCGTCCACGAGATCTACTTCGAGGAGAGTGGCAACCCCTCCGGCAAGCCGGTGATCTTTCTGCATGGCGGTCCCGGCGGCGGCTCCGATCCGAAACAGCGCCGCTTCTTCCATCCGGAGAAGTACCGCATTGTGAACTTCGACCAGCGCGGCTGCGGCAAGAGCACGCCCTACGCGTCGCTCGAAGCCAACACCACCTGGGACCTGGTAGCCGACATCGAGAAAATCCGCGAGCACCTCGGCATCGAGCGCTGGCAGGTGTTTGGCGGATCCTGGGGCTCTACCCTCGCCCTCGCGTATTCGCAAACCCATCCCGATCGCGCCACCGAAATCGTCCTCCGCGGCATCTTCCTTCTCCGGAAGCAGGAGATCGACTGGTTCTACCAGCGCGGCGCATCGGTCCTCTATCCCGATGCGTGGGAGCCGTATCTCGCCCACATCGCCGAGGCCGAGCGCGGCGATCTGCTCTCCGCGTACCACCGCCGACTTACCAGCGACGACTCGGCCGTGCGGTTGGCCGCCGCGAAGATCTGGAGCGGATGGGAAGGCGTCACCTCCAAGCTCCTGCCCGACCCTGCCTTCGCCGGCCACTACGAAGAGGATGAATTTGCCCTCGCCTTCGCGCGCATTGAAGTCCACTACTTCGTCAACAAGGGTTTCCTCGAAACCGAAGACCAGTTGCTGCGTAACGCCTCGCGCATCCGCCACATCCCGGGGGTGATCGTGCAGGGCCGTTACGACGTCGTCTGCCCCATGGAGAGCGCGTGGGCACTCTACCGTGCGTGGCCCGAGGCCGATCTCATCATCACGCCGGACAGCGGCCACAGCGCTTTCGATCCGCCGAACAGCCGCGCCCTGGTGGCGGCGACGGATAGACTGGCCTCCAGTTGACCTTGTGGCTGGCGGCCTTCGGTGGTGCGGTTGCGCGCCGGATAGATCGTGGAAACCTGCAGCGACGCGCCCCGCCCGGAATCCCCCAGCGTAGCGGGTGGTGTCGTTCGCTGGACCACTATCGAGGCTCTGCCTCAGACCGAAAGTGTTCTTCACCGCGGAGACGCGGAGCCGCAGAGAGAGCACCGAGGAAGACCAAAACTGATATGGCTTTCTGCATCGGTCGGAGGTGTTGCGACAATCCAGGGGTTGGCGCGCAAGAAGCAGAGACACTCACATGCTGACGCTGCGAAGCGTTCGCCCTTTGGTTGACGCCACCGGCCGGACACACCTCCACGTCGCGATAGCCCAACCATGTCTCTGCTTCCTGCGACTTCCTCCGCGTCTCGGCGTCTCTGCGGTTAAAAAAACCTTGACTCATTCGCATCACATTCGCAGATTCCTGGGAACCGAGTGCGTCCCAACAAGTTCCAACAGATCGAAGCTGACATGGAAGCAGTTTACGCGAATGAAGTTACGCTTGCGGTTTGTCCGGCAGAACCGCACGAATGACCGCGCCCAGCTTCAAAAACTCGTCGTATTCGGAAGGCTTGCGGAAATAACGGTTAGCGCCGCGATTCAGGACGTCTTCCCGATCCTTCGCCCGATCCGAGGTCGATACAACAATGACAGGCACGGCATAGCCGCGCCGGCTGCGACGGATGTGCTGCAACACTTCGCCGCCGCGCTTCTTGGGCAAATTGATATCGAGGATCACCACATCGGGACAGGGCTTGGAGGTATCAAGATCGGTCTCGTCAAAAAACCGGGTCGCCTGCTCGCCGTCCTGAACTGTGTGGATGTGCGCATCCAGACCGGCTGCGCGGATCGCTTCCCGGACCAGGTGGATATCGGCCACGTTGTCCTCGACCACGAGGATGTGCGAAGGTGCGGCGGCCTCGCGATCGTCAGTCTGGGAGGGTGAAGCGGAAGGTCGAGCCGTGTCCGGGTCCGGATTCGACCCAGATCCGGCCGTGATGCTGCTCCACGATCCGTTTACAGATGGCCAGTCCGATGCCGGTTCCGGAATATTCGTCGCTGGTGTGCAGGCGCTTGAATAAGCCAAAGACATGTTCCCGATATTCCGGAGCAATGCCTATGCCATTGTCGGCGACGGCGAACATCCACGATCCAGGTTGCCGTGTGGCGGTGACGCGAACCCTGGGCGGCTCATGACTTCGATATTTGATGGCATTGCCTATAAGGTTCTGAAAAAGCTGCTGCAAATGGGCATGGTGCGCGCGCACGGAGGGCAAGAGATCCGCCGTGACTTGCGCCCCCGCCTCGGAAATTGCGCTGGCGAGGCCTTCCCGCGCCTGCGCAAGGGCTTCATTGGCATCGGCCTTTTCTGGAATTTCCTGCATACTCGTTACCTGGGCATAGGCAAGAAGGTCGCGCATGAGCATTTCCATACGCGTCGCGCCGGCGCGCAGATATCCCAGGAATTCAAGTGCCTCTCCCTCGAACTTGTCGCCATAGCGACGCGTCAGCAGCTCGCTGTAGATTTTGACATTTCGCAACGGCTCCTGCAGGTCATGGCTGGCCGAAAAAGCAAACTGCTCCAGATCCTGGTTGACCCGCCTGATCTCGGCGTCCGCACGCTTGCGCTCGGTGATGTCGCGCGCGATCTTTGATGCCCCGATAACGGCCCCGTCCGCATCCCTGACCGGAGAAATCGTCAGCGAAATGTCGATCAGCGAGCCGTCCTTTTTCCGTCGGACCGTCTCGAAGTGATCCACGCGCTGTCCCCGGCGGAGCCGTTCCAGGATCTTCGGTTCTTCCTCAAGCCGCTCCTCAGGGATGAGCATGGTGATCGGCTTGCCGATCGTTTCCGCCGCCGTGTACCCAAACAGGCGCTCGGCGCCATTGTTCCAACTGGTGATGACGCCGTTGAGGTCCTTGCTGATGATGGCATCATCCGAGGAGTCGACAATCGCGCTGAGCAGCCGGTTACCGCGGTCGGCGCGTTTCGTTTCCGTTGTATCGCGGGCGATCTTCGATGCCCCGATGATCTCGCCGCGCGCATTCTTCACCGGCGAAATAGTAAGCGATATGTCCACCAGCGTGCCGTCTTTTCGTCGACGCAAGGTCTCGAAGTGATCGACACGCTCCCCGTTCCTGAGGCGGGCCAGTATCTGCGGCTCCTCTTCAGCGCGGTCAGGGGGGATCAAAAGCGTAACGGATTTTCCGACGATTTCTTCCGCACTGTAACCGAACAACCGCTCGGCGCTCTTGTTCCAGCTAGTGACGGTCCCATTCAGGTCCTTGCCGATGATCGCGTCGTCGGAGGAATCCACGATCGCGCTTAATGACAGGGCCGCGGCTTCGGCTTCGATTTGCGCTTGCTTACGGACCGTGATGTCGACCAGGAGATTGATGCCCCCGGTAATGTGACCGTCCGCATCGCGAAGCACGGCGCAATAAGGTTCGAACCAGAATCTGGTGCCATCGGGCCGCTCGGCCACGCATTCCGTTCCTGTGGCGATTTCCCCTCCCTGCAGGGCAACTGCCATCGGGCATTCCTTGTGCGGCAGCGGTGTGCCATCCGGCAGAAACAATCTCCATGTCACGCACCACTGATCGACCCCTAACTCCGGGACGCGTCCTGAGAGCGTCGCGGCGGCCGCGTTGAAATAGGTAATGCGGCCCTCCGCATCGGTGATATATATGGCGGCGGGAAGAGCTTCGATCATATCGCCCAGGTGCGCGCCGGTTCCGCTTCCCGTGCCAGCGAGCGCTTTGATGACATCGCTCGTCATTGGGCGCCCTCTGACGCACACTGGGACGGCCGGGCTTCAGCGCGGCTCTTTGGCCGAAGCAAACCACTGAGGATTGCGCCTGGGCGCAGTGGGATCACGGGAATTTGATGATCATGTCGCGTTGCGCGCAGGCGATTGAGAACATCTTCCCCGCCGTGCCTGGGCCGGTACATGTCCATAATCAACAAATCAGCGGCTCGCGGGTCGGAATCGGCACCAAGATTATCGATGACTCCCAGAACTTTCTCGCCGGTACCGTCAATGGGGTCTTTTCTTGGGAGGTGCTTCACTTTCCGGCCCCCGGCACCCCATAATGCCACCTCTAGAGTACCACTCGCAAAACGCTACGGCCACGAAGATCCGCCGGCGCGCGGGCATCTCTACGAGATCGCCTCCTGATCGCCATCCCCGGTTACGTGGCGTTATATTTCGCGGGTGCTTTTTACCAGTGCTCACCGGCAACCGCGGCGCCGCGTCTTCGCGCCGGCTTACGCTGGCGCGACCACTCCCTCAGAGCCGCGACTTGTCGCTCGACCGTCAGGGAGCGGTGCCCTGTGCGCCAAGTCACACTCCTGTTCACGCGGCGCCGCCAGTGGCAAAGCTGCCCTATTTGGCTTTAGCCAGCAGTCTCTGGATGAAATTCGTGTCGAATCGGCCCGCCTGAAAATCGGCATCGGCGAGGATGCGTTTGTGGAGCGGGATCGAAGTATGAATGCCCTCGACGATGAACATGTCGAGCGCGCGCTTCATGCGGCTGATCGCCTCCCCGCGGTCCGTGCCGTAGGTGACCAGCTTGGCCACCAGGGAATCGTAGAACGGCGGGATCACGCAATCCGTGTAGGCCCACGTATCCACCCGCACGCCGATGCCTCCAGGCAGGTGGAAACCCGTGATGCGGCCCGGCGAAGGCACGAAAGTTTCCGGGTTCTCGGCGTTGATGCGGCATTCGATGGCGTGGCCGCGCAGTTTCACCGGTTCGGTCACGATGTCCCCCAATTCCTCGCCCTGAGCCACGCGAATCTGGGCCTTGACGATATCGATGCCGGTGACGAACTCCGTTACCGGGTGTTCCACCTGCACGCGGGCGTTCACTTCGATGAAGTACAGCTTGCCCGTCTCGTCCATCAGAAACTCCACCGTCCCGGCATTGGTGTACCCGGAGTGGGCGATGGCCTTGCGCAAAGCGGTGGAAATCTCCGCCCGCTGCCGGTCCGTCACTACCGGCGATGGCGATTCCTCGAGCAGTTTCTGGTGGCGGCGCTGGATGCTGCACTCGCGCTCCCCTAGAATCTCCACGCTGCCGTGCTCGTCGGCCAGGATTTGGAACTCGATGTGGCGCGGCGCCTCGATGAACTTCTCCAGATAGACATCGGGCGAACTGAAGGCGGAGCCGGCTTCCTGCTGCGCCTGCACCATCAGGGAAGGCAATTCGGCAGCCTCGTTGACCACGCGCATGCCCCGGCCGCCGCCTCCCGCGGAGGCTTTCAGGATGACGGGGTAGCCGATGCGGTGGGCGGTTTCGAGCGCCGCTTCCGGAGTTGTGAGCACGCCCGCTGAACCGGGCAGCACGGGCACGCCCATCTCGCGCATGAAGGCGCGGGCGCGTTCCTTGACGCCCATCAGGCGGATGACGTCCGGGCGCGGCCCGATAAACTTGATGCCCGAGGTTTCGCAAATCTCGGCGAAACCGGCGTTTTCGCTGAGGAAGCCATAGCCGGGATGGATGGCGTCGGCATTGGTGATCTCGGCCGCGCTGACGATCGAAGGCTGATCCAGATAGCTGCGCGCGCTCTTGGCGGGCCCGATGCAGATGGCCTGGTCGGCGAACCGCACGTGGGAACTGTACCGGTCGGCCTCGGAATAAACGGCCACCGTCTGGATTCCGAGTTCTTTGCAGGCGCTGATGACGCGGACGGCGATTTCGCCACGGTTGGCTATCAGGATCTTCTTAAACCGTACGGACGGCAAACAGAGCCTCCCCGTACTCCACCGGTTGCCCGTTCATCACCAGTTTGCTTTCGATGACGCCCGAGGTTTCCGCCTCAATCTCGTTCATGAGCTTCATGGACTCGATAATGCAGAGCACCTTGCCGGGCTGGACGCGCTCACCCACCCTCACGAACGGCGGCGCGTCCGGGGAAGGGGACTCATAGAACGTGCCCACTATGGGAGACTTGACCAGGACGAGGTTGGGATCGGCCACGGGCTTGTCGGTTTTGTCTTTGCCCGGCTCAGGCGGGACGCCGGCCTGCCAGGCTGCCACCTGCGGCGCCGGCGCCAGTGGAGCCCCGTAAGCCGGCGGCGCCATCACGATCTCATGCGGCTGAACAAAGCCGCCGCGGCGAATACGGACCCGGTTTTCGCCGCGCTGCACTTCAAGCTCCGCTATGCCGGTTTCCGTCGCAAGTTGGATTAGCTCACGGATTTCATCGACTGTCATCAATGGATTAGCTTAACAGAGGTGCAGGGGGGTGGGGCCGGGGCCGCGGCTGCATATTGTTTTCGGGAAGGCAGGGTAGGACAGACCATCGTCTTTCGTGGTCTGTCGTGCCTCGCTAGCCACTCGCCGGTGTAGGTGTGAACGCTCGCCTGGATGAGGAGGCGGTTCGCCGCTTCAATTCAACCAACTCCACGGGTGCGTGGTCATGCCCAACACGTCCACGCGATCTTCCAACGGCGCACCGCAATGCCCACCATCGTGCGATGGCTCAAAGAGAGAACCAAGGCGAGGGTCAAGCGCGGGCTGTGTGACAGACGACACAACCCGATCGTCTGTCCCACTGTGGCCCGGCCAGCCAGTTCGGCGTTGGCGGCGTTGCCAGTAGGTGCGGCGGGCGGATTGCCAATCCGCCTCAGGGTTAGCAACCCGCCCCACAAACCAACTTCACGCCGCATATCTCGCGAACCCCCCAGTATTAGGGCGAGGATCCTAGCGCCGGATGAATTCCGCGTCAATTAGCGGTAGGGATTCTTTCTGCGCGGTCCACCACCAGCACTTCCACCTTGGCCTTCCGGCTCTCCAATTTGAGCCCGAGTTGTTCCTGCAAAACCCGCTGCCAGAGTACGAACATATCCACACCCAATTCCAGTTTCATATCTACGCTGATGTCGAAGATCCCCGGAAGCCCGGTCTTATCCACCACGGGAACGGGGGGCCCGCTCGCCACGCTTGGTTTACCCGGGTCGTCCATCAAAGGAATGCTCAGTTGAACGGACAGCAGATTGGCGAACTGCTGCAAGTCTCCACGGAAGTTTCGCAGCCCCGCTGCACCGGTCTTCGCGGTCTTCGCGGCGGGAGCTTCGGTATCCTTCAAGGCGTGGATTTTCGGACCATTCCTGTCCGTGACCAGTTCGTAGAGGCGGAGTTCTTTGGCCTCGGTATGTACGGAGAGCTGGAAGCGATCGGTCAGCAGCGTGCGAAGCATCAGTTCGAGTTGCGCGCTGCCTGTGGGCCCGTCCGCTTTCGCATCGATATCGTATTCGGTGTTGTCAAGCCAATTGGGCCCCCCGAAAACTTGATGGGGTTGCAGGTGGTACGCCTGGACGATGAGGCGCTTCAGCGTCACATTTCTGCCGCTCAGCCCCGCCGGGCCGATGAAGATTTGATTGTTGGCGTCCTTCCCACGGGACGCTGACTGAGCTTGATGGAAGCCACGTCGAACGCCGGTGGGCTGGCCACGCCTTGGCCGAACCCCGCACAACTCAAGAAGACCAGAGGGCTCACAGCGATCACTGCGCGCATCTGTCCATCATACCCGTCGGAAAATGATGCGAGATGCCGGATGCCAGTGGCCAGCGACGGCCGCGCGCCCGGTTTTCACCGGCCACCGGCCACAGGCCACCGGCCACCATTTTCGCCTATTCCCGCTCAAACTCCAACCGCCACAACCGCGCGCGATGCAACTCCAGGCGCGCCACGCCTCCGTCCGCGCGCCGCACGAAATCGAGCGACCAGGGGCCCACCATAAACCGGTCGGAGCCGGCTGCTTCCAGCGGAATCCGCCAGCCCGCGGCGGTCGTGATCAGCAACTTTCCCGCCTCGGCGACGAGGCGCCAGCGTGCCCCCGCATCCGTGCTGTGGTAGTCGCCGGCATAGACGCTGAGCTCGGATTGGCGGGGCATCACCGCAGCCACGCGATGGTAGACCTCCGGCCGCGTGTAATCCCATGCCAGTTGGATGCGGTCCGATGCCAGCCTGGTCAGCACCAACCGGGAACCGGCATCGTCGGCGAACAACTGGCGGCGGTTGAGCGGGAACAATTTGATTGGCTCCTCGTCCGCCTGTATCGAGAGGCCGTCAACTCCGCTCCATGCCCGCATCAGAAAGCCTTGCCTCGACTCCCAAACGCCATCGATCCGCGGAAACCCGCTGGCCGGGTAATCCACCGCCGCCGACCCCCGGCGCAGCGGGCTAAGGTGTGTTCCCAAATAAACCGACGCCACCTGCAGGCCCACCCGCGCCGCGTCCACATCCCCGCGGTTACACAGGCAGACCACAGTGAGATGCTGCGACGGGTAGCGAGTCAAATCGCTCTGGTAGCCCGGCAAAACTCCGTTGTGGCCAACCGTCTTGAGGCCGCGGTACCACCTCACCGTGAGGCCGGAGGCGTAATCGATCCGCTCGCCCGAACGAATCCGGCTGCGTTTCTCCATGAACTCCACAAAGCGCCGGCCCGCCGCCGTGGTGTCGTAGAACTTCTGGTCCCAGAGCAGCAGATCCTCCACCGTTGTATAGAGCCCGCCATCGCCGGCCCCCAGCGGCGGCGGCCCGGCCTGTCGAAAACGCTTGCCGTCGGAGGTGTAACCGGTGGCGTGTTCGCCAGGTGGCCTGGCGCCACCCTGGAATTCCGAGTGGGTCATTCCAGCCGGCCGGAAAATATGCGCTTCGGCGAATGCCGCCAGCGAGCCACCGCTCACGCGCTCGATGATCAATCCCAGCAACTGGTAATCGGCATTGGAATACTCATAGTCCGTGCCCGGCGGGAAATTCAGCGCGCTTTGCGCCGCCAGCATCTTCAGGTTGGCCGCGGCGTCCAGAGTCTCGTTCTGCCGGCCCGAAATCTCCAGCAGCGGATGCATGTCGCGCAGCCCGCTGGTGTGGTGCAGCAGATCCTGGATGGTGATCGCATCGGCATATGCCGGCAGTTCGGGAACGAACCGGCGCACCGAATCGGTTAGCCGCACCTTCCCTTGTTCCACCAGAAAAAACAGCGCGGCCGCCGTGAACTGCTTGCTCATTGAGGCGACATTGAACAGCGTCGCGGCGTTCAGGGCGGCGCCCGTTTCCAAGTCTGCCAGCCCGAAAGCGGTCTGATACACGAACCGCCCGTTCTGAATCACGCCGAGCGCGCACCCGGGCCCCGGGGTTCCACCCGGTAACCCCGCCCTGTAACCGGCCAGCAGCCTGTCTACTGCATCCGAACGGAGGTCGCCCAGCAGCAGGCTGTTAAGCAGCAGGAGGGCACTAAGACGCATGTGTTCTGGATTATATCGCACACCTTTTTGGGTCGCCATTGAGCCCGGGGCCGCCCGTCGCATGGTACGAACCAGAACCAATTTGCTTTTCACGCCGCGCCTGACAGATAATATTCGAAACTAAGATGGGAATTCAATTCAAAACACTAATCTTAGCCGCCTTATTGGCATCCAGCGCCATGGCGGCGTCGGTGACCCTCAACATGACACCCGGTGGTGGTGAAGTGGCGGTCAGTCAGGATCCAGGGAGCCCAACGTGCCAGCCGTCGCCGTGCACGATCAATGGATTGGTCGTTACCAAGGGCGGCATCGGCTTTACCTTCTCAGATTTGCAAACCTCAGGCGCGCTCCTTGAGTACAACGTCACGAGCACTGGTTCGAACACGCCTTTCGTTCAAGACCCGGTCATTACCGGCCGAAGCCAAAACTTCAGCGTTGCCTTCTCGGTTGCGGTCTCCAATATTCAATTTGGCTTCTCGGTTGACTCCCACACCGCCGTTGCTTCGATGGCCACGGTGGCCTTGTTCAACAACAACGTGCAGATCGCTGCCTCCGAGCTCCCCTCCTCCGATCTCGCCACAGGGACAGGCCATGCTGAGGGCCAGTTTAACTATGATGGCTCGCTTGGTCCGGTGACCAGTATGTCGATCACCCCACACGGTACGGTTAATAACGTACCTATCTTCAGCGTTCTGGTCTTTGACAATCTACAGGTCACGGAGGCGCCCGGATCAAGCGTAGGAAGCGTGCCGGCGGCTTCACCGCTCTCCCTCGCCGTCGCCGCGATCTGCCTTACCGGTCTCACTATGCTTCTGCTGCGCAAGCAGCGCGCGTAGGCGAGTCTAAGACGGATGGGTCGGGAACTGGGTCATCGTCGACGCTGGTTCCACCGACGGCGCCTGCGCGATTCTGCAGCGTCTGGCCGCGGCCTTTCCGCAGATTCATCTCTACCGGCGCCCGCAAAACCGTGGCTAGAGAGTCGCCGTCCGCACCGCCATCCAAAGGCTTCGGGCGACTTCTCGCTCCCAGGACGCCGATCTCGAATACGACCCCAGCGAGTATCCCAAACTCCTCCAGCCACTCCTCGACAGCCACGCCGATGCCGTTTTCGGCTCCCGCTATCTCCGTATCTCTGAGGTCCCCATCAGTTACCACGGCCGCACTTACGAAGTGGGCAAGAAAATCGGCTGGAAGGACGGACTGAAGGCCTTCGCCGTGATCGTCAAGCTCTGGCTCATCGATGGGTTGTTGAGCAGGAGGACCAACCATACGTGCGTTTCCGTACGCCCGATTGGTCGCCATTGAGACGGGGGCACTTCCGTCGCAATGTGCGAACAATGCGAACCGACCGATTTGCTTTTCAGGCCGAGCCTGAGTAAGATAATGTTTGAAAACTAAGATGAGGATGAAATTCAAAGCACTATTCTTACTCTTAGCCGCCTTACTGCCATCCAGCGCGATGGGGGCGTCGGTGATCCTCAGCATGACCCCCGGCTCGGGTGAAGTGGCGGCCAGTCAGGATCCGTCGGACCCAACGTGCCAGCCGTCGCCGTGCCCGATCGATGGATTGGTCGTTACTAAGGGCGGCATCAGCTTTACCTTCTCAGATTTGCAAACCTCAGGCGCGCTCCTGCAGTACGACGTCACGGGCACGCGTTCGGAGACTTTCGTTCAAGACCCGGTCATTCAGGGCCGAAGCCAGAACTTCAGCGTTGCCTTCTCGGTTGCGGTCTCCAATATTCAATTTGGCCTCTCGGTTGACTCCCTCACCGCCGTTGCATCGATGGCCACAGTAACCTTGTTCAACAACAACGTGCAGATCGCTACCTTCGAGCTCGGCTCCTCGCGTACAGACCCGCTTGCGGAGGGCCAATTTACCTATGATGGCTCGTTTGGCCCGGTGACCAGTATGTCGATCACCCCACACAGTACGGTTAATAATGTGCCTGTCTTCAGCGCTCTGGTCTTCGACAATCTGCAGGTCACGGCGGCTCTCGCAGGCAGCGTGGGCAGCGTGCCAGCGTCTTCACCGCTCTCCCTCGCCGTCGCCGCGATCTGCCTTACCGGTCTCACCATGGTCCTGCTGAGCAAGCAGCGCGCGTAGGCAAGTCTAAGACGGACGAGCCGGACCACCTGCGTTCATCTCCCGCCAGTTTGTTAAACTATTTTAGTTTCATGAAGCTGTCGATTCTGATGCCGGTTTACAACGAGCGCACCGTTGTGGAGCGGTGCATCTCGCTGGTTCTCACCGCCCCAATCCCCGAAAATATGGAGCGGGAACTGGTCATCGTCGACGATTGTTCCACCGACGGCACCTTCGCGATTCTGCAGCGTCTGGCCGCGGCCTTTCCGCAGATTCATCTCTACCGGCACCCGCAAAACCGCGGCAAGGGAGCCGCCGTCCGCACCGCCATCCAAAAGGCTTCGGGCGACTTCTCGCTCATCCAGGACGCCGATCTCGAATACGACCCCGGCGAGTATCCCAAACTCCTCCAGCCACTCCTTGACGGCCACGCCGATGCCGTTTTCGGCTCCCGCTATCTGGCCGGCGCCCAGTCGCGCGTGCTCCCTTTCTGGCACTCCATGATCAACAAGGTCCTCACCCTGGTTTCCAATATGTTTTGCAACCTCAATCTCACCGACATGGAAACCTGCTACAAAGTCTTCCGCACGGACCTGCTCAAAAGTATCCCCATCCGCTCGGACCGCTTCGGCTTTGAGCCGGAGATTGTCATGAAGAGCGCCAAGCGCAAGCTCCGAATCTATGAGGTCCCCATCAGCTACCACGGCCGCACTTACGAAGAAGGCAAGAAAATCGGCTGGAAGGACGGCCTGAAGGCCTTCGCCGTGATCGTCAAGTTCTGGCTTATCGACGACCTCTATGCCGCGCCGTATGGCCGCGGCGTACTCAACAACCTCACCGGAACCCCGCAGTACTTGAGCTGGCTGGCTCGCAAGGTCAGGCCATACGTGGGCGATGAGGTACTGGAAGTCGGCGCTGGAATCGGCAATGTAACCGCCCGGCTCATGTCGCGGCGTATGCTGTACATCGCGGCCGAAACCGACCCACTTTACCTGCACGCCCTGCGCAACCGTTTCCTGCGTACTCCCAACGTGGCGGTGCAACGCATCGATCCCGAGATTTCGGAAGACCTCGCCGGTCTGGAAAACTGCTTCGATACCGTGCTCTGCCTGAATGTGCTGGAGCGCCTGGAAGACCCGGCGCGGGTCCTGAACGCCCTGCGGCCCACCCTCAAGGCGGAGGGCGTGCTGGTAATTCTGGCGCCCAACGTTCCGGGCCTCTATGGCACGCTGGACCGCAGCTTGGGCCATCGGCGGCGTTATAGCCGGTTGAGCGCCCAACAATTGGTGGAAGCCGCCGGGTTTTCCATGGAAAGCGCCGTCAGCTTCAACAAAGTCGCCGCCGTGCCGTGGTGGGCCTACAGCAAAATCCTGGGCGCCGGCAACATCAGCAAGCTGGTGTTGAAGATTTTCGATAAGTCGGTCTGGCTCTGGCGCCGGCTGGACGTGCTGATGCCCTGGCCCGGCCTGTCGCTGCTGGTGGTGGCACGCAAGGCCGCCGCACGCAAGGACGCCGCGGGCGAGGACGCCGCAAGCCAGGAAGTCCCACGGCAGGAAGTCGCACGCCAGGAAGTCGCGCGCCAGGAGGTGGCACGCCGTAGCGGCGAAGCTTTGGAGCCGGCGCCGCATCGAGAGGCGGTGGGCGATTCCACCGCGCGCCATGCAGACTGAGCCCGAGCGCCGTCCTGAGTCCGAGCCCCGGTCTGAGTCCGAGCGCCGGTCTGAGTCCGAGCACGAACGCTACGCCGCGCTCATCGCCCGGTTCTCCAGCCAGCGCGTCCTGGTGATCGGCGATCTGATGCTGGATGAATTCATCTGGGGTAAGGTCTCGCGCATTTCGCCCGAAGCACCGGTGCCCGTGGTCAACGTCACCGGCGAATCGTACTACCCCGGCGGCGCCGCCAATGTGGCCCGCAACCTCCGCGAGTTTACCTCCCACACCTCGCTCATGGGCCTGGCCGGCGCCGATTCGCCCGGGCAGCGGCTGTGCGGCCTGCTCCAGGCTTCCGGCATCGATACCGCCGGCGTACAGCAGGATGCCGATTGCGCCACCATCGTCAAAACCCGCATTATCGCGCGCAATCAGCAGGTGGTGCGGGTGGACCGCGAAAGGCCCGCTCCGCTGACTCCGCGCCGACTGGCCCGCGCCAAGGAATACCTGGCGGCCGCCATCACCCAGGTGGATGGCGTGGTAGTGGCCGATTACGGCAAGGGCTTTCTCAACCAGGAACTGGCCGGCTACATCTGTCAAACCGCGCGCGCCCACGGCAAAGTACTCACAGTGGACCCCCACCCGCACACTTCGCTCGCCTGGCCCGGCGCAACCGCCGTCAAACCCAACCGCGTGGAAGCCTTCAGCGCCGCCGGCCTGCCCCTGACCGAACCCGTGGAACCGGTGACCAGCGACCAGCCACTGTTGGACGCCGGCCGAAAACTCCTTCGCGCCTGGGACACCGCCAGCCTGCTGGTCACCCTGGGTGAGCAGGGGATGCTGCTCTTCCACGGCAACGCACCGCCCTACCATACGCCCACCCGCGCCCAGGAGGTCTTCGACGTGTCGGGCGCCGGCGATACCGCCATCGCCGTCTTCACCCTGGGCCTGCTGGCCGGCGCCACACCGTACCAGGCCGCCGAACTGGCCAACCGCGCCAGCGGCATCGTAGTGGGCAAACTGGGTACCGCCACCGTATCCCCAGCCGAACTGGAAGCGAGCTTCCGCTGAACATGCGAGCCGTCTTCTTCGATCGCGATGGCACCCTGATGGAGGATGCCCACTATTGCGCCGACCCCGCACTGGTTCACGTCTTCCCCGGCGTGCCGGAAGCGTTGCGCCGATTGCGGGCGGCCGACTTCGCCACCTTCATCGTCACCAACCAGAGCGGCATCGGCCGCGGCCTGATTACGGAGAAGCAATACCAGGCCGTACACCAGGAGTTTCTGCGCCAGTTAGGGCCCGGTCTCATCGACCGTACATACTGCTGCCCCGACGCCCCCGGCGCAGCCTCCGCGCGCCGCAAACCCGCCCCCGGCATGCTGCTCGAAGCGGCGGCCGATTATGCCATCGATCTGGCGCAATCCTGGGTTGTCGGAGACAAATGCGCCGACATCGAATGCGGCCGCCGCGCCGGCGCCCGCACCATCCTGGTGCTGACCGGCCTGGTGCTGACCGGCCATGGCCGCCAACAAAGCTGCCACCCCGACGTCACCTGCCGGGATGTGGTGGAAGCGACGAACTGGATCGCCGGCCACCCGTCTGGTCTCTGCCATTAGGGTCTGCCGCTAGGGTCTGCCGTTAGTTTCTAGCGCGGCCATTCTGAGAAATTCATCTTTCAGATTGAATCGCTTACGTTACGGCAGGTTAAACCTATCTATGTAACGTCCGGTAACGTCGCGGACCGAAAACCCTCCCATCGGGTTCCATTCAATTCAAGGGGCAGGAATCAACCTGGCGTGGAGTCGTATGTGCTTTCTTTGCGTCTTGGCGACTTGGCGAGCAACAAACGAAGACCGCACGACGAATAAAGCCATCGCCAAGGAGATGGTCGACTCCGATCAAGTTCCACGTGCCGCTAATCCAAGAAAGCTTCACGCGAATCGTACGGGCTAGGAGAAGATGATCACGCCAAGTCGCCAAGCCGCCAAGACGCGTAGGGATATCCCGTCACCCTCTCCATGGGATTTCAAAGAGCGCAGCCCTTGGCTATGCTTAGGGGCGGGTTGGCATTCTCAATCAGGCTTCCCTCCCTTCCCCCCTGCTGCCCGTCTCGACGTGCGCCCGGCAGCAGGCCCAGTGCTGCCGCCCGTCTGGTATCTGGCCGATCATTAGGGTATTGTTAGTCGATCCAGGACAATTTGTCCCGGAGTCTTTCTCAAAATAAGGGAGTTAGAGTCATTAGAGTTGATTTCCGGGACAATTTGTCCCGTTTCGACCCGATCATCCACCCGTACGGTACCCGAGTCCGCCGTCCGATGTTCGGTTTGTTTCCGCCTCCTCTAGCTCAGCTAAGTACACTGTTTCAGAAGTTCCCTAACGTATACGGGAAACCGCTTGCTTACGCGCGCGGCTCCGATCAGAGCCGCGACTTGTCGCTCGACCGTTAGGGAGGCGGTTTCGTCGAAATGCGCGACTGTATTTGTGAAATCGTGTACTAAGCGAGGGCGCGAAACGATGCCGGTCTCGATTTACTCCACCGTGATCGAGCCGACGATAATGCCGCGCTCCCGGTCATCCTCCTGGTCCGGCGGCAGGGCGCCGCTGAGCCGGAACCGCAGCAGCAGTTCGGCCCCGCCCGCGGCGTCCAAGTGGCGGACCAGCGTATGCAGACCGGGCGTTTCGTAAATTGCGGGTTCCAATTCGCGGCCACCGGCGCTGGATGAAAGCGTGAGCGGGCCTAGCCGTTGCAGCGACTCCTCAGGCACGTATATCTTCATGGTAAATGCCGTGCCCGTCATGTTTAATGCCTTCCCGATGCCACGGATCTGCACGGCGAATTCGCGCCTGGTCCAGCGCCAGCCGGTCTCTTCGCTTTCGTGCCAGCCTTCCAGCAGTTCCAGGTTGGCGAGGCGGTTGTGACGGCTGCGCAGCAGGCAGAAGGCGCGCTCGTCACGGTCGGGCCGCACCGGGTCGGAATGCACGGTGTCGCCCAGGCTGATGTACTGGCGCACTTCCCAGTGGGCGCGCTGCAGCATCACGCGCAGGCCTGCCTCGGAAAAAATGAAATAGTTGCTGTTATCGTCATTGAGTTCGTCTTCGCCCACCAGATAGGCCAGCGACAGACCCGCTGGCATGGCGGCGCCGTTGGGAAAGCGGCGTGCCACGCGCGTGCTGAGCAAACACTGGCCGGCGCGGCGGGCCAGTTCTTCCAAAACATAAAATGGGTTGCGCAGGTGGTAGAGGATGCCGAGGAAGAGCACCAGGTGGTAGGTATCGTGCGGCAGCGTGAAGGGGCGGTCGAGATCGATCTCGTGAATCTCGATGGCCGAGCCAAGTGCCGCCTTCAATGCCCGCACGCCGCGCATGCCGTTGTGGTTGTAAAGCGGGTGATCGACGGCCGCCACCTGGTAACCCAGGGTTTCCAGGAAGAAGGCCAGTTCGCCATCGCCACAGCCCAGGTCGAGGACGCGCCGGTCGCCGGGGCTCAGCAGGAATCGGTCGCCGCCGGTGAGGAGTTTGTCGAGGTGATCGAGCGCCGCCAGGGTGTCATAGGGATACCATTCGAAGCCGGCGTTGCCAATCCGCTGTTGGGCCGTGCGCAGCGTCTGGCGAAAATCGCGGGCGCGTTCGGCTATGGTTTTGATGTCGAGTTCCACTGGTCGAGATCCACTGGCAGTTCAATATGAGTCTAGCCAATCGTCCCGCCCTTTCGCCCGCTCATCAAATGGTTCGGTACGGGTTCAAGCAGCCGCGGCCGCATTGCTGCCGCTGAATCCGGTAAACCGGCGTCACCTAAAACAGCCGGTCCTGCTTTTTCAGGTTGCCTAGCGTGGTGCTGATGTTGGCCACCGAAAAGGCCACGCGGAATTGGCTTTCGTCGCGCAGGCCAATGTTGAAACGATGGTATTGCACGCTGATGCCGCAGCAATCGGTGTTATAAGTGACTTGCTCGGTGGTGTATTGGACTACGCCTTGGCGGTAGTCGTAGATGACTTCGCCGGCGGCGTTCCAGCCGCGGTGGTTGGGGTCGCCGAAGCCGGTCTTGAAGCGCATCTGGTTGGCGATCCCCGACCCGAACGCGCCACTGGCGGCGGTGTTCAGGGCAGGGTCGGTGTGGACCTCGTTGTGACCGGCGGAGACGAAATACTTCTTCCAGCGGTAGTCCACCGAAAAGCTGCTGTC
This sequence comes from Candidatus Acidiferrales bacterium, assembly GCA_035570275.1. Taxonomy (GTDB): domain Bacteria; phylum Acidobacteriota; class Terriglobia; order Bryobacterales; family Bryobacteraceae; genus DATMNI01. The sequence goes on along the minus strand of DATMNI010000467.1, from coordinate 16,180 downwards.
CACAATGCCGTGGCGGCGAGGGTCGTAGTCGGCCTGCCATTGAATCCCCAGGCCGAGGAAGGGGTTGATGCGCAACAGCGAAACCACCGGCGAGGTGCTGCGCGGGCCCACCAGGTAGGCGTAGGCCGTCAGATCGCTGGAACTGGCCACCACGTTGCGCTGGCCGGCAATCAAGGCGCCGCCGAACGTAGGGTCGAAGTACCGCTTCTGCATCAGTTCCCAGGTGAAGATTTCTTCCACCGAATCGCCCCGCTTGGCGTAGATGCGATTGGTAAGTGAAAGCGCCAGTTCGTTGGTGTTGGACAGCAGGTCGGTCTCGTCGAAACGGATGAAGCGATTGAAATCGCTGCCTACGCCGGTAACATACCGGTAAGTGGCGCGGGGCTCGATGACATGCTTCAACTTGTCGCCGAACCTGGATTTCTTGTTGAAGACGCGCGCCAGCGATGGGAAAATCAGGTCCATCGAGAAATCGCGCGCGCTGCGCACCAGGTTGGTGCCCACGGTGTGGTACCGGTCCAGGTAAGGCACCTGGGCTTCGCTGTAAGAGGTTTCGTGGAGGGCAAAAGTGGGAACCAGGTTGAAATCGCCCCAATGAAAAGCGCTCGAAATCTTGGGCACCAGGTTGCTGCGGTTCATGAACTGGCCGGTCTGGAAGCTATCCACCAGCGTGTTGCCTTCGAAGACCGGTTGCGAGCGGTACAGCAATCCTGCCGCGGAATCGAAGGAAAACCAGAGCGGCACCCCGTTCCAGATCTGCCGGTCGCGGCTGCCGAATTCCACTTCCGGCAACTTGCGGATGGTCACGGCGTCGGCCACATAGTGCGAACTGGTGGAGCCCGGCGGCGTGATGAGCACTTCGGCTTGCTGGAAGTTCTCCAGGCGCGAGAAAACGACGTTGACCGTATAAGTGGACCAATTCTTGTTTACGAAACCGACCGAATGGATTTCCGAGCCGATGGCTTCGTTGAAGGATTGCGTCCAGTTCTGGCGGAACCGGAAGGAGGTGATGTAGTTGATGCTGACACGTCCCGTCCAGCCGGCGCCCAGGTCGGATTTGCCGATCAGTGAAAGGCTGAGCCCGCCGTACTTCTGCGGGGGATTGCCGCTGTTCGGGTCGCCGCGGTCCTGCACGCCGTAGACAATGGCGTCGTAATCCGTGCCCAAGCGGGGCTTGCCGCTGAAATCGAAGTGATGCGCGTAGCCGCGCGAGGTGTAGTCGAGAATGCGATAGGTGAGGTCGTAGCTGCGGTTGATGGCCCAGAAGTAGCCAAGGCCGAACGCGAAACCCCGGCTGCCGGAGGGCTGGATGGTGGGCATCAGGAAACCGCTCTTACGCGGTTCTTTCTGCAGCGAGTGATAGAAGAACGGGGAAAAGAATACCGGCACCATGCGTAGAATGAACACACTGCGGTACGCGGTGACATGATCTCCGGGAACAATGACGAACCTGGGGCCGCGCATACGCCACCACGGCCTGGGGAGTTTGCAATTGGTGATCCAGCCGTCGTGCAGGATGTATCGTTCGCCGATGCGCTCGGCCCATTTGCCCTCGAAGTGGTACGGCGCGTTGGTGGTGAGCACGCCCGGACGGGTGATGATTTTGGGGCGGGTCTCGCCGCGCACATCGTAGAACTTGCCCTTCTCGTCCTCGGTGTTATACTCCACGCGCTCGGCCCAGATCTGCTCGTTTTTGTCGAAGTTGCGATAGTAGACGTGGCCGCGGGCCTGGACGTCGCCGGTGTCTTCGTCGGCATCGATCTCGTCGGCCCGGAAGAGCATTTGGTTGTCTTCCAACTCAACTTGCCGGCCATTGAGGCCTCTCAGATGCCGCTCTTTGCCGATGCTTTCACAACTGTCGCATCGGATGTTCCATTCGCCGAAAGTGAGGCTTAGGGGCGGCACGGCGGGTGGCGGTTCCTTGGGAAGAAGGGTTTGGCCCTTGGTCGGAGCGGTTTGGCCCTGGGCTGGAGGGGTTTGGCCCTGGGCCGGAGTGGCTTGCCCCTGGGCCGGAGCGGTTTGGCCTTGGGCCGGAGCGGTCTGGCCTTGGGCCGGAGCGGCTTGCCCCTGGACTGGAGCGGCTTGCTCCTGGGCGCATGCCCCGGCAGCTAAAATCAGTCCAGCCAATGCCCTGAGAGTGAAACCGTACCTGTTACTCGAAGATTTCTCGTGACAAGGCTGAAACGATGTGGTAAGAACAAGAAGAGTTGTTTTCCGCGAGTGCCCCAAACGAAGAAGCTAACACACTTCCGGGGCCGAAGTTGCAATCTGCGAAGGTGCTGTCGGCGAAATTGCTGTAAGTTAGGATGCGGCAATTCTGGTGGCATTTGAATCGGGTTGGAGGTAGGGAACCTAGGCGACATGACTTGCAGTTATTGTGGTACGCGTAATGGAGAAGGCGAACACCGCTGCCGCCGGTGTGGCCGCAAGCCGGGCGATAGCCTGACCAGCGAATTTGCCCCGCCGCATACTAACGGCGCGCTGGCCGCGCAAATGCAACCGATTACGGCATCCACCACGGCGGGTCCCGCTCCGCGGCCTCAGTTGCAGGCCGTCCCCAACAAGCGGGCGCCGGGTCCGGCAGCGCGCCGCCCGGCTGCCAGGCGCACTGTCGCCGTGCAAGGACGTCTATTCCACGAGGCCCATCCTTCGAATGTGATCCCCATCGTCTGCTATGCTCCAGGTTTGGCCGAAACGCCGCGGCCCCGAGCCAAAGTGGAGTCGGGGACCCAGGCTCCAGCCAAACCGGAGGCGCAATCGGAGAAGCGGCGCAAACCACCTGTGGAAGCACAGGCGCAACTGGATTTTCTCGCATCGGTGCCGAAGCCGCGCGCCCTGAACACCTCGGTTGACGCCGTGATCTTTTGCGAACTGCCGGTGGCCACCACGCAACACCGGGCCGTGGCCTCGGCGCTGGACTGGAGCATGGTGCTGATCGCGTACGGCCTGTTCCTTCTGGTGTTCCGGATGATGGGCGGCGAGTTTCTGCTGACGAAGCCCAACCTGATGGTGTTTGGGGGTATGTTCCTTCTGATCGGATTCACCTACGGTCTGCTCTTCGCCATCGCGGGCTCGGAAACCGCCGGGATGCACTGGACGCAACTGCGCCTCACGACATTCGACGGCTTCCCGCCGGAAGACGGAACCCGCGTAGTGCGTTTTGCCGCGGCGTGCCTGAGCCGCTGCACCCTCCTGGGTTTGTTGTGGTCGCTGGCCGACGAGGAATGCCTGGCCTGGCAGGACCACATCTCCCGCACGTTCGCCACGCCGCGAAGGCTGGAATCGGAGATCTTCCGGCGGCGGTAGGGCTGGGAATAGGCCACCCTGGAGTCCAAGAAGTGTGCCACCACCACACCGCGGGGTCCACGAATTCCTATCCGGTGCCCGCCGATGCGTCCCTCCCGACCGGCGGAATCCGGACCCGCCTTCGTTCTATCCCGTAGCATGGCCCGTTCGAATTCAGCGAAGGGCCGACCATCTGCATCCTCATAGGGGCTTACGATGGCATTGCGGCGGTCTTTCCTAAGCGGCATTGGAGACCCTTCCAGACCGGCGCCATTCCAGTTACTCCACCCACTCCACAGGATAACCGGACGCCGGATTGGAATCACGGACAAGTTGGAATCCCGGAGCGAAAAAAGCGCGCCCGCCTGTATCCCCGAGCCTGTTGGCAAAGTCACCTTGACTATCCAAAGATAGCTTTGCGGCGTTACCGGTGAAGACCCGAATGAGCTTGCTCGGCGGTGGTGGATTCAAAGACGGTCTAACCCCGACCAATCGGCCTTAGGAGCTTCCCAGCCGGTGTTCCCGATCTCAGCCCTCGCCCCGCCGACCGATGCCCACGCCATCGGACTGGTGTGTAACATTAACACGAACTGGGTAGTTTACGGGTAGGCAACTACCGCGTTTGCCCGTCCATCAAACATAGGCAGGCAATGTACGATTGTTTCAGTCTCAAATGGGACATCAACTGAGGCCAGAGGGGAAGACAGCCATGAATACCACGATTACCGACCGGAAGACGACGATTGCCGATCGGAAGACGACGATTGCCGACAGGAATACGACGACTGCCGACCGGGGTTCATTTACCCGCGTTTTTATCCGTTTCAAAGGCGATGAGGATCCTTTCGCGTCCTTGCGGCTGCTGAACGTGCCATTCGCCAGAATTGCGATATTCGTCATCTACTTTTGGTTCGGGATCCTGAAGGCGATCGGTGTCAGCGCGGCCGGGCCTCTGGTCTCGGCGATGTGGGCCAAGACCGTACCGTTCATCCCGCTGCCCACCTTTATGGTCCTGTTCTCCTGCTACGAGATGCTCATCGGGACTCTGTTTCTGATCCCCCGGATGGAGCGCCCGGCGATGGGGCTGCTCATGCTCCACATTTGTACCACCGCCATGCCTCTTGTCCTCTTGCCCGGCGTGGTCTGGCAGGCCGCCATGGTGCCCACCATGGAGGGACAGTACATCATCAAGAACATCGTCATTGTCGCGCTGGCTCTGTCCATTTACACCAGCATGCACTCTGACTCGGCCGCCAAAAACGAGACAGCCAGCTAGATGGCTCAGGTTCATTGAACCTGAGTTAACGGACCCGTGCGGCCTGCGTCATGAGGGCGGAAGCGCAGTGAACCGTACGGGCTTGTTGGTTGAGGGAGCTTTTTGAGGCAGCTTTGGGTTGAGGCCGAAGGAATCGCGGCCCGGTGGGGCAGTTGTCAGCCCGGGCGTCCGCCCGGGCGGTGAACACACCACCGGCCAGCGGCCAGCGGCCACCGGCCACCGCTTTTCGGCTACTGCGCCTTGGTGCTTGCCAAATCCCCTTCCGCGGACCAGTAGAGCGCGTTGAACAACAGCGGGAAGGTGGCGTGGGCCTGGGCGCGGTGTTGCGGGCGGATGCCGAAAAGCACTACTTTCCCGGGATTCATCTCCACCGAAACCACCGCGGCGTGGCCATACATCAGTTCCTCGCCACGCAGCCAGCCCGAAGCGTTCACGCCCGTGTTGGGATACCGCGCCACCACGCTCACCTTCTGCGACGAGAAGCCCTCCATCAGTTGGAAGAACGGCGAGTTGATGTAAAACCCGTACGTGTCCGGCGCCAAACCCCACCCCACCGGATGCGACGTGTCCACCTGCAGATTAACGATCGTTCCCGGCGCGAAATGCTGGTCGCGGTTGACGGTGCGCTTGAGGTCCTTCACGCCCAACGGCAACTTGTCCACCAGCAGATTGGAAGCCTCGCCCAGCGAGATCAGGGTGCCGCCATCGGCCACGAACTGCTTCAGCGCCTCGAAGCCGGCCGGGCCCAGGCCGCCGCGGTACTCCTCCACGATGGTTTTGTAGTCCAACCCATCCATGATGGCGTTGCTGCGCTGGTCGGGCAGCACAATTGCGTCGAAGCGCTGGCGCAGTTTGCCGGCCTTGATGTCGGCGTTGTGCAGCCTGGTGTAGTCGAACCCGTAATGGTCCAGGACGAAGCGCGTCCAGCCCTCATCCATGGAGGGGTCCCACGATTGGTAAATGCCCACGCGCGGGGCATTGATCGCGGTGCCCAGCAGCGGCGTCTTGGCCGGGGCCTTGGCGTCGGGTTTCGCGTCGGCCCTAACATCGAAGCCTTCCACGGCCTTGTTCCAGACATCGGGCTTGGCCGCGGCGATTACGTACGGCACGCCGCCGGCGTCCGGTTTCGTCATGCTCACCCTGGCGCCACCCTTGAGCAACCGGTTCATCACCAGGGCGGACAGAGCGCCATGGTACGGGAACCGCCAGGCGCCGCCCGAATTCGTGGCAGGGAGCGGGAATTTCGGCGTCGCCGTCAGTTTCCGCAGCGCCAGCGAGCTATCCAGCGCGCTCTTGGCGAATTCGGTCTTGACGCCGAACTGCATCCCCAACGACCACGCCGAAACGTCGTACGGCGCTTCGGCCGGTGCGCCTGGCGACCGCCGCACTTCGGGGTATGTCTGTTTCTCCAGCAAGTCCTTGGCATAGCGCGCGAAGACCTGGTTGAACGGAATCACGAAGGTGCCCGCCGAATAAGTCTTCCCGTCCTGCTGGAAGTCGCCGGGCGCGGCGTATACTTCCACCCCCGCGGTCATCAACTTGTCCACCAGTTCGATGGCCTCATCGGGGTCGTGCTGTTCGGCGGCGGGAATCAATATCGCGAAGGTCTTGTCCTTGCCTTCGCCGATCTCGCCCTTCTTGCCGGCCTCAATGGTGTTGCGGTTGATCTGATAGATCTGGTGCAGCAGCGTCTCGCGGCTGTCGGCGGCCTGCTCCAACAGCGCATTGGTGGCGATCAGTTCGTAATCCACAATGTCGCGCAGCGTCCACTTGCCGCCCAGCCAGGGGCGCGGATACTCGGTACGCGGCGTGATGTCGCGCGGCGGCGGCAGCGGCTCGTCGGGACGTTCCAGGGCGCGCCGGCGTTCGGATTCGAAATCGTTGAGCGCTCCAGGTGACCCCGCAGGTGACGCCGCAGGTGATGCCGAGGCAGTTGGCGCGCCAGACGATGCTGCGCCGGGCGATGCCGCGGGGCCGGTGGCAGCGCCCCGTCCGCCACCGGCAGCAGCAGGGCCTGCCGGGCGCGAGGGGTCGGCTCTCTGCTGCACCACCGGCGTGGCGATCCGCGCGCTCGCAACCTCCGTGAGCAGGCCCACCTGGTTGTGCCACCAGCCGGCCCAGGCCATGGCGCCCTGCCAGAAATTCGTGTAGGTGGCGTTGAAAATGATCCCGGTCTTGCCCTCCGCCTCCAACGCCGCCGCCTGGCCCTGGCCGTAGATTCCGTTTAGCCGGTAGATCAGCGGATCCACGTTCGGGTTGATCGGGTCCGTCGCCGGCATGGTGAAGATGCGCGGTCCCGAAGTGCCCTGCTGGTGTTCATCCAGCCAGATGGCGGGGAACCATTCGTGCCAAAGCACCTGCGCCGCCATCTGGCTCTCCTTTTGCGAGAAGAGGTACATGTCGCGGTTGTTGTCGTGGCCGGCGTAAGGGTGGTAGAGCCACGGCAGCGGGCTGGCTTCGCTGGGTGTGCCCAGTGTCTTGTTGTACCAGTCGGTCACCAGGATTTGGCCATCGGGATTCAACGACGGCACCAGCAGCAACACCACGTTGTCCAGGATCTTTTTCACGGCCGGCGAATCGTCCGTGGCCAGACGGTGCACCAGTTCCAGAACCATCTGCGATGCGCCGATCTCGGTGGAGTGAATGTTGTTGGTGATGAACACCACTGCCTTGCCGGAGGCGAAGATCTCGTCGCGTTCGGCATCGGTGGGAGCGCCGCCCTGGAAGTAGAGCTTGCGCTCCAGGTTTTTGATGTGATCGAGATTCTTCAGGTTCGCGGCCGAACTGATCTCCAGCATGATGAACGGATTCCCGCTGGTGGTCGGCCCGAGATTGCGAAACTTCACGCGGTCGGTTCCGTTGGCCACCGCCTGCAGGTACTCGACAATTTTGTCCCAGCGCACCAGCTTCCTGTCGCTGCCAATGCGGAATCCGAAGTACTGCTCCGGCGTTTGCACGGCGGCCCGCAGTGTTGCGGCGATGCACATCATGAAGACCAGTTTTTTCATCGAGCCTCTTTCCCCTTCCGTCTATTCTTTCATGAATTCCGTTAACGTGAATTCCAGTTCATGTGGATACCCTCGGGCGCCCGGAAAAACGTTTTTCCAGGTGAAGGCTTATCGCGATATCCATCGCTAGTGATAGCAGCTAGCGAGGCTCTGCCTCAGAGCGAAAGTGTTCGTCACCGCAGAGACGCAGAGCCGCAGAGAGAGCGCGGAGAAAGACTAAAACTGATATGGCTTTCTGCATCGGTCGTAGTTAGTGACAAATGCGGGGTTGGCGCGCCGAGGGAGCAGAGACACTCGCATGCTGACGCTGCGAAGCCTTTGAAGATGGTTGAGGCCTTGCCCTTTACGCAGCGCGTCGTGGCGATAGCCCACTCATGTCTCGGCTTCCTCCGCGCACCAACCTGGCGTATACGGCGGTAACCCTACCTGTGTGCAAGGCATGCCTCAGTGCCTCTGCTCTGCGACTTCCTCAGCGTCTCTGCGGCTCTGCGGTTAAACAGCACTCTAGTGATAGTGGCCGCTACAACTCCCGAATGCGGACATTGCGAAACATGATCAGCGAAAACTGATCGTGCATCTGCAACCCGATCGGACCCACCTTCGAGCGCTTGGGGTCCCCCGGATGTTCCGCCACCACCCGGCCGTTCAGCGTGACAGTGATCTTGTCGTTGCGGGATAGAATCTCCATGGTGTTCCAGTCATCCTCATGCTGCGCCTCTTTGGGCGCATCCATAAACCCATAGATACTCCCCGAAGGGTGCGGGTCGGGAAACCGGTTGTTGATCTGGATTTCGTATCCAATCTTCGACGGCGTGCGGGTGTAGTCCGGCGGCGTGGTTACTCCCGCCTGGGCGCGGGAAGTATCGCGAATCGAGACGCCGCTGTTACCCGTGGTCTTGGTCCAGTATTCCAGGTGCAAATCGAATTCCTTGAAGTCGCCGCGTTTTGTGTACAGCCACGACTGCGTATCCACCCAACTCTTGAACTGCCCCGGCGTCGGCAGCGGACCTCCGGGAACCAGCATTTTGCGCAAGTCTCCGATGCGCTGCCCCAGCAGCGTGCCATCCCCCATCACGGTCCACTGGCCGTCGCCAATTACTTCCCATCCATCCAGGTTTTTGCCGTTGAACAGGGGTTTCCAATCGGCCGCGGTCAATCCGCAGCCAACCAATGCCAGCAGGACGATCGGTTTCACCTTCAGAGCGTACCACGGCCCGGCGGCACTCCGGCCACCGGAAACGGCCACTGCAGCCAACCAGCGAAAACGACGCGCGACGGCCGCAAAGGCGCCCTAAACGCTGCCTTCCGCCGCCTGACCAATCCCGCGTCTACTTCCGCGGCGCCTTGATCTCCGCCGGGCCCTGGTGCAGCACCAGGTGGGTCACGGCGCCCTTGTCGTCCTTGAGGAATTCGATCTCGGCGTCCATCACCTTGGGGAAGAACTTCGTTTCCGACTCCGCGAATAACGGGACCTTGCCCTGCCGGGTGGCCTGCGAGACCAACTGGTCGCCTTCCAGCATGATGACCAGGTCGAACCCCGGCCGCAATTCGTAGGTGCCGGCGTATTGTGCCAGCGTCTGGGGCGAAACCGCGATTTCTTTGCGCTCCACCACCGTGTCGCTGGTGCGCGGCGCCTTCGTGTCGCGTCCGCCCTGGTGCAGCACCAGGTATGCCGCGCCTTTATCGTCCTTGCCGAATTCGATCTCGGCATCCACCACCTTGGGAAAGAACTTCGTCTCGGACTTGGCGAAGAGCGGCACCTTGCCCTGTCCCGAGAGCTGGCTGATCAGTTGACCGCCCTGCATCCTGATCATCATGTTAATCTTGGGCGCCATCGCGTAGGTCCCCACATACTGCTCCAGGATTTTGGGCGCCACGGTGATCTCACTCCGCTCCGAGGGCAGCTCCACCTTTTCGCCGCGCGCCACCGCCGCCAGGGTCGTGGCGATCTGTTGGGGTGCGCCCCCAGTCAGATTGGCCAGCGCCACCACCGTCAGCGTGTCTTCGGGATAGTAAGCCAGAAACGTGTTGAAGCCTTCGATTCCGCCGCCGTGGTCGATCGACTTGTGCCCGCTCACGGTGTGCACACCCACGCCGCACGCGTAGTCCTCCTTGTAGGGCGTGGTCATCTTCGCCAGCGCCGCCGGCGATAGCACCTTGCCGCCGAACAGCCCCTGCTCCCAGCGCAGCAGGTCCTCGGTGGTGGAGTACGGCGCGCCGGCCGAGAAGGGGATGCTCATGTGGACAAAGCCCGCGTTCACCGGCCCGTCCTTACCCGGCCCCGGCGCGTAACCGGCCGCGCGCCGCGGGATGACGGCGGAGTTCGAATCGTAGCCCGAATCCTTCATTCCCAGCGGCCCGAAGATGTTCGCCTGCACGAACTTCTCATAGGTCTCGCCGCTGGCCTTCTCCAGCAGGTAGCCCAGCAGGACGTATCCCGAGTTGCTGTAGCTCCACTTTTCACCCGGCTGGAAATCGAGCGGCTTGTCGCGGAAACGCGCCACCAGCTTCTCCGGCGTGGCGGCGAATGGCTCCAGCGACTGGTAGTCGGGGAAGCCGGTGAAATTCGGAATTCCCGAAGTGTGCGTCAGCAGGTGGAAGATGGTGATCTTGTCCCACGCGGCGGGCGCATCCGGCATGAGTTTCTTCACGGGGTCGTCCGTCTTCAACTTGCCGCGTTCTTCCAGCAGCAGGATGGAGGCGGCGGTGAACTGCTTGGTGACGGACCCCAGCCGGAACTTGGTGGCGGGCGAGTTGGGGATGTTCCACTCCAGGTTCGCCGAGCCGTAACCCTTGCTGAACAGAACTTCGCCGCCGCGCGCCACCAGTACCGAGCCCATGAAGGTCTTGTTGGCAACGTAGGACTGTACCACCTGCTCCATTCGTGAGACATCCTGGGCCAGGCCGGCGGCAGCCAGTAGAACTGCGATGCCGATGCGTCGAAACACGAGCACGCTAGTCATGGGTACTCCTTAATTTAGATGCCATTGTACCCCCGCGTAGGATTGTGGGGCAGGTTGTTAACCTGCGGCGGATTGTGAATCCGCCTGCCGGGAGCTTGCGCGAAATCCGCACATCGGCCGCTCGCTGCCGCATCGCGGAGGCGGATTAACAATCCGCCGCAGGTTAACAACCTGCCCCACACACCTACTCGTGCCGCAGCGCCGCCACCGGCGAAATGCGCGTCGCCCGCAGCGCGGGAAGAAACGTGGCCAGCAGAACTACCAGCATTAATCCCATCGGCGCCGCCAGAACCGTCAGCGGGTCCATGGCGCCAATACCGAACAGCATCGTCTTCAGCAAACGCGTCAGCGTGAAGGCTCCGCCCAGGCCGAGCACAATTCCGATGGCCGCCAGCCGCGCGCCTTCGTTCACCACCATCCGCACCACGTCCGCCTGCGCCGCCCCCAGAGCCATGCGCACGCCGATTTCATGCGTGCGCTGCGCCACCGAGTAGGCGATTAGCCCGTAGATCCCGATCGCCGCCAACAGCAGCGCGATCCCCGCGAACAACGCCAGCAGCATGGTGTCGAACCGCGGCTGCGAGACCGACAGCGTCAGCGCCTGCTCCATGGTGCCGATTTGCGCCAGGGTTACGCCGGGGTCGATGGATTGAATGTCCCGGCGAAGCACCGCCGCCAAGCGGGCGGCATCGCCTGACGAGCGCACCGCCAGGAACATCCGCGGCCCGTAGGTTTGGGCGAACGGCATGTAGTAGGCCGGGTCCGTGTCGACTGTCAACCCCAGGTATTTCACATTGCCGACTACGCCCACGATCTCCATCCACTTGTTGCCGAACGCCGGCTCGCTCTGGGCTATGCGCTTGCCGATGGCTTCCTGGTTCGGATAGAAGCGGCGCGCAAAACCATCGCTGACGATCGCCACCGGCGCCGAATCCTGATGGTCGTGGCCGGTGAAGTACCGGCCCTTGACCAACGGGATACCAAGCGCCTGGAAATAGTCCGGACCCACCGTGGCGCTGGTGACGACGGGGTTCAGTTCTCCCAGCGCCAGGGTTTGGCCCTGCATCGCGAAAGTGTCGGCGTCGCCCTGCTGGTCGGGCGGCAGCGAGTCGGTGACCGCGGCCGTTTCCACGCCCGGCACACTGCGGGCGCGGCGGAGCACTTCATCGTAGAAGGCAAGGCCGGCGTGGGCGTCATTGTACTTCCGGTTGCCCGGCGAAATCAGCATCGTCAGAATCTGACTGGGTGGCGTGGCGAATCCGCCGGTCACGCGCTGTAGATTCACGAAGCTGCGGAGAAGCAATCCCGCGCCTACCAGCAGCATCAGCGAAACTGCGATTTCGCAGACCACCAGAGCCGCGCGAGTACGCCCGCGGACACGGCTGGCGCCGCCGCCGCGTCCACCCTCTTTGATCGTCGAGTTCAGGTCCGTGCGCGAGCTTTCGAGCGCCGGTACCAGCCCGAACAGAACCCCGGTGAGCATCGAGACCAGGACCATGAAGCCCAGCGCTTCCCCATCCAGCCGGACGGAATCGATGAGCGGCAGGTTGCCCGGGTTCCACGCGCGGATCAGTGCAATGCCGCCCCACGCCAGCGCCAGCCCCGCGGCGCCGCCAAGCACGGCCAGCAGCACGCTTTCGGTAAGTAACTGGCGCACCAGGCGGCCGCGCCCGGCGCCCAGCGCCCGCCGCAGCGCCATCTCGCGTTCGCGCACGGTAGCGCGGGCCAGCATCAGGTTGGCTACGTTGACCACGGCAATCAGCAGCACCAGCCCCACCGCGCCGACCAGCACCAGGATGGCGGGCTTCAGCGTGGTTCCCAAAAGCGCGTCGCGCAGGCCGAGCACCGGCAGCGTCAGGCGCTTGTATTGGGAATTCTGCTGCATCATGCGCAGCCCGATATTGTTGGTCTCCGCCTGCGCCTGCTGCAGCGTCACGCCGGGCTTCAGGCGCGCCACGCCGCGATAGAAATACGGGCCGTACCGCGTCGGCGGATTCAGCCGCAGGTTGGTCCAGACTTCCGTCTCCCGCCCAGGGAACCGAAATACCGCGGGCATCACGCCGATCACGGTGGCCGGCGCGCCGTTCACCAGGATGGTCTGGCCCAGCACGCCGGAACTGGCGGCGAAGCGTCGCCGCCAGATGGATTCGCCGAGCACGGCCAGCGAGCCGGCGGCAGGCTGGTCCTCCCCAGCCGTGAGAGTCCGGCCGATCAGCGGACGCACTTCCATCGTGCCGAAGAAACCGGCGGTGACGGACGCGCCCTGCACCTGCTCCGGAACGCCCGCGTCGCCACCTGTGTTCCCACCGATATCGAGGCGCTGGCTCCGGAAGAGGGAGGGATCTTCAAACGCGCGATTGTTCTCCTTCCACATCAGGTAGTCGCGAATGCACATGGTGCCGAACGCAAAGTCTCGCGGGAAATAGCGCATGTAAACCACCGCCAAGTGATCGGCGCCGGCATAAGGCAGGGGCCGCAGCAGGATGCCGTAGGCCACGGAGAACATGGCGGTATTGGCGCCGATGCCCAGGGCCAGCGCCAGCACGGCGACGACGGTGAACGCGGGGTGGGCGCGCAGCGTGCGGATTCCGTAGCGCAGATCTTGCAGCAACTCATTCAACATTCTTTGACTCCCGTCTCCTACTCTACGACGCCGCTTGTGGCTTTGTGGGGCAGGTTGGTAACCTGCGGCGGATTGCTAATCCGCCTGCTGGCGTCCAGACCGGGCCTGAAGTGCTCGTAAAGGCTGCCGGCAGGCGGATTGCCAATCCGCCGCAGGTTAGCAACCTGCCCCACACAAAAGTTGGGTGGGAGAGGTGCTATGGTGGCGACAGATGAGCGAAAGATGAACGCTAGACATGGATAATCAATTCTTCGAGCGGCCGATTCTCAACTCTCCCTATGACGAACCAAAACGGCATTGGGAGCTTGATGACCAGGGCCAGCCGACGCAACTGATTATCGAAAACCGCCGCCGCGCCCAGTTCATTTCGCCAATTCCCAAGCCCCGCAAGCGCAAGGGAAAGGCGGATCAGCAGCCCATCGTTTTCGACGAAGGCGCGGGGCTCTCCACCGAAAAACAGCAGTACGATCAGACCTCCATCATCAACGAACTGCGGCATCATGTAGAGCTGTGGCGAAACTGGCCGAATCCCAATGACTGGCAGGTAACCCCCGAAACCACACGGCTGCTCCAGCATTGGCGGAGCCACCAGTTCACCGGCGTCCGGCCGTTCTTCTGTCAGCTTGAAGCCGTGGAGACGGCCATCTGGCTGACCGAGGTGGCGCCCAAAGCGAAGGCAGGCAAAGCCTTCCTGGAGCACCTCGCCAACGCCAATAACGACGCCAACCCGGAGTTGCTGCGTCTCGCCCTGAAGCTGGCAACGGGCGCGGGCAAGACCACGGTCATGGCCATGATCATCGCCTGGCAAACCATCAACGCCGTGCGCCGCCCCGGCAGCACGAAATTCACGCGCGGATTCCTGGTAGTCTCGCCCGGCCTCACCATCCGCGACCGGCTCCGCGTGCTCCAGCCCAACGACCCGGATAGCTACTATGCCAGCCGCGAACTGATCCCCGGCGACATGCTGGGCGATATCGAACGCGCCAAAATCGTCATCACCAACTACCATGCCTTCAAGCTTCGCGAGCGCATCGAGCTTTCCAAGGGTGGCCGCTCACTGCTCCAGGGTCGCGGTGAGCCGTTGAACACTCTGGAGACTCCAGGCCAGATGGTGCAGCGCGTGATGCCGGGCCTGATGGGCTTGAAGAACATCCTGGTGCTCAACGATGAGGCGCATCACTGTTACCGCGAAAAGCCCGGTGCCGATGACGAAACCGATCTGAAAGGGGATGACAAGCAGGAGGCCCAGAAGAACAACGAGGCGGCGCGCCTGTGGATCTCCGGCCTGGAAACCGTCAACCGGAAGCTCGGCATCACCCGCGTTATCGATCTCTCGGCCACGCCCTTCTTTCTCCGCGGCTCGGGCTATGCCGAGGGCACCCTGTTCCCCTGGACCATGAGCGACTTTTCGCTGATGGACGCCATTGAGTGCGGCATCGTGAAGCTGCCGCGTGTGCCGGTGGCGGACAACATCCCCGGCGGCGATGTGCCGAAGTTCCGCAACCTCTGGGAGCACATTCGCGCGCGCATGCCCAAAAAGGGCCGCGGCAAGGCGCAGGATCTCGACCCGCTCAGCCTCCCCGTGGAGTTGCAGACCGCCCTGGAGGCCCTCTACGGTCACTATGACAAGACTTACCAACTGTGGAGCGCCGCCGGCGTTCGCGTCCCCCCTTGCTTCATCGTGGTCTGCAACAACACGTCCGCATCCAAGCTGGTTTACGATTTCGTCTCCGGTTTCCACCGCAAGAACCACGACGGCTCTACCACGCTCGAAAACGGACGCCTGCCGCTGTTTCGAAATTTCGACGAGCATGGCAACCAACTCGCCCGCCCCAACACGCTGCTGATCGACAGCGAGCAACTGGAATCCGGTGAGGCGCTGGATTCGAACTTCCGCGACATGGCAACTGACGAGATCGATCGCTTCCGCCGCGAGATCGTTGAGCGTACCGGAGACCGCCAGCAGGCCGAGAGCCTCACCGACCAGGAGTTGCTCCGCGAAGTCATGAACACCGTGGGAAAAGAAGGCCGCCTGGGCGAAGCCATCCGCTGCGTGGTGTCGGTCTCCATGCTCACCGAAGGCTGGGACGCCAACACCGTCACCCATGTCTTAGGTGTGCGGGCCTTCGGCACCCAACTTCTCTGCGAGCAGGTAATCGGCCGCGCGCTGCGCCGCCAGTCTTACGATCTGAATGAGGAAGGCCTCTTCAACGTGGAGTATGCGGACGTGCTTGGGATTCCGTTTGACTTCACCGCCAAGCCGGTGATTGCCCCGCCGCAACCGCCGCGGCAGACCATCCAGGTTGCGGCCGTGCGCCCCGAACGCGATGGCCTGGAAATCAGCTTCCCCCGTGTTTTGGGATACCGCGTGGAGTTGCCGGAGGAACGGCTCACGGCGGAGTTCAATGCCGATTCGGTGATGGAGTTGACGCCCGATCTGGTGGGGCCATCCATCACCAAGAACGAAGGCATCATCGGGGAAGGTGTGGAACTCACCCTGGAGCACCTGGACGATATGCGGCCGTCCACGCTGCTGTTTCACCTGGTGAAGCGCCTGATCTATACCAAGTGGCGTGACGCGGGGGAAGATCCCAAACTCCACCTCTT
Source organism: Candidatus Acidiferrales bacterium (assembly GCA_035570275.1). Taxonomy (GTDB): domain Bacteria; phylum Acidobacteriota; class Terriglobia; order Bryobacterales; family Bryobacteraceae; genus DATMNI01. The sequence continues at coordinate 418 of DATMNI010000467.1, read as the reverse complement.
CGGACAGCTCAAGCGGATCGCGAAGCAGTGGCTCGACACCTGCCTGGTCTGCAAGGGCGGCACCTTTCCGGCCCAACTCATGTACCAGGAACTGGCCGACATGGCATGCGAGCGCATCACCGCCGCCATCACCCGCAAATTAGTGGGCACAAGCCCCATCAAGGCGGTGCTCGATCCGTACAACCCCACGGGTTCCACAAACTACGTGAAGTTCAACACGTCGAGAACGGACCGCTGGCAGACCGACGCGCGCCGCTGCCCTATCAACTGGATCATTCTGGATAGCGACTGGGAAGCCGAGTTTTGCCGCGTGGCCGAGTCCCATCCCCGTGTGAAGGCCTACGTGAAGAATCACAACCTCGGCCTGGAAGTGCCCTACCGCTACGGCTCTCAGGCCCGCAAGTACCTTCCCGATTTC
>DATMNI010000466.1:0-99327 GCA_035570275.1 Candidatus Acidiferrales bacterium | reverse complement strand
CAACAATCGCTCGCCCAAATCCTGGGTTTAGATCAGCTCCATATTACCCAACGTGGGTAAGACAGAGCCTCACCTGCAAGCCGTTGCAAAATCTACCGTTAAGCCCCTGCTTTCTTTGCTAGCAGTAAACTCCCGCTAGGTGAACTGACCCGGACTCTCCAAGGACCAAAATTCAATCTGACCCCGGAGAAGGCGGCCTATCGCATCGCATGTATGGAATCCGCCTTCCCTGAGGCCGCCATCACCGGGTACGAATCCGTTACACCTTCAATGCCAAATGATTCCAAAGACCGCCACGTCCTAGCGGCCGCGGTCTGCGGAAAAGTGGACGCGATTATCACCTTAAACACGCGGGACTTCCCATTGAAGAGCCTCAGTGAGTTCGGAATTGAACGACTGACGCCAGATCAATTCCTGGTGCACCAATGGCATTTAGATCCGGGCCTGGTTCGGCGTCGCGTCGTAGAGCAGGTGATTGAGTGCAAAAAGGATATGAAAACTCACCTATCGCTCTTCGAGCGGATGGTTCCGAAGTTCGCTGCCCTGGTCCGGTCCGCGGAGGAATCCAAGATGGACGACCCGAGAGAAAGCTCGTCTTTCAGAGGCTAAATGTCAGTTCGCAGGCGCCCCGACGGCACATCGACCGGCACACCCCAGGCGTAGTGTTGGAATGTTGACTTCCCCCACTACGACCCTGGGACTGTGGTATATTTATTCATAGCAGAGAATATCTAATCATGCCCCTCAAGGCAGGCATCGTCGGCCACAGCGGCTACAGCGGCGCGGAACTCGTCCGCATTCTCCAACGGCACCCCCAGATCGAACCGATCCTGATGGACCACCGCGAAGACGCGGGCACCCCGGTTTTCCGCAACGCCAAGCCTCCGGCCCGCATCCCCTGTACCGCCGAAGCCGTTCGGGCAGAACAACTTGCCCTGGTTTTTCTGGCTACAGCCGCCGAGGTTTCCATGGAACTGGCCCCCATCATGCTCCAGGCCGGAGCACGCGTGGTGGACCTTAGCGGCGCCTTCCGCTTGCGGACGCCGGCTCACTACACGGCCTGGTACAAGGAAGCGCATACGCAGCCGGAACTGCTGGCCGAGGCCGTCTACGGGCTGCCCGAGTTTTGCCGGGAACGCATTCCCGGCGCGCGCCTGGTGGCTAACCCGGGCTGCTACCCCACGGCGGCCAATCTTGCCATTCGCCCGCTGGTGGAGGCGGGCGTGATCGACCGGGCGGCGGGCATTGTCTGCGACGCCAAATCCGGCGTCAGCGGGGCCGGACGGAAGCCCAGCCTCAAAACCAGCTTCTGCGAGGTCACCGAAAACTTCTCGGCCTATTCCATTCTCACGCATCGCCACGTGCCGGAAGTGCTCGAAGTCTCGGGGCTTGAAGAACACGAATTCAGCTTCACCGCGCAACTGCTGCCGATCGATCGCGGCATCCTGGAAACCATCTACTTCCGCGCCGCCTGCGCCACCACGGCCGAGGACCTGCTCGCCATCTTTGAACAGCGTTATGCCGCCGAGCCCTTCATCCGGCTCTGCAACCCTGGCCACACACCCGACCTCCGCGCCGTGGCGCGCACCAATTTCTGCGACATCGGGGTCACCTTCGACCCCAAGACAGGGCGCGCCGTGGTGGTCAGCGCCATCGATAACCTTGTAAAGGGCGCGGCCGGACAGGCGGTCCAGAACATGAACCTGATGCTAGGTTTCGGCGAAACCGAAGGTTTGTTGTGAGCTGGTTTGTTGTGAGCTGGTTTGCTATGAGCGGGTTTGCTATGAAAGGTTTATTGTGAAGTTGCTGGTCAAACTGGGTGGCACGCTGCTCGATGCGCCGGAGTTGTGCCACCGGCTGGCGGCGCAGATCGCCGCGGCACGGGCCGGGGGCGCGGAGGTCGTGGTGGTCCACGGCGGCGGCAAGCAGATGACGCGCTACCTCACCGAACGCGGAATCGCGAGCCGGTTCGTGAACGGACTGCGGGTCACCACGCCTGAAACGGTGGACGCGGTGCTGAAGGTTTTCGCCGGCACCGTGAACCACCAACTGGTGGGCAGCCTGAACCGGGCCGGAGCGCTGGCGGTCGGGCTTTCCGGCATCGATGCTTTCCTGGTCGAGGCGGAGCAGATGGACCCGGCCTTGGGTGCGGTCGGGCGGGTCACGAGGTCCAATCCGGCGCTGCTCAACCTGCTGACGGCCAATGGCTATCTCCCGGTGGTGGCCTGCGTGGCCGGTGACCGGCAGGGCCGGGTGTACAACGTCAATGCCGATCAGATGGCGGTTGCCTGCGCGGCGGCATTCGGCGCCCGGCAACTGGTGTTCCTGACGGATGTGGCAGGGGTGCTGGACGGCGCCGGTCAGGTTCGAGCCGCCCTGACGGCTGCGGAGAGCCGCCGGTTGATTGCGGACGGCGTCGCCACCGGCGGCATGCAGGCCAAGCTCAACGCGGCGCTGGCGGCGCTGGAAGGCGGTGTTGCCCAAGTGCGGATTGCCCCCGGCGCCGTTGAGGACGTGCTCGGCCGGATTCTGGCCGGCGAAGAAATCGGCACTCGGATGGCCGCCGCGGAGGTGCCCGCATGATCAGCGCCCTATATGCCGACGCATTCGTGGACCCAAAAAGCACGGACCGCGGGCTTATGGTTCGCAAGGCGGCGATGCGCGACATTCCGCCAATTTTGGACCTGATTAACGGCTATGCGGCCCGGGGGATCATGCTGCCGCGCACGGAATTCGAAATGTCGGAGGCCATCCGCGATTTCAGCGTGGTGTATTCCGGCACACAACTGCTGGGTTGTGGCGCGCTGCACTTTTATTCCCCGCAGATTGCCGAAATCCGCTCCCTGGCGGTGCATGAATCAGCCAAGACCAAAGGCGTGGGGCGCCAACTGGTGGAGGCGCTGGTAGAGGAAGCGCAGGCGTACGAACTGGATGCGGTCTTCGCATTCACCTACGTGGACGAGTTTTTCCGAAAGGTGGGCTTTGAGGTGGTGGAACGCGGCGTACTGCCGCTAAAGGCTTGGAAAGACTGCCTTCGCTGCCCCAAATTCCAGGCTTGCGATGAGATCGCGGTGCTGCGCGTGCTGCGGCCGGAACACTGGCCCGGCGCCCGGCCCGAACTATGGGGCCAGACCATGGCTTCGCCCGACGACCGGTTTATCCAGATCCCCGTACCCCAAAAACCGTAGCCGCTACCCCCCATTGTAGGGTCTTCGGACACTACCCGCAAAAGACCGGAGAAAAAGTCTACGCATGAGCCGGCAATTGGATGTAGACTCGTATTTAGGAATACAGAGTCTTAACTCCGATTTAGATCCTACTTCTTGTGAGGCGAACATGAGAGCGCAAACGGTTGATGTGAAATCCTCAACTGGACGGGTCCTTTGTTGCACCGTTTTCCGGCCGGGCGGCAAAAAGCTGCTGGCCAAGGGCCATGTCATCAGTGATGAAGATATTCGGGTATTGGAATCCGAAGGCATGGAAAGCATTTGGGTCACCGAATTGGAGGAAGGCGAGGTGGGCGAGGACGCTGCGGTCTGCGCGGTGGCCAGCGAGATGGGATGCGGAAGCTTCGAGATCCGGCTCGCCGCGGGCGGTCGTGCCAACCTGTTGGCCACGGAAAACTGCTGCGTCTTAGTGGATGACGAGCTGCTGAAACAGATCAACTGCCCCGCCAGCGTGGTCATCGCGACTTCGCTGAATTTCAGCTACGCCGTTGCCGGCCAACGAATTGCCACCGTCAAGAGCGCGCCATTCGCGGTCGCCAAGGATCAGTTGGACGCAATTCTCGGGATCCTCAAGGATCGGGGACCGATCCTGCAAGCCCGGCCCGTCCGCGCCCCGAGTATCGGCGTTCTCTACACCGATCCCGTAAGCGGTGAGCGCGCCCGCCAATTGTTTGAAAACATCATGCGCCAGCGCCTGGAGCGGTTCGGCGTCAACGCAAATTTTGTATTGGCCTGCACGGAAGATGAGAATTCGGTGGCCCGTTGCCTGCAACATCTCTTGAGATCCAAGCCATGCACGATCCTGGTGGCATCCACCACGGCGCCGGCGGGTCCGGAAGATGTAATTGGCCAGGCAATGATCAAGGTGGGCGCGCAGGTAGAGCGCTTCCTGGCGCCGGTGGAACCCGGCAATCTGCTCCTGATGGCGTACAAAGATGAAGTGCCGATTATTTCCGCGCCTGGTTGCTTCCGGTCGGCCAAACCGAACGTGGTTGACCTGGTGTTGCCGCCGCTGCTGGCGCGTTATCACGTGACCGGTTGGGAAATCGCCAGCCTCGGCCACGGCGGGCTGTTGGCGTAAATAAGCTCCTCCACTCCCGGCAACCTGCCTCTCCGGGCCGGTTGCGGGGACTCCTTGCCCGGGCGCTTTCGTGGCGTCCGGGTTTTTTGTCAGGGTTTCTTAGCCTATTTCTAAGCAGGGCTTTCTACCAGGAGATTCCCCGAACCCGCATCTCCCTCTCGATCTGCTCCCGCGATTCAAACTGCACCGCATCAATCCCCATTTGTCGGGCAGCTTCCACGTAATCGGCGATATCGTCCGTATAGAAGCACTCACGGGGAAGACACTCCGCCCGCTCCAGCGCCTCCCGGTAGATCTCGGGTTGCGGCTTCATGACACGGACCTCGTAGGACAAGATCAGGTCATGGAAATGGCGCAGCAGGTAGTTGTAGTTCTTCCGCAGCACGGCGAAATGCAGCGCGTTGGTGTTCGAAAGCAGCAGCAGCCGGTATCGCGCCGCCAAGCCTTCGAGCAGACTCTCGGGAATCAGGGCTTCGGTAAAGATGCAACTCCAGATTTCGCAGAAACGGTCGTATTCCAGGTGCAAGTCCAGAATGCGCGAGAACTGCTCGACGAAATCCCGCGGCTCCACCAGCCCGGTTTCGAAGCGCTCCACCAGGTCGGTCCGCCCGATGCGCCGGTGAATCTCGGCGGCGGAGTACGGGCAGAGCCCCTCCAGCGCGCGGTAGCCTCGTTTGAAATCGAAATGAATCAGAACTTTACCCAGGTCGAAAATGATGGCCTTGTGCATGATCTATCTCCACGATAACCCGCGCACGCGTTGGCGGGCCAGGTTGTTATGCCGCGGCGGTACCGCAGGCGGCGAAAGCGCAATTGGTTAAAACCAGGTGACCGGCTAGGGCCGAATGACGAAGCTGTAACCGTGGCGTTCGAAGCCCAGGGCCTCGTAGAACTGGTGCGCGCCTTCGCGCTTCAGGTTGCTGGACAGCGCCAGCTTGTAGCAGCCGCCGGCGCGGCACTCGGCGCGGGCGTGCTCTATCAGAGCGCGCCCCACGCCGCGGCCCTGGCACTCCGGCAGCACGGCCACGTCTTCCACGATGCCGGTGCGGGCACCGCGTTTCGCCAGATTGTCGAGAATCAGCAGCGCGTAGGTGCCGGCGAATTTTCCCCTTTCCAGGGCCACAAACACGCGGTAATTCGGATAGTCCCGAAAGCGCGAAAAGTGCTCGCGGGCCTCCTCCACGGTGAACGACTGGCCCCCGTCGATTCCAGCGCTGACATAGGCCTGCAGGATCGCGGGCAAGTCCGATTCGGTGGCCTCGCGGATAACGATTTCACTCACAGGGCGAATACCCAGTCGAAATCGAACTGCAGGTCAACCATCGCGGTGCAGCGTAAGAGGCTGCGAAACTCTTCGGCATGGCCCTTCCGGAATACCCAAACGCAACGCGTGTTTGGATACACGACCCACACCTCAATGCCACCGTTGGCGAGATAGGTCTTCACCTTGCGATTCATTGCCTCGGCGGTGTTGGACTCCGAGACGACTTCGACAGCCAGTGCCGGCGCACCCTCGAAGGATTCGGAGCCCGGTTGGTCGAGCAACTCCAGCTTGCCGGGCTCGGCGGGCAATTGTTTGAACTCCGCGAAGGATGGAAGCGTGGTGGCGCCCATGGGCACTGATCATCTTATCAAGTCGCCGTAACGGGGCCGAAAATCCGGTCGATCATCTCCGCGCGGGGGCGCTGATCGACAACGGCATCGTTACGGACAACGGCGGCCTGAGCCGGGGTCGGATTCGCCCCAGCCGATCGGTTTGCCGACGGCCTGGGGTATGCGGGGTTTGCGGGTTTGCACCGGCAGTTGCCACGCTGCCGAATCGCATTCCAGCCGTGCGGCGGCTCTGCTAAACTCCGCAGATGACCACGCTCGGCATTCCGTTTCTCCTGTTTCTCGCCATGCAGGCGGGCTTTTTGCCACGGGCCGGGGCGCAGAACGCGGCGCTTACCGGCACTCCGGGTCCCGCCTATGTCCGCGAGAATTACACCAAGTTCGAGTACCGCGTCCCCATGCGCGACGGCGTGAAGCTTTTCACCTCGGTTTACGTGCCCAAGGACGTCTTCACGGACAACCGGACCTACCCCATCATGATGACCCGCACGCCGTACACCGTGCGGCTGTACGGCGCCGATCAGTACCGCGAGGGGCTGGGGCCTTCGGATTTCTTCGCGCGCGAGAAGTTCATCTTCGTCTATCAGGACGTCCGCGGCCGGTACATGAGCGAAGGCGAGTTCGTGAACATCCGCCCGCACAAGCCGGTCAAAAGCGGGCCGCAAGATACCGACGAGAGCACCGACACTTACGACACCATCGACTGGCTGGTCAAACACGTTCCGGGCAACGCAGGCAAGGTGGGGATGTGGGGCATCTCGCAGCCCGGGTTTTATGCGAGTGCCGGCATGATCGACGCGCACCCGGCGCTGGTGGTAGTCTCGCCGCAGGCTCCGGTGACCGATTACTACCTGGGCGACGACAACTTTCACAACGGCGCGTTTATGCTGGCGGCCAATTTCGGCTTCTACATGGGGTTCGTGCCGCGCTCAGGCGAGCCCGGGCCGCCGCCGCCGGCTTTGCCGTTCGCCTACGGCACGCCCGATGGCTACGAATTCTTCCTGGCCATGGGCTCACTGGCCAACGCCGACGAGAAATACTTCCAGCACAAGAATCCGTACTGGATTCAGAACATCGAGCACACGGCGTATGACGAGTTGTGGCAATCGCGCTCCATCTGGAAGCATCTGAAAGGCGTCAAGCCGGCGGTGATGGTGGTGGGCGGCTGGTTTGACGCCGAAGATTTGCAAGGCCCGCTGCGCACCTTCGAGTTCATGGAAAAAAACTCGCCGCCGGCGGTGAACATGCTGGTGATGGGTCCGTGGACGCATGGCGGCTTTGCACGCGGCGATGGCGACCAGGTGGGCAACGTGCATTTCGGCGCCAAGACCGGGCTTTACTTCCGGGAGCGAATTGAGTTCCCGTTTTTCCTGTATCATCTGAAGGGCAAAGGCGACGGGCAGTTCCCCAAGGCCTGGGTCTTCGAAACCGGCGTCAACCAATGGCGACGCTTCGACGCCTGGCCGCCCGGAACCGCCGCGCCCAAGACCCTGTTTTTGGATGGGCAGGGCAAACTCTCCTGGCAGCAGCCGGCGAGCCAGAGCTTTGGCGAGTACATCTCGGACCCGGCCAAACCGGTTCCCTACCTGAGCCGCGTGGTGCTGGGGATGCGCCCGGACTACATGACCGACGACCAGCGCTTCGCGGCTTCGCGCACGGATGTGCTGGTCTTCAGGACGCCGCCGCTCGAAGGCGATGTGGCGGTCTTCGGGCCAGTGGCGGTGGATCTCAAGGTTTCGACCACGGGAACCGATGCCGACTTCGTGGTCAAGCTGATCGACGTCTATCCGGGCGACTACCCGGACTACGGCGGGCCAGCAGGCCTGGCGGGCCAAGCGGGTCAAGCCGGTCAGGCGGGCGCGGCGGCGAACGCCAACGCGGTTCCAATGGGCGGGTATCAGCAGTTGGTGCGCGGCGAGCCCTTCCGCGGAAAGTTCCGCCGCGGTTTCGAAAAGCCGGTTGCGTTTGAACCAGGCAAGCCCGACCACATCGCGTTCCGCATGCCGGATGTGGCGCACACGTTCCGGCCGGGGCATCGCATCATGGTGCAGGTCCAAAGCTCCTGGTTCCCGTTGACCGACCGCAATCCGCAGAAGTTCCTGGAGATTCCGAAAGCTTTGGCGGGCGACTTCGTGAAGGCCACGCAGCGCGTGTATTTCGGTGGCGCGGACGGGTCCAGAATTCAGATCTCCATCGCCGGGCAAAAGTGAAACCGCCGGGGCTACGGCGGTTTCTTAACGTAGAACCAATCACTTACGTGATAAAACCGCCGTGGTGGCGGCGGTTTCCGGTGCCGGTGCCTGGCACAGGCGTCAAGATCAGGCCGTCGTTAAAAAATGACTTCGGCCGCGCAATCTGGTCTCGGGGCCGGCGTTGGTTCCAACTTCCCAGAACGCGGACTACCTGGGCGTTTGCTGGAGCGAAGGGGATTTCGCAGTAGGAACCGTGTACCACCCTTGGCAGTTACGCAAAGCGAGCAAACGGGTCGCGGCTTGGTGCCAAACCGCCACGACCACACTAGCGTCCACAAGCCGACTTTTCGGGAGTGATCGGCTCGAACGTCCATATCTCGGGAGCTTTGAAAAGGCCAAATGCTGTGGCATCATTCGCGCTCGGGCTTCCTTGGTTCTGTTGGCCCCTTGCCAGTCATAGCTGAGAGACGCTTGGCAAACTCGAATCGAATTGCCGTCAGTGCATTGTGGATGGTCCCGGCGTCCCATCGGACCAGGTGCCGGCCACAACCATGAAGACGGTCACCCGTTCTTCCGGATCGTCCCCCGCTATCACCGGCGAGCCAGGCAGATTGGCTCCCCAGCTTTTCACGGCATCACCCGAAACGAAAAACATGAGATGGGGATGCCAGCTCAAGCCGTCGTCGTTCAGGTACTGCTGCTTCGCCATCATGTAGCACATCGCTCCCGGAGCCAGCGCGGGTAGTTCTCTCTTTTCCAATGCGGACGTAGTAGCCGCGAGGATCTGTGCTTTCGATTTTCCCGCCAGCACAAGTTTGGTTTTCTTCAGAAAGATGGGCAGAAAGGTCCTTGAGGCTGCCGGATTGAAGCAATGCGGGGCGCGGACCTTAGGGTTCCAGAATTCCGGGTCATCGGTCGCCTTCCCCCAGGATCGCTCGACGATGCAGACGAAGCCATTCGAGCCCTTCACGGCAGTTGCGTAGCCGTCCCGTCGCAGGGCCATCACTTCGGCTGCATCCGAAATCGATGCCGGAGCGGAACTCCGGGCCAGCGCTATCTCAGCCTTCTCGTCCGGAATCAAATACTGGTCGAGAGGAGCCATGACCGGATAGGGAGCCTTCGCAGTTTGCGCTCGTGCACAGGCCGGCCAGAGGAAAAGAATCGAAATAACGAATGCTAACGCTGTGATGCTGATATTGTTCTTCCGCATTTGATTCTCCGATGAAGAGCATTTTTGTCAGGTTCTGAGCCGCCAACCGTCAGACGGCGCAATGCACCAATTGATATGGTACCCGATTCCTCCTGATAAACGCCCCTTCCGTCCACAACCGGATAGATCCGGCAAACCGTGGGGCCCCATTCCATACGAGCGGGGGTTAGCTCCAGCCGCCGCCCAGCGCACGATAGAGTTGCACCACAGACACGCGTTCCTGCAGCCGCAATTGCGCCAGGGTGAGTTGGCCGTTGAAGAGGTTGCGCTGCGCGTCCAGCACCTGGAGGTAGCTATCGAGGCCGCCCTTATAGCGCAGTTCCGAGAGACGCACCGTGTCTTCCAACGTGCGCACCAGTTGCTCCTCCTGGCTGCGCTGCTCCCGCAGCCGGTCGAAACCGATCAGGGCGTCGGAGACCTCGCGGAGCGCGGTATAAATGGAGCGCTGGTAGGCGATCAGCAACTCGCGCTGCTGTGCCTCACTGAAGCGCACCTGGCTGCGAATCTGTCCGGCGTGAAAGATGGACTGCAGGGCGCTGGGCGCGACGCTGTAGACGCGCGCCGGCGCGCTGACCAGTTCCAGCAGCGAACGGCTCTGCCCGCCGGCGAACGCGCTCAGCGAAAGCTGCGGAAAGTACAGCGCGCGGGCGGCGCCGATTTCGGCGTTGGCGGCCACCAGGCTCTGCTCGGCTTCGCGGATATCGGGCCGGCGCTCCAGCAGAACGGAGGGCGGGCCAGCCGGCATCTGCGCGGGAATGGGGATCTCTTCCAGCTTGCGCCCCCGTGCCTGAACTGCTGGGGCGGCGCCCTGCAGCAGGCTAAGCAGGTCTTCGCTTTGTGCGATCGCACGTTCGGTGGCCGCGCTCTGCGCGCTCGCGGTGTATAGCAACTGCTCCGCCTGACGAACATCCAGACCGGAGGCCGCGCCGCGCTGTCGGCGCAATTCGACCAGATTCAGGCTGTCCTTGGCGATCCCCTGGGTCTTGCGGCTGATCTCCAGCTCAAGATCCTGTTCCAGCAGTTGGAAGTAGCCATCCATCACGTCGGACACCAGAGAAACGGCCACGTCGCGGCGGCCTTCTTGGCTGGCCAGATAGCGGGCGCGCGCGGCTTCGGTGAGCCGGCGCAGGCGGCCCCAGACATCCAGTTCCCAGGAAAGGGCCGCCCCCAGCGAAGTGTAGGAATCGCTCAGCTTGGTGCCCGCGGGCACCAGCGCGCCACTGGCGCCGATGCTGGAACTGCGAGCCGCCGTAAAGCCCGCCTGGGCATCCACGAAGGGATACTGATTGGCGCGCGTGATTCCGAGTTGCTGGCGCGCTTGCTCCACGCGCTCCGCGGCGATGCGCAGGTCGAAATTATTCGCCAGGGCCGTCGAGACCATCTGGTTCAGGGTGGGGTCGGCAAACAGATCCTGCCACTTGGTGTCGGCGAGGGAGGCGGCCGGGTCGGGCGCGGCGGCATTGGGTGGAGTGGGGGGTGCAGCGGCGGGTACACTGGGCGGCGCACCGCGGAAATCGCCGGGCAGCGCGAGTTGCGGACGCCTGTAGTTAGGCCCCACCGTGCAGCCGGCGAGGGCCAGGACGCTTACAGTCAGAATGGTCCGCGTGGTTATGGTGTACTTCATTGGGATGGCGCACTTCATTGGGCAGCCTCCGGAACCGGTGCGGAAGCGCCGGCGGGCCGGCGGCGTTCCACGAAGCTCTCAATGATCACGTAAAGCACCGGGACGATAAAGACCGCCAGCAAAGTCGCAGTCAACATGCCGCTGAAGACCGCCGTGCCCAGCGACCGGCGGGCGCCCGAACTGGCGCCGCTGGCCAGCACCAACGGCAAAACGCCGAGGATGAACGCGAAGGATGTCATCAGAATGGGGCGCAGCCGAAGATGCGCCGCCTCGATCGCCGCATCGCGGACGCTCTTGCCCTGCTCGTGGCTGTCCTTGGCGAACTCCACGATGAGAATGGCGTTCTTGGCCGCCAGACCGATCAGGGTCACGATGCCGATCTGGGTGTAGATGTCGTACGGATAGGAGCGCAGGTAAACCCCGGCCAGCGCGCCGAACATCCCCAGGGGCAGCGCGAATAACACCGCAAACGGGATCGACCAGCTTTCGTAGAGCGCAGCCAGAAAAAGAAACACCAGCACCGCCGCGAAGCCGAAGATGGCGCCCTCATTGCCCTGTGCCTGTTTTTCCTGATACGTGGTGCCGGTCCATTCGTAGCCGAAACCTTGCGGCAGGGAGGCTGCTGCCACCTCTTCCATGGCGGTGCTTGCCTGCCCGCTGGAATACCCCGGCGCGGGTGTCCCCAGCAGTTGGATGGCGCGGAACCGGTTATAACGGTAGACCACGTCGGGGCCGCCCGAAGGCGTGATGCTGGCCAGCGTGGAGAGCGGCACCATGTCGCCGCTCGAATTGCGCACGTAGAAGCGTCCCACCGAAGAAGGCTGATCGCGGAATTTGGGCTCGGCCTGCAGCAGCACCTGCCAGGTATGGCCGAACTGGTTGAAGTCGTTCACGTACAGTCCGCCCAAAAAAGTCTGCAGCGTGTTGTAGGCGTCGGTCAGGGAGATCCCCATGGTCTGGAGCTTGTCGGTATCCATGTTGACGGAGTAGCCTGGCACCGACGGACGGAAGGTGCTGATCACCGTACCCAACTCCGGCCGGCGGCGCGCCGCCGCGGTCAGAGTATCGGCAGCGCGCGCCAGGGTGGCGATATCGCCGCCCGCGCGATCCTCCAGCATGAACTGGAATCCGCCGGTGGGGCTCAGCCCGAGGATCGGAGGCAGGCCGAAGGCGAACGTAAAGGCCTCGGGAACGTGCGCGAACCCGCGCTGCGCCGCGCCCAGGATGGCATCGAGTTGCGTCTCCGCGGTGTGGCGCTCTTCCCAGGGTTTCAGTGTAGCGATGACCGTGGCCACGTTGGAGTTCGAGGTGCCAGTGGCGATATCCAGTCCACCCAGCACGAAATACGTATCCACGCCGGGAAGTTTGGCGATCACCGATTCGATCTTGCGCGCGGCGGCGTCGGCGCGGTCCGTGGAAGCGCCATCGGGCAGACGCATGGAGACGAAGAACGCGCCTTGATCTTCATTGGGCAGGAAGCCTGCGGGAAGCCGCTTGAAAAGGCCGAAAGTGAGCAGCGACACGGCGCACAACACCAGTACGGGGAGAGCCACGCGCCGTATGAGCATGACGACGGCGCTGAGATAGCGGTTGGTGGCGAATTCGAATGCGCTGTTGAACCACGCAAAAGGACGCGAGAGCCACGAAGTGGATTTCTGGCGCGGACGCAGCAGCAGCGCCGCCAGCGCCGGGCTTAGCGAAAGCGCGCTGAAGGCCGAGAGCAGCACCGATACCGCGATGGTCAACGCGAACTGCTTATAGATCTCACCGCTGATGCCGCCGATGAAGGCGACCGGGATGAACACCGCCGCCAGAATGAACGCGATCGCGACCACCGGCGCCGAGACTTCCTCCATGGCGCGCGCCGTGGCTTCCTTGGGAGACATGCCGTCATCGATATGGCGCTGCACCGCTTCCACCACCACGATGGCGTCGTCCACCACGATGCCGATGGCCAGCACCAGCCCGAACATACTGGTGATATTGATGGAGAACCCGAGCAGCGGGAAGACGGCAAACGTGCCGATCACCGCCACCGGAACCGTGAGCAGCGGAATCAGCGTGGCCCGCCAGTTCTGCAGGAAAATGAAGACCACCAGCAGGACCAGCCCGATGGCCTCCATCAAGGTCAGCATTACGTCCTTGATGGCGGCGCGGACGAACATGGTGGAGTTGTACGGCACCACGTAGTCGATTCCCTTGGGGAAGCTCGACTTCACGCTGTTCACGTACTTGAGAACCTGATCGGCGGTCTCCACCGCGTTGGCGCCGGGAGCGAGATAGACGATCACGTTGGCCGAAGGCTTGCCGTTCAACCGGCTGAACCCGCTATACGTCTGCGCCCCGAGTTCCACATGGCCGATGTCGCGAATGCGCACCAGAGAGGCGTCCGGCTGCGCGCGCACTACGATATCCTCGAACTCGCTGGGATCGGTGAGGCGGCCGGGTGCGGTCACCGCATACTGGAAATCGGTGCCGGAGGGCGACGGCGCCTGGCCGATGGCGCCGGCCGGGTTCTGGCGGTTCTGCGCCTGCACCGCGTTAGAGACGTCGGTGGCGGTGATGCCGAGCTCCGTCATCTTGTCCGGGTTCAGCCAGACACGCATGGAGTAAACCTGCTGCGAACTGAGGCGCGACTCGCCGACCCCCGCCAGGCTGCCGATCTGGTTCACCAGGTTGATCTGCGCGTAGTTAGTAAGGAAGAGCGCGTCGTAGCGATCGTCGCTGGCCACCAGGCCCACCGCCATCAGGAACGCGGTCGACACTTTCTTGACGGTCACACCCTGGCGCTGTACCTCCGGAGGCAGGCGGGGCAGCGCCACGTTCACGCGGTTCTGCGTCTGCACCGCCGCGATATCGGCATTCGTGCCCAGCTTGAAGGTGATGGTGAGGACGAGTTGGCCGTTGTTGGCGCTGGTGGACTGGTAGTACAGCATCCCGTCCAATCCGACCAGTTGTTCCTCAATGGGTTGCGCCACCGTCTTTTCCAGATCCTGCGCGTTGCCCCCCAGATAGGTCGCCGTGATCTGAACCGAGGGCGGCACCACCTGCGGATAAGCCGAAATCGGCAGGCCGGGAATCGCCACCGCGCCCAGGATGACGATGACGATGGCGATCACCATCGCGAACACGGGACGATCGATGAAGAATTTTGCCATGGTTTAGCTCGTCTGCCTTATCTCGTCTGCCTTAGCTCGCCTTCCTCGGCGCGGCCGGCGCAGCCTTTTCCACATAAGGAACGGGATGAACCACCACTCCTGGACGCACGGACAGAAGCCCTTCCACCACCACGCGATCTCCGGGCTGAAGCCCTTGTTCGATCAGCCAGGCATCGCCGATGCGCGCGCCGGTTTTAACGACGCGGGCTTCGATCTTGTCCCCCTGGCCCACGGTGAAAACGGTTTGGATGCTCTGATTCTGCTGCACGGCGCGCTGCGGCACCAGGATCACGCCGGTGCGATGCTCGGCAACATAACGGATGCGTCCGAACTGGCCGGGAAGAAGCTGATGCTGCGGATTGGGGAATTCGGCCTGCAGCTCCAGTGTGCCGGTCCGCGGATCCACCTGGTTGAGCGAGTTCGCCACTTTGCCGGCCTGCGGAAAGACCGAGTCATCGGCCAGGATCAGTTCGAGCCTCGGGCCTTCCTTGGCCAGCCCACCCTTCTTGTAGGCCAGGTACTGCGCTTCGCTCACCTTGAACCGCACCCAGATGGGGTCCAGCGGAACGATGGTGGTGAGCGGCTGGGTGGCATTCGGATTGACCAGGCCGCCGACCGGCACCAGCGTGTCGCCGATCAAGCCGCTGATGGGCGCCTGGATGGTGCCGTACTGAACATTGAGCGTAGCGGTCTCAAGCGTGCCACGCTGCGCCTGCACCTTGCCCTCGGTGGATTGAACCTGGGTATCGGTGGTGAGCCGCGTCTGCTCCACGTTGGCCTGGTTGGCCCGGACAGTGGCCTCGGCGGAACGCAGCGCGGCGACCGCGGCATCCAGATCCTGCCTGGCGGCGGCGTCCTGCTCCACCAGCGGCTTCAGGCGTTCGTAATCCTGCTGGGCCTTCACGAGGTTAGATTGCGAGGCGGCCAGGTTGGCCTCAGCCTGGCGCAACGAAACCTGGTGCTGCGCAAAAATCAGGTCGGCCTCGGTTTGATGCAGCGTGCCCTGCGCCTGCTGCACCTGCGCCAGGAAAGGCCGTAGGTCCAGAATGTAGAGAGGTTGACCGGCGGTCACTTCCTGCCCTGGCCGGAAGAGCCATTTTTCGATGTAGCCCTCCACCCGGCCGCGAACATCCACCATGTTTCTGGCGTAAGTCTGGCCCGGGTAATCGACGTAGATAGCGGCGTCAGCGGGCGCCACCTGGGCGATTTCCACCGTGGGCGGAGGCGCCTGCGCCGCGGCGTTCTGTGACCCTTTGGACCCGCAACCCAGCAGGGCCGCCAGCAGCGCGACGGGGAAAAGCCCCGACCATTTAGATAATCTCATTCGTCCCCCCGAGTGTTTTATGACCAGACAGTCAGTTCGATTTCCAGTCTAGCCTATAGGATTCAGTTAAAAACAAGACCAATAGTGGCTAGATCGTGTATAGTTGTATAATAGTGACCAGGTAGTCACATTATGGCAGAGTCGTCACCCAGTCGCAAGGCAGCCACGGAACAGCGGCGATGCGCCATCCTCCAGGCCGCGCGGACCGTATTTGGCGGCCAGGGCTACGCCAATACGAACGTGGAAGATATCGCGACCGAAGCCGGCATCGCCAAAGGCACTCTTTACCTCTACTTTCCCTCCAAGGAACAGATCTACCTGGCGGCACTGCTGGAAGAGGCCCGGCAACTGGACGCCGACTCGCGCGCTGCCATGAGCGCCGCCACCACCTGGCGGGATAAGCTGAGCGCCTACCTGCAAGTCCGGCTGCACTATTTCGAGACCCATCAGGACTTCCTGCGCATTTACATGACGGAGTTCCGTGGCATGTGCATGCAGGGAAAGCCGCTTTCCGCCGAGTTCATCCACCTGGTTCACGAAGGCGAGGCGCAACTGGCGCAAATGTTCGCGGCCGCGGCGGCGCGCGGAGAAATCCGCCCGGTCGACCCGGAACTGGCGGCGCTCACGGTTTCCGATATGACCCGGGGTCTCATGGAACGCCAACTCCGCAACTGGGGCCGTCCCGTCGGCCTCGACGATGCCGCCTTCGCCTTCGACATCCTCTGCCGGTCTTTGGCAGCGGCCCCCAACTGCTGACCAGCGACTCCAACCCCACCAGCGCCTGCCGGCGGGCGATCCGTGTAGAATCAGCCTATGCGCTTTGTGTTCCTGCTTCCGCTGGCCGCCTCGCTGTTGGCCCAACAGGCTGGGGCTCCGGCAACTCCGCCTGCCGCGCCAGCCGCGCCGGCCGCACCAGCTCAGGCGGGCGCACCGGGTCCCGGTCTGGAACTCGATGCCGTCGCCAAACAAGTGGACGACATGATGTGGCAGATGAAGCTGGGCGACATCGCCGACGTGGACAAGGTGGAGTATACCAGCTTGCCGCCGGTGCACATTGGGAATCCGAGAGCGCCGGGGGCCATGAACCCGTTGATCATCCGGGCCAATACCTTCATCCCCAAGAACCTCGATAAGAGCAAGAAGCAGCCGCTCATCGTTTTCGCCCACCAGGGTATCCACGCCAACTCAGACACGCGCGACGCGCACGTGTTTCGCGAGCTGGTGCAGCAGGGCTATTCGATTATTGCGCCGGATTACCGCGGCAGCACGGGCTACGGCCGCGGCTTCTACCAGCAGATCGACTACGGCGGGCGCGAAGTGGACGATGTTTTTATGGGGATGCAGTGGATGCTGGAAAACTACAGTTTCCTGGACGCCCGGCGCGTCGGCATGATCGGATGGAGCCACGGCGGGCTCATCACCCTGATGAACATCTTTCAGCACCCGCACGATTACGCCGTGGCCTATGCCGGTGTGCCCGCCAGCGATCTGGTAGCGCGCATGGGCTACGAGCCGGAGGGCTACCGCCAGCTTTTTTCGGCGCCATACCACATCGGCAAGACGGTGCGCGACGACGTGATGGAATACCGTCGGCGCTCCCCGGTCTACCACGCCAAGGAGTTGCAGACGCCGTTGTTGATCCACACCAATACCAACGATGAAGACGTAAATGTGCTGGAGGTGGAACACCTGATTGAGGCGTTGAAGGCCGAGGGAAAAAAGTTCGAGTACAAGATTTACCAGGACGCGCCGGGGGGCCACTATTTCAACCGTACGGATACGAAACTGGCCAGGGAGTCGCGGCTGGAGATCTGGCGGTTCCTGGCGGGGTACCTGCATCCGGCGAATCCGCCGAAGTAGGGGGGCGGGAAGGAGTCAGAAGTCAGGAGTCAGGAGTCAGGAGTCAGAATCCGGAGGCGGCTGCGCTCTTCTGACTTCTGCCTTCTGCCTTCCTCGACTTCTCCCTCTTACTTTCTCATCCACGCCAAGGTCTGCTGGATGCCCTCGTCGTAACTGGTCTTGTGTACCTGGCCTAACTTCCGGGTCAGCTTGGAATCGTCCAGAATCACCGGCGTCTCCTGCAGGTACAGCATCTCCGGCAACTCGCGGAACATGGGGTTGAACCAGCCGATCACCTTCAGGAGGCCGACGCCGGCCGTGCGGTATTTGGGGGCGCGGCCCACGGCGCGGTAGATGCGGGTGATGAAATCCATGGTGTTGATTTCGCCCGGGCCTGCGTAATTCCAGGCTTCGCCGTAGCAATCGTCGCGCGATGCCAGTTCGGCGATCACGGGGCCGGTGTCGGGCACGAAGACGAATTCGTGCGGCGTATTGTCGGGCCCGATCCAGTTGGCGGTTTTGCCGGCCAGGGCCGCGCGGAAAATCGGATTGGCCAGGCCGATATCGGCGTTGGGGCCGTAGAAATCGGGCAGCCGCACCACCAGGCCTTGCAGTGTCCCCTTCCGGTGCGCATCCAGCACCAGGTCTTCCTGCTCCTTGCGCCACTTTCCTTTGCGCGTGGAAGGCTCGCGAGGATGGGTTTCGGCGACGCGCGAGGCTCGCGGCACCCCGTAGCCGTAGACGCTCGACGCCAGCACCAGACGCTGCACCTTCATGGCCGCGGCCGCGTCCAGCGTGGTTCGCATCAGGACGGGATGCAGGTTGTGCGAGGGATACGGCAGGCCAACGGTGTAGATAATGGTATCGAAGCCGCGGGCCGCGGCGCCGGCCGCGCGCGGCTCGCTCAGGTCGGCCGGAAAAATCTCGGCATTTTTGAACTTCCCGAAGGCTTGCTCCAGTTTCTGCCGCGACCGCCCAACCACACGAAACGGAATTCCGCGCCGGTCCAGCTCGGGCGCCACCGAAGTTCCGATGGCTCCGGCAGCGCCAAAGATCGCGACGTTTTGCATGACTCCAGAGTACTCCAGGGGCCGGTTACTCGCCGCGGGCTTTCCGATGGGCGCTAAGTAAAGCCCTTGCCAACGTGGCCTTGGCTCGGGCGGCCAGATGCCGACGAAGCTTGAGCCTGGCTTGGGATCGGTGGCAGCCATGGCTGTCGAATACAGGCAAAATTCGGCGTAATCCTGCGTCTGCTTGGCTTCGGCGGCGTGGTATACTCGGGCCGCGTCGGAAGGCGCAGTTTCCGTTGAAGGCTGAAGAAGCTTCATTCGAGGCTGGATACGAAGCCCGTGTCAATCCTAGCCGTTCGCACGTGACTGGCCGCGCAAGTGATATACTCAACGATTCCCGGAAACCCACCATGAGCGCTGATCGCACGATCGGCAGCATGATCCTTCACTACCAACTCATTGGCAGTGTCGGCAGCGGCGGGATGGGTGTGGTCTGGAGGGTGCTCGATACCAAGCTGGATCGCGAGGTTGCGCTCAAGTTCCTGCCCAACGACGGATCGCCCGCAGATTCCCGTCGCCAACGCTTCCTGCGCGAAGCCAAGGCGGCGTCCGGACTGAACCACCCCAATATCGTGACGATCCATGAAATCAACTCGTACCAGGGCGAGAATTTCATTGCGATGGAGTTGGTCCCAGGGAAATCGCTCTCGGAATTGCTGCGGCAGCGGCGTCATTTTACTCCAGTCGAAGCGCTGCACTACGGATTGCAAATCGCCGAGGGACTCGGCGTGGCGCATCGCGCCGGAATCGTTCACCGCGACATTAAACCCGGCAACATCATGAGTACGGACGACGGACTGATCAAGATCCTGGATTTCGGACTCGCCAAGCTTTCCGATCCCGCTCCGCGCTCCGGACCTCTAGAAGTAGAGCCGACCCTCACTGCTCCGCTGACCGAGTCTGGCGTCGCCGTCGGAACCGTGGGATATATGGCCCCCGAGCAAGTGGTGGGAGATCCCATAGATGCGCGCGCCGATATTTTCTGCGCTGGACTCGTGCTGTACGAATTGCTCAGCGGCCAGCGTCCCTTTCGTGGAAACTCGCATGCCGAGATCATGCGCGCGGTGTTGACTTTGGAGCCTCCTCCCGTGAACTCGCTCGCGCCGGAGATTCCCGAAGCATTTGCGGAAGTCGTCCATCGGTGTTTAGCGAAGACTCCCGCCTCCCGCTATGCCGATGGCTACGAGTTGGCTCTTGCACTCCGCCGGATTTCTCTAAATCCGTCCGCCGCGACTGCGCTGACGCTAACGATGCCTACGATCACGGCGATGCCACGACGTTCCAGACGGCGTTGGGTCCGGACGGCGATTGCCGCCGCGCTGGGCCTGATCGCGATCGGATCGGCGTCGTACTACGCGCGCCACCGTTTCGCACCTGCCACACAGGCCAAACCGCCTTCCGAACTTTACCTCCGTGCTCGCGAGTACCTGCAGCGCTATGATCGCAAAGGCAACGTCGATAAAGCGATCGATGCACTCCAGATTGCGCTGAAGCAGGACGCCGCCAGCGCGGCTGTTTATGCGGCCCTGGGAGAAGCTTACGTTCGTAGGGACATGCTGACTCCCGATCCGCAATGGCCCAATCTTGCGGCGGACTCGGCCCGTCGCGCAGTGGCACTAAATGACGATCTGGCGGAAGCGCATGTCGCACTTGGAATGGCGCTCGCCGAAAGCGGTCGCAGCGATCAGGCCGAGCCGGAACTGCAACGTGCCCGAGACCTGGACCCATTGAACGGTCGAGCGCTCGTCGCGCTCGCCAAGGTCCGAGCCGCGCAGGGTCGTCGCGGCGAGGCCGAAGAGCTGTTTCGCAACGCAGTCGAAGTAAGCCCAACAGATTGGATCGCGCTGGGTGAATTGGCTCCTTTCTATTATCGGAATGCCCAATACCCGGACGCCGTCAGCGCGTGGCAAAAGGCCCTTCAAATCGCGCCCGATAATGCCCGCCTCTGGCGCAATCTCGCCGCTGGGTATCATTCGCTCGATCGTTATCCGGAGGCCGCCGACGCGCTTCAGCACGCGCTCGAACTGGACCCGAACGCGGCCACGTGGGCCAACCTGGGCACTGCGCGATTCTTCGAAGGCCGCTATTCGGATGCCACCCGAGCCATGGAGAAGGCCGTCGAATTGGGGCCCACCAATTACTTGTATTGGGGCAATCTCGGCGATGCCTATCGCTGGACGCCCGGTGAACAGCCGAAGGCTGTACAAGCCTATACGCGTGCCATTCAACTGGTGCGCGACCGGCTGGCGGCAAGTCCCAATGATGTGGAAGCTCGCGGCAGTCTGGCCGTCTATCTGGCCAAGTCCGGCGACAAAACCGGTGCGCTGCGCGAAGCGGCCTCGTTGGATAAGGCCGCGGGCAATACCCCGGGCAGCAAGTTTAAATCAGCCCTTGCTTATGAAATCGCCGGTAAGCGCGACGACGCGCTCCGGGCGTTAGCCAGCGCCATGGAAGCTCGCTATTCGATGCACGAAATCGCAAATGAGCCGGAACTCGCTCAGATGCGCACAGATGTCCGCTACCACCGCCTGGCCGCCCGTTACGGGAGTCCCGGCAAAGTAGCTCAATTCCACTCACAAACAAAAAAGGAGAAATGAATCAATGTACTTGCTGAATCTGTCGTTCGATGTCACCGATACCGACGGACGTTTTCAAGACTACTCCGAGACGTCCAGCGGAAACAATGTTTTGACTCACTCCAAAGTGTGGCTTCAGCTTTTCAATTCTTCGGGGATCCCCACTGATCCAACCCTGCCGACTCCCCCCTCGACGGACCCATGTAACCCATTTTCCCCATGGACGCCCGATAACCTTGCTTCGGGGCAACAATGGAAGGCACTTGCGCAAGACGGGTCCATTCTGCTCAGTAAAGCGAACCCGGGTCATATCGGAGTGCGAATCGTTACCAACAGCCCCGAAATTACGGTAGTGGAAATCGCAGCTGTGTTTGGCCGGGAGCCGCGCGCATACCAACCATATTCGAGTCCGTTTACGCTGAACCGGGGAAGCAGCCTGCTGGTCTGCTGCGTCTTCGTGACGACCAACATTGCAGCCAACAGCGGAAGTGCGTGGTACCTTGACCTAGGGCCGATCGCGAACGCTCCCGCCGCGAGTTCAGTATCGCTCAGCCATCACTACGATTTCACAGTCGCGGCGAGCGTCAACAATGGCTCCTACACGTTCGGCCACGATCCTGAGATGGACGTTACCTGCTGACGCAGACCGTCGCGAATCGACGCATGAATTTCAACTCACCCCGCGCGGCTCCGCCTTCCTGATAAGTGTGGCTGCCCAAGCCTGAAGGTATAGCACCCGCGAACGCACGCACAATTCGGTCTAAAAATAAGAAGGTAGTCGAAAGATCTATGCGGCTGTCGATCTAGTCGCCATCATGAATCGGTCGGAGCGCGATGCCCCCTCATGTGTGACCGACTGCCTGGCAAGCAGGTGCGCAGGCAACCAGGGTTCCAGGGTAGGTTCGCAACGCCCCGGGCAGATCGTCGGCAACCACGAAAATCCACATCGGCGAGGTAGTCGACTCGTGCACTGGCCCGAAACGGCCTTCTTATAGTTGCAAACGAACGGGAGCCCGAGACTCAATCGGCCGAAGCCGGGGTGATGTTGGCAACGGCGTTATCATGACGCCTGTGGCGCGCGCTCCAGTGGCTGCTCGGGGCCGCTCGAAATTGACAGGCTTGCACCCGGTAGGGTACGCTCAGGGAAAATCATTGCCGCCCCGTCCGTGGCTCAAAGTCCGTGGCTCCGAGGAGGATTCATGCGAACGCTAGGATTTGTGCGAACGCTACGCGCCGGTCTGCTGGTCTGTGCCGCGGCCATTGTCCTGCCGGGAGCCCGGCCGCTGCGGGGCGCCGATTCCGCCGCTGGAATTCCCGAAGTGGCGCGGCTTCTGACCGAGGTCATCAGCATCGATACCAGCAATCCGCCCGGCAACGAAGGCAAGTTGGCGGAGTTCCTGAAAACCAGGTTCGCGCCACTGGGCTTCGAGATCGACATCATACCCACACCGCAACCCGGCAAAGCCCACTTCATCGCCCGTTTGCGCGGCGATGGAAGCAAGAGACCAGTGCTGATTGCCGCTCATGAGGACGTGGTAGGGGTGGAGCGGGAAAAGTGGTCGCTCGATCCGTTCGCGGGTGTGATCAAAGACGGCTATGTGTACGGCCGGGGCGCCATCGATTTCAAAGGCGGCCTGGCCATCTTCGCGCAGGCCGTCCTCGATATCGCCCGGCAGAAGCGGCCTTTGGCGCGTGACATTATCTTCCTCGCCGAAGCCGACGAGGAAGGCGGCGCTTACGGCACGCGCTTCCTGGCGGAGAACGCCTGGGAGAAAATCGATTGCGAATTCGCGCTCAACGAAGGGGGCTGGATCATCCAGGACGCCGCCGGCAAAGTGCAGTACGTCAGTATCTCCACTGCCGACAAATCCGCCGTTTCGCTGTTGCTGACAGCGCGCGGCACATCCACCCATTCCTCGATGCCGCGGCCCGACAACGCTATCTTCACCCTGGCGCGCGCGTTGGCCAAACTTTCCGAGTACGACACCAAACCCAAACTCACCGATTCCACGCGCGAGTTTTTCCTGACGCTCTCGGAGACCAGCACGGAGCCCATGAAAACGCACTTCCGCAATCTGGCTACCAGCCACGACCCCAAGCTGGTGGCCGCCGCCGACCGTGCCATCAGTGAGAATCCGCTGCTGCACGCCATCATGCGCAACACCATCGCGCCGGTGCTCCTGAACGCCGGTTTCCGCGGCAACGTGATCCCCGGTTCCGCCGAAGCCACCATCAATTTCCGCACCATCCCCGGGACCACGCAGGAAGAGTTGATCGAAGAGATCCGGCACGTCATCAACGACCCGCGTGTGGATGTGACCCCGGCGCCCACCGCCATGGCCCGCGGCCCGGTTAGCCCGGACCTGCAGAAGGCCCTGGACGCGCGCGCGCAGTTGATGCGCGGTGTGAAGGAATCGCCCAAATCCGGCGCGCTATACGATGCCCTGGTGAAGCAGGCCAAGCTGGCTTATCCCGGCGCCCGCGTCACACCTTACCTGTTCCAGGCGGGCACGGACGCGTATGCCTGGCGATCCAGGGGCGTCCCGGTTTATGGTATTTACCCCTATCCGATTTCTGCCCAGGACCTGGAGCGCATGCACGGCAACGACGAGCGCGTCCCCATCGCGTCGCTGGAGAGCGGCTTGCAGATGATCACCAATACCTTGCTGGAAGTGGCGGCGAAGTAGTCTCTTAATAGTGGGCCGCAAACGCTGGCTGGCTCGCTGCCGCATCGCGCCGGCGGATTAACAATCCGCCGCAGATTGACAATCTGCCCCACAAAACGCGTCATTGCCGCTCCGGTGAAGATGAAGTATTGTTTCGGAAATGCACAGAATGTCAACCAATGGTCCGGACGGCAACGCAGCACCTCTGGCTTTTCAGGGCCGCGTGGTGTGTCCGGACACGATCCTCGACGAAGGTACAGTCCTTTGCCGAAACGGTCGCATTGCAGCCATCAAACGCGGCCGGGATGCGCCCCGAGGGGCCACGGTGATCGACGCCGAAGGGGGATGGATCGTGCCTGGCTTTGTCGATATCCACGTCCATGGCGCCGCCGGCGCCGACTACATGGATGGCAGCGTGGAGGCGGTGAAGACGGCCAATCGCGCGCACCTCAGGCGCGGCACAACTACCATCTTCCCCACCACGACTACCGGATCGCCGGCGCAGGTTCGGAGAATGCTGGACGCCTGCGTCGAAGTCCGGCGGAGTTGGACTGCGGAAGACGGCGCCCGGATCGGCGGAGTGCATCTCTACGGACCATATTTTGCGGCCCAGAAAGTTGGCTGCCATCGAGTGGAAGGCAGGCGCGACCCCAGGGCGGAGGAGTATGACGAATACTTCCGGATGGGCATCGTGAAGATCGCCACCTGTGCGGCCGAACTGGAGGGGGCCGGCGATTTCTATCGAGCGGCTCGCCGGCGAAGGTGTCTGGTGACGTGCGGCCACTCCAACGCGACCTGGCCTGAAATGGAGCGAGCCTATCAAGCCGGCATGCGGCACGTGGATCATTTTTGGTGCGCCATGAGTTCGGTAGCATCTCTGCGAGCGCAGTACGGCACGCCGATGCAAGCCAGCATGGAGGAATTCGTGCTCGCGCATAGCGAGATGAGCACGGAGGTAATTGCGGATGGCGAGCATCTTTCGAAGGAGTTGCTGCAGTTTGCCTACCAGATGAAGGGGCCCCGGCGGCTTTGCCTGGTGACGGATTCCAATCGCGCCATGGGCATGCCGCCCGGCCGCTACCGCTTTGGCCCGATTGAGGACGGCGCGTGGTTTGAGAGCAACGGGAAGGTGGGCTTCGTGCCGGGGGCGGGTTTGGCGAGTGCAGTGGTGGCGCTCGATACCATGGTGCGCAATATGAAAGCAATGACCAAAGCGCCCCTTGAGCACGTGGTGCGGATGGCGAGCCTGACGCCTGCCGAGCGAGCAGGCGTTGCCAATGAAGTGGGGAGCGTGGAGGTGGGGAAGCGGGCGGATATCGTGATCCT
Source organism: Candidatus Acidiferrales bacterium (assembly GCA_035570275.1). Classification (GTDB taxonomy): domain Bacteria; phylum Acidobacteriota; class Terriglobia; order Bryobacterales; family Bryobacteraceae; genus DATMNI01. Next base: position 74,423 of record DATMNI010000466.1, on the reverse strand, counting down.
TGACCGGCGATTGATAGTACGGCGTGTCTTTCCCGGCGGCGTGGAGGTGGCTTCGTTGACGCATACTAAAAGCAGAGCGAAGACCAGAGCCAAGACCAGAGCGAAGAAAGGGTTTGACACGAATGGTTAGGAAGAGCGGACGGCAGCCGCCCCGGAGGCCACTTTTTCATCGGTGGAACAGAGGCGCCCCGCTGGCTCTGTTGACGGCGATGCTTTGCTGGCAAGTTCCGGGCCATGCCGAATCCGGGCCGCAGCCGCCCTGCGCAGGCGAGCCGTTTCCGCCGTTTCCCAATGGGGCCGGCTCGCCGGTGGTAAAGGTCTGGAACCAGTCCGACTGGACGCCGCCGGCTTGCATTGGTTGGGAGGCGTCCCCAGCTTCGACGCTGGTGGTTACGGTGGGGCGCTTTCGCCACACATCCGGAGTGGACCCATTGCGCCACCGGTTCGGGGCAGCTTCCGAGATGGCGGGGATACGGTATTGGTCGACCACCGGCAAGCGATGGCAGCCCCTCATCGTGGAGGCCTATGCGGTGGCTGGACCGTCCGGCGATCAACGCCGCAAGGACTTCTCGCTGGACGAGACAGTGGAAGGCAGGAATCTGTACATGCTGCAGGAGGACAACCTGATGGGCAAAGCGGTATACCGCATTCGAATTGCAACCGCCTCCGCCGATCGGCTGGTGGTGGCCTCTGAAAACAACAGCACGATTCGGTATATGGGGGTGCCGCTCTTCCCGCCCGGCGAACTGCAGTCCGTTTGCTTTCTCGAACGCGAGTCAAACAACGTCTGGCGATATTACAGCATTGCGCGAATGGGAAAACAGGTAAGCTTGTTGACCTTGGGACACGACGCCTCTCTGATAAACCGGGCGGTGGCTTCGTACCGTTACCTGGCCGGTATTCCAACCGGCCAGGAGCCGCCCGCGTCCCGATGAAGCCGCGGTTGAAGCGCTGGGCTTCCCGTGTTACCGGGCTGGCCGAAGCTCCGCTTTAGGTTTCTCAACCAGGCCGGCCGCGCCCCAATCCATCGGTACCGTAACCCGGCCCTGGCCGTGCGGCGGCTTCAGTTCCTCAATATGAAAGTCGATATCGGTGCCGTGCACGTCGACCAGGGCGTGCCCGAAGAACCAACCGTCGGCATATTCGCGGGAGGCTCGCAGGTGGCCGCCGGCGCTCGGCATCGAAAGATACGTCACCCCCTGAAGCTGGAAACGCAGCAGTTGGTGGACGTGGCCGGCAACCACATACTGCACTCCGTATTGCCGCGCGAGTTGGTGCAAGGCGAAGTTTGGATTCCGGAGCGCCACGTTGATCAGCCAGGATGGCCGGTGTGAGAAGATAAACTTCACGGGCTGCGCGGCGTGGGCCTGCAAGTCTTTCTCCAGGAAAGCCATTTCCCCGGCAGAAAACTCATCCGACCGGCTGTTGTCCAAGATGGTGAAGTGGGCCTGCCGATAGTCGAAGCTGTAGTGGGGCGGGTGCGCCGCGTGTTCCCGGAAGAGTTGCTCCGAAATTGCGGACCAGATGTCGTGGTTTCCAGGAGTGAGATAAATGGGAAAGCGCCGGTAAGGCTGGAGTATGCGCTCCACCTCCTGCCATTGCGTTGGCGCGGTGGCGTCGAGCGAGCCTTCAATTGTGTCGCCTACGGTAATCACAAACGCGGGGTGTCCGGCTGCCGTACTCTGCCAGGCTTGTTCGTAAACACCCGGAGCCGCTTCGCCCGTCCGGTCACCGAGGATCACGAAGCGGAACGGCGTCAGTTCTGTCGAAGTGCCGGCCGGCACCAGGGCAAACAGCAGTGCGGCGATGAGCAGGAATGGGCACGCGGGTTTACGGATCAATTGTCTCCGAAGGCGCCCAGCGCTTCCAATATTGTTGGAGCCCATTCCCTCTCACGGTAACACCGCGGGGGCGGCTCGAAAACCGGCGATTTCCATCGCGTGGGCCCGGCTCTAATCGGAGCCCCGACTTGTCGCTCGACCGTGAGGGAAGGGTTACTGCGGTTGCGGCACGATGCGAATGTACGGCTTGGGTGTCTTCCACCCGCCGGGGTATTTCTGTTTGGCTTCATCCTCGGAAACCGATGGCAGGATGATGACATCCTCGCCCTTCTTCCAGTTCACCGGCGTGGCCACCTTGTGCTTAGCCGTGAGTTGAATGGAATCCAGCACCCGCAGCACCTCATCGAAATTGCGGCCGGTGCTCATCGGGTAACTCAGCATCAACTTGATCTTCTTATCCGGGCCGATCACGAACACCGTGCGCACGGTGGCATTGGTGGCCGCGGTGCGGCCCTCGGACGTGTCCCCGGCTTCGGCCGGCAGCATGTCATAAAGCTTGGCAACTTCCAGTTTCGGGTCGCCAATCATGGGGTAGTTCACCTTGTGTCCCTGGGTCTCTTCGATGTCCGCGGCCCACTTGCCGTGGCTTGCGACCGGGTCCACGCTCAGCCCGATAATCTTGCAGTTGCGCCTGGCAAACTCAGGTTGCAGCCCCGCCATGTAGCCGAGTTCCGTGGTGCACACGGGAGTGAAATCCTTGGGGTGCGAAAACAGAACCGCCCAACCGTCGCCAATCCATCGGTGAAAGTGGATTGGGCCCTCGGTGGTTTCGGCCGTAAAGTCCGGCGCCTCGTCATTAATCCGTAACGACATAGCTTCTCCTGATGGATGAACTTGGAATTCCATTTTGAGTGCACGGCGTCAGTCTTGTCAACCCTGCGGGGCCGGTTGGTAGGGGCACCCACTGGGTGCGGCGGATTGTTAATCCGCCTGCCGCCAGGGCATTCTCAATGCCTGGAGAACCTGGCGTCCATCAGCACCCACGTATTCGGGTCCAACTCCACGGCGGTGGGCTCTTTGTCCGCCGCGATCTCGAACTTCTGCTGCTTCCGTGTCATCTCGATCTTCTCGAATTTCGTCGGCGCAGCCCCCTGCGCACCACCCTTCGCACCCATCGCCTTAACCCCTACTTCCATAGGCAACCGGTAGCCCTCCCCCGCTTGGGTTTGCGCCAGTGCAATTTCGATTTTCTTGGTCTCCGCGTTGTACCGCCATCCGCCCTCCACCACCGGGGAACCGGGGCGATATAGCCACTGTGCGAAGAACCAGCCAAGGTCCGCGCCGGATGTCTCTTCCATTACCTTCCGGAAATCGTCGCTCGATGCGTTGCGGTCGCGGTAGCGGCGGTAGTATTCGCGGATTCCGTCCCAGAACTTGCCCGTGCCCAGCACACCCCGCAACATGTGCAGCGTCCAGCCGCCTTTCTGGTACACCACGCCGTTCGGAATTCCTTTCCATGGCTTGTCCTGCACCACGGCCACGCCGGGCAACCTCTTCTCCGTGTTGAAAACTGCGGCGCGGCTGCGCTTGAGGCCGGCCACGAAGACGTCGCGCCCCTGGTAATGCTCGCTGCACAAAAGCGCGAAGTAGGTGGCGAAGCCTTCGCTGAGCCACACATCGTCCCAATCTTTCTCCGTCACCGAATCGCCGAACCATTGATGCGCGGTTTCATGCGCCACCAGACTGAACGCAGGGACGCCATTCACTGCATTCTGGCCATAGAAGATGGCGCTGGCGTGCTCCATGCCGCCCCCGTCGGCGTTGCCGTTCTGCACCTGTGCCAGTTTCTGGTACGGGTATGGACCGATATGATCGCTATAGAACTCGATGGCCTGCCGCGTAGGTTCCTCAAACGTCGCCATGCCCAGGGCGCGGTCCTGATGAAATACCCAGGTTTCCAGCGGTACGCCGGCCGCCGTCCCGAAGCGCCGCCACGCAAACTGCGCCACCCCGATATTGTTCAGCCAGGTGGCAATCGGCACGGACTGGCTCCAATGCGTGACCCTCCGGCCGTCCCCGAGATCGATCTCTTCCACCAGCAGGCCATTCGCCACCACCTGGTACCGCGCCGGCGCCGTGACGACGAATTCGCTGGTCGCCTTATCGTAGGGATGGTCGATGGTGGGCAGCCACTGCCGCGCCTGGTCGGGCCAGTTGGCACTGAACATCCCGCGTTCGCCGTACTTGTTCTTCACAAACTTTAGACCGCCTCCAGGGACGCCGCGATACTTCACCGTAACTTGCCGCCGCTCCCCCGCCTGGGGCGCCGCGGGAAGCGTGATACTCAAGCGGTCTGCCGAATGGACGTATGGCAGCGCGATTCCGTTGGCACTCACCTCGGATACCGCCATGCCCTTGCCGCCCTTTTCCGAGGCTTTTTCCGAAACCAGATCGAGCGTGAACTGCGCCACGCCGTCCTTCACGAACCGGAGGTCCACCGTGGTCTCGCCGGCGATCTCGTCGTTGTCATCGCTCAAGGTCACCCGGAAGACGTAGTGCTGCACGTCCACGCCAAACTGCCGCGGGTACGTATCCGCGAAGAGCAACGAAGCGCTTAGAGCCAGAACCAACCGTAGCGATTTCATTCGACCCCACGATTTCATGCTACAGACTATACTGCATCATATGCCCAAAGAAGTCTCCATTCCGAATACCCAGGTGCGGGCCGCCTACCAGTGGTCGCGCGCCAATACCATGAGTTTTCCGCAGGAACTTCGCGACGCCATTCCCGAACTTCAGCCCTGCTGGGGGCGCATCCTGGTGCTGTCTTCCATTGATGGCGATTGTCAGCACAATCTGCGCGGGCGCCGCGTCCGTCTCAAGTTCCAGGTGGAGGAAACCGGCAAATTGTCGGGCGCTTTCCCGGTTTATGCCGATCTGGACGTGGAAGCCGCGCGCACGCTGGCCGCCACGCTGCTGAACCTGGTGGAGCAGGTGGAACAGTTTCCGCAAAAACAAACCCTGTTCTGATGATCCCCACGTGATGATATGGGGATGGCGAAACTCCTGGGCCTCGACATGCGGTGATTTCGGCCCTGGACTTTAGTCCCGCGGGCCAGAGCCGCGAGTGCCCCGAATATCAACCATCACCCGCCTCACGGTGTCCAACAACGCATCCGGACGAATCGGCTTCGCCAGCGACGCATGAGCGCCAAGAAGCTCCGCCGCCCTCAGAAAACCGGCGTCAAATTTGCCGGAGATCGCGATGATCTTCAGCCGGGGCCGTGTCTTGTGGAGAATCCGGATCGTCTCCAGTCCATCCTGCTCCGGCATCGCCAGATCCGTAATCACCAGATCGACATCGGCAGTGTCGAGGCGTTTCAATGCGTCTTTCCCGTCCGTCGCTTGCACTGCCCGGTAGCCCGCGCCCGCCAGAATCTCCCCAAGAAGGTCGCGAATTTCCGGCTCATCGTCCACCACCAGTATCGTCCCAGCCGGGCGCGGTGCGCCAAGCGCTTCACGAACCTTTCCCGCCAGCGTTTCGGGAGAAAATGGCTTCGAGAGGTAACTGACACCCACGTCCGGAATTCCCTGATCGCCAGTGCCCTGATCGCCAGTGCCCTGATCGCCAACGCCGCGATCGCTGTCACCCGACATGAATACCACGCTCATCCCGGACCGCAGCGGTTTCATCCGGTCCACCAATTCCTGGCCGGTCATTCCAGGCATCGCGATTTCGCTCAGCATCAGGTGAATCGGCCCGGCGTGGCGTTCGGCATGAAGCAGCGCTTCGTCTCCACTGCCGGCTTCGATTACGCGATACCCGTAACGGCTGAGGACAACGTGGGCCAGTTGGCGAATTTCATCATGGTGTTCCACGACGAGGATGGTTTCCGTCCCCCCGAGCGCGGCGGCGTCGGGCTTTTCGGGATCGGACCTCGGCGCTTCCAGCCCGGCCGCCTCTCCCGCCAGGCGCCGCAGGTAGATCGTGAATGTGGTTCCCTCCCCCGTTTCGCTGTGTGCCAGGATCGCTCCGCCGCTCTGTTTGACGATGCCGTACACGGCCGCCAGGCCTAGACCCCTCCCTTCACCAGGCGTTTTGGTGGTGAAGAACGGCTCAAAAAGGTGCGCCATGACGTCTTTGGTCATGCCGATACCGGTGTCGCTAAACTTTAGTTGTACATAGGGGCCAGGCTTCACGTCAGGGTGATGCGCCGCATGGCCCTCTCCCAGTTCCACGTCCTCGGTTTCAATCCGCAGGGTTCCTCCGCCCGGCATGGCGTCCCTGGCGTTCATTGCCAGATCCATCAGAACCTGGTGCAACAGCCCGGCATCGGCCTGTACCTGCCCCACAGAGGGGCGTAGAACGGTTGCCAGCCGAATGTCCTCCCCAATCACCCGGACCAGCAGTTTCTCCACATCGGCGATCAGGCCGTTCAGGTTCAATCCGCTGGGCCGCGGAATCTGCTTCCGGCCCGGAACCAGCAATTGGTTGCACAGCGCGGCCGCGCGATCTCCAGCCTTTCTGATCTCGGTGACGTCCTTGCGCATCGGATCGTTGGGTGTGAGCCGGCCCAGCAGCAGATCGCTGTAGCCGTTGATGATCGTGAGCAGGTTGTTGAAATCGTGGGCCACACCTCCGGCCAGCCTGCCGATGCTTTCCAGTTTCCGGGCGTGCAGAAGTTGTTCCCGAAGCTTCGCCGCTTCGTCCTCGGCACGCGAACGCAGCAGCGCGCCGTTTAGACGTTCCGTTTCTTCCGCCTGTTTACGTCGTGTGATGTCCCGGACAAAGACCACCTCGCCTGACCCGAACGACCCGGCGCTGTCTTCGTAAGCCAACGGCGCCGCCGAGACTTCCGCATCGAAAACCGTGCCGTCGAGCTTCAGGTGCTTTTCCTCGGACAGCGGCGCCCTCGGCTGAAGTTCGCTTGCCGGCAGGATGCGTTGCGCAGCCAAATGACGCCACAGCGGGTGTACGCGCTCGACCACAGGTTGCCCGAGGAGTTGCTCCGCGGATGCGGCCCCGTACAAACGGAGCGCAGCCGCGTTCAGATAGGCAAACCTGCCGCCACGCTGGATGAAGATTCCTTCCGGCGCATGCTCGACTACCTTCGTTAACCGGTCATCCTCGATCCGGTCACCCCCGACCCGTTCATCGCTCTTCCGCAACGCTTCGCCCGGATCATCGAGCATGATCAGCCGATGCGCTCCGCCGATCCCCACTAAACCGATTCCCGCTCAGCGGGGCGCTTGCATGGCGGCAGTGGCGCCTCGACGGCCGCGGTGAGGCCTGGGGCTTCTGCCAATCGGCCCATTGAGGGGCGGCAACCTGGTCTTTCAGGAGTTTGAGCCCTGCATCCACAATCGCCTTGCGGCGATTAAGATCCTCCAGAACGCATCGAATGCAATCCCCGATATTGTGTTCCATGTCTAATACTTTCGGACCTGGAAACTACCGGGCACCATCGCGGCAAAGAGCTTTCTTCTGTAGAACTTTGGACCGGGCCCTTGTCGTCGTTCTACTACAAGGCTTTGGGAAGGCTGGGCAAATTGAGCGGTCTTAGTCAACCAACCGGTTGTCGATCGCATAGCGCATCAATTCGGCGGTGCTTGCCATGCCCATCTTCTCCAGGATACGCGCGCGATACGTGCTGACCGTGGTCGCGCCCAAACGCAGTTCTTCCGCAATTTGCGTGATGCCCTTGCCTGAGGCAAGCATTCGCATTACCTCAAACTCGCGAGCCGATAGCAGTTCATGAAGAGGCCGTCCACTGCCGCGGCTCAGGTCCGAAGCCAGTTTCTCGGCCAGCGCCGTGCTTACATACACGCCGCCGCTTAGGATTTTCCGGATCGCCTTAACCAGATCTTCGGGAGCGGCCTCTTTGTTCATGTACCCGGAGGCCCCGGCTTGGAGCACGCGCTTCCCGTACTGATCTTCCGGATGCATGCTCAAAACCAGCACCGGCATTTCCGGCTTTTGCTGTTTCAGATCGGCTAGAAGGTCCAGACCGCTTCGGCCCGGCAGCGTGATGTCGAGAATTAACAGATCCCAAACGCCGCTCTCTAAACGGGCCAGGGCCTGTTGCGCATCTCCGGCTTCGCCCAAAATCACATCTTTAAGCTGGCGAACCAGAATCTCTTTCAATCCCCCGCGCACGATGGCATGATCGTCGGCAATCAGAATCCTGATCACTGGCTGGCGCCCGCATTGGCGCGATTTGGAGCGGCCTCGGGAATCCGGACTCTTACCAGCGTACCCTGCCCCGGCATGCCTTCGATGGTGAACTCGCCTCCCAGCAAGATAGCCCGCTCCCTCATGCCCAGGATTCCAAGGCCGCCGGCGGAAAGCTGCTCTTTAGCGATGCCGCGGCCATTGTCCCGTACCTCTAGCTCAATATACCCATCGTCCTTGGTTAATCGAACGTCCACCTGAGTGGCACCGGCGTGCCGCGCCACATTGGTCAAAGTCTCCTGGAAGATACGAAAAATCGCCGTACCCTGCCCGCGATCCATAACAATATCGTTCTGACGCTGGTCCAACCGGCACATGGTTCCGGTTCGCGTTTCAAATTCCTCGGCCGCCCATTCCAGGGCGGCAACCAGTCCCAGGTCGTCCAGCATGCCTGGCCTCAACTCTGCCGACAGCCGGCGCACGAATTGAATCGTCCGGTCCACCAGCGCCAGAATTGACTCGGCTTTCTTCTCCTGTTTGCGGTCCGGCGGCAGATCATGGATCAAAGAGGACACGTCCAGCTTAATCGCGGTCAGCGCCTGGCCTAATTCGTCATGGATTTCGCGCGCCACCCTGGTTCTCTCTTCTTCCCGCGCGCTTTGAACGCGTGCAGCCAGAGCCCGCAACTGTTCCAGCGAATTCTGCAATTCCTCTTCCGCATGCCTGGTCTCGGTTACGTCTATCACCGTACCGATGAATTCAACCGGCTCGCCGGCTTCGTTAACCACCGGGTGGCCGATACCGCGGCAGTGTTTGACCGTACCCTCCGGCAGAACGATTCGATAATCGCAGGTGAAGTCTCTTCCCTCATGGATGGCGCTTTCGAGAACCTGCTCGACCTTACCTCGATCCTCCGCGTGAATTCGTTCGTGAGCCGCCTGGAAGGGTACCGCCCCCTGCGCCGGATCAAACCCAAAAATGCGGTAGAGTTCCGGCGACCAGAAGACGGTCTCTCTGGGCGAAATCTTCATGGCCCAACTTCCGATGTGGCTGAGCCGTTGTGATTCGGCCAGGTAAGCCTCGCTGCGCCGCAACTGCTCTTCCGCCACTTTTCTGGCCGTGATGTCTTCCACGATCCCCATGGCAAATTGAGGCGCCGTTTCGGTGCCCGGCGCCAGCGAGACCGTGTACCTCACCCAGATCAGCCTGCCGTCCTTGCGCCGGTAGCGTTTTTCGTGCTGGAACTGCGATCGCTTACCCTCCCAAAGTTCCTTTACCAGTGACAGGTTGGCGCTCCGGTCCTCTTCGTAAGTGATGTCTAGAAAAGACATCGGCCGCAGTTCTTCATCCGTGTACCCCACCATCTCCTGATACGCCCGATTGCTCACGGTGAAGAGTCCGTCGGGACCCGCGAGTGAGATCCCAACAGCCGAATTCTCGAAGATGGCGCGCCATCGTTCTTCACTGGCCCGCTGGGCATCCTCCGCCCGCTTGCGTTCGGTGATGTCTTGCAGCAGCCCCACCATGTAATCCACCGAGCCGTCCCCGCGGCGCACACACTTCACCGAAATCGAGGCGTAAATGACCCGGCCGTCCTGGCGGATAAAACGCTTGTCCATCGAATAGCCGTCAATCTCGCCGGCGAGGACTCGGTTGAATCGTTCGATATCAGCCTCCAAATCCTCCGGATGAGTAATATCCGCCCAACTCATTTGCAGCAGTTCGCTGCGTTGGTAACCTAAGATCTCGCAAATCTGGTCGTTGACCTCAATCCACCCTTTGGAAGGCGACGTGATCGCCATGCCGATCAGCCCGAGTTCGAAGTAACGCCGGAAGCGTTCCTCGCTGGCTCCCAGCGCCTGTTCCGCGGCATGCCTGAGATGCGAGGTTTCGACAACCTCCCAGGCGCCGCCCTGTTTGGCAATGGCAAATTGGTGCGTATGGGCGACGTCGAAGATTCGCGCCGCGCCGGTCGCCGCCAGCGGGTACGTGCACAGCGCGATCATCCGTCGATCGGCGATTCGCTGGTTCAGCTCATTTTCGTAGGCAACGAAGTTTCGCCGGTCTGTCTCCGTTAGCCAGGCCGCTCTGCCATTCACTCTCATTCCGGAATAACCGCGTGCCAGGGCCTGGGTCAGCTTTTCATCCCAACCTCGAAGCACCCGCTCGAGATCGAAAGCGCCGTCTTCGAGATACCACTGGGCATGCGGAACAATCTCGATATCGCGCGCCGCCAGGTGCTCCGCGGCGCCGGGAAGGGCGTGTTCTAACGCGCGTTTCGCTCCTGTTTCGTCCAGGGGGTCGAAAACCACCCACATGCAGAATTCATGATCCTCCAATCCCGTCTTGAAATAGGGAATCAGAATGTCGAACAGGTCTTCTTTGGTTTCGTAGAAATGGCAGAAATGGGTGCCCCAGGGAATTTCGTCGGCAATGCCGATTCCCAGCCTTCTCCGGTCGTTGGCCATCGCGGCCACCTCCCTGTATAGTACCCCCGGGGCGACCGGGTTGCGTCAAGTGTACACTCTATTTAATTTAATTCAATCTAATTCAATCCCGGCCAGCCGCTTTTTCCCCGTGCCAGCCGTTCCGCGGCCAAACCGAGGCACCTCCGGGGCCTCGTGAACGACCGTCCGGTTGGAAGAAGGTGGGACAGACCATCGTCTTTCGTGGTCTGTTGGGATGGGCGTTCCGCCCGCGAAACTTCATGAAAAACCACGCCAGGCCCCGGGAGATTCCGGATGGGCGGGGTGGTTTTTCGACCCTGTCATGCCTCGCCGCCGTCCGCCGGACCGCGGGGTACCCGTTCCAACCTACCCCACGAACGCAGTGGTACCTGCCTGCCATCGAGAACCTGCTCACGAAGAAGCCGCTGACCGCCCCAAGTGGCTCAAAGAAAACGCCGCCTGCCAAGTCACCGGCAAAGCCATTGAACAACTGAAGTCCTCGGCCTCCGTGGATGAACGGCTCGCCGCTCTCCGCCGCCGCAGCTCGAAGCTCTATATCGATCAGAACTCCAACCCGTAACGATTCCCACCGGCGGAATCTACCCCCAGCCCACCGAGGAGCGTCGCCGTTCCTTTGAATTATACGCTGCGTTCGCTTGCGCAGTCGATCGTCAAGACCACACTCGATCCGGTGCTGGCGCAACTGGGAGACACCCCCACGCCGGAGCCCTCCCGGAAAACGACTTCCCCTCCTCTATGGGCGCCAGCGTTCTGATTCCGCCAAAATCCGGTCCATCAACGCCACCGTCACGTGGGGTGACTATACGGCAGTCATGAAGACGAGGCGGTCGCCTTGTGGAGCCGTACCGCGCGTTGGGCACAAGCGCCCCTGCCAATCCCTGCCCAGGACACCATCCGCGGCGCGATTCGCCAGTAGAATCGTCTCTAAGCCCCAAGCCACGTCAAATTATGGTTCTCGATTTGGTGACGAATGACGAGGTCCGACACCTGAAATTCCTGGGCCAGATCCTCGATGTCTTCTTCTCCAACGCGGTCCGCGCCAATCCGCTCTCTTATTGACTCCGCCGGTGCCAGGAATTCCGCCGCAAAAGCGCGGTTCCGCTGCTGGTGTTCGGTTGCGCTGCGTGTCACCAGCGATGGTTGGCCCGATGCGAGATGGTCAGACAGTGCGCGGCAAAGAATGAATCTCTTGCTTTCTTCGCGACGATGAGAGCGGTAGCCGAACAACGGAGCACCCGTCTGAGTCGGCGCGGAAATTGCCTCGATCCGGGAAGCAACCTCAAATTCTCTGATCTCCAGCGAACCGAATGCCTGTTTCAGGAATGAATCGAGGCCGGTCGCAATAGCGCCACTGCGTCCCAGATAGGCCCTGAGCACTCGCGCCTCGTTGTATCCATCGCGCCAAGGGGCTTCTGTACGTCGCCAATGCGATTTCTCCCGAAACTCTCGCCACTTGCCCTCATTCACGGCGGTAGCGGACGCAGAATCAATGAAAGTTTTCACGGCTTGAGCGCCGGAGGTCATTTGCGCCAAAGGTATTGCATCGCAGAAATCCTCCGCCATCGGTTCAGGCAGTAGAACACCTAGGTGCTCAATCTGGGCGGCCAGAGAATCGGCGACATCAAACGGATCGCATCCGAGGCGCGCGGCCTTCTCACAAAAAGCCTTTTGTTCCGGATCGTGCTCAGCGTCCAGTATGGCGCGCCATTCCGGGACGAGGTATGAGTGCTGCACCTGTCTGGCACTCAATCGCTCTATGACTGCTTCCACCAGTCTGCGAAACTCCTCTTTGACATGGGCCTTGGGAACGATGCTGGAGCCACCAGACAGGAACAGGACGTCCGAGGAGGACCTTGCCGAAAGAGTCGACGCGCTAGGCCACCACATCACCTCCATCTTGGTTTCCGTTGGCACAAAGCTCAGGTCAGGCAGAACAAAGCCCTCTCTCGCTGCGAGCAGGCTGTGCCGACCGTCACGCCCGTTCGCGCGCCACTCGTCCCAAAGGAACCACCAATTTGCGATCATCCATTCCGCTATAGGAAATAATGGGACATAAATGCCCGTCCTTACGCTTTGCGTGCGCCTCGCTTCAACCCTGGTGATAGGCTCCCCCTCGGCGTAGATTTCAAGGCGAGCCCAAGTGGCGTCAAGTTCCGGAGTGCGAACTCTGGGGGAGTCTTCCCACTCAAAGCGCAATTGGAAATCAGACATTTTGCGATCTCAGTTCCAGAGGCCCCTCATCAGGGCTGATGGGGTAACCCTTGTACTCGCCGAGCGCCTGATTCGTGAGTCTTCCCTCAAAAAGGCGATCTCCATCCCGGTACCAGACATAACGGGGAAAAGGTCCCTCCATAAACCCGCCGACATTACCCCTTACTATGGCATTCCGGAGCCAAAGCGTGAGCTCTTCCTGGTTTCCGAGGTCGGACGGGCAAAGGGTGGCATCACTTCTAGCGTGGGGGAGTTTGTGCTCGGGGCTGCCGGTGTAGGAAGCCACGGTAGCGGCATGTTCTCTTTGCAGAGTCGTCATGTCGATTAACGACTTGCGGCGAAATCGAGTGCGCTGTTGGGGGCGTCTCAAGCTCTGGTACCTCTTCTAAGCCTAACACTCGCACGCTCAACACCATGGCGGTCCAGGCAACGGCTTTCCTGCCTCGCAGACCCTGGATCGGGCGGTAATGTGACAATTATCTATCGCCGCCTGGCGGCGTTTCTGATTGCGACCGTAACGCCGCTGGCGCTGTTTGCTGATTTCAGAAACCTCACCCTGCAACCCGAGCCTGTGGCACACTCCATCAGTGGTAACATCACCAGAAGTGACGATCCGGCCGGCGAGCGACCGCTCGCTCTTCATCTCGTTCGGCGACGAAATTTCGATGGCGGCGCACCTGGCGGTGCTGCGAATGACCCAGTGCCTGCTGGGGGTGCGGGGCATTCTGAATCTGCATCCGGCTTACACGTCCGTGTTGGTGGATTTCGATCCGCGGCTGTTGACGCATCCCATGGTGGAGTCGCTGGTGCGGCAACAATGGGAGGCGCACCGCGAAGAGGCGGCGCCGGCGCCGCGGGTGATCGAGGTGCCGGTCCGCTACGGCGGAGAGTTCGGGCCTGACCTGGGCGATGTAGCGCGGCATACCGGGCTGCCGGTGGAACGCGTCATCGAGCTGCACGCGGGCGCGGATTACCTGGTCTACTTCGTGGGGTTCTCGACGTTCTTTCCCTATTTGGGCGGACTGCCTCCGCAATTGGCGACCCCGCGGCTTCAGGCGCCGAGGAAGCACGTGCCGCTGGGGAGCGTGGCCATCGGCGGTGCGCAGGCCGGGATTTATCCGCTGGCCTCGCCGGGCGGGTGGCGGCTGATTGGGCGCACGCCGCTGCCGCTGTTCGACCTCGGCAGCGAGCCGCCCCCGCTGTTGCGCATGGGCGACCACGTGCGCTTTGTTTCGATCGCGGAGGCCGGCCGGTGAGCGGCATTCGCGCGGGCGGCATGCGCGTGATTTCGCCGGGGTTCCTGACCACGGTGCAGGACCTGGGGCGATTCGGCTGGGCGCATTTCGGCGTTTCGGCCTCGGGTGCGGCGGATGCGCCGGCGTTGCGGGCCGGAAACCTGCTGGCGGGCAACGCCGAGAACGCCGCGGCGCTCGAAATGACGCTGGTGGGAGGCGCGTTCGAGTTCGATACCGACACCGTCATCGCCCTCACCGGATCGGATTTCGGCGCCGGGTTGCCGATGTGGCGCGCGGTCGAAATCAAAGCCGGCCAAACCGTGCGCTGCGGAGCCACGCAATCGGGCGCGCGCTGCTATCTGGCGGTGCGGGGCGGCATTGCGGCACTCGAAGTGATGGGGAGCGCGTCCGTGCACGTGATGACGGGCGTGGGCGGGCGGCCTCTGCGCCAGGGCGATGTAATCAAAATCGGCAACGCTGCGGTGCGGCGGCCGCGGCCGGGTCGGGGTGCGCCGGAGTTCGTGCGCAACGGCATGCGCAACGAATTGCTGCGTGGGACATTGCCGCGCGTGTCATTGCTGAGGGTGACCGAGGGGCCGCAGGCGGCATGGTTCCAGGATGAGCTGTACGCCGGCGCCTGGGTGGTGAGCGAGGAGTCGAACCGGATGGGAATCCGGCTGCGCGGGCCCGCAATCCCCAGCCCTAGCGGCCACATGATCACCGAGGGCGTGCCTCTGGGCGCGATTCAGGTGCCGCCGGACGGACAGCCCATCGTGCTGTTCGTGGAGCACCAGACTACCGGCGGATATCCGAAACCCGCCAACGTGATTTCGGCCGATTTCTGGCGGCTGGGGCAGCTTCGGCCACGCGACGAAGTGCGGTTTGCGCAGGTGGCGATGGAAGACGCCATCGAACTGCTGCGCGACCAGGAGCAATGGCTGTATTCTCTGGTGTAGGATGATCATCGACCTCAACTGCGACATGGGTGAGTTGGAAGACGCCGCCCACGAAGCTGCCCTGATGCAGTACATCACTTCAGCCAACATCGCCTGCGGCGGCCACGCCGGGGACGAGGGCACCATGGAGCGCACCACGCGCCTGGCAATGGTGCGGGGCGTGCGCATCGGCGCGCATCCGGGGTACCCGGACCGGGCCAATTTCGGGCGGCTTGAGATGGGCATGGCAGCCGAAGACATCGCGCGTACGGTGTGGGAGCAGATTGAACGCCTGGACGCGGTGGTGCGCCGGCTGGGCGGTGAAATCGTCCACGTGAAGCCGCATGGGGCGCTCTACAACGTGGCGGTGAGGAACGCGGAAGTGGCACAGGCCATCGCCACCGGAGTGGCGCGGTGGAACCCGAAGACGGTGCTGTTCGGCCTGGCCGGTTCGCCGATGCTGGAGGTGTGGCGGGCCATGGGCATGGCGGTGGCGGGGGAGGCATTTGCCGACCGGCGGTACGAACCCGATGGCACGCTGCGTTCGCGAAAGTTCGCCGACGCGCTGATCACCGATCCACCGGCAGCGGCGGCACAGGCTCTGCGGCTGGCACGCCAAGGAAATGCGCAGACGGTATGCGTGCACGGCGATACACCCGGCGCGGTGGAGATTCTGAAAGCCTGCCACGAGGCGCTAACATCCGGCCGTGAGGAGCTAACATAAGGGTAATGAGGCTCCTTGCCGCCGTTTTGGTTCTGGCTGCGCCACTATTCGGGCAGTCTCTGTGCAGCTTTTCGGTCACGCCAACGACATTCAATATCGGCAGTCAGGCGTTCACGGGAAGCATCTCGGTGGCGCCGAGCGGCAGTTTCTGTACCGGATGGCCGGCGGCGGTGGATCCTGGGGTAACCTGGCTGCATATCACAAGTGGCCCTTCGGGCAATGGCCCCGGAACGGTGAATTTCACGGCGGATGCGAATCCGGCTGGCATAGACCGCAGGGGCACCATGTCGGTTGCTAGCACACAGGTGCTGGTAGCGCAAACCGCCAAGCCGTGCACCTTTTCGGTCTCGCCGGCCACGGCCAGCTTTCCCGTGAACGGGGGAAGCGCCTCCGTTCAAGTAACGGCAACATGTTCCTGGCAGGCCGCCTCCACCGATGCTAGCTGGATCGTGGTTCCATTCAACGCTAACAACAGCAACAACAACCCCGCGGGCCTGGTGAATTACACCATCGGACCTAACGGGTGCGTGACGGGAAGAAGCGGCTCGATCGTCATCCAGACCGGCCTGGTGGGTGTTGCGCCCAGCCTGGCGATCAAGCAGGATGGCTCCACGGCAAACCTGGCGATTTCCACTGCCAGCGCGACGGTGGATGCCGGGGCCAGCGACGGACGCCTGTTGGTAAGCACCGGGAGTGGGTGCGGCTGGACTGCGGCCAGCGATGTGAGCTGGATGCAGGTCACGGCTGGGGGCTCCGGCAGCGGTAACGGGGGCGTGGCCTACCATGTGGTGGCGAATGCAGTGGCCACGCGAACGGGCCACATCAAGGTGACCCCGGTTGGCGTGGTGGGGGGACAGTTGCTCACCGTAACACAACCGGCCTCGGGACCGCCCCAGCCAGCCGTGACTTCGGTGGCGAACGCCGCCAGCTATTCGAGCACGGCGGTTTCACCCGGGGAGATCGTCACGATTTTCGGCAGCAACCTGGGGCCGGCCAGCCTGACGCTTTATCAGCTCAATGGGGGCGCGTTTCCAGTGTCCATCGCGGGTACGCAAGTGCTGTTCGATGGCACGCCGGCGGCGATGATTTACGCCTCGCGCGGCCAGGTAAGCGCGGTGGCGCCCTACGGCCTGGCCGGAAAGACTACGACCAATGTGCAGGTGCAATACCAGGGTGCGGCTTCGAGCGGTGTGGCGGCGCCGGTGCAGGCAGCTACGCCGGGCATCTTCTCGCTGGATGCTTCGGGGCTGGGGCCGGGCGCGGTTCTCAACCAGGATTCCTCGCTCAACGGGGGTCCCAACCCGGCGGCGAAGGGTTCGGTGGTGGCCATTTACTGCACCGGTAGCGGCGTGACCAATCCGGCTTCCACGGATGGCGCGATCACGGGAACGCCGCTGCCCCTGCTGACCGGGAACGTCAGCGTGACCATCGGCGGCATCGGAGCGACGGTGCTCTATAGCGGTGGGGCGCCGCAGGCGATTGCGGGGCTGACGCAGATCAACGTGGAAGTTCCGGCCGCGGTGACGGCGGGGCCATCGGTCCCCGTGGTGGTACAGGTGGGCACGGCGCAAAGCCAGGCGGGCGTGACGATGGCGGTGAAGTAGCGCAGGCGTCCGCGCCAGGAATCCTCGCCTGTACTCAGGAATCGAAGTCAATCGAAAAGAGGATATATGCCAGTTCAACCTCCAGGCGCGAACACCGCGCCGAAGCCGGCGCCGCCCAGCGACTGGGACCGCGTTGCCGCCAACCAGGAATTTAAAGACCTGATGGCAGCCAAAGCACGATTCATCGTGCCAGCCACCCTGTTCTTCATCGTTTACTACTTCACCCTGCCCATCCTGGTGGGATACGCGCCCAGGTTCATGAGCACGCCGGTTGCGGGCGTACTCAACCTGGCCTACCTGTTTGCCCTGTCCCAGTTCTTCATGGCCTGGACCATGGCCTGGCTATACATGCGAGCCGCCGCGCGGTTTGACGCCATGGGCAAGAAGATTCTGGCCACCCTGGCCGTGGACAAAGCAGCCGCCGATAAAGAGACTGCTAAAGAAAAGGAGCGAAGCTGATGCCCCTGATCATGTTCCTGGTCTTCATCGCCATTACTCTGGTAATTACTTACTGGGCGGCGCGGCGCAGTTCCGGCGCCAGCGCCTACTTCGCGGCCGGCCGCCGCATCAAAGGCTGGCAGAACGGCATCGCGGTAGCCGGCGATTACATGAGCGCCGCGTCGTTCCTGGGCATCGCCGGCATCATCGCCTTCCAGGGCTATGACGGGTTTCTATATTCGGTCGGTTGGCTGGTGGCTTACCTGACTGTGCTGCTGGTGGTAGCCGAGCCGCTTCGCAACGCCGGCAAGTACACCATGGCAGACGTGCTGGCATACCGGCTGCGGCCGCGCCCCGTGCGCGCCATGGCGGCTCTCAGCACATTGACCGTCAGCACGTTTTACATGATTGCGCAGATGGTGGGTGCGGGGACCCTGGTAGCCCTGCTGCTGAAGGGGTCGGGCATCAGCTACAACTGGGCCGTTACCATTGTGGGCGTGCTCATGGTGGCGTATGTGGTTTTCGGCGGAATGCTGGCCACCACGTGGGTCCAGATCGTCAAAGCCGTGCTGCTGATCGCCGGCACCATCCTGCTGAGCGTCCTGGTGCTGGCGCATTTCGATTTCAGTTTCAACGCCTTCTTCACCGCCATTACGCAGGTCAAGGACGGCGACAAGGTGGTCAACTTCCTGCAGCCGGGTCTGCGCTACAAACCGCCCTACGGGGCGCTCGACCTGATCTCTCTAGGTTTGGCCCTGATCTTCGGCACGGCCGGTCTGCCCCACATCCTGGTCCGCTTCTACACCGTGCCTGACGCCCGGACGGCGCGCATCAGCGTGGTATGGGCCATGGCGATCATCGGGTCGTTCTACATCATGACGACGTTCCTCGGTTTCGGCGCCGCCACCATTCTGGGCAAAGGCTTCATATCCACCCACGGCGGCACCAACATGAGCGCGCCGCTGCTGGCCCAGCGCCTGGGCGGCGATATTTTCTTCGCGTTTATCTCCTCGATCGCCTTTGCCACCATCCTGGCGGTGGTGGCCGGCTTGACCATCAGCGCATCCACTTCGTTCGCGCACGATTTCTACAGCAACGTGATCCACCACGGCCAGTTGGCGAGCCCGCAGGCCGAAGTCCGCGTGGCACGCATCACGGCGTTTGTGGTCGGCGCCGTGGCCATCACGGTGGCGATTGTTCTTGGCCCCACCTTCAACGTGGCGTTTCTGGTCGCGCTGGCCTTTGCTGTGGCGGCGTCGGCCAATCTGCCGGTGATCGTGTTCTCGCTGTTCTGGAAGCGTTTTACCACCGAAGGCGCCGTCTGGGGTTTGGCCACCGGCCTGGCGAGTTCGCTGGCCCTGATCGCGATCAGCCCCAGCATCATGGGCGTGGACGCGCCCACCGTTGCCGCGGCGGCTCGCCACCTGATTCAGATGAAGCCCGTGTTCCCGCTGGAGAACCCCGGGATCGTCAGCATCCCGCTGGGCTTCCTGGGAGCTTACTTAGGTACGATGTTGAGCCGCGTGGACGCGGATTCGGAAGCCCGGTTCACCGAACTGGAAGTCCGCGCCCACACCGGCCTGGGCTCGGAGAAAGCCACCGCGCACTAGAATCCGTTGTGGGGCAGATTGTTAATCTGCGGCGGATTGGCAATCCGCCTCGGGCGATGCGGCAGCGAGCCCGCCCGCCGCCATACCCGCAAGGCGTGTCGAAGCCCGGCAGGCGGATTGCCAATCCGCCGGACCCAGAGGGTGCCCCCGCCATCCTGCCCCACAGTCTGATAGCATCGGAAGCCATGAAGCTCACAGGCTTGTTGGTGCTCGGCGTTTTGCCGGCAATCGCGCAGTATGCGGTTCATCGCGAAGGCGACGTGGTCCGCCTGGAAGACGCCGGGCGCCAGACCACGGTCTCCATCATCCCGTCGCGCGGCAACAGCGCCTTCGACATGCGGGTCAAAAGCAAGAAGGTGCTGCAATTCCCTTATGCCAACGTGGAAGCCTACAAAGCCGGACGCGGTCTCAGCGGCATTCCCTTCCTGGCCCCCTGGGCCAATCGGTTGGATGAGCCGGCGTTCTATGCCAACGGCAAGAAGTACCCGTTCAATCTGGAGTTGGGCAACGTGCGGCCGGGCGCGCAAAACCACCCGATCCACGGCTTCCTGACCACGGCGCCCCAGTGGGAGGTGGTGGAGGCCAAGGCCGACGCCGGTTCGGCCTGGATCACCAGCCGGCTCGACTTTTACCGGCAGCCGCAATTCATGGCGCAGTTCCCGTTTGCCCACACCATCGAAATGACCTACCGGCTGAAGGACGGCACGCTCGAAGTGCTGACCAAACTGCACAACCTGAGCGCCGAGCCCATGCCGGTGGCCATCGGATTCCATCCGTACTTTCAGGTGAACGATGCGCCCCGCGACGAATGGACGTTCGGCATTGCCGCGCGCAGCGAGTGGCTTCTCAGCAAGGAGTTGATTCCGACCGGCGAAACCCGGCCCATCGAGCAGTTCCTGCCCAAACCGCAAGGCGGAACGCTGCAGGGACTGGCGCTCGACCACGTGTTCGGCGACCTGATTCGGGACGCCGCCGGCAAAGCCACCATGTGGGTGCAGGGCAAGGCCGAAAGGATCGAAGTGGTGTTCGGACCGAATTACCGCTCCGTGGTGGTCTACTCTCCGGGCGGCCCCGGCCGCGACTTCATCTGCTTCGAACCCATGACGGGCATCACGGACGCGCTGAACCTGGCGCATCGGGGCCTATACAAAGAGCTGCAGAGCATCCCACCGGGGCAGACCTGGCAGGAGAGTTTTTGGGTGAATCCCAGCGGGTTCTAAGAATTTGGATGGCGGCTCTTTTCACCGCGGCGTCGCTCGCCACCCCTTGCGTGTTCTGCCATACTTTCAGGCATGACACGTCGACAAGCTCTTGCGGCCCCACTGGCGGCTGCGGCCTTTTCGGCCGGCGCGCAATCCAGCCTGCAAGCCAGCCCGCAATCCGGTCCGCAAGCCAGCCCCCGGTTTATCAAGGGAATCTGCTCCGTCATTT
Source organism: Candidatus Acidiferrales bacterium (assembly GCA_035570275.1). Lineage (GTDB taxonomy): Bacteria > Acidobacteriota > Terriglobia > Bryobacterales > Bryobacteraceae > DATMNI01. The sequence continues at coordinate 53,814 of DATMNI010000466.1, read as the reverse complement.
TCCCGAAAGAGATGCCTCGATCCGAATGCTTCACGCAAGCCAGGTCGGCGGGTTTCGATGCCATTGAACTCTCCATCGGCCCGGATTTTCCGTTAGACATCAGCCACGACGACGCGCGCCGCATGGCGGATGCCGCCCACAAAGCCGGTATCCGTATCGCTACGCTTTGGATTTCGGACGCTCTCCATCAAAACCCGCTCAATGCCGCCGACCCGGCTGCGCGCGCCCGTGGGGTAGAGGCGATCCGCCGGGCCATCGCCATCGCTACCGACATGAACTGCAACGCCATTCTGCTTTATGCGGTACGCCTCGGGAATGGTGCGCGGCTGGAATACGGCTCGCAGGAAACCTGGGACCGCTTCAGTGCGGAACTAACCAAACTGGTCCCGGACGCGGAGCGAGCCAAGGTTTCCCTCAACCCCGAAAACGTCTGGAACAAGTTCCTTTTGAGCCCGCTCGAAATGCGCTCTTTCGTCGACCAGTTCCACAGCGAATATGTGGGGACCCATTTCGACGCCGGCAACTGCATGCAGTACGGATACCCGGAGGATTGGATTCTCACCCTCGGCAAGCGCATCAGGCGCATCCACTGCAAGGATTTCAAGTTGGGCGGCCGTGGCGAACCGGCGCGCTTCGCCGATCTTCTGGAAGGCGACGTAAATTGGAAGGCCGTGATGGCCGCCCTGGTGAAGATCGGTTACAACGGATTCCTCTCGCCGGAAATAGGACGCGATCCCAGCAAGACCGATCAGTTGAAAGAGGTCTCCGCGGCGCTGGACAAGATTCTGGCGATGGCCTGATAACAGGCGGAATTGAGTTGGACTATTCAGGAACAAGCAGGGTTAATTATGCACGTAGATCGCAGGTTCTTTCTCATCGGCTCAGCTTTGTCCGCGCAGGCGTTCCAATCTGAAAAACCAGTCAACACGGCGATGATTGGCATCGGCGGCCGCGGGTCGTTTTTGCTGCAGGGTGTGCTCCGGCAACCCAACGCGAAGGTGCTGGCGCTGTGCGACATCAAGCCGGACCGCCTGGACAAAGCGGCCTCCGCAGCCGCCAGGGACAACCCGGCAACCATTGCCGACTGGCGCCGCGTCATCGAGAACCAGGACGTGGATGCCGTCTTTATTGCGACTCCGCCATACCTGCATTCGGAAATGGCCATCCAGGCGATCGAGGCCGGCAAACACGTGTACTGCGAAAAACCACTGGGCGTCACTCCCGCGCAAGTTCGGGCGCTTCTCGATGCCGCCAGAGGCTCCAGGAAGGTGTTCGTTGCCGGGCAGCAGTTACGGTCGCAGAAGCAACTTGCGGAGACCGTCCGCAAGATTCGCGAGGGGGTGATTGGCGATGTGATCATGGTGAAAGCCCAACGGCACGCCGCCGCGGACCTGCCCCACGACGGATCGTCGGCCGACTGGTACTTCGACGTGACGAAATCCGGCGGGTACCTCATCGAACAGTCGGTCCACAATCTGGATTTGTGTAACTGGGCTATCGGGTCTCATCCCCTGCGCGCGAGCGGGTTCGGGGGAATCCTGTTTTATAAGAACGATCCGCCGGGGCGCACCATTTTCGACTGCGGGAGCATTACCTACGATTATCCCAACGCGGTGAAGATGTCCTTCACGCAGAACGTGTTTCACCCCGCGTCCATGCCTCACGGCAATCAGTACGTTTACGTGTACGGCACCAAGGGCGCCGTGGATCTGATGACGGCGAGCATGTATCCTCCCGGCAGAGGCAGCCAACCCGTCCTGTTGGCGCCCAAGCAGGAGGAAGACCAGTACGCGCATATTGCGGCATTCTACGACTCCATCCTGCACGGCACACCGCCGCCGGTGGATATCAGAGTCGGGGCCACCGCGGCGCTCACGGCCATTCTGGGCCATGATGCGATGGTCCAGGAGAAAGTGGTCAAATGGAGCGATTTCGGCGTCGATTTGTGACCCTGGCGGTCCTGTCACCTGGCCCTGATCCGGGGCAGCCCGGGCCGCGGTCAGTTTTGGCGCGCCTACAAACCTGATTTGCGGGCCGGTGCCGGTTTGGCCCCCGGTTTCTCCTCCGCCGCTTTCGCCACACCCTCGTACAGCCGCCGGTACATCTCCGCATTGCGCAGCACCGCCTGCACGTAGTCGCGGGTTTCGGTGAAGGGGATCGATTCCACGAACTCGGCGGGCTCGCGGTAGGTGTTCCAGGTGAGCCACTCGGCCACGCGCGCGGGGCCGGCGTTGTAGGCGGCCAGGGTCTGCTCCAGGCTGCCGTTGTTGTGGTTCAGCATCCCGCGCAGAATGGAGCATCCGATCTTCAGATTGACGGCGGGCTGATAGAGCGCGCGGGTGGTGAAGCGCTCCACACCGGCCTGGCGGGCGTACTGGCGGCCGGTGGCGGGGCGAACCTGCGTCAGACCGTACGCCTTGGCGGGGGAAATGGCCTCCGGATTGAACTCGGATTCCTGCCGGATCAGGCCGGCCAGAAGATACGGATCAATCTCGCGTGCCTGCGCGCTCTGCACCAGGTCGGCCCGGTAGGGCAGCGGGAACAGCAACTCCCAAAACTTCCGCGGGGCGCTCTGCACGGGCAAGCCGAGATAGTCTGGCGTCATCGTCTTCATGATGCGCATCGCCCGGTGGGGCGCCTCGGCGGCGGCAGCGCTCTCCATGGCCAGCAGCGGCGCCTGACCATCCGTGCGCGCGCCGAAGCGCAGTTCGGAATCGGCCAGATCGGCGAGCCCGGCGCTGCGCAGCAGTCGCGAGCGCGCAATGCGGAGGGCGGTCGCTTGCGAACTCTCGGCAGGCACGGACCTGGCCACGGGAAACGTCAGGTTGGACAGCCACTGTGCGGCCGCTGCGGTTTTTGCGGCCCCTTCCATTTGACTGCCACCGGCAACCTCCGGGCTGCGCAGCCGATCGCGGGCGAGCATCGCGTAGTAGGTATTCTCGAAGGTCTGCACCAGAAGCTGGTAGGCGGCGCGGGCCGCGGCCGGATCGGTTTGACGCTCAGAGCCGCGTCCCAGGAAATAAAGGGCGGCGCCGGCTGTGTAGTGGCCGGGATAATTGCGCAGATGCTCGGCCAACAGGTCGGCGGCATTTACAGCGCCGTGAAGGTACTGGTGGAATGTCACTTTCCAGTGGCACAGTGCCGCCGCCGGAGCCGCCGGGAAGGATTCATAGGCGGCCTGATACAGCGGAACGTAATCGTCGGGACGATTGACCAGCAGATAGCGGTTAGCCACCGAGACCAGCGCCTTCAAACGCCAGGGCGAATCGGGACATTTGGCGGCCAGTTCCTTGACGGCGGCCATCATGGCGTCTTCATTGTTCAGGTGGCGGGCGCATTCCGCGATGTAGTACAAACGCTCGGCGGCGGCTTCCGAATCGCCGACTTCCAGGTCGCGCAGATAGCTGTACGCGAGGCTGGTTGCGCCGGTCAGAAAATCGACCGCGCCCAGGCTTACGCGCGCCCGATCTTGCGGCGCGTTGGTCAGTTGACTGAGCAGCGCCTGGTACTCCGACCTGGCGGCCGCATATTCGCGCAGTTCCAGAAGACGGTCGGCACGCCGCAGTTTTTGTTCCGGCAGCGGCGGCGGATAGGCTGCGCCCATGGTGTCTTTGAGAGCCACCAGGGCGGCGGCGGAGCGGACGGCGGCATCGCCGGCGACGTACTGAAAGTAGACGCGCTGATAGAAGTCGGCGGCGTTAGGCAGATCGCCGGCGGCCTGGTAACAATCGGCCAGGGCGAGGTCGCCATCGGGCTGCGGCAAGTCCGCGTAGTGGCTGCGCAAGAGCCGGATTGCCGCGGCCGCGTCCGGCGTTTTGAGAGCGCGGGCCTCCACCAGCCAGGCTTTGCCGGAAACGGGCGAAGGCGCGGCCGCCGGGTGGGCCGGAGCCAGGTCCCTGGCTGACACCGTGGTGTCGTTCGATTCCACCCGCGCGGCGGCCAGGTAGTAGGCGGCGTAGTCGGCGATTTCGGGCAGCTTCGCCTGAACAGGCTTGAGCTCGCCGACCGCGGCCGGGTAGTGGGTCTGCTCGTAGTCCGTGATCCCCAGAGCCAGCCGCGCCAGGGCGCCGGTGCGGTCCTTGCCGTGAGCCGCGGCGTAAGACTCCACCGCGGCGCGGCGGCCAGGAGTGGGGGTTTCGCGGTAAGCCTGGACGAGGCCGGCAAGTGGGCTGGCAAGGTCCGACGAAACCGGCCGGGCCGGCGCGGGCTTGCCGGGTGTCCGCTTGCGGGTTGCAGCGGAAGCGGGCGCCGCCTGCCACAAGGCAACGCACGCCAAGAGGGCCGCGCTACCGAACCAGAGGGCCGGGATAGGTTTTGCCAAGCAGGTCCGGATCGTCATTAGCCAGGGTCCTTGTGAATTCCAGGTCGAGGTAGTCTACCATGTTCGGGCACGACACGAAGAATTGGTTGCGAAAAGTCTGGCGCGCGGCGTCGATCGATTTCCGCAGCGCTTCGTAAAGGTTGTGCCGAGTGCGCCCGGTTTGGACGGCGTCGGCTTCGAAGAGGCGCATCTCGGCCACTTGCACACGCGCGAAACGTTGGGCGCGCAGGTGGATTTGCTGGTCTTCGACAGACAGGTTTTCCCACGTCATGGCGGGCGCCGGCGCGGGAACCGTGGCGGCCGGCGAGATGGCGATCAGTTCGGAAACCGTGACCGGTTCGGGGATGGCGCTCCACACCGCGGCCGCCACCTGCGTGAGCAACTCGATCGCGGACCCCTCCACCGTGCCCCAGGCATAGATCAGCGCCGGCACACGGTCGCGCACCACCACGGGATAGATCGAAACGCGCCCATCAGCCGGGTGGCCGAAAAGCTTGCAGAGTTGGGAAGAGACTTCGGCGGGCGTCGAGACCGCGGTCACCGGGTCGCGGCTTTCCACGGCGCCGGCCAGCGCGGCAGCCGACGGGAGAGAGATCTCCAGGCCCAATGCCTCGGCGGCCGATTCGGGCATGACCCGTACGCGCGTGAGCTTCGCGGCTTCTCCGGCCACGCGGAACAGGGCGGATCCGCCGCTGAATTGGGCCGCGGCATCCAGCAGGGTGGCCGAAAGCTCATCGGCATCCGACGCCATGCGCAGACGGCGCACCGCCTGGTTCAACTGGTCGCCAAACTCTCGCTGCGCACCCTCACGCGACTCGGCGAAAAGCGTCTCCACTTCGAATGACAACCGGGATTGATGGTCTTCCAGCAGTTTTTGGAGCGCAGTTCTTGTGGGGCCGGGAGCCATTCGCTGTATTCATTCTAACAAAGCGGACGGCAGCCGAACCCGAAATGCAGTAGATATGCGTAGAGATGGACCGCCTTTCGGTGTCAGGCGCCCACGGTAAACTCCCGCTAGCGTTTTTTTCGAAACCGAAAGCGTCCGATGCCGATCAGCACCACGCCTGCGAGCAACAGGCCGGCCGCCGAGGTTTGGGTCGATGGAGTTGTCGATGGAGTTATGGTGGCGCCGTGCAGAGGACCAAACGTTCCGGCCATGACCCAAGAAACGTTGAGGAAGATGCGAAATCTCATCTGAAGCACCGTTGGCTTCATCGTACGCGGAAAGAATAATTAGAACTGTTCGAAGAAGCTCTAATTCAAATGCATGAGTACTGGTACGGACTAGTCCAACCTTTGGTCTGACAAAAGCGAGCAGGAAGATAGGGGGCATTCCGAAGCTTGGCCGTTGCAGTCCGGTGATTACCGCGTCCGGGTTGATGGCGATGGCAAGATCGCGATGGCAACACGGTTATTGCACAGCGCCGGTTCCCGACGAGTTTGACCGTGGGGGCGAGGCGCGCCGGCCCAATAACGTCGTTGGCAGCGGTGTGCTGCTGAAAGGGCCCCTGAGCCACGGCGAGCAGAGGTGCCCGCCTTCCAGTTGACGGCGTCGGGCATGGTATAAAGCAGCATGGTTGATTTCAACAACGCTGGTTTCGACGAGGCGGTGCAAGCCTGGCTGGCGGGTTTCCTCAACAGCGCCGGCGCGGCGGCTGGCACGGTTCATCTGCACACCGTGGGTGGGCTGCGGCTGGCGGCCGGGGTTAACATTCCGCCGCCCGTGCAGCAGGCCGTGCAGTGGGTGCCGTCGGGAAAAGGGATGGCGGGGCTGGCTCTGGAACGTGGCGAGCCGGTGCAAACTTGCAATCTGCAGGAGGATCGCTCAGGGGCCGTAAAGCCCGGTGCGCGGGCCGTGAATGCGCAGGCGGCAGTGGCGATGCCGGTGCGCGACCGAGTGGGAGCGATCGTTGCGGTGGTGGGCGCGGCCTGGATGGACGAGCGCGAAATCCAGGGTGCGGAGTTGGAAAGCCTGCAGGGCGCGGCGGCTTCACTGGTGGATGTGGCGCGGGGCTGAGGCCCTGACAGGTCCGAACGGCGGCGGGCGTTCGAGGTGGGCGTGCTTCAGCTCTACATGCTGGTGCGGTCGGGTATGGCCCGCATGGGTGCATCACCGGAGGTCCTTGCTGGCGGCCGTCCGTGCGGTCACCCGGCGCAAGACCTGCATCGATCCTTCTGTGAGCGGACAGACTCTCCAGGCCGCGCGGACTCGTCGCCGGCTGGTTCTACGTCATCGGCAACGCCGATTTCCAGAAGCTGCCTGACGAAGAAAGATGTGCTGAAGTAGGCTCACACGGTGCGTATGTCGAACGCCAGAATCGTGGCGCCGGTATGGGCGAAGTTGGCCACGTCGGCCGCGGTCGCCTGGCCCTCGGGCGAAGCCATCGCGGATTGCATATCCGCCATGCTGTCGAAATCGAGCTCCGCAATCAAGTAAGGTGGTTGATTGCCCGCCATCGCAACGGGGCTTCCGGAATTGACGGTGTACGCCCGCAATCCGGGGATCGTCTTGGCGAGCGGGACGTGGGTCGCAAAATAGTACCGGTCGAATGCAGCCGGGTCAGAGGGCTGGTTGTAGAGTACAAGTATCCGGGTCATATCCAGCTAGTGTAGGTGGTTCTGCAAGCGTGGCAACACTCCGTTCATAAGATCCTGCCAAGCCCATGTCTGCAAATTCACTGCGAAGCCAGGGGAACGAGTCGGTATAACATAACACTAACCTCGAAATCGGCCACAGTCTATCAGGCGGCCATCCGGTCAGCTCAAAGACAGTCAACTTAAGAACGGGTCAGGTCGCTACTGACCGTCTCGAGCGCTGGTCCAATCCGCGCTCTCACTGGCATGCCAAACAGGCCAAACCCGGCGCCAGGCAACAGCCGGGAGGGGGTGTTCCAGGGTCCCTGAGTGATGCGGATACCAGTCCCACCTGGAGTCCCACACCTTACCGGCTAGGCCGTATAGCCGGACTATTATGAATATTGGCTCAGCTCAGACAAAATCGAACTCGACTAGTGTAGGGTAGCCAAGTAAATTGGCCCATAATGAATTTTGGCTCACGTCTGCGCCAATATACGTGATAGACTGTCACCGTGAAAACTGATCGCTCGCTTCTAGAAGCTGCATTAGTTGGGTACGAGACACAATTGGCCTCTATCCAACAATCTATGCAGGAAATTCGAAAGCAATTGGGACAAAAGGCCGCCGCGGGCGCCGGTACCGGCGCGCAACCTGTCACGCGAACCAAGCGCAAGCTATCCGCCGCCGCGCGTAAGAGAATCGCGGCGGCGCAGAAGAAGCGCTGGGCCGAGTATAACCGCAAAAAAGCGGCTAGCCAGTAGTAATAACGCCGATTTCACGAAGGCCGGATGTCGAGGACCAGTCTCTATCCAGGGGCGCTGTGTTTCATAGGCGCACGTGGCCCTGCCCTTGCCTGCCAAAGAGCCTGATTTCGAATGGCTGCTCCGTTACCTGTCAGCAGGCGGCGGGAGTCCTTTGCCTGAATAGGCCCGCCGGATGGTTCCGTATCCGAGGCCCAGTACTCGCGCAATCTTGCGGAAGCTGAGGCCTGCTTCCCTCAGCTCTCTAACTTGGTCTGCTGAAGCGGTGCGAGGCGGGCGCCCGCGGGAGCGCTTGGTGTGACCATTGGTTTCTGGCATGTGGCTATTCGGTTGTGAGGTGAGTGCGCCCAACGTTTCATTGGTTTTCGTTCGGCCGATCAACGATTCCCTATCGTCGTCGCTAAGGAACTCCAACCCGCCTATACCAGACGGCCTCCGCGCGTAAGACGGCTCTCTAACGGTCGAGCGACAAGTCGCGGCTCTGATGCGAAGTCCGGTATTGTCAACCAGGCCCTCAGCCCGAGAGTGGGTAGTGCAGAGCCACGACTTGTCGCTCGACCGTAAGGGAGTGGTTACTTCTCCGCCGCACGGCAGTTTCGCGACACTCCGCGGGGCCTCAACTCACGACAAAGTTGGCGTTTGACAGCGGGCTGGTGACTAACCACCTTCACCCGTCGATTCGAATTTTTCGGATCGCCTGCTGGTTGTTTTCCCAGCGGGTTTTTTTCAGGGTGAACCAGGCATCGTCCGGTGGGAGTTGCACCGTGCGGTGCGCGTCCGTGGCCCTGGAGGCGATGGTGTGCTCGCCCGCCGCGGGCTTCGGCCAGGTCAGACTCCAGAACGTCCAGGTGTATGTCTCGCGGTTGGGAACCAGCTCGGCCGGCTTCCACGGGCCGTCGTCGATTTTGACTTCCACGGTCTTGATCGGCGTGCCGTCGCTCCATGCGGCGCCGGTCAACCGAATGTCGCCATCGGGGCGGCGCACCGCCCGCGCGGGCACGGACTTGAGATTCATCCGGCCAACCAGGGTTTCGCGCCAGATGGTCTCGTCGCCGCGCTTCTCGCCGCGAATCGTGACGTAGTCGCGCGCCATGAAACGGCCCTGGTACTTGCGGTCATGCACTTCGATACGGTTGACCCACTTCACCCAGGCGACACCGTACCAGCCGGGAACGGCCAGGCGCAGCGGGCCGCCGTGATTCTTCGGGATGGGCTGCCCGTTCAGCTCATACGCGAGGATGATATGGTTCTTCAGGGCATCCTCGGCGGAAAGGCTGCGGGCAAAATTCTGCTTGTAATCGGCGTCGCGGATCTTTTCCGTTCCGGAGTCGGCGCCGAAGAACACGATCTCAATTCCCGCCGGCCGGATGCCGCATTCTTTCAGGAGCGGCGCCAGGAGTGTGCCGGACCAGTGAACATTACCGATCAGGCTTCCCGCCGGAGCGTTGCCGGAGCATTCGAGCAGCGCGTTGTATTGCGTCTTGGGCCGCGATTTCAACTCATCGAGCGAAAAGGTCTTGGACTTGGAGACCAGCCCGCCGACGTCGAGCTGCCACCTGGCAGTGTCCACTTCCGGGATCGGATAATGGCCCACGGCGAACAACTGTTCCGTTGGGGTGGACCAGGAAGTGAGGTTGTCCCAGATCATTCCGGGCCGTTCCGGGTTGAACGGTTGGGTGCCTGCGAACGGGACTACCTTTTCATCGGCAGCGCTCAAAAAGTATGGGTCGAGCAGCGCCCCGCCGCCCAGCACCAGCCCGCCCAGAAATTCACGCCTTTGCAGCTTCATGTTCCTCGGTTTGCTGTTTAGTATACACGCACCGTACGCCCGTCGCGCCTGTCAGACCATGCAGTGTCACACCATGCCGTGTCACACCATGCCGTGTCAGACCAGCCGGCAGATCCAACCGCTGGAGGCATCGGAATACCAAAAGACGCCCTCGTGAAGAGCCAGACCGTGGGGTTCGGGATCGTCTTTGGACAACTGGATCTTGGCTAGAAGCGTGCCATCCTTGGGATCGAGCTTATAGATGGCGCGATCCAGTGTCTCGATGCACCAAAGGTAGCCGTTATCCCAGGCCAAGCCATGAGTGCGGATGCCGGGACCCGGTATGCTGCGCAGCAACTTGCCGGTCTCGGGCTCAATCAGGTGGATCGTTTCCGCCGGCGGCATTGCCATCCAGATCTTGCCATCCACCCATTTGAGGCCGTGCGCGCCGGAAGGACGCGTCGGCTTTCCGAACTTGGGAAAACCGGCGCCGGGCTCATCAAACGACGCCAGCGTCTTTCCGGTTTTGGGATCTACCTTGAGAGTCTTCAAACTCCAGGTGGACGCAATCCATAGGGCTCCATTGCCGAAGGTGATTCCGCTGCCGTGAATGGACTCGGTCTGGATTTCCTGGATGACGGAGCCGTCGGCGTAGCGGACCTTGAAAACTTTGTTGGGGTCGACCTGGTCGAGAATCCACAAGCCATCAGGGGCATCCTGCAGATCGTTGGGAGCCTTGCCGGGAGCGTGAAACGCCTTGTCCACGCGCCTGGCGACCAAAGGCAGGTTCTCCTTGACTCCGGCCGGGAATGCCAGGCGCGGCAACAGCGTCAGGCTACTGGCACCGGCCAGAAAACTGCGCCGCGAAATATCCCGCGAAACCTCGGTGAGCACTCGCACGCCTGTTCCTCCTTACCAAACGATGCCAGCGTATATCAAAGTCCGCGGGAGTTCAAGTAGTGCCGGGGACGAACCGTAGCGCAGGTGATCGGGGCGGGCAGACTGCGCTACAATCTTTTAATTGACCACCTCCCCCGAGCATCGAACAGGAGCGGCATTGCACGATGTCTCATAAATCCCAATCCAGGCCGGATGGTGCGGTCCAGGAGGCCTTGATCGAGCGGGTGTCGGTTGATGTCCACCCCAAAGAGAGGGAGAAGGTTGCGCAGTTGATCGCCGCGGGCAAGTCTGGACCGGCTCTGGACTTTGCCAAGGACGTTCACAAACGCCGCCGCAACCCCTCGTCGGAAGCGCTGCTGCTGGATGCCTATGGCGCTCGCCTGGCGTCGCTGGTGGAACGCAATCTGGACCGGGAAGCCCAGGCGCTCATGGATCTGGTGCGCGAACGCTACCCCTCGTCCGGCGACCGGCTGCGGGAATGGCAGGCCGTCATCGCTGCGCGGCACGGGGACCTGAGTGCGTTGTTGCGGCCGTTGACAGATCCAGGATTGCCGGCGGACAAACAAGCGGCCGTTGCCGCCCGCGTGCGGAGCGATGTGCTGGATCTTCAGGCGCTGGCGGAGTGCCGGACGCTGGCCCCGGAGCATCCGTTGCGCACGGCCGCCGCCGCGCTCCATAAAGCCTTCGAAGCCGTAACCAGCGGGCCGGTGGCCGATGAGGCATTGGCGCTGCCGGAGGTTTCGCGGCACAGCCCCCTGGCGCCGTGGAAAATGCTGGTTCGCGCCATCGCCGCCTTCTATCGCCGCGACGATGCGCTGTGCGAAAAATGTCTGGCGGCGGTGGAGCCTGGTTCCGCAGCCGCCCGCCTGACGCCGGCGCTCGGTGCGCTGATGCACAAGCCGCTGGCTCTCACGCCGGCCGCCACCGCGCTGGTGAATCAGGCCGGCGGGAACCTCGATCAACTGCGCGCCGTTCTGAAAAGACTGGACTCGGCGCTGATCCGCCGCAACCAGCCGTTGATCCTTCAGGAGGTCCGCTTCGCCGTGGCAGCCTGCGGCCAGGCTGATCCCGGATTGCTGGAGCGGCTCAAGCAACACATCTCCGTCCGCGCCATGATCGCGCAGGCCAAGGCGGAGAAGGTTGCGGCCGCCATGGACGGGCCCGCCCTGAGAAACGCCTGGTTCTGGCGCTTGCTGGCGCGAGGCTTCGAAGAGGATAAAGGCGAGCCCATGGCTATTGCCCAAGCCTGCAGCGCCTGGGAGGAATTTCGTAAGCACGCGGTACGCGAAGGCTGGTTTCCGGCGGAAGGCCCTGAAGCCGCTACGCTTTTTCTGCACATGGCGGACCTGCTGCATCACGTGTCGCCCCCGAACCTGATCGGCGTCCGCGTCCGCTTTGAGCGCCAATTCGACGGTTATGCGGCATCTTATCGGGGCCAGCCTCCGGAAATCCGTGCGCTGATGCCCGACCGGAACAACCGCCATCTGTATTTTCTGTCGATACAAGAAGTTTTGGAGCGGGCTTGCCAAGCCGACCCATGCGCCGAAAACTTTCAACGGTGGCTGCGTCACACCGCCGAGGCGTCGCCAGACTCGTCCGATCTGGTGGCGGAGCGCTGGTGCGCGGCTCTGCCCAATGACATCCCTCCGCTGTTGCACCTGATGCAATCGGCGGAAAAGCGCAACGCGCTCCAGAAGGCCTTCAAGTACATGGAGCGGGCCGAACAAATCGACGGACTGAATGCCGATGTGCGCCGCGCCCGGCTGCGCCTCCTGGTAGCGATGGCGGTGCGGCATCTTCGCGAGAAAAAGCCGCACCTCGCCGAGAAGGAGTTGCGCCAGATGGCAGCGTTGCCGCAGGCACAGCAGGGCGACCGGCCGGCGTTCGTTGCGGCGTTGCGCTGGGTTTGGTGTGGATTGCAGCTCTGGCCGGGGGAGGCCACCGCCGCGCATAAGGAAGCGGTGCAGATTTTGGGCGACGGCGTTACCGCCCACCTTCTGATCCTCAACGTTCAGAACTGGTGCGGGCTGACGGAGCTCGAGCTTGGTAAGCCGCCAAAGCCCAGCGTGCCGCTGTTCGCAGCCATGGGCCGCGTGTGCGCTTTGGGCGACGATATGGGCATGCCGGTCGACCTGAGCCGGGAGATGCCGGCACAATTGATGAAGGAGCTATCCGCGCCGAAGGTCTCCGCCGACCCGCGGGCGCTGGCGGCGCTCGGCGAAGCTGCCATGCGGCGCGACGATTCTCGTCTGGCCTACGCGATTGCCGGGGCCGGCCTGGCGCAGGGCTCCGATAACCACGGCCGCTTCCTGTTCCTGCGGTCGCGCTCGTTGCCGCCGTGGGAAGACCAGCGCCGGTCCAGTTGTCTCGCGGCCGCCTCTGAACTGGCAAGGCGCCAGCACGATTCCGACTTGCTGAACCGGATCGGCGAGTGGCGGGATGAGTTGATGGATTGGATGGATGCCCCTGAGGTGGCCCAGGCCGCAATCGGCAGTGAAGAGATCGCGCGCGTGGTTCAGTATGAGACGGCGGAGCGGGGCTTTCCTGAATCGCGGCCCGGATCGCGGCCCGGATCGCCATTCGATTCGGAAGACGACGGGGAGTGCCAGTGTCCCGAATGCTGCGCGGCCAGGGGCGAATTGCCTGACCTGCCCCCGGAGCTGATGGAACTGGTAGAACAAATGGGGCCCGAGGCGGTGGCACAGGCCTTAGGCGAGATGCTCGGGATCGGCGGGAAAAAGAAACGCGGCAGGCGCCGCCCGTACCCGGATTTATATAGCGACGATGCTCCGTTCTAAGGCCGGCCATTTTGAGACCAGACATGACACTCGATGATCCGCGCCAGGTGCTGGGAGTCTCGCCGGAAGCCGGCGATGAGGAAATCCGCGCCGCTTATTTAAGGAAGGTCAAAGAATACCCGCCAGACCGCGCGCCGCGCGAGTTTGAGAAGGTGCGCGACGCCTACGAGACTTTGCGCGACCCGCGCCGGCGCACGCTCCACCTGTTGTCCGCCGATCCCAAACAGCCCCTGGTCTCCTTGCTGGATGGCCGGGTGTCCGAACGTCGTTTCACGGGGCCCAATGCCTGGCTGGCGGTTCTGCGGGAGCCCAAGCCCTGATGGATCGCAGCCAGATTCTGCAGCGATTTACGCAGTGGCTGGATAGCGCGCTGGCCGAAGAAGACCCGCCGCAGGGTATTCCGGCGGAGATTCTGGCGGAGGATTCGGCGGAAAGCGCTCCCACCGACTGGTACACCATGTGGGCCGCGGTGACCGCCCTCACTCAGGAGGTCAAGCTGCAAGGGCGGGCCTTCAAGCAACTGAGCGAGACCCTGGCCGCCGAGGCCGAACGGCGCGGCCGCAAGGAATCGCTGGGAGCGCTCCTGGAAATGCGGGAACGGCTCTTGCGCGGCCTGGAAGCAACCCGCGGCCCGGAGGCAACGCGCGGCCCGGAAGCCGTAGGCGGCCGCGACCCTCTGCAGCCCAATCTGTGGGATCGCCTGTTTCCCGACCGGTGGCGTAAGGCACAGCACGCGCTCGACGTGGTGCGCGCCCTGGAGGAAGGCTACCGCCTGAGTCTGGGCTATCTGGACGATCTGCTGTTTCAGTTTCAGGTTCAGCCCATCGAATGCGAAGGGCGGCAGTTCGATCCGCGTCGCATGAACGCCGTCGATGTCGAGGAGACGGACCGGGCGGCGGAGGGAACGGTGCTTTCCGTGTACCGTGTAGGCTATGAATGGAATGGCGAATTGTTCCGGCCGGCGCAGGTCCGGGTGGCCCGGCGGCCGGGAAACGGGGTGAGCATTGAGTGAAACGGTAGTTGGAATCGATTTGGGGACCACCAATTCCGAAGTGGCTGCATTTTTAGAGGGCCGGGTGCGCGTCCTCGGACCCAACCAAAGCAAGATGCTGCCGTCTTGCGTGGGAATCGCTCCTTCGGGAGAGTTGCTGGTGGGTGAAGCGGCGCTCAACCAGCAGCGCATCTACCCCGAACGCACGGTGCGCAGCATCAAGCGCAAGATGGGCAGCGGCGAAACCGTGATGGTGGCCGGTATGGCGTTTTCGCCCCAGGAGATTTCCGCGCTCATCCTCAAGGAACTGGCCGCCTGGGCCGGGCGCGAATTGGGCCAGCCGGTGTCGCGCGCCGTCATTACAGTACCGGCGTATTTTTCGGACGCGCAACGCAATGCCACCCGGGAAGCCGGCACCATGGCGGGGCTGGAAGTGCTGCGCATCCTCAACGAGCCCACGGCCGCCAGCCTGGCCTATGGTTTCGCCGACGGCGCGCGCCATACCGTGATGGTCTATGACCTCGGCGGCGGAACGTTCGATGTCTCCATCGTCACCATTGAGGGTGACGTGACCGAGGTTTTATCCAGCCACGGAAACAACCGCCTGGGCGGCGACGATTTCGACGACCTGTTGGCAGCCCGCCTGGAACGCGAGTTCCAGGAGCGGCACGGCATCCAACTGGGAGCGGAGCACCGGGCGGCGCGCGCGCGGTTGTGGTGGGCGGCCGAAACCGCCAAGAAGCAGCTCAGCTTCGAACCCTACGCCCGCGTGCGCGAGGAAGCGCTGGTGGTCCACAATGGCAAGCCGCTCCATCTGGACCTGGAATTGTCGCGCCAGGAATACGAGAAGATGATTCTGCCGTTGGTGGAATCCACGCTTGACAGCGTCTCCAAGGCGATGACCGATGCGGGAAAAAAGCCCGGGGATTTGGATGCCATTCTGCTGGTGGGCGGATCCACGCGGACGCCTCTGGTTTCGCGCCTGCTCCACGAACGCACCAACCTGGAGCCCCGGCAGGACGTGCATCCCGACCTGAGTGTGGCTTTGGGTGCGGGGGTTCTGGCTTCGCGCCTGGCCGGGCGCGACGTGGAACGCGTGCTGGTGGATGTGTCGCCCTACTCGTTTGGCCCGTCTTACCTGGGCGAGCGCGGCGGCGTGCCGTATCCGCACTGCTACCACCCTTTGATACACCGCAACACGCCGCTGCCGGTGACGCGGACGGAAAGCTACTACACTAGTTTCCCCGGCCAGACCCGCGTGGACATCCAGATTTTTCAGGGCGATGACGAGGACGCCCTGAACAATCTGCTGGTGGGCGATTTCCAGGTGGAAGGACTGGCCCGCATGGAAAGCCTGAACGAGGTGATGTGCCGGATGAGCCTGGATGTGGATGGCATTCTTCACGTTTCGGCCATCGAAAAGCGCACCGGCAAGTCCAAGCAGATTACCATAACTGGCGCGCTTCAGGCCAAGAGTGAGGAGGAGATTGCGGCCTCGCGCAGGCGTCTGGATGAGCTTTTCACCGCGCGGGTAGACGCCTTCGGCGATCTGGAAGGCGATCTGGAAGACCTGGGGCAGGAGGAAGACGGCGGGCTGGATGACGACGCCGGCGACGCGATTGAGGTGGAGGCCGCGCCGGTGGAGGTTCAGCGCACCAACGGGAAAGCAGTGGAGACGGATGCCCCTTGGGCGGCCCTGCGGCATGAGGCCGTGGATCTGGTCCAGCGCTCGCGGGCCCTGCTGGACCGCATGCATGCCGAAGACAACGCGGAAGCCGTGGCCTTGCAGCAGGCCATCGAAAAGGCTGTGGCCGCTCATGATTCGCACGCGCTGGGCGAAGCTGTGCGCTCGCTCAAGGAGTTGCTGTTCTTCGTGGAGGGCGCCTGATGTGCCCGGTCTGCCGCGCGCGTTTTCGCGGCGCCCGCGAGTGCTCCCGTTGCGGCGCGGATCTCACGGTGGTTATGACGCTGGCGGCGTCGGCATGGCGCCTGCGGCAGGCGGCGCGTGAAGCCGTTGCCGCCGGCGAATTTGCGCGGGCGCGCCAGTTGGCGTCGAGGGCGCAAGAGATCTGCCATGTGCCGGGAGGAAGACGGCTGGAAGCGCTGGCCGGGTGGTTGGGGGAGTAGGGAGAGGCTACTACCTGCCATCCTTAGTTCGGCGTACGTATCGGACTTTCTTGGTTTCGATTTGGCCGAGCACGTCATCGTGTTTCTGGCCATCGATGACATCTTTCAAGTGCACTTGGCCGTCCTCATATTGCAAGTGGATGCGCCAGCCGGAAATCTTATCGATATCCGCGCGGTACACCGCTTCCTTATAGCCGAAAACGCGATGCAGGCGCGTTTTCGGGAACTTGCGGGTGCGATGGCACTCGTGACCTTCCAGTTCGGCAAGTGCGTCCAAGAAATCCAGTTTAAGCTGATGGTTTGGAAGGCGTCTGGCAGCGTCGCAAATAACGCCCCATTCATCAAAGAGCGGAATTGTACGGGCCACTACGCCGCTCCGTTGCGCCTGTCCAATTGGCCTCCATACAGTAGTTGAGCAATCGAGCGGTATGCACGTTGTTCTTCACCTTGCCGGACGGCACGGAATAAGGTGACCACGGTCTGACCGAAAATCGGATCTTCATCGACGGTCAGAATTATCCGGATATCCACGCCTGCTCGTAGGGCGTACAGCGAGGAACTCAGGCCACCTTTGAGGTGGATTGGCAGCGGCTGGTAAAGTTCGGAAAACAACTTAGGCCGGTTCTCCCTCAGCAGGGCATACGCGCGCTTCAACGAATCTTGAATACGGCTCTGGTCGGCCGGGCTCAATTCTTCCCGGTCACGCCGGAATCCAGCCGTCGTCCGCTCGACGATTGTCCTGGCCGCTTTGGTAAGTGTGGGCAAAATGCAATTCCTTTTCTAGCATACGCCAAGGTGGAACATGTTGGGAACACGGTGGCCAGCAGCAGCCTGGTCGCGAAATCGAAGTTGCGTGACATGCCGATGGTTGACACGCCGATGTTGGGTGACATGCGATAAGCCTTTCACCCCATGCAAACATCGAAAGGTCCGCCGGATTAGTTCTCAGACGCTGCCGGCTGGCCTCCCTGCCTCACATCCCGGAGGGCGGTTCCAGGGCCACTTCGTCGCCGGCCTGAACGCCGGAGGTCACGGCCACCTGGGTGTCGTTAGACGCCCCGATTTCCACTTCGCGGGGCACGAACGCGCCAGCCTGCTTCACGTAGACCACGTTCTTGCCATCCGTCTCATGGACCGCTTCACGCGGCAGCAGGATGCCGTCCACGGGTTCGGCGACCTGGATGTCGGCGCTGGCCGTGAGGTCGGGAATCACGCTCGTGTTCGACTCTTCGATGCCGATGCGAACCGGGATGCGGCGGACATTGTAGTTCAGGCGGCGCCCGCCGACGGCCAGCGAACCCACCGATTCCACGCGGCCGTTCAGGGTCAGTCCGGGGAATGCATCGAAATGCAAATCGGCAGGTTGCCCGATGCGGACCAGTTCGGCCTCCGACTGGTTGATGGCGGCGTCCAATTGCATGCTTCCGGTATCCATCACTCGCAGGAACGGCTGTCCCGGCGAAACCAGGTCGCCGATCTTGATCTGCCCCGGTTCGCCGCCGCGGTAAACCGTCTGCAGCACTACCATGCCGCCGATGGGCGATTTAATGGTGCACCGGTCGCGATCCGTCAGATGGCGGTTGCGGTGACGCACCTCCTTTTGGTAATTGAGCCGGTAAACATTCAGGTCCGCCTCCTGCCGCTCCTTGGTGAGAGGAATCTGCTTTTGCGCATCCCGGTAGACTTCCTTCGCCTCTTCTACGGCGAGTTGCAGTTGTTCCTGCGTGATCGCGGTTCTTGCCGGGATGGCGCGCGCATCCTGGTTGGCTTTATCCAGCGTCGCCCTGGCCACGCGCAGGCCCTGGCGCAGCGATTCCATCTGGTAGACCAGTTGGGCCTCGCGCCGGCGGATATCGAGCGCGGCTTGCGACAGGCCGGCTTCCACGTCGTCCAGATGATCCCGCACCGCCTGGTCGTCAATGCGCGCCACCACTTCGCCCTCTTTAACCTTGGAGCCGGAGGCAGCGAGATAAATCAGAGTGAGACCGCGCCCCTGATCCGGCGCCTGCAGAATGGGCGCGGCGATATTGGCGAAACGCCGCGCGATGATGGAACCGGCCACACGGCGCGTCTTTTCCAGAACGCCGTGAATGGCGCGGGCGGTCCGAATGGGACTGGTTGGAGCCGGTCTGGACCCGGCCTCCGAGCGCAGGAACCAGGTGCCGGCCAGCGCGGCGAGCAGGAAAACCAAAAGGGGCCAACGGTATCGGCCTGGTGGCGCCGAACCTGGTGGCGACGAACCTGGTGGCGACGAACCTGGTAGCGAGGACGAAGACTCGGGTGATGGAGCTCCGGGTGAGCTTGGGAACGCTGAATTCGGCGATGCGGACATGAGCGGCGATTGAACTTTTATTATATATCAGATAATACGGTTATGTTATGCGGGAATAGCGGTATGCGGCCCCCGCCAGAGAATGTGCCTGGTCTGCACCGGCGGAAGTTCGCCAATGGGTGCTGGAGTCTCGCCCGAGATTGGGCCGCTATAATCTGGACATGGCCTTTGCGGGACGGCGGGTTCTCTGCCTGGAGAGCCGGCGTGCGGTGGAGATGGAGGAATTGATCCGAAAGCAGGGTGGCGAGCCCTTCGTGGCGCCCTCCATGCGGGAAGTGCCGATCGAAGAAAACGAGAGCGCATTCCGGTTCGCGGACCGGCTCTACGCAGGAGCATTCGATATGATGATCCTGCTGACCGGGGTGGGCACGCGGCAACTTAACCGGCTTCTGGCTACCCGCTACTCCGAAGCCGCGTTTGCCGACGCGTTGCGCCGCATTACCGTGGTCGCCCGCGGCCCAAAACCGACTGCCGCGCTGCGGGAGATGGGGTTGACGCCGGCGATCGTCGCGCCCGAACCGAATACCTGGCGGGAGTTGCTGCGGGCCACGGAGTTCTGCCCCGAACGGCGCATCGCGGTGCAGGAATATGGACGCACCAATCCGGAGTTGTTGGAAGGCTTGCGTGGCCGCGGCGCGGAGGTGACCGCGGTTCGCGTTTACCACTGGGACCTGCCCGCGGACACCGGCCCTCTGCGCGAGGCCGCCCACCGTCTGGCAGCCGGCCAGTTCGATATCGCGCTATTCACCACGGCGGCGCAGATCGGCCACCTGGCGCGCGTGGCTCGGGAAGAAGGAATTGCCGAGGCGGCTCTCGATGGGCTGCGGAACTGCATGATCGTATCCATCGGGCCCACCACCACGGAGGCGCTGGAGGAATTCGGGCTGCGCCCGGAGTTCGAGCCCTCGCATCCCAAGATGGGTTTTCTGGTGAAGGAAGCCGCCGAGCGCTGAGCGCCGTTAGCCCAGGCGCTGTCAGAAAATAACCAGCTCAATCTCCGGCAACAGCTACAGTACGGTCGCGGCTCTGAAAGCGTGTCGGAGCCGCGACCGTCAGGGAGCGGTTGGCACGGTTATTTCGGAACAGTGCCTTAGATTAGAACCGAGTCGCAATGACAACCGGATCAGTCCCGGCACCCACCGGATCGTCTGCCGTCGCATCCACAAAACCGAGCGGGTCCTACTCCAGATCCTTGAAGATTTCGTCGCGCGTGAGTTCGAGGCGCGGATCGCCGGTTGTTGCGATACTGGCGCCGCGGACTTCGTTCAGCAAACCGCTGGAGTACACCAATATCGTTCGCAGCCGCGGATCGATCACCCAGATATTCGTCACGCCTTTCCGGTCGAATTCCTCCAGCCGTTCCATCGTCTTGGTCATGCGGTCGTCTTCGGACAGAACCTCGATTGCCAGGAACGCGGCATCCACCAGGTACTTCGTCTTGGGACGCGTCAACACCACGCAAACATCCGGCAGGCGATAGCGAGTGGCCCGGGTTTGCGACCGAAGTACCGGACACACGTAAACATGCGCATACTTGGTTCCGAGGGCGAAAATCAGGTTGCTCTGAACCGTGCTATGCGGCCAGTCTCCCACGTTGCGCTCCACCAGAACGCCATCTTCGTACTCCACATCGGGATGGTAAGAGGTGTTCAAAGTATTCTTCCACCGGGATCAGCGTCTCGACGCCCATGGCTTTACAATACCACCGCACGCCGGGGCGGCACTTTTTCGCGTGTGGGTGGGAATTTCCGGCGCGGCCGATGCCGCCGGTCGCGATAGAATCGGGGGCCGACGACGGCCGACGCGGAGTCTACTCCAGGTCCTGGAAGATTTCGTCGCGCGTGAGTTCGAGGCGCGGTTCGCCGGTGGTTGCGATACCGGCACCGCGGACTTCGTTCAGCGTGCCGTTGGAGTAGACCGACACGGTTCGCAGCCGCGGATCGATCACCCAGATATTCGGCACGCCTTTCCGGTAAAATTCCTCCAGCCTCTCCATCGTCTTAGTCATGCGGTCGTCTTCCGACAGAACCTCGACTATCAGGAATGCGGCATCCACCAGGTACTTCGTCTTGGGACGCGCCAATAGCACACAGACGTCTGGAAGACGAAAACGCGTGGCCCGGGTCTGTGACCGCAGTTCCGGAACGGCGAAAACCTTCGGATACTTCTGGCTCAGCCAGACGATCAAATTCCTATGAACCAGGCTATGCCACAAATCTCCCACGTTGCGCTCCACCAAAACGCCGTCCTCGTACTCCACATCGGGATGGTAAGATGTGCTCAAGTATTCTTCAACCGGGATCAGCGCCTCGACGCTCATGGTTTTACAATACCACCGCACGCCCGCGGTTCTTTTCAGGTAGCATTTTCATGTATGATGGCAGTCGCGTGCCGGTGTTTCGGCGGGAGGGTTACGTATTCATGACAGACCGTTCACAGTATCCAAACAAAAAGGCGGCAGACGAAAAACCGGGCATCAGCCGCCGCGGGCTCTTCGATACCATTTCGGCCGCCTCTCTGGCAGCGACGGCGGCGGCTCTTACCGCAAACCGCGCCAGTGCGGCGCCTTCGCCCGCGGGCGCGATCGAGCCGATTCCGAACTTCAAGTTCAACATCGAAAACCAGACGGGCTGGCAGGGTGAAGGCGGTTCGGCCAAGGAAGCCACGGTGGCCGAGTTCCCGATTTCGCAGAGTATCGCGGGCGTCTCCATGCGTCTCAAGCCCGGCTCCATCCGCGAACTGCACTGGCACGCGCTGGCCGCCGAATGGGCGTACATGCTGGAAGGCCGCTGCCGCGCCACTGTGGTGATGCCTAATGGGCAGTCCGAGATTTCGGATTTCGGACCGGGCGACACCTGGTACTTCCCCCGCGGGCACGGGCACGCGCTGCAGGGCATGGGTCCGGGCGAGGCCCACTTCATTCTGGGTTTCGATAACGGCCACTTCTCCGAGTACGGCACGTTCGACATCACCGACTGGATTGCGACGACGCCCAAGAACATAGTGGCCCGATCGTTGGGGATTCCGGAATCGGCGGTGGCCCAGTTGCCGAAAAAGGAAATTTACATCGGACCGGGCAAGGTTCCGGAAATGGCGATCGAGCCGTTGCGCGATGCCCAGATGCAGCCGGCGCAGTCCTCGCACAAATACCGGCTGGACATGCAGCCCCCGAGAATTTTCCCGGGCGGCCGCGAGTACATCGTGTCGTCCAAGGAGTTTCCCATCCAGACCACGCTGACGGCGGCGCGCATGGATTTGCAGCCGGGCGCGCTGCAGGAACTGCACTGGCATCCGCACGCCGATGAGTGGCACTTCTACGTGCGCGGCCGGGCCCGCGTCGGGCTCTTCGGCTCGCACTCGCGCACCCGCGTGGACGAGTTCGGACCCAACGACGTCGGCTTCATCCCGCAAGGCTTCGGCCACTATGTGGAGCAGATCGGCGATGAGCCGACCGAGATTATCATTCTGTTTAATAGCGGCGTCTACGAATCCATCTCGCTGTCCTCCTGGCTGGGCGGCAACCCGGTATCGCTGCTGGAAACCAACCTCCTGATCCCCAGGAGCCTGATCGATCAACTGCCGAAGCGCGAAACCGGCATCATTGCGAAGAAGGCTTAACCGGCAAGAAGGCTTAATCGGCGAGAGGCTGCGGAAAACCACCCCTTCGGCTTCAACTGGCCATTGAAGCCAAGAGCGCCGAGTTGGTTGATGTCCAGTTAAGATCGGCACCGGCAAGGCGTATTGCAAATGCCCCCTTGTCTCGGAGACTCACGGCGCGCCATTCGTTGTGTCGTAGCAGTACACTGTACAGAGGCAAAAGGCGAAGCGAAGACGTGAGCAAATCCCTCCGTTCGAGTTGGCGCCGGATGGCGTGAACTGCGCCCCGCCATCCGGCGATCAAAGAAAGGAGCGTGCGCCGTGGACATGACCATTCGTAGATATACCGACTTCGAGGAGATGAAGGCGGACGAGTATCGCTACTGGCAGAGCCGGCCCGTGCATGAGCGGTTGGCTGCTGTTGCCGAACTCACCGAAGAGGGATACAGGATGAAGGGTGTGGGGCTCGATGCTTTCAGACTTCAAACAACTCTTGTCCGTTTTGAACGCGCACCGGGTTAAATACCTTTGTCGTCACTTTGCAGGGTCGAAGAGAATGCTAATTCGTGTTGGAACAGACACCGGGGCACCATCGGCGGTTGGAGGGCCATACTGCCCATGCTTGATCACTTCCTGAGCCGACTGAACTAACATCGGGTGTCCACGAAGCAGGGTCAGACGCTGCACCTTTCCATTAGGCACAATTACGGCCGAGAAGGCCCGACACCGGCGGGCGCGGTGAAGTCGAAAATCGGTTTACCCGTGGCGAGGCTATATAAAACGTCCGGACAGAAGTCTACACCGTTAGGCCAGACGATGGTCCCCGCCTCAGTGTCCACCTGAACCTGCTTGAAGAATCCTACGTCCTCCAACTGGAGGAACACTCCTCCGCGCCCGACGATCCGTTGCCGGAAATCGAGTTCGCCCATCGTGCCATCGGTGAAGCTCAGTTCCAGGCGATGGCCGCACACGTGCTGGACTCGCTTAACTCTCGGATACATGAAGCAAATCCTATTCCAGAGGCTTGATTCTCTCTACCGGCTGAGCGTTGTGAAGCCGATGCCAGTTCTGCATCAACTCGCGTTGATGAAGCGCTGCCCATTCGAAACCATCGACGCCGCACGATTCGGAAGCGTGCCCTCGAGAATCGCGATCGGCTCGATTCCGACTTGAGCCTCATTCCCTGCATAGATGGCATGGATATGTGGCGGATTGTGGTCGTCGAAATACATACGGATTACGATGCCAAAGAAGCGGCTGATCTCGGGCATTTGCCCATATCCTACCAGGTCCTTCTTCACAGCCCGGCGACCAGTGGATCCGGCCAATTCCGACCTTTCCCCCGAAGCCCGGGTTCTTTGTGATTCTCGGCCTCGGGCTGGCCGGTTTCGCAGTGGGCTACCTCTTCGGCTATCTTCACCAACGCTACCGAAGGAAGAGCGTGGCCGCTCGTCCCGGCCCTCGGCAGCGCCAAAATGGCTTCGTTCCGTCACAATACGCCCGCCACTCCTAAGCCCGCTCAGGCAGCGTACCGCTACACGCAAACCGCCTGCCCGAATTGTCTTCGTTCCGTCACAAAATGGCAGCCCTCGCCCCAAGAGGTCACCAAAAAGCACAAAAAGCCCGCCCACCTTGACACAACCTGCTATCCATCGTGTAATATCAGCTATCCAGCAGCGGGAAGGAGCATGCGCATGATACCGACGAGAAGGTCGTTTCTCAAGATCGGCGCCGGAGGGATTGTTACATCCGTCCTCGGCTTCGATTTGCAGCCCGCCTATGCGGAGTCCCGCGAGTTGAAAATCTCGCGCACTACCGAAACCCGCTCAACGTGTCCCTACTGTTCGGTAAGTTGCGGCGTGATCATCCACACGCTGGGCGACAAAGCCAAGAACGTCACTCCGCAGGTGGTCCACGTGGAGGGCGATCCGGACCATCCCATCAACCGCGGCACGCTCTGCCCCAAGGGCTCGTCCCTGCAGCAGGACATTCTTAATGACCGCCGCCTGCTCAAGCCGCAGGTGCGCCGGCCCGGGTCGGACCACTGGGAAGACATCGCCTGGAACACCGCCATCGATGAGATCGCGCGCCAGGTAAAGAAGACCCGTGACGAGACGTTCATCGCCACCGACGCCCAGGGCCGCACCGTCAATCGCTGCGAAGGCATTGCGTGGAACGGCGGCTGCACCGACACCAACGAGTTCAACTATCTGGTGGTCAAGACCATGCGCAGCCTGGGGGTCTGCTACCTGGAAAACCAGGCCCGTGTTTGACACGGCCCCACGGTCTCCAGTTTGGGGCCCACGTTCGGTCGCGGTGCGATGACAAATGGCTGGATCGACATCAAGAACACGGACATGATGTTGATCATGGGCGGCAATCCGGCGGAAAATCACCCGTGCGGCTTCAAATGGCCCATCGAAGCCAAGCGCCAGCGCAACGCCAAGATGATCGTAGTGGACCCTCGGTTCACGCGCACGGCCGCCACCGCGGACATGTTCCTGCAGATTCGCGCCGGCGCCGATATCGCCTTCCTGGGCGGGCTGATCAAGTACGCCATCGAGAAGAACCGCATCGCCGGGGACTACCTTCTTAACTACACCAACGCGGCGTTCCTGGTGGACGAAGGCTTTGCATTGCCGGAAGACGGTGGACTGTTCTCCGGCTTCGACGCCACAACCCACGCGTATGACAAGTCCACTTGGAACTACCAGCCAGTGGCCGCGACCCTCAGGGTCGCGGCTGCCATGCCCCCCAACCCCGCCTATGACCTGACGCTCCAGCATCCGCGCTCGGTCTTCCAACTCCTCAAGAAGCACTATTCCCGCTACACCCCCGAAATGGTCGCGCGCATCACGGGCATCCCTGCCGACCAATTCCTCAAGGCCGCCGACCTGTTCACCTCCGTCCGCAAAGACGGCGACATGAAAAAGGCCGCCACCATCATCTACGCCGTCGGTTGGACGCAACACAGTTCCGGAACCCAGATCATCCGCACCGCCGCCATCCTGCAATTGCTTTTGGGCAACGTGGGCCGCGCCGGCGGCGGCGTCAACGCGCTGCGCGGCCACTCCAACATCCAGGGCGCCACCGACATGGCGGGCGTGTTCGACATACTGCCCGGCTACTTGAAGATGCCGTCCGTCGCCGATACGAATTTCAAAGCTTACCTGGACCGCATCACGCCCAAGGCTTCCAAGCCCGGCCCGTGGGAGTCTTTCAACTACTGGTCGAACACGCCGAAGTTCGCCGTCTCTTTCCTCAAGGCCATGTTCGGCGACGCGGCGAAAAAAGAGAACGACTGGGCCTTCGACTACCTGCCCAAACTCGACCGGCGCTACTCCTGGGCCGAAATCTGGGACGACATGTACAACGGCCACATCAAGGG
The DNA here is from genome assembly GCA_035570275.1 of Candidatus Acidiferrales bacterium. GTDB lineage: Bacteria > Acidobacteriota > Terriglobia > Bryobacterales > Bryobacteraceae > DATMNI01. The sequence continues at coordinate 28,254 of DATMNI010000466.1, read as the reverse complement.
TCTGCTGGCTTTCGGCATGAACGGCGTGGCCATCGGTCCCAATACGAGCAAGAATATCGACGCGTTGAAGCGGGCCGACTGGCTGGTGGTCTGCGAGATCTATCCCGACGAAACCAGCGAATTCTGGAAATCACCCGGCATTACGCCGGAGCAGATGAGGAAGATCCCGACGACCGTTTACCGCTTGCCGGGCGCGGGTTTCGCCGAAAAGGACGGCACCTTCGTCAACTCCGCGCGCTGGCTGCAATGGAAGAACGCCGCGCTGCCGCCGCCGGGCGAAAGCAAGCTGGACCAGGAGATTCTGGCGCGCATTTTCCTGAAGGTCCGGGAACTATACGTGAAGGAGGGCGGCGCGTTCCCAGACCCCATCCTGCACGCGTCCTGGAACTACTCCGACCCGCACAACCCGTCGCTTTCCGAAGTGGCCAAAGAGATCAACGGCCGCGCGCTGGCCGACGTCACCGACCCCAAACTCAACCAGACCTTCAAGGCCGGCCAGCAACTTCCGGGCTTCGCCTGGCTGCGCGATGACGGCTCCACGCTCTCCGGCAACTGGCTCTATTGCGGTTCGTGGACCGAAGCCGGCGCCATGATGCAGCGGCGCGGCACCGAAGACCCCTCGGGCCTCGGTGTCTATCCCAACTGGGCCTGGTCGTGGCCCGCCAACCGCCGCGTGCTTTATAACCGTGCCTCGTGCGATCCCGATGGCAAGCCCTGGGACGCCGACCGCAAGCAGATCTGGTGGAACGAGGCCCAGCAGCGGTGGGTGGGCGTGGACGTTCCCGATTTCAAAGTGGATTCGCCGCCCAAGGACCACATGGGCCCGTTCATCATGAATGCCGAAGGCGTGGGCCGCCTGTTCGCCCCGCTGGCCGCGTTTGCCGATGGGCCGTTCCCGGAACATTACGAGCCCGTCGAAAGCCCCTTGGCCAACCCGCTGCATCCGAAGCAATCCGGCAATCCCGTGGCCAAGAAATTCAGCAGCGCGGATGACAAGTACGCCACGCCGGGCGACGGATACAACATCGTCTGCACCACCTTCCGGCTGACCGAGCACTATCATTACTGGACCAAGAACAACCCGATGAACGTGCAGTTGATGCCGGAGCCGTTTATCGAAATCCCGGCGGAGTTGGCCGACGATATGGGTCTGCGCGGCGGCGAAACCATGAAGGTCTCCAGCGCCCGCGGCCACTACATCGCCAAGGCCATGGTGACGCGCCGCATCAAACCCATGCAGATCGACGGCAAGAAAACGTATCAGATCGGCATCCCCATCCACTGGGGCTACCGTGGCATCGCCGAAGACGCGGGCAAGACCGGCCTCACCCTGGCCAACATGCTTTCCCCCGCGGTCACCGATCCCAACGCTTACACACCGGAGTTTAAAGGATTCCTGGTGAAACTGGAGAAGGTATGAGGAAGGCAGGGGAACAGTGGCCAGTGGCCGGTGGCCAGTGGCCGGTGAGGTCGGCCCCCAGTTCTTCACCGGCCACCGGCCACCCGCCACCGGCCACCGTTGCCCCCAGTTATTCACCTGCCACTGGCCACCGGCCACCGGCCACCTTTCCTGCCACGTGGAGGTCCGCTGCCCTATGAGCGGCACCCTCCGCATCCAGGCCATCTCGGGCCACGCCGGCCCAGTTCCCGGCCAAGGCACGCAGCGCCAGCCGCAGGTGGCGAAACTCATCGACACCACCACTTGCATCGGCTGCAAAGCCTGTGAAGTGGCCTGCCTGGAGTGGAACGATTTGCCGTTCCGCGAAACCGTCTTCCAGAACACTTACCAGACCATGCCGGAGACGGCCTGGAATTACTGGAACCTGATCAAGTTCAACGAACATCCACAACCCGACGGCGGCATGATGTGGCTCATGCGCAAAGACCAGTGCATGCACTGTGCCGACCCCGGCTGCCTGGCCGCCTGCCCGGCCGACAACGCCATCGTGCAGTATCAGAACGGCATCGTCGATTTCCAGCAGGAGTATTGCATCGGCTGCCAGTATTGCGTCACGGGCTGCCCGTTCAATATTCCCAAGTTCAATCCCAATACCAAGAAGATGTTCAAGTGCACGCTGTGCACCGACCGCGTCTCGCAGGGCCTGGAACCGGCCTGCATCAAGGCCTGCCCAACCGGCTGCCTGCACTTCGGCACCAAGGACGATATGAAGGAACTGGCCGAATCGCGCGCGCTGCAGCTTCGCCAGCACACGGCCCACAACAACGCGGGCGTCTACGATCCGGCCGGCGTGGGCGGCACCAGCGTCATCTACGTGCTGCACGATATCGCGAACCCCGAGGCTTATGGCGGCTTGCCCAAGGACCCGCGCGTCCCCTGGAGCGTGCGGTTTTGGAAGCGCCCGCTGAAGTGGCTCGGCAACCTGGCGGTAATCGGCGGCCTTCTCGGCGTCACCATGCACTACCTGCGCTTCGGGCCGAAGCACGTGAACGACGTGGCTGACGCGAAGGACGTGAAAGCCGTGAAGGATGAAGCCTGATGGCAAACCTGCTGCGGTACACCCTGGTCGAGCGCGTTGTCCACTGGATCTCCGCCATCGCCTACACCTACGCCCTGGCCACCGGCGCCGCATTCTGGTCGCCGCACCTGTACTGGATCGCGATCGTGCTGGGCGGCGCGCCGACTTCGCGCTTTTGGCACCCCTGGGTGGCGCTAGTCTTCGTGGCCGCCCTGTTCTGGATGATGCGCGCCTGGCTCGCCGACATGCGGATCACCGCCGCCGACCGCGCCTGGGGCGGCGCCATGCGGCACTACATTCGGAACGAAGATGAGAACCTGCCCCCCATCGACCGCTTCAACCTGGGCCAGAAATATTTCTTCTGGGCCATGCTGGCGGCGGGTCTGGTGCTGCTGCTTTCGGGCGCGGTACTGTGGTTTCCGGAACTGATTCCGTGGAGCTGGCGCGGCCTGCGCTACGCCGCCATCCTGCTGCATGCCGCGTCGGCGCTGGTGACCACGGGCGCGTTCATCATCCACGTTTACATGGGAACCGCGGTAGTGCGCGGTGGATTCACCTCCATCATTCGCGGCGAGGTTTCGCCCGCCTGGGCCAGGACGCATCACCGGCTCTGGTACAACCGCGTCACCGGTCACCGGGTCACTGACAGATGACTGGTTCTGCCTGGGATAAGTCCGGCTCGCGATGGGACAAGCGAATCGCCCGCGCCGCCGAACTGGAACATTCCTGGCCCCCCGCAGCCGAACTGCTCCGCCTCTACCTGCAGATCGCCGAATTCCAGGCAGGCAACACCGGCCACCAGGCGCGTGCTACTGAATCCATCCTGCGCCTGGTCGCGAACCAGGCTCCGCCCCCGCTCTCACAGGCCGCCGAAGCGCTCCTCTGCATACCCGCCCGATGGCAGTCGGCAGTCGAATCTCCGTCGACACCGGCCGAAGCGTTCTTCTCGCTGGCCGTCCGGCAACCCCGCCAGGAAGCGCTGGCCCGCCGCGGCACCGCCACTCGAACTGAGGTCCAGCCCCTCTGCCCTTTCTGCGGTTCCAAGCCCGTGGTCGCCATCCTCCGCCCCGAAGGCGACGGCGCCAAACGATCGCTCCTCTGCAGTCTCTGCTTCACGGAGTGGGATTTCCGCCGCCTCCTCTGCCCGCAATGCGGTGAAGAAGACAAGGACAAGCTCCCGGTCTATATCGCCGCCGAGTTCCCGCACATCCGCGTGGAGGCCTGCGACACCTGCCGCAGCTACATCAAATCCGTAGACCTGACGCGCAACGGCCTGGCCGTGCCCGAAGTGGACGAACTGGCGTCCATCTCCCTCGACCTGTGGGCCGCTGAAAACGGCTACTCCAAGCTGCAGACCAACCTCTTCGGCCTGTAGGGGAGGAATCGGCTGTCGCCGTCGCGGCGATGAGAAGAGCCCCCCGGCGGTCGCAGTCGTGCCGGCGCTGAAGCGTCGGCCACCCGGCACGCCGGCGCTGGTCGACGTTGCGTATGCAGGCGTACGGGCTCGCAGAACGCCCCGGGCGCCGAAATGGCTGGAGGATGACCGCTTCGATATCATCGCGAAGGCGCCGCCCACGGTATCCGAAGAGGCACTGAAGGTGATGCTCCAAAAACTTGATCGTGCGGCGCTTCAAGCTGGCGCCGCATGCCGAAGACCAGCCGATGCCCGTATATGTTTTGACTGCGCAAGCTCCGGCGTTGACATACGCAATTTTCCTCCAGAAAATTCATGCGTTAAGTCTATTTGGCCGCCACGGCACGTCTGAGGAATGCGACGACATTGGCCAGGTCGGCTCGCTCGGCCGCCTCGAGTGGTGTCCGGCCATTGGAGTCTTTGACTCTCAGATCCGCGCCCAGTGCAACAAGCGCTTCAACCGCGTTCATCTTGCCCATTGCGGCTGCAATGTGAAGCGGCGTTTGAGCATCACCTCGGGTGCGAGCGTTCATATCGGCCCCGTGCATCGCGAGTTCCCGAATGACCTCGGCGCAATCCCCCAGCGCAGCATCGTGGATCGGCTGTGTGCCCGCCAGACTGATGGCGTTTAGCCGCGCGCCATGCGCAAGTAACACGCGGACACCATCAAGATCGCCTTTCAACGCAGCATCGGCAAGCGGCGTTGTGCCGGCTGTGCCAGTTGCATTCGGATCTGCACCCAGGGCGAGCAGCATCTTCGTGACATTAGTCTGGCCGCGCCTCGCCGTATACTCAAGCGACCACGGCATCGGTCCCATCTGTTCACGATGCTTTTCCCGGTCGGAATTCCAAAGCAAGAGCCTGATAGCTCTCAGATCCTGCAGGTCCGGGAGATTGAGCGCCACATCAAATGCTGTCCGGCCCTGCTGATCGCGCGCTTTAGGATCCGCGCCGGATTCGAGCAGCAGACCCACACATGCAGTCTGGCGTGAGTCGATTGCGATATTCAGGGGTGTCATCCCGTTCTCGTCCGTTTCGTTCAAAGGCGGGTGGTGCGACAGCAACTGCCGCATCCGATCCCCGTCACACCGACGCGCGGCTCGATGCAGCTCTCCGGCTTGGCAAAAAGCAAGGGATGCGACCAACGTGACAATCACGCGCATGGAAAAAGGATACCAAACAATGTTAGGGCGGCTAGATAAGGTGACGAGTTTTGGACGCTCAACACCCGAATACTTAAAACCCGAACGGCTTAGCGTTGGCCGAAGCCCGTATATGGAGTTTCAACGGAACAACCACGACTTCCAGCAGACCCGCCTTTACAAAAGGGAGAGTGCCCAACATCTCCCGGAGGCGAATCTGTCCAAGTGCGTGTCACGGTTCGCAAACGGCTTTATACCCGGGTGCATTCCACGCTGTCGGAGATGCACTCTCATCGTATGAGATCGCGATGCTCTAAAGCCGCTCCCGCCGCCGCGCGGATTAGCCGCTAAACGATCACCACCGTTTTAAAATAGCTATCTCGTGTACCTTCAATAATATACACTCTATCGCCAGTGAAAACTCCTGCACCTTCATGGTTAGCTTAGGGGTAGTACAAGGTACGCCATGTCTAGCGTGAGGTCAATAATGATGTTTCCAGCCGCGCAGTTCAACGCCAACCGCCAGAATTTCCGTTGGAGAGGCAAAATGGGTTCGTTCCGTGAGGGCCAAGCGGTTTCGTTTTCTTCAGTTTGGACCTCCAAAATGGGTCCGTTTGGCAATTCCTCCCAGCCGCCGCTGCGGCAGCGTGAGGCAGACCGAAAAGGTTCCCCCCGGGCAGCTTCAGCGCTAGTAAAAGTCGGGCGAGCTCTTCTCCATTTCGAGCAGCCGCAACCATCGCCAATCTGAGTGAGCCACCCCACGCGCTGAAACAACGGAACGCACCTGAAAGCGATTGCACGATCAGTCCGCCGCGGTACCCCCGAATCGCAACGGCAGCAACCACCCCTAATCGGAAAAAAGAACGAATAGTATGGAATTATTGGCGCGTTTACGTTGACGGGCGGTTTCCGGGCGTCCTTTGCAAGCGTTTAAATTTTCAATTGACTTGCGAGTCAAGTCATAGTATAAAATCACTAGCCTGAGGTGCGGTGTCAATTCCGCCGCCTGGCGCCGTCTGAGGCGTAGGTTTGAGGTGTGGGTTGATGTGGTTTTGAGGCGTGGGTTAAGGCGTTTGCCGAGCCCAGGCGCGGCTGTCCGCCGATCGCCATAACCGTTCGCTATTAGGGGGTGTGTATGTCGCCGAGTTCGCGATGGTTCGTGATTCGTTTTGCTGTTCTGGCAGTTGTCATGAGTGCCGCTTGTTGGGGGCAGTTTAGCGGCAGCATCCAAGGGACCGTGCAGGATCCCGCGGGTGCCGTGGTGCCCAACGCGAAAGTCCAGTTGAAGAACACGGAGACGAACGTGGCCTCCACCACTACGTCGGACTCGGAAGGCAATTACCGGTTTGTCAGCCTCGCCCCCGGTTCCTACCAGGTCACCGTGGATGCCAGCGGCTTCAACACGACCGCGGTTTCGTTCGCGCTCGAAACCAGCCAGAACCTGAATCTCCCAGTGGCCATGAAGGTGGCCACGGCATCGCAATCGGTGGAGGTTACCGCCCAGGCTCCCGTCCTGAATACGGCCGAGAGCCGGAACCAGATGACGCTCGAAACGGCGGCGCTGTCCAGCCTTCCGCTGGCGGGCCGCAATATGATTTCGCTGGTCACGATGGCGCCCGGAGTGATCGGGATCGGCACCACCACCGGCGGAAGTCCAGGGTCCGGCGTGGACAATTACTCCACGGAGCTGCAGGTGGATGCCAGCGCCAATGGTTCGGGCAGCGTCGGGAACATGTACATGGTGGATGGGCTGGATGTGACCAGCGCCATCCGGCCGGGCGTATTGAACCTGACGCCGAATCCCGATTCGGTGCAGGAAGTCAGTATCCAAACCAATACTTTCAGCGTGGAATACGGCCGTGCCAGCTCCGTCCAGATGGCCATGACCACGAAATCCGGCACCGAAGGCCTGCATGGCACCGCCAGCGACTACTTCACCAATCAAAAGCTATGGGCCGGGACGGAGTTCGTTCACAACTACTCTCCTTACCATAGCAACAACGTCTCCGCCACTATCGGCGGACCGATTGTTCCGCATCACCAGTTCTTCTTCTTCTTCTCCATTGAGCCTCTGCGCGCTTCGACTTCCACCGGGAACAGCACGCAGACCTATGAGGATCCGCAGTTCGCCAACTGGGCCAAGCAGAATTTCCCGAACACGCTGGGCACCAAGATCCTGAACAGCTATCCCGCCTCCAGCGCCACCACTACGGCGGTTCTGCAGACGGCCAATAATGTGTTTCCGGGGACCTGCGGCACGGCGGCCACTTTCAATCTGCCGTGCAACACGCCGATGATCGACTCCGGCATTTTCAACGGAACCAATTACCGCAACGGCACCCAGTTCAACGTCCGCATCGACAAGTATTTCAAGAACGACCGGATCTACGGCAACACCTACCGGACGGTTCTGGACACGGGCGGACCCGCCATCCGGCCGGCCTTCGCCGCCACCAGCCACTTCATCCTGAATGCCTGGCAATTCAGCGAGACTCACACCTTTTCGCCCAGCACGGTGAACGAAGCCAGCTTCGGGTACATGCGGGACGAGGGGATCCAGCCGAAGACCGGCCTGTTCAGCGTCCCCCTGATCAACGTAACCGGGCAGAGTACGGCCTTCGGCAACGGTTTCGCGGCGGGCGATTTCATTCAGCACAACTATCATTGGCGCGACGTGCTGACGCACATCACCGGCTCCCACACATTCAAGTTCGGATACGAGGGATGGTTCGGCGATGACGTGGAGCAGTTCCAGGGGCCGCACGCCCAGCCCACGTTCAATTTCAACAACCTGCTGGACCTGGTGCAGGACAAGCCGTTCACGGAGACGGGCGTGGCCTACAATCCGATCACGGGCAAGCCGGTGTTGTGGGATTGGAACGCCGCATCGAAGACCTTCGGCCTGTTCGCTCAGGACACCTGGAAGGTCAAGTCGAACCTGACGCTGACCTATGGCGTGCGGTGGGACGACTACGGCAATCCTTATTCGCGCTCCACCAACACCGTATTCGGCAACTTCATCCTGGGCCAGGGCGCGACTTTCCAGGACCAGGTTACGAATGGGAAGGTGGCGGTGAAAAACGACATCTTCAATGGGGCGCAGAAGGCCTGGAGCCCGCGCGTGGGCGTGTCGTGGGATCCGAACAAGAAGGGCGACTGGGTTGTCAGGGGCGGCATCGGCATGTTCCACAACTGGGTGACGCCGGCCAATGCGCAGGAGGAGCTCCGTGGCAATCCGCCAGGGCCGATCTATCCAACGTTCTTCGGCACTGGGGCGATTCCGCCGCTATTCGTGTTGGGGAACAGCAACGTACCTCCGTTCGGGTTTACGTACCCGGCGGTGGCCGGCGGGCAGCTTGATGCTCACGGTGGGATCGTCGGTCTGCAACCGGGTATCGGCGCCATCGATCCCAATCTGTTGACCCCGATCGCCTACAACTTCACGGCCAACGTGGAGCGCAAGGTGGCCCGCGATACGGTGGCCTCGGTGGGCTACTCGGGCTCGCGCGGCAGGGACTTGCTGGCGGGCGGCGGCCAGCAGTTCAGCGTGAGTTATGGCGTGGATATCAACAACTTCGCGGGTGACCTGATCCAGCACAACAGCACGGTTCCGACCCGCTTGAACCCGAGCTTCGGTTCGATCTCTTACACGCAGAACGATCGCCAGTCGAGATTCGACGCGTTGATTGTGGGTGTCCGGACGCGCTTTGCCAAGAACGGGTTTCTCAACGCCTATTACACGCGCTCCTCTTCGAAAGACGACACCCAAGTGTATCCGGTGGCCACCAACCCGTATCAATACTACGGGCCTTCGATCTGGGACTCGCCCAACCGGCTCTCTCTCACCGCGAGTTACAGCATACCCGGGTGGAATCAGGGCCACGGATTGGCCGGGCGCCTCACCGGCGGGTGGACCGCCAGCGGAACCACCATCCTGCAGAGCGGCCACCCCTTCACGGTCAACACGACCGCCGCGTTCCAACCGGTTCGGGACGCCAACGGCAATTTCACCGGGATCACTGCTGCCAGCGGCGACTATAATGCGGATGGCGTCAACAACGACTATCCCAACGTCACCAGCTACAGCATGCCAAACAGCCGCCAGGCTTATCTGACAGGCGTGTTCCCCAAGTCGAACTTCACCGTGCCCACGCTGGGTACCGAGGGCAATGAGCGCTGGGGTCAGTTCCGCAACCCGGGTTTCGCGGAGACCGACGCCAGCCTGTCGAAGGAAACCAGGATTACCGAGAGATTGCACGTGCAATTGCGGTTCGAGTTCTACAACGTGTTCAACCGTGTGAACCTGAACGGCGTCTCGGCGAATCTGTCGAGCTCTACCTTCGGCCGCGTGACCTCGCAACTGAATCCGCGATGGATTCAGATCGGCGCTAAGCTCTCATTCTAGGATGTGGGGCAGGTTGCTAACCTGCGGCGGATTGTTAATCCGCCTGCCGCCGCTCTTTACCCGGTGCGCACTCTCGCTGCTGCTCACGCTGCTGCTCCTCCCGCTGCCTCTCGCAGCCCATCCCTGCGAGTCCTGCCACCCAAAACAAGTGGCCGCCTATTCGCATTCCAGTATGTCTCGTTCGCTGCGCCGTCCCGCCAATGAGCCGGCAGGCGCCCTCACAGCCGCTGGTTCCGGCGCCCGATTTACCGTTCGCTCCGACGGTAAAGGCACCTGGCAGCGCATGGAGCGCGCAGGCGAGACATCCGAGCAACCGGTCGCGTATGTCATCGGGTCGGGCCGCCACGCAGCCGGGTATCTCATCCTGGTCGGCGACCATCTGTTTCAGTCACCGATCTGTTATTACACCAATCGCCGGGCCTACGGTCTGGCCCCGGGGTACGAACGAATTCCCGAACCCGATTTCACGCGGCCGGTCGGCGAGGAGTGCGTGCTCTGCCACTCCGGGCGGCCGCTGCATATTCCCGGCACGGCGAACCGGTACACGCCCCCCGTGTTCGCCCCAGAGGCGATTTCGTGCGAGCGCTGTCACGGCGCGGCCGAGGCGCACCTGCGGCGGCCGGTGCCGGGTTCCATCGTCAACCCGGCCAAACTGGCGCCGGCGGCGCGCGACAGCATCTGCGAGCAGTGCCACCTTGCGGGCGTAACCCGCATTCTTAATCCCGGCGTCCACTTCGGCGACTTTCGTCCGGGCCAGCGCCTGGAAGAGGTGTTCACCGTCTATACCCGCGCCGGCGGCGATGCCTTCAACTCTGCCTCTTTCAAAGTGATCAGCCACGCCGAACAGTTGGCACGGAGCGCCTGCGCGCGCAACAGCCACGGCGAGTTGTGGTGCGGAACCTGTCACAATCCCCACCCGGCAGCGGCGCCAACGTCCCAGACCTTCAGCGCACGTTGCCAGGCGTGCCACCAGGGTAAGCTGCCGAAATCGCATCCCACCGGCGCCAACTGCGTGAGCTGCCACATGACCCGCCGCCAGGCGCAGGATGGCGGGCATACCGTGTTCACCGATCATCGGATCGCCAGGCGCCCGCAGCCCGATGAGCCAACGTCTGAGCCACCAGATGGGCCGAGGTCTGATCCAACGGGTGAGCCAACTCCGCAGCCGGAAAGCCTGGTGGCGTGGCGTGATCCCCCGCCGGCGCTGGCGGCGCGCAACCTGGCGCTCGCCTATGTCAACGCCGGCATCTCCGGCCGCTCTCCGGCCCAAATGGTGCGCGGCTACCGCATGCTGACCGAGGTGCAGCGAGCGGCGCCTGGCGATATCGGCGTGCTCAAGGGAATTGGACGGGCGCTGCTGTTGGGTAAAGAGCCGCTCGAAGCCCTCAGGGCGTTCGAGCGGGTGCTGCAATTGGACCCAGACAGCGCCGGCAGCGAAGAGGACGTGGGCATCGCCTGCCTGGAGTCCGGCCAGGTGGAGAAAGCCGCCTCGCATTTGGAGCGAGCCCTGGAATTGGACCCGCTCCAGTTGTCGGCCGCGACGGCACTCCAGCAGGTTTACCGAAGGCAGGGGGAGGACAAGAAGGCGACCGCTCTGGGTGATCGAATGGCCGACCAGATGCGGCGGGTTACGCTCAGCTCGCCGATGAAATCGGGCAAGTAGACGTTCATCGTCCGGAGAATGTCGCGGGTGCGCAAAGCCGGCCAGCCCGGGCGAATCCGGAGGCAACCGAGCGAAGGGGAGGTTGCGAGTCGTCGGCCCAGTTGGCGAGTGGCTACCCGCATGACACGCCGGAGTTGTTAGAGCTGGCCCTGTGAGTACTTATCGCGCCGTCGTCGTCTTCCCGTCCGCGTCGTCGTCCTCGGTTCCCGGCCTCGCCTCTCTCTCGCCGGGCTTGGATTCTGATATCGTAATCGCGGAGGAAACCATGCTCAAACGGATCTGCGCGCTGATGCTTTGCATGTCTTTCGCGTTTGCGGCCGATGTCACCGGTACCTGGCAACTGACCGTGGAGACGACCCAGGGTAGCGGAAGCCCGACAGTCGTCTTCCAGCAGGAGGGGGAACAACTCACGGGAACGTTCAAGAGCCAGATTTTTGGTGAAGCCAAGATCGCCGGGTCGGTGAAGGGGAATGCCATCGAATTCGGATTCGACGGCGACGTGGGCGGCCAAAAGATAACGGTCAGCTACAAGGGCACTATCGAGGGCCCGACCGCTATGAAAGGCACGGCTGTGTACGCGGGCATCGACGAGAAGGCTACCTGGTCCGCCACCAAGAAGTGATCCGGTGCGATGACGGGTGGGACCGCGCCTGATCCGTCCCGCACGCGAAGACCCGGTCCCACAAGCGGACAGCAGGCCCAACAGGCTCATCCGGCGCGGCCTTCATTTGTAGCCGGATAGACGCCGGCTACGCTGGCGCCCGGTGTGCACCTCCCAGCGCATGCTGCTGGATCTTCGCTATGCCCTGCGCACGCTTCGCCACAGTCCCGGCTTCGCGCTGATCGCGATCCTCTCACTGGCTCTCGGCATCGGGGCCAACTCCGCCATGTTCAGCCTGGCCAACGCCATTATCCTCCGGCCCATGCCGGTGCCGAACGCGTCCCAACTGATCGCCGTGCAGTCGCAATTCCGCGGCGAGAGCTTGGGCCGCCTCTTTCAGTACTCCGGGTTGTCCTACCCGGACTACACCGATCTCCGCGACCGCGGCAAATCCTTCGATGGCTTGGCGGCATCCGAGTATTCGCCATTCGGATTCGCCACCGGCAAGTCCGCCCTTCCGCGCATGAAGTTCGGCCAGTTGGTGAGCGGCAATTTCTTTCGGGTCATGGATGTCCCCCCGATCCTGGGGCGTAACTTCCGCCCCGACGAAGACCAGGTGAAGGGACGCGACGCCGTGGTCATCCTCGGTTATGACCTCTGGAAGACGGAATTCGCGTCGAACCCGGATGCCATTGGCCGGGCCGTCTTCCTCAACGGTATCGCCTTCCGCGTGATCGGCGTGACGCCGGAATCGTTTACCGGTTCGCAACTGCTGATCCGCTCGTCCCTCTACGTCCCACTGGCGATGGAATCGAGCCTGGCGGGCAGTCTTCAGCAGGATCATCCGCGGCCCGGCCCACTGGACGACCGCGCCCAGCGCAGCCTCACCGTACAAGGCCGGTTGAAGTCGGGCGTGAGCGTGGCCCAGGCGAAAGCCGAAGCCGGCGTAATCGCCCAGCAACTCGCGCTGGCCTACCCGGACACGAATCGTACCTGCCTGCTGGTGGTGGACACGGACCTGCGCGCGCGCCTGATTCAGAATCCCTACGCCCTCATGGTGGTTCTCCTGCTGGTTGGCTTAGCCGGCGTGGTGTTGCTGATCGCCTGCGCCAACGTGGCCAACCTGATGCTGAGCCGCGCCAGCGCGCGTTCGCGTGAGATCGCCGTGCGGCTCGCCATCGGGGCCAGCCGCGGCCGCCTGGTCCGGCAACTGCTGACCGAAAGCCTGTTGATCGCGCTGCTCAGCGGAGCCCTGGGGCTGCTGGTGGCGCAAACCGGTGCGGACATGTTTTCGCAATTCCGCATCCCGGCCGACGTTCCAGTATCGCTCGACGTTAAGCTGGATCCGCAGGTGCTCCTGTTCGCACTCTGCGTTTCCGTGGCCAGCGCCCTCCTCTTCGGACTGGTCCCCGCGCTCCAGTGCACCCGGCCCGACCTGGTGCCGGCGCTCAAGTCCGGCAAGGCCGAGGGCGGCAAACGCCGCCGATTCCTGGGACGCAACACGCTGGTGGTGGCGCAGGTGGCCGGAGCCCTGCTGCTGCTCGTCGCCGCGACGCAGGCCTATCGCGGCGCTCTGGTTCTTCTCGCCTCACCCGCCGGATTCCGGACGGACCACCTGCTCACCGCCAGTTTCAACCCGGCGCTGGCCCGCTACACGCCAGACCAGGCGCAGGAATTCTACAAAGACCTGTTGGACAAGGCGCGTGCTCTCAACGGGGTGAACTCGGCGGCTCTGTCGCAGGCCGTGCCCATTGTCCCCGCGGGCAACTTATTTACCCGGCTGGTTCCGGAGGGCGTCCAGTTGGCGCCCGGCACCGACGCCATCAGCGTGGTTTCAAACACGGTAAGCGAAGGCTACTTCGGCACCGTGGGACTCCCCATCGTGGATGGCCGCGAATTCCAGGCGACCGACCGGCCGGACGCTTCGCGGGTGGCCATCGTGAATGAGTTATTCGCCCGCAAGTATTATCCCAACCGCAGCGCCATAGGCCGGAGGTTCCGGCTGGATGGCGCCGGCGGCCCGGCCGTGGAGATCGTCGGCGTGGCCAAACAGAGTAAGTACTTCTTCCTCACGGAACCACCGTTCGAATACATCTATCTGCCGTTGTCCCAGAACCCGCGGCCGGGAATGACCATCCTGCTGCACACCGCCGCGCCCTCGGGCGTTGTGGCCGGGCCGCTGCGCGACCTGGTGCGCTCCATCGACGCAGGGCAGCCGGTAATCTCCGTCCGCACCATGGAGGAGATATTCGACTCCCGGACCGCGTCCTTGCGGCTCATGATCGACGCCATTGGCTGGATGGGACTGTTAGGTCTGGGGATGGCCTTAGTCGGTCTCTATGGCATTGTATCTTACTCGGTAAGTCTGCGGGCGCGCGAGATAGGAATCCGCATGGCCATCGGCGCCGATCGGGCGGTAGTATTGGGCATGGTGCTCAAGCAGGGAATGGTCCTGGCCGCCAGCGGCGTGGTGCTGGGACTGCTGCTCTGCCTGATAGCGAGCCGCGCCGTGACCGCCGCCCTCGGCGTTCCCGCGTTCAACCTCGCGCTCCTCGCATGGGTAGCCGCGGGCCTGGTGTCGGTCGCGGTCCTTGGCGCCTATGTGCCCGCGCGCCGCGCCGCGCTGATGGACCCGAACAGCGTCCTGCGGCAAGAGTAGCGCAGCGTGGCGCAGGCGTCCTCGCCGGCGCGTTTGTCTGCCCGCCCATGCGGCCGCCCTGGGCGACTCAGGATGGTCCGTAGAGGCAACTGGTCTGCATGAGCCGCTTTCAGGCATCAGCTTGAAACGATCGCGCGCCGATGGTTTAGCTGAAGCTGAAAGTTCAAAGCGAGAGCTTCACGTCCTATCCAGGCAGCCGGCAATGTCAGGCGATGGAACGCGACGCGACCCCCTTTTCCCGGATCGGGATACTCTTTTCGCAGGATGTTTCGCCGGCCGCGAAGGCTCCTGAAGAGATTGAATTTCTGTTGGTCGACGGCGTCAATAAAGAGCGGGAGCAGAAGGAATCCGGGAATGCCAGGCGCATCCATTGCAGGCGGCCGGGCGAACCGCTACGCCGTGACACCTGACCCTTTGCGTTGCATAGAGTTTCATCTTTGGCAGGTAGCGGAATCTTTACACTGGAGAGACAACTTCGCGAGGCAACGAGCCTACCATCTGATTACATGATCTTTTCCGGCAAGGCGTTTGGCGTTTGCATTGTTTCGGCGGCCGTGAATGGGCCGGTAATGGGGGACGCCGGTTCGGATCGTATCCAACAGGAGCGGCAGACGGCGCCGCTAATGCCTGGCTACCCGGCAAACCCCTCTGGTGCGGCTCATGCCGCGTCTGCTAAGGCCGGAGATTTGGCGGCCGAAAACTCGTTTCTGCCGGGTGCGCATCCACGTCTAGGAACCCGTGGCGGGCCGCTCCCGCCGTGCTGCCGCAATTCCCAACCGTGCCGTAACACACGGCGGTCGCGTAACAAAGGTCTCTTGCAACGGCCCGGCCATCCAGTTCGTGTACGCAAGCCGTTGCTAGGGTTTCATGCCAAGGCCCCGGTTTGGAGCCCCCGGCATGGCAAAATTCACAATTTGCCACGGCGCGGCGGATGCGTGCGCGCTGGTAACAAGTTACAAACGCTCCTGCCGAACGGAAGCCGGAAGCTCCGGATCTCCATCAATCCCCATTGGCCGCTGCGGACCGCGGCGGCCGGCAAATAGAGAAACATGAAAAATAAAGGACGTATCACAAACCGCCGATGTGGAATTCCAGCAGAAAGTCCAGATACATCTCAGAAATGGTTCGGCTTTTTCAAACTGAACTACCGCCCCTCTTAGGGCTTTCCCAACGCCATCAAAGGATCTCCCAGCACCACGGCCTGCCAGCTCAAATAGATCAGCGACAGGTAGAAGCTTTCCGCCAGGTTCCGCCCCTCGAAATATGCCGGCAGCACGTAATCGGGCCGCGCACAGCCGGCCAGGTACGGTTCGTAAGTGTTTCCCGACGCCCCGGACGCGCCCTCGTGGATCAGGTCCGCCACCAGCCCCTGCGGCGAGCCAGCGTAAAAGTGCTGCTTGTCCTCCCAGGTGGTGTAGGTCCACGTGTCCGGCGGCCTCTTCATAGTGCGCGCGCTGGTGGAAACGTACTCCGCCGCAATCGCGCCCGGCAGCCATTGGAAGCGCAGCCTGCGTTGCTTCCGGTTGTCGTCGTTCGACCCCCAGGAGGCGTAGGCGATCACGTCGGTCTGGTTGTAGAGCACCTCCGCCGTGGCATCCAGCACTACCCGGTCCTTGGGCAGCAGCAGGGCCGCGTTGCGGAGCCAGTTGTTCCCCGGCTCGGGGTTGGGCGAATTCAGATCGATGACGAACTTGCCCCGGTTGCGCGCCGCCAGCGAACGGTCGATCATTCCCTTCACATCCGCGAAGTCGTATGCCGCCAGCCGCGTCACCAGATAGATCGGAAATTGCGGGTGTCCGAACGTGGCATCGCGCTTCATGAAGAAAGGGTTCGGAACGCCGCCGGCCCGCTGATAGTTGCCGCCCTTCAGCTTCGAATAGAGCAGCGTCAGCTCGGAATCCACCGAGGCGTGCTCGGCCTGCATTCCCGATCCGGCGCCGTCCACCTTCAGCGGCACCCCCATAGTGGTCACAATATACAGCACCTTTTCCGTCAGACCGTTTTTCTTCAGGCAATCGCCCACCGGCCGCTCGATCTGCTCCTCGTAGACGCTCCATGGGATCTCTTCCTCGCCCGTGGTCGAAATGACGCAGACGTTGGTGACCGGCACCGAGCGCCGTGGCCGGTAGTAGTCCGCGATCTGGCGGGAAAGCGGAACGCTCCCGTTCACCACCAGAAGAAGGTTGGCGCCGGTCTGGGCGTGGAGAACCGCAACCTCGCCGGGCACCAGCAGCAGCAGGAGCGTCCACCGGAGCACAGCATCACACTGAAGCACTGTGTAAATGGTATCAGGATAGGCCGGGTTTCCAGCGCGATCGCACGCCATTGCTGTTACAATACTTACCAAATACGACGTCAGCCGGTAAGCCCCTGTTTGGCAAAAAAGAGCCCCGGGCTCCGGCAGTTTATGGATTTCGATCAACTCCATACCTTCCTGGAAATCGTCCGGCTGAAGAGCTTCTCCAAAGCCGCCCAGACGTGCTTCCGCACCCAGCCCGCCATCAGCGCCCAGGTCAGGCAACTGGAACAGGAACTGCGCGCCGAGTTATTCGAGCGCTTCGGCAGCCGCATCTCGCTGACCACGGCCGGAAAAATCTTCGCCGGCTACGCCGAACAGATGCTCGACTTGCGCCGCAGGGTGCAGGACGCCATCGCCGAGCTCGAGACCAATCCCCGCGGCGAACTGGTCATCGCCGCCAACGAAGCCACCTGCATCTACGTTCTGCCCAAGGTCTTTTCGGAATATCGCCAGCAGTTTCCCGCGGTCCAACTCCAGGTGCTGCGTTCCTATGGTTCGCGTGTGGTGGAAGCCTGCATGGAGAATTCGGCCGATTTTGGCCTCACCCAACTGCCGGTGGAAGAAAAGCGCATGCAGGTGGTGAGCATTTATACCGACGAGATCGGGCTGATTGTTCCGGCGCGCCACCCCTTGGCAGGTAAAGACATGGTGACGCCCAGGGATCTGGTGGAATACTTCCTGGTGCTCCCCAAGCACGGCAAGACGCGCACCCGTCTCAACGAGTGGCTGGAGCCGGTGGAAGACGAAATCCGCATCTCCATGGAGCTCGATTCCACGGAAATGATGAAGCATTTCGTCATTGCCGGACTGGGCGTCAGCTTCCTGGCTGTTTCCAACTGCCGCGAAGAGGTGTCCGCCGGAAAACTCCGCACCGTCCCCTTGGCGCCCGAACCCATGGTTCGCCGCCTGGGGCTGATTTACCGCAAGGACAAAGCGTTGTCAAAAGCAGCCTTAGGTTTTATCCAAGTTGTGCTCGATAATGTAGGAGACCAGGGGGCCCGGGCCGTCAAAACCACGGATCGGGCCAAGGCTCCACGGGTGGGGGTATGATGACCTGCAGCCGTTGCAAGAAGAATTTTGCCGATCGCGAGGCCCACTGCCCGCACTGTGGGGAGTCGTCGGATGCCTCCGGACTTTTCAAGACATCCACCGTCCTCATTTCCGCGGGCGGTTCCGATCTGGTGTACCGTTCCGTGGATGAGGTGCCCGACCGGCTGCGAACCAAGCTGCTGAAATCCACCAACGGCTCCAACTCCGCCACCATCCTGATTGCGGACCGCCGCGGCCGCAAAGAAGTGGCCAAGGCAATGCGCAGCCTCCCCGGCCCGGCCCAGCGCCGGCTCATGAAGTCGATCCTGGGCTCCGCGACCGCCGCCGAAGCCCTGAACTGGCTTACGCCGGCCCGCAGGAAGATCATCATGGCCGTGATCTTGATGCTCACCCTGGCCACTATCGGCATCGTCTTTATGCACCGGTGGCAGTAGAAGCGATCAGCTATCAGCCTTCAGCTTTCAGCTAAACCAAGCAGCCCGGCGCGTGCGCCAGGTTCAAGCTGATGGCTGAACGCTGATGGCTGAAAGCTCTTAAACTTTTCCCCGCCCCTGCCGATACGTTATTCATGGAACAACGTCGCCAATCCCGCTTTTCCGCCGATCAAGTGGTCCCCGTCACCATCCTCGGCGATCCCGAAATCCAGCGCACCGGTATCGTGAAAAACGCTTCCGGCCGCGGTCTGGGCCTGGAGATGGCCTTTCCCGTGAGCATCGGCGCCGCTCTGCAAATTCATCTGCCCGATGCGGTACTGCTCGGTGAAGCCATGTATTGCCGGGGCCAGAACGGGCGTTATTTCGTGGGGGTGGAACTGGAGCAAGCCTTGTTCGGGCTAAGCCAACTCAGCGAGGCGTTCGGCGCGTTTGCCGAGGATCTTTCAGGCATGGAGAGCGCGCACACCGTCGTGGAACGCCGCCGCTAAACACAAAACAGACCAGGAGAATCGCGCCGCGCTGTGCCAGCGTGGCCCGTTAGGACTTGGTGCCACAGTTTGCTCATCCGATTCACAATCTGCGGCGGGTTGTTAACCCCTCCCCCGGCGATTGACAACTGCCGCGGCGCCAGCCGCTGAGTCTTTGCAGAATCCCGAGAGCGTTTTAAGCACGCGACGTGGTTTGCGGTACCGGTCCCGCCATCCATGCGGTATCCTGAGTTTGCCAATGAGCCGAAGAGCCGTAGTCTTTGGAGCCGGCGGCCAGCTAGGAGTCGAACTGGTCCGGGAGTTGCGCTCCCGGCGTTACGCCGTCACCGCCTGGGATCGCGCGCACGTGGATATCACCGATACCGCGGCCGTACAGAGCGCACTGACCCGTTATGAGGCCGAAGTCGTCTTCAATGCCGCGGCTTACAACCAGGTGGATGTCGCTGAACAGGAACCGCAAGCCGCTCTTCTGGTGAACGCGCTGGCAGTCCGCAATCTGGCGCTGGCCTGCAGGCAGATGGATGCCCGGCTGGTGCACTTCTCCACCGACTACGTATTCGACGGCGCGGCCCGCGTTCCCTACATCGAGGAGGACCCCACCCATCCCCTGGGCGCATATGCCGTCTCCAAGCTCGCCGGCGAATTGTACGCCCAGGCCTACCTGGACCAGGTATTGGTGGTGCGGACTTCCGGGGTCTTCGGCCCCGGCGGTCTTAACACGGCGCGCGGTAATTTCGTCGAATTGATGCTGCGCCTGGCCGCCAGCCCGAATCCCATTCGGGTGGTGGAAGACCACGCGGCTTCCCCTACCTACGCGCCGCTTCTGGCCGCCCGCACCATCGATCTGGTGGACCGCGACCTGGTAGGCCTCTTCCATATCGCCGGCGGCGCACCGGTCTCCTGGTTTGAGTTTGCCAGGATCATTTTCGAGATCGCCGGACTGGCGCCCATCCTGCTGGCTACCAACGAACGGGAGTACCGGACTCCGGCCCGCCGCCCCCGGTATTCGCCGCTCTCCAATGCCAAAATGGAGCGCGCGGGGCTGGAGCCCATGCCGCCGCTGCGCCAGGCTGTGGAAAGCTACTTTGCGGAGCGAAGATCGCGCATGCCCTAAAACTGACGGTGGCCGGTTTCCTGGTGGCCACTGGCCGGTGACCGGTGGCCGGTGAAAAGAACCGGCCGCCGCTTTTTCTTCACCGGCCACTGGCCACTGGCCACCGGCCACTGTTTTCAGGGCCACCGGCCACTGTTTTCAGGGTTTCATGGCGTAATAGCCCTTGCGCGCCTGGGCTTTCTGATCTTTGTTCGCCACCCGCACATCCACGTGCCGGTAGGCGCCGTCCTTCACCTCGTTGGTCGGCGTGTACCCGATGGCGTACTGGCTGCGCATTTCGTCCTGCAGCTCCTTAAAAACGTCGTCCAGCGTGTGCCGGCGGTCCACTTTGTAAACATGGCCACCGGTTTCGTCCGACATCTTTCGCAGCTCCGCTTCGCCGCCTCCCCCGCCGAAGCCAAACGGGCCATACGCCCCGGGGTCCGAGTAGTCGATGCTGTAAATCACGGCGTCGGCCTTCTGCGCTGCTTCAATCGCCTGGTTGCGCGTCAACCGGCTTCCCTGGTCCACGCCATCGGTGATCACCACGATCACCTTGCGGCCCACTTCGCTCCGGAGCTTGTCTGTCGCCGCCAGGTAGACGGCGTCGTACAATACCGTGCCACGCGGTTGCCCAACGGTCGGCACCGGCCCGGGATGAATCCCACCCACGCCGGAACTGACGCGCAACTGATTGAGCCCTTCCTTCAACAGCCGCGGCGAACCGGTATAGTCCTGAAGGAGTTCGGTCTCCTCGCCGAAGCTGATGAGAAACGCCTCGTCCTTCTTCCGCAGCACCTGCGTAAAGAACTGGGAGGCCGCGCTGCGCTCGATATCGATCAGGTTGCGCTGGCTGCCACTCACGTCCACCAACATGCCGATCGTCAGCGGAAGATCGGTTTCTTTGGTGAAGTACTTGATAGTCTGAGGTTTACCGTCCTCGAGAACGGTAAAATCGTCCTTCTGCAAGTTGGCGATCAAGGCGCCCTTCTTGTCCCTCACCGTCGTCAGCACGCTGACCACGTCCACATCCACCTTAATAGATGGCAGATCCTGGGCCCGCAGCCCGGCGCCGATGCCTGAAACAAGAGCTAAGAGTATGGTTAAGACGAGAATTGTTCGCATCCCGGTACAATAAGGGGGACGTATCGCCCCGGACGATTGTTTCACCATGCTGCAGGCCATTGAGCACCTCAAAAGGTCCGACCCCGTACTTTCCGCCATTATCGACCGGGTTGGCGACTATAGTATCCAATTTCGCCAGCCGGATTTCGAAAACCTCGTGAGATCCATTGTCTACCAACAGCTCTCCGGCCGGGTAGCCGCCGTAATCTTTGGCCGGCTAGCCGCCGCCGCACGCCCCAAAATGTCCCACAGCATGACCCCGGAAAGCGTGCTCAAACTCCGTCCCTCGCGCATGCGCAAGCTGGGACTTTCCACGCAGAAAACCGCTTACATCCGCGACCTGGCCCGGCACACCCGCGATGGCCGCGTGGTTTTCGACGAACTGCACGGGCTTTCCGATCAGGCCGTCATCGAACGGCTTACGCAGGTGAAGGGAATCGGGGTCTGGACCGCCCATATGTTCCTGATTTTCGCCTTGCAACGGCACGACGTGCTGCCCACCGGGGACCTGGGAATCCGCACCGCCATCCGAAAAGCGTATGGGATGGCCGAGTTGCCCACAGCCGCCGAAATGGAAACCCTGGCCGCCCACTGGCGCCCCTTTTGCACCGTGGCGAGCTGGTACCTCTGGCGAAGCCTGGAACCCAGCGCCGCCAACGCCAGCCTGTAATCAGTTGCGTATTCCAACAATCCGGTTATAATCATTTTAGGATATTGAGAGGAGATTGTACCGATGCGCACACTGAAACTGGTCCTGCCGGCAACCATCGTGTTGACCGGCATTCTGGTATGCACCACGGCAACCTACGGCAAGCAAGAGTACGCCAAGAAAGAAAAGAAGAATTGTGTCTTCTGTCACGCCAAAGTCGAGGCCAAGGAAGCCATGCCGAAGAATTTGAACGACGCCGGCAAGTATTACGCGGCACACGACCATTCCTTGGACGGTTACGAAAAGAAGTAGTCGGTGTGTGGGTGAGGTGTGGCCGGATTCAAACGCCCAGCAGGCGGATTAACAATCCGCCGCAGGTTAACAACCTGCCCCACAACTACGCCGAGTACCGCTGCTTCCACTTTGCCAGGTCCGCCGTAAGCCCGGTCTTCACCGTCAGAAACTGAAGATTCCCGTACTGGTTCACTCTTTCCCGCGGATCCATCCTCAGATCGTACAATTCGCCGGGACCCTTCCCGCCTTCGCGCTGGACCATCTTGTAGCGATCCCCATGAGCCATCTCGGTGCCTTGAAAGCTGCCGAAAACCACCGTGCGCCAGGGCTGCTTCTTGGGTAGAGGCTTGCCGGTGGCCAATGACAGATAACTGCGGCCGCTGAGGTTTCCAGTAGGAAGGTCAGCGCCGGTGAGATCGCAGACGGTGGGCAACAGGTCGTAATTGCTGACCAGTTCCGGCCTGGTGGCCTGCGCCGGGGTGTGGCCTTGCCAACTCCAGAGCAGCGGCGGCGCCACTACTTCCTCGAACATATTGACCGGATCGGACCCGTCGCCGGAGCCCCAAAGGCCGTGCCGGCCCAGAAGCGAACCGCAGGTGGCGGTGAAAATCACCAGCGTGGCGTCCTGCAGTTTTCGGTCTCGCAGTTTGGACCACAACGCCCCGATCTCATCGTCCAACGCCGACACCGCGGCGGCAGCCTTGCGCTGGTTGGCCAGGATTCCGGTCAACAATTCCTTGTCGCGGCTGGCGGTTTTGGCCACCGGCTCGCGGTCGAAGGTGTCCAGTTTAGCCTTCGCGTACATCTCCTGGTATTTTTCCGCCACGCCCTGGTAGGGAGCCTGGAATTTGTACGAGACTATGAGGAAAAACGGCTTGCCGCCGGAGGGAAAATCCACCGATGCGCTGCCCTCCGCGGTCTGAACGGCGTAGCCCTCGCCCGCCAGAATCTTGGCGAGCGCGGTTTCTCCGTCAGGCGTCCCTCCCCTTTTTTCCAGTTGCAGGCTGGTGCGTCCGCTCAGCAGGATGGCCCGGTTATCGACGGCGACCGGCGCGCACACCGCGTTATTCAGGAAGCGGATACCCGTCTGGCTGAGCCGGTCGATATTGGGAGTGAGGACTTCCCGGTTGCCGTAACAGCCGAGAACCCAGGACGGGAGACCGTCCACCAGAATCAGGAGAATATTAGGCTGTTCGCCGGCCGGCTTCCTGGCGGCCGGCTTCTTGGCGGCCAGGGCCGGCAGCGCCAGACTGCCGAAAAGGAAATGGCGGCGGGAGAGGGTCATGGGTGAAATACAAGTATACGCGCAGCCGCCGCTCGCTGCGTGAGTTTTAGGTCCTTCAGGAATAACTCGCAAGACTCGCGTCGCAAGTCCCGCTTCGCCGCGTGCCCCGCTTCGCCGCGGCGGTCGGCGAGTTGAACGGCGGCGCGTCATCGCGAAGGCGAGATGCGCTTGCCGACCGCCATGAACGGCACGCTGGCAGCAAATCAAGCGGAGCAGAACAATAACAGGAGGTGAATACCCCCCGGCGTGATATCCTTGATGATCTCCGGTGCGTTGATCTCCGGTGCCGAGCTTGTGGAATCAGCGCACCGCCGATTGTCTCTCTTATGAGTTCCAGAAGGCCCGGGCTGCCGACAGATCTCGATCTCGCGGATGGCGCGCTGGTGGAGCGCTTTCAAGCGACGGGCGAGATGAGGTGCATCGAGGAGCTTTGGCAAAGATATGCCAGGGAGATCTACCACCGGTGTCTCCGGTTTCTGAGAAACGCAGCAGCCGCGGAGGATGTGACGGTGGATGTCTTTCTGAAGGTGATGGGTAACCTGCGCACACAATACCGGCCCGACCATTTTAAGGGCTGGCTCTTCACCCTGGCGAAACACGAATGCATCAACTTCAAGCTGCGGGCGGCGGAACGGCTGCGCGGCGGAAACACCGACGACCTGGATCTTCTGGCGCCTGGCAACCTTACCCTTGCGCTGGATGTCGGCAACGTGCTGGACCAACTTTCGGCGCCCCAGCGCATCGCTCTCAAGGAGTTTTGCGGGCACCGCTACTCTTACGAAGAGATTGCGAAACTTGAGGGCTGGTCTCTGAACGATGTAAAGTCCCACGTTCAGAACGGCAGACGCATGTTCCAGAAACTGTGGGCTGCGCGGGCTCAGAGGAGCGTCAGGTGAACCATGGGGAAAACGAGTTCGATCCGCTAGAGGCTGGGATCGGCCCTATGCGCCGCGGGTTGGGCGCATGTCCCAATCCGGCCGCACTGGCAGCCTACGCAGACGATTCCCTGCCACCCGGCCAGGCCGTCCGTATTCGAGCCCACGTGGCAGCTTGCGGAATTTGCGAGAGCCTGGTGGAGAGCCTGCAAAACTTTGACAGCCCGGTGGTTGACACGTCGCCCGGTTGGGCCGCGATGGAACGCCGCCTCCGGGCCAAGATATTCCCAAAGCCACGCCGGCGATTGTGGGTGCTGCATCCGGCGGTAGCCTATGGAGTCGCGCTGGTGGCAGTGATCGCTGCGTTCCTGCCGGTTCGCCGTCCGGCGGTCCCAACCGTCGTTGCGCCTGACCAAGAAATTGCGCCTGTCCCAACAGTTGCGCCTGGCCCGATAGTAGCGCCTGTCCCAACGGGTGCGCCTGGCCCAATCGAAATGCTGTCTCTGCGGACCATCGACCTGAACACCACGCGCGGCGGCGCTTTGCCCTTCCCTTTGAATGCGCGCGATCGGCTGGTTCTGCTTGCGTTCCTGATTGATATTCGCCCCGGCTTTCGATACGAGGCCTCTCTCGACGGACGGACGGCGCAGGCAGTGGAGAGCAGCGATGGCAAGGGCAATTTCGCGGTGCTGGTGAACCGCGGCCTGCTGGGTCCCGGGGCCCACCGCCTGACGGTCGCTGAGATCAACCCGGCATCCAGTAAGGTGGAGCGACCGTTTGACTTCCCGTTTCAGATTTAGCGGCATCCTGCTCTGGCTGCTGGCTTCGGCCGCCGTCCTGGCCGCGTCCACGGCGGCGGAGGACTACGCGCGCGCCGTGCGGTTGGTCGGGCAGCGGCACGCCGACGAGGCCATACCGATACTGGAATCGGTCATCGCACAGGCGCCCGAGTTCTACCGCGCATACGGCTTGCTCGGCATCGCCTATCAGCAGAAGCAGGCACCCGAACCAGCGGCGGCGTATTTCGCGGCGTTGTTGGGCGATCCGGAGCGCAGCGCTTTCGCAGAGTACGCGTTGGGGCAGATCGCCGGGTTCAAGAATCGGTGGAGCGAAGCCCTCGATCATTACGCAGCGTGCGTTCAGCAGCGGCCGAACTCGGTTCCTTGCTATGTGCCCCTGGCAGATTCGCTCATCGTCGGCACCGGCCGATCGGCCACGGTCGAGGATCTGGCGTCCCGCGTTCCGGGGAAGCGGGACGGCCCCTATTCCTGTCTGGCCTTCACCAGGTTTCTCTATCAGAAAAGGAAGATCGGCGAGGGACAGCAGGCAGCACAACGCTGCCTCGCCCAGGCGGAGACCCTCGGCGAAATCGATTTCCTGGTGGAGGCGCATGACCTGATAGCTAACGCATACGAGGCTACGGGAGCGGACCATGACCCTTCTCTGAAGCACCATCTCGAAGCTGCCCGGCTGGCGGCACAACTCGACGATCCGGAGGCAGCCTTCTTTCACAACCTATGGGTCTGCAACGATTATGTCTTGCTCGGCAGGGATAGCGAAGCCCAAGAGTGCTTTGGCAGAGTCCTGGAAATCGCCCGATCACAAGGGAATCGACTATGGCTGGAAGGCAGCCTCGTTAGTCTCGCCCGGGCTCAGCAGGGTCGCGGCGAACTTGAGAAGTCACTGGCGCCATACTCCGAAGCCTTAGACCTCTATCGGCAGGATGGTGATTACTTTGGCGCGGTGAATAGTCTGCTCGAAATCGCCAAGGTCCACTTCATCAGAGGCGATTTACAACAAAGCCGCCGGTTCTGTGAAGAGTCCCTGGCGCTGGCGCGCGCCCATGTATTTCGCAGCATGCAGGCCTACGCCCTCCGCGAGTTGAGCAAAGTCTATTCCGTTTCGGGCGATCCCGTCCTGGCCCTGCGCTACGCCAATGAGTCGATCGCGATTTTCCGGGAGCTGGGTATGCACCACCAGGCGGGCGCGGGTGTTGGCAACCTCCCGGAGATTTATGCTTTTATGGGCGATTGGCCTTCCGCACTGCGCTACGCGCGCGAATCTCTGCGGAGCGCCATCCAACACGAGGACGTGGTGGAGAGGCAAGACACCCTCGCCATCGTCGGCGATGTACTGCTGGGCATGGGCCAATACCGGGAAGCCGCGCAGAGCTTTCAGCAGTCGCTGGCGTTGGATAGCGCGACGCGGTTTGCACCGTTTCGACTCAGCGGCCTGATGGGCCTTGGCAGCGCCTACCTGGCACTCGGGGAGTACGGTCACGCCGAGGAGCGCTTGCGCCAGGCTCTGCAATTGGCGCGCGAACTGGGCAACCGGCGCGCGGAGGCCAATGCGCTGGCGCAACTGGGGCGCTGTTACCGGCAGTTGGGCAGACCCGAAAAGGCCCGCCAGTATTTCGGCAGCGCGCTCGCAGCGGCTTCCCAGATCCCCCTGGTGGAAGTCACGCTGATCGCGCAGCGCGGCCTGGCGGAACTGGACGTGCGCTCCGGCAACTTCCACCAAGCCTTGGACCATCTCGAATCCGCCGCCGAAAACGTCGAGTCGCTGCGCAGCCGCATTCCGACCGCCGATCTCAAGGCGGACTTCGGCCGGCAGAACGCCAAGCTCTACGAGGACCTGATCTTTGTGCTGGCACAAACCGACCGCCGCGAGCCCGGAAAGGGGTGGGACCGCAAGGCCTTCGACTATGCGGAGCGCGGCCGTGCCCGAGCCTTCCTGGACCTGCTGGCGGAATCGCGAGCCCAAATTACCAAAGGGTTGCCGGCGGAGCAGTTGCGGCAGCGCAACGAACTCGAAGCCGCGCTTTCCCGCGCCATGGCGGCGCTGATCGACCGTGAATCCGACGCCAACCGGCGCGCGGCAGCGCTGGCGGAACGCAACCTGGCCGATTGGATTACGGCAATTCGCGTCACCAATCCGCAGTACGAGGCGCTGCGTTATCCGCGGCCTTCCAATGCCGCGCAAGCCGGTACGCTGAGCGCGGAGCTTGGCTCCACGATCCTGGAATACGCACTGGGAGAGCGCGAGTCGTACCTGTGGCTGGTCACACCGGAGCGGGTCCGATGCTTTCACCTGCCGCCGCGCGCCGCCGTGGAACGTGCCGTCACCGACTATCGCAAGCTCATCGCGCACCGCCCCCAAGGCGCCCAGTTTGACGCCTGGCAGGCTCCGGCAGAGGCGCTCTACAACATGCTGGTGAAGCCCGCCGAGGCGTACCTGGCGCCGCAGCGGAATCTGGTGATCGTGCCCGATGGGATCCTGCATTATCTTCCCTTTGAAACGCTTCGGGCAGCCGGACCGGATGACCGGGGTATTCCTTCAAGCCGTCCGCAGTGCCTCATCGAGCGGTTTTCGATCTCGTATATGCCATCGGTGTCAGTGCTCGCCGAACTCCAGCAGCGGGCGCCGGGCCAGGTTCGCAAGTTCGACCTGCTGGCGTACGGCGACCCGGTATTTTCGCGACCCGGATTTTCACGACCTGGCGGAGACTCCCCACCTTTCGTGGGTCCGACGCCCGGGGATCTGGTGCGCGGCATCTACGAATCTGCAGGTATCCGCTTCCCGCCGCTGCCGAACACGCGGCGGGAAGTGGAGGCCGTCGGCCGCTTGTTCCCAAGGGAACGCCAAACCACCCTTCTCGGTCTCGACGCCACGGAAGCCTCCGTCAAGCAGACCAATCTCCTGGATTACCATCTGCTTCATTTCGCCACTCATGCCATTGTGGACGACCGCAACCCCACGCGCAGCGGCATCGTCCTGTCGCTGGTGAACAGCGGAGACGAGGATGGCATCCTGCGCATGAACGAAGTCTTCAATCTGGAGATGAACGCGGATCTGGTGGTGCTCTCGGCCTGCCAGACCGGCCTGGGCAACCTGGTGCGCGGGGAAGGCATGGTCGGCCTGACGCGCGCATTCCTCTACGCGGGCGCCCGCCGTGTTGCCGTTAGTCTGTGGGACGTGAACGACCTGACCGCTCCCGAGTTCATGCTGTCCTTGTACCGCCGCCTGCGCCAGGGCGAGGCCCCCGCAGTTGCTCTTCGATCCGCCAAGGTCGAGATGCTTCACTCCGGCTCCGCCGTCCGTGCCAACCCGTACTTCTGGGCGCCATTCGTCCTGGAAGCCGCCCCCGATCCAATCGCCAGGAAAAACTGACGTCGTTGTGGAATTGGGGCCCGATGGCTTGTTCTCCCGAACAGCTATGGATAAACAGCACCCTGCACCTGCATGTCTCGGGGGTCTCTGATGCTTCGAGAAGAGCGTCACGATGGGTTCGCATGAACTGA